>CALXXF010000001.1 GCA_944392615.1 uncultured Clostridia bacterium
ATTACATAAATTCGATTACACGATCACGCGGCGCGTTGAGTCCCGTGACGATGAGAGCGATCTCAGTCATCATGACACCGCCGTCGTTGTGATCTGCTTTCTCCGGGTGTATCCGGGATATATGCTCTGTAAAAGGTCGCCTGAGCGAATTTCATTGTTTGCCAAAATGCACAAACAAGCCGTCAGCGCTTCATATAAGGATAAGGAGCCGGAATCTGTCGATTTCAGATTTACCTTCACGCATATTCTCTGCCAACAGAGTTTATCGCCTCTGCGTAATCGGCGGTAGAATTCGGTGATGAAAGATTTTTGGTATCGTCGTAGTACCATATAAAGGCGCCCTCTGAGAAACGCGAAGCGCGCTTGAGGGTTTCCTCAACCTGCTCTGCGGACATTCCTTCACTGCCGCCGTTGTGAAGACACCAGTATCCCGGTATCACCTTCGTTCCGAAAGCTGAGTACCACTCTGCAGGATTGTTTCCTGCTCCTCCGGAGTAGCACTGCAGATATATTCTGTCCACACTGTCGCCAAGACGCGAGTAAAGACTTGTCCAGAATGACATGTTTGTGTAGGGGCACAGAGATATTTTCACTCCCATGGTGAGAAGCATTTCCGAGAATGCAACAGTTGCGTTCACATCGTAGCAGGACTCATCGTCATAATTCACGGCATCTGCTCCGGTAACTTCAATGAGCTTTTTGAAATTTTTGTAGAGAACTGTGTCTTCTCCGTCTCCGTCCCTTTTCATAAGCGTTCGTATGGCTTCAAAATCCGATGTGCCCCATGCGCCTATGCTTATCTCTATCCTGTCGATGGCATTGTCGCCTTCTTTAAGGGTTTCCCAGCCTCTTTTCCACATAGTCGTTCCAACGTATTCTCCATTACTGCATATGAGTGTATCGTTGAAATAGAGGTCGGCTGTTTCGGAGTTGACGTGTACCGACCAGAGGATCACGGTGTTGAAACCGCTTTCTTTTATTATGGACGCAGTCGGGATGCCTCCGAGAACAAGCGGGCCGCCGCCGAACAGAGCCGATACCCATTCTTCTTCAGGTTCGGGCTCTGTAACAGGCGAAGCTGATGTGGTACTTTCAGTCGTGTTTTCTTCAGAAGTGGCAGGGAAAGCTGTGGTGACAGTCTGTTCATTTTCGCTGGAGGCGGTGGTGCCGGTTGTGTCGGATGTATCGTCCTGGGAGTCGCATCCGGTCACAAACGCCGACATTACGATAAGCGCCGCTGCCATGAGTAATATGAGCAAAAGCTTTCTTTTCGTCATCGTGAAGAGAATCCTTTCAAATTTAAGTTTTTACACTTGCTGACAACCGCAGACTGTGTCTTCAGCAAGCTTTTGGTTTTTTCGGCAACACCTGAAAGCCGTTATTTAAGCGCTCCTGCGATGCTTGCCGTATCCTGTGCTATAACGAGCTCTTCGTTAGTTGGTATGAGGTAAACGAGCACTCTTGAATTATCGGTGGAAAGTTTGACTATGTTCGACTGGCGGAGCATTTTTGCATTCAGCTCCTTGTCTATCTCTATGCCGAAGAAACTCATGTTCTCACAGACCTTCTCGCGCAGTCTCGGATTGTTTTCGCCGAGTCCGGCTGTAAATACGATGGCATCAAGCCCGTTCATAGCGGCGGCATAAGCTCCGATATACTTTTTTATCTGGTAGAAAAGCACCTTTGAGGCAAGGTCGCAGTTAGCATAGTTAGGATCTGACGGTCCTCTTTCTATTGTCGCCTCAATATCACGTGAATCGGTGTAGCCGGTTGTTCCGAGAAATCCGCATTTTTTGTTCATGAAGTCGCTCATCTGGTCAGGCGTGTATCCGGTCTTGTTCATTATGTACGTGACTATTGCAGGGTCGATAGAGCCGCAACGGGTTCCCATCTCAACGCCGTCGAGAGGAGTGAAGCCCATAGAGGTGTCGATGACCTTGCCGTCCTTTACGGCAGATATTGAAGAACCGTTCCCCAAATGGCATGTGACGATTTTCGTGCCCTCAGTCCTGCCGAGTATCTCGCACATCTTTCCGGCTACATATCTGTGCGACGTGCCGTGTGCACCGTAGCGGCGTATCTTGTACTTGTCGTACATCTCCTTTGTGATAGGGTAGTAATATGCCTCCTCAGGCATTGTCTGATGAAAGGCTGTGTCAAATACAACTACCTGGGGGGTTCCCGGCATAACTTCGGTGCAGGCATATATTCCCATGAGGTGAGCGCCTGTATGGAGCGGGGCGAAATCACGGCAAAGCTCGAGCTTGTCAAGCACGTCCTGAGTTACAAGGCAGCTCTGCGAATAGTACGGACCGCCGTGCACTATTCTGTGACCTACCGCTTCGATCTCCTTCATATCAGATATGCATCCGGTATCAGGGTCTGTAAGCGCTGACACGACATACTTCATTGCCACGGAGTGATTGGGCATTTCAAAATTGTTGGTGATTTTCTTCCCGTCGGCGGTTTTGTGCTCTATAAGAGAGCCGCTTTGTCCGATTCTTTCACATATTCCTTTTGCTTTCAGCGTGCCGGATTCAGTTTCTATGAGCTGGTATTTAAGCGACGAGGACCCGGCGTTTACTACGAGTACATTCATGTTCCTATCTCCTGATTGACTTTTATTTTTTTGTATGATAACATATATTCCGAAAATGCCCGCGAAAACACGTGCAACAAGATAATTATAATACTTTGTCGCTGAAAACACAAGACGTAAAAGCAAATTTTATACTGATTTATCATTTTCTGCGCGTTGATGTTTACTTCTGCGATTGTGGCGGTGTCGCTTTGGGGAAAAGCTGCGTCATTATGCTGTCGTGAACTCAGAACTTGATTTTGATTTTTATAATTCCCGGAACCGTTCATAATCCGCAAAGCTTCAGATAGGTGCGAAACCGCGGGAGTGTCAGCGTATGTGGCAGACCATAAGTGAAATACCGGTTGTCAAGCGCCGGACCCGCAGAGCGGACAAAGATGCTGAGGCAAGGCGGACAGATGCGCGGCGGCAAGGCGGACAGATGCGCGGCGGCAAAGCGGACAGAGGCAGGAGGAAAACGTCTGAAAAATGAAAAAAGTCGGGATAATCTGCGAATATAACCCATTTCACTCAGGACATGAGTATCAGATAGCCCAAATAAGAGAGCATTATCCGGACTCAGCCGTGATAGCGCTCATGAGCGGAAATTACGTTCAGCGCGGCGATATCGCGGTCCTTCCGAAATACTACAGGGCGCGCGCTGCGCTTCTTTGCGGCGTAGACCTCGTTCTTGAATTGCCATATCCGTTTTCCGGAGCAGGCGCCCAGATATTTGCCCGCGCCGGAGTGCACATACTCGACTCCATAGGCACAGATGTCATATGCTTCGGAAGTGAAAGCGGCGATGTCGGCATGCTCAAGAAGCAGAGCGAAAATATCATGTCTGTGGATTTTGAAACCGAGCTTAGAAAGGCGCTGACTGCTTTTCGGAACAGCTCTGTATCTTATGCCGCTGTCAGAAGCGGAGTGTATGAAAAGCTGTTTAACTCGCCGATTCTCCAGCAGCCCAACGATATCCTCGCCGTTGAATATCTGATCGCTCTGAAAAAGAGCTCTTCTGCAATGGAGCCGTTCGTTGTGGGAAGAAAGAGCGGCTTCAGCGCTACAGCTGCGCGCAAAGCGTATATCGACCGGAATTATGACGTGCTGAGGACTCTTGTTCCCGAAAAATCCTTTGAAATACTCAAAGATACTAAGCCCGTTAAACTTGAAAGCATGGAAAAGGCGATACTTGCCCGATTCAGGACTGCTCGGAAAAACGATTTTGACGGTATCTGCGATTCCACTCCGGATATGATAAACAGAATGCTTGAATCCGCCCGGCTGTCGTCAGACATTACCGACTTTTTCAGACTCTGTGCCACAAAGAAATATACAAATGCGCGCATACGCCGCGCGGCTATATCGTGCATGCTGGGCACACAGAGAGAGATGCTTGCGCTTCCTCCTCTTTTCACACGTCTGCTGGCTGCAAACAAAACCGGCAGGCGGCTCCTTGAGGGCACTGCCTTTCCGGTCATGCTCCGGGAGGGAAGACGCGGGGCATATGACTCTGATGTCAGAAAGCAGATGGAGTTTGCCGACAAAGCCGAGCTTTTTTTTGAGCTTGCCGATGAAAACGCAAGAATTAAAAGACCGCTTGTCATCTGAGGTTCGCCGTCCCGGCGGTGTTTAAGGAGATTTTTCGTGAAAGAAAGACAGTCTGCGCTATTCGATTTTATAAAATACGCCTCGCTCAGTTCGCTGGGGATGCTTGCAATATCATGTTACATACTTGCTGACACATTCTTCGTCTCAAAAGGAATGGGAAAGCAGGGTCTTGCAGCGCTCAATATGGCGATACCTGTATTCAGCTTTATGAACGGTGCCGGGCTTATGCTCGGTATGGGAGGGGCTACCAGATATGCGATCATAAAAAGCTCTCCTTATGAAAAAAGCGCTCATAAGGTATATCGCGGGATAGTCGTTTTATACATTGTCCTTTCAACGGTTATGGTATCGGCTTCCTTTGCTTCTCCTGCTATTTCCGGGCTTCTCGGAGCAGCAGGTGATATAAAACCCATGACTTCGGTATACATACGGTTTATACTGCTTTTTTCTCCGGCTTTTATGCTTAACAACATACTGCTTTGCTATGTCAGAAATACGGGTGCACCGTCTGTTTCCATGGCTGCCATGGTAACGGGCAGTCTTTCAAATGTTCTTCTTGATTATATTTTTATATTCCCGCTCGGAATGGGAATGCTCGGAGCTGTCCTTGCGACCGGGATCGCTCCGCTCATAAGCATTGCCGTCATCTCTGTATATCTCATACCGCGTCTTTTGAGCAAAGTAAGGAAGTCAGTGCCAGGCGCCGCTTCAGATGCCGTATATCGGGGCATAATTCCGGACACGGGCGCAGAGCAAACGGATCTTTCGGCGCACCGACCCGCAGAAGCGGTGTCAGATAAGGCAAAACGCGGCGACTGCCTTGACCTTAACAAAGAGGCTTCTTATAAAGACTGTAAAATGCTTCTGCGACTTACGTTTTCGGCTGTTTTATTGGGAGTGCCGTCCTTTATTGCAGAAGTGTCGTCCGGGGTCGTTATACTTGTTTTCAACTATGTCATACTTTCGCTCCGCAAAGACACAGGAGTAGCCGCATACGGTATAATAGCCAATATTGCCCTTGTAGTGACTGCTGTATATACCGGGATATCTCAAGGAATACAACCGCTTTTGAGTAAGGCGGCAGGACAAAACGACAGGTCTGCAGCCCGAAAGGTTCTTAAATATGCGGTCGTTACCTCTCTTGCAACCGCTTTTACAGTCCTTGCGTGCGTATGTGTATGGTCTGAGCAGATCGTCTCTGTTTTTAATTCCTCCGGGAGCGCGCAACTTGCCGATATGGCGGTACCCGGTTTGAGACTCTATTTCATATCAGGTGTTTTTGCCGGTGTGAATGTGGTCGCCGCCTCATTCTTTTCATCCTCAGGCGCTGCCCTGCAGGCTCAGGCAATAAGTGTGCTCAGAGGGCTTGTTTTTCCTGTTGCCCTCTCTTTTCCCTTTGCAGGGTTGTTTGAAATGACGGGAGTATGGCTGGTTGTCCCTGCTTCTGAGTTTCTTGTGATGCTCGCTTCTGTCGTGATGCTTGTATTTGCCGTCGCAAAACATGAGCCTGAAGAAAAGAAAAAACGAAAAAACGAGAAGATGAAAAGATGAAAAAACGAAAAGATGATAAAGATGAAAAGATGATAAAGATGAAAAAATCATCTGCGCGGGAAGTGTATGCCCGCGCTTTTTTTATGTATCGGTTTTGTGGCTGGTTTTTCTTATTTTCATTTATGATTCTGACACCAGAAGCGATTGTTTTTTGTATAAGCATGAGGATATTATTGTATAAGTATAAGGATTTTTCTGTATTCTGTATAATCATGTATAAGGTCCTATGCGTATAAACATTTCCGCCGTGCGCTGCAGCGCAAAAAGCGCAGTTCTTCCGATACGCGCACTCTGAGGGTCAGGACCGGATGTCATCCGAACGGATAATGCATGATACATCCGAACATATGTTATAAGTTTAGATTCAGTTTAATTTTCCGGTATAACATTGTCACAGACAAAGGGAGGTAGCTATGCTGAGAATATTGAGAAAACTTTCTGGTAAGAACGTAGCGTTTGTATTTGTCTGCGCTTTGTTCATACTTGCGCAGGTATGGCTTGATCTTACCCTTCCTGACTATATGTCGGAGATAACGATGCTTTTGCAGACGCAGGGCAGTCAGATGAGCGAAATACTGAAAGCTGGCGCCATGATGCTCTTGTGTGCGCTTGGCAGTCTTGTTTGCTCTGTCGTTGTGTCTGTGTTTGTGGCGGCAATAGCGGCTGATTTCAGCGCTTCGTTGAGAACACATTTGTTTAACAAGGTACAGTCCTTTTCAATGGCTGAGATAGGCAATTTTTCAACGCCAAGCCTGATAACCCGTTCCACAAACGACGTTATGCAGGTACAGATGCTCCTCGTAATGGGAATGCAGGTGCTTATAAAGGCTCCGGTGACAGCTGTGTGGGCGATAATAAAGATTTCGGACAAAAGCTCTGAATGGACTATTACCACGGCGGTTGCAGTCGTTGTCCTTTTTATAATAATAGGCACGTGTATTGCTCTGTCTATGCCAAAGTTCAGAAAGCTCCAAAGGCTTACTGACGACGTAAACAGGGTGACAAGGGAGAATCTGACCGGAATAAGGGTAGTGCGCGCGTACAACGCTGAAAGCTACCAGCAGGACAAATTTGAATCCGTAAATGACGAGCTGACAAGGGCAAATGTATTTACTGCAAGGGTCATGTCGACCATGATGCCGTCAATAACGCTTGTCAACAACATGCTGGTGCTGTCTGTATATTTCATAGGTGCGGTCATAATTGACAGGGCTGCCCTTGCCGACAAGGCGCAGCTGTTTTCGGATATGCTGGTGTTTTCTTCGTATGCCATGCAGATTGTTATGTCATTCATGATGCTCGTAATGATATTCATACTGCTTCCGAGAGCTTCTGTAGCGGCTAAGCGCATACTCGAAGTTCTCGACACCAAGCTCTCCATACAGGACGGGCACATATCCCAGATAAAGGGGAGCGTGAGCGGGGAAATAGAGTTTAAAAACGTGTCCTTCAAATATCCCGGCGCCGATTCCGAGGCGCTTCGCGACATTAATTTTCATGCCCGCCGCGGTCAGACGGTGGCAATAATAGGCTCAACCGGATGCGGAAAAAGCACGCTTGTAAATCTTATACCGCGTTTTTACGACGCCTGCGAGGGTCAGGTCCTTGTTGACGGAGTTGACGTCAGGGATTACACACAGTATGCACTGCGCTGCAAGATAGGATACGTATCTCAGAAAGCCGTGCTGTTTTCAGGGACTGTAGAATCAAATATAGCCTATGGTGACTGCGGTAAGGGTAAAATTTCGCGCTCTGACGTCGAAGATGCCGTATACACTGCCCAGGCATCGGAATTTGTAGAGGGTCTGAGCGCAGGCTATGAGGGCTATGTAGCGCAGGCGGGAAGCAATTTCTCCGGCGGTCAGAAGCAGCGTCTGTCTATTGCGCGCGCAGTTGCCAGGTATCCTGAAATACTTATATTTGACGATTCATTTTCCGCACTTGACTATAAAACGGACAGAAAACTGCGCGAGGCACTGAAGTCGTGCTGCTCCGATGCGACTAAAATAATAGTTGCTCAGAGAATAGGAACCATACGCGATGCAGATATGATAATTGTGTTGGATGAAGGGAGAATGGCAGGCATAGGTACTCACGAGTCGCTCATGCAGGAATGTGAGGTATACCGTCAGATTGCATATTCACAACTTTCCAAGGAGGAGCTCGGATGAACGGTAATTACAGAAAAGAAAATGCCGCAAAACCGTCGGGCGGCTTTGCGGGCGGACCGGGCGCAAGACTTTCATCGGGCGGCGAACGATCAAAAAACTTTACAAAGAGCTGGAAGAAACTGCTACTGTATTCCAAAAAGTACTGGGCTGCAGCCATAGTGGCATTTGTTTTCTCTATGCTCGGTACGATGCTTACGCTTTTGGGACCTGACAAGCTTTCAGACCTTACAAATACCATAACCGCCGGACTTGTCACCGGCGTCGATATGGATGCGGTAATGCGCATTGGGATAACTCTTTTAATATTCTACCTATTCAGTATGCTTTTTTCCGCCGCACAGGGGTGGATAATGGCGGACGTAACGCAGATCATTTCAAAAAAAATGCGCTCTGATATATCTTCAAAAATAAACAGACTGCCTATGTCCTATTTCAACCGTACAGCAAACGGAGACATTCTTTCAAGGGTTACAAACGACGTTGACAGCATAAGCCAGTCAATGAGAATGAGTATTGGAAATCTTGTGAGCTCGGTTACTCTGTTTTTCGGCTCTCTTATCATGATGGCTCTCAATAACGTAATACTCACAGTAGCTGCTGTCCTTTCGACGGCTCTGGGTTTTGTTCTTATGATGGTGATAATGGGCAGAAGCCAGAAGTATTTTTCAATGCAGCAAAGGGACCTCGGAAGAGTGAACGGTCACATTGAAGAGATATACTCAGGTCACACCGTCGTCAAGGCATACAACGGTGAGGAAAACTCGCTGCGTGAATTTGAAAAGCTGAACAGGGAACTCCGCGAAAGCGCATTCCGCTCTCAGAGTCTTTCGGGTCTGATGATGCCGATAATGACGTTTATAGGCAATTTCGGATATGCCACGGTATGCGTTGTCGGAGCGCTTCTGGCTTTCAACGGCACCATTTCATTCGGCGTGATAGTCGCATTTATAATATATGTGCGTCTTTTTACGCAGCCTCTTTCTCAGATAGCACAGGCAATGCAGTCACTCCAGTCGGCAGCGGCTGCAGGAGACAGGGTTTTCGAGTTTCTTGAGGCTCAGGAGATGGCGGATGAAAGTGAAAAGACAAAAAAGCCTGACAAGGTTACAGGTCTTGTGGAATTCGAACATGTCAGATTCGGATATGAGGATTCGGACAGAATAGTCATAAACGACTTTTCAGCCTGCGCCAAACCGGGTCAGAAAGTCGCGATCGTCGGTCCGACAGGAGCAGGGAAGACCACAATAGTAAACCTTCTCATGCGCTTCCATGAGCTGAAGGGCGGGCAGATAAAAATAGACGGCATACCTACGTCCGAAATGCGCCGGGAAGACGTGCACGCAATGTTTTGCATGGTGCTTCAGGACACATGGCTTTTTGAGGGTACCGTTCGCGAAAATCTGATTTACTGCAGTGAGAATACGGATGAGGAAAAAATGAAAAAGGCATGCGCTGCCGTCGGGCTGGATCATTTTATAAGGACACTTCCAAACGGCTACGATACGGTCCTCGGCGACAACGTAAGTCTCTCTCAGGGTCAGAAACAGCAGCTGACAATAGCGAGAGCCATGATCGCCGACAAACCGATGCTGATACTTGATGAGGCAACAAGCTCCGTTGATACGAGGACAGAACTTCAGATACAGGCGGCGATGGATGAGCTGATGAAGGGAAGGACGTCATTCGTGATAGCGCACCGGTTGTCTACAATAAAGAATTCCGATCTGATACTTGTGCTAAAGGACGGGGACGTTATTGAGAGCGGAAATCACGAGGAACTACTGAAACGCGGCGGATTCTATGCTGAGCTTTATAACAGTCAGTTTGAAAATGTATCGTGAAAGGCGGCGAAGTGAGTGAAACAGAAGTGTTTATATCTTGCCATCGAAAGGCAGTTTGCAAGTGCCGGGACCGCGATAGCACGCAGGTTATCGGAGCTGTCGGGAGTGCCATGCTACGGGGAGGAAATACTGAAGGCTGTGTCGGATAAGTACGGCGTATCCGAGGAATCCATAGAAAGCTATGAAGAGAAAACCACGGGAAGCCTTTTGTATTCGCTTTTCGTAATGAGCAGACTCAGCTCTGCCGAATCTGACCTGCTTACCAGGGAGGGGCATATTTTTATAGCCGAGCAGCAGGCAATACGCACATTTGCCGCGGACGGTCCCTCAATTTTTTTAGGTCACTGCGCATGCGAGGCGCTCAAGGGTCTTCCTGGGGTCATGAAAGTTTTCATAAAGGCAAATTACGGCGACAGAATAAAGAGAGCTGTCGAGGAATACGGATTCCCGCCTGAGGCTGCAAATGCGGTAATTAAAAAGTTTGACAAAAAAAGGGCAAACTACTTTTATGCCAACACATCGAGAAAATGGGATGACCTGTCGGGATACGACATAGTGCTCGACAGCTCCGCCATCTCTGTCGACTTGTGCGCCAAAGTGCTTTCCGGTCTGTTTTCCTGAGCGTATAAGCCGCGAAGATCTTGCCGGCATGTCAATGTGTTCTTTGGGCTTTTTTCGGGCTTGCAATGCCTGTAGCTTTCAGAGCATATTTCTTTACGGCAGCTTTTTTGGGCCAATGAACGCTTTATCATACATACTAACGGCGGGATTTTTTGCGCGTTCAGCAACCGGGGGCAAAAACAACAGATGGGCGGAGCCTTTTCATGTCTGCCGAAACAAGCGGGCAGATTTGTTTCCGCTGAAAATTCAGAATCGTTCGGAAAACGGTATGAAACAATCTATATAAACAGTGAATTAAAGAAAACTAAAAAAGCGCACAGCCGCACGTTCCTGATTGAAGGAATGTGTGGCTGCACTTTTTGTATTTTGTCCGACGTCCGCATGATGCAGAACAATGTCAGAGATTCTTTCCGGTCTTATTTCCTCCGGACCTTTTACGCCTGAAAATAATGAGCTTTTGAATAAAATAGTTGCACACGAAGAGAGTTGTCTCTGATATCAGATTTGCCAGCCACAGGTCAATGCTGAGAACGTCCGCAAACAATTTTATCAGCAGCATTTTTTCTATAATGACAAAGCCCGCGAGGGCGGCATATCCTGCCGCTGATGCAAGTCTTCCGGTCGTTGCCCTGAATACGAGCGCACGGTTGAGTAAAAAATTGAGCGGAGCAGATATGCACCTTGCCAAAAAAGCGCATATAGACACAGACTGCACAAATTTGTGAAATCCCTTCAGGCACAGAAAATCGACAAGGTAGCTTATAAGAGCAACGAAAACATATTTGAGCGCGGGGGAGTTTGCAAAAATTATCTTGTATATTCTCGCGGAATCCCTGACTGCCTTGAAATGGGAGGACGAATTGTTGTTTTCATACACGGTTTTTATCGTTATCTCGTTTATAGGAATTTTATCTGCTGCACACTGTATGAGAACATTCATTTCATATTCATATCTGGAGCCTTTTATCTGTTCCATGTAGTCAAAAAGCTCTTTTGAGAATCCGCGCAGTCCGGTCTGGGTGTCAGATACGTGTTTTCCGCACAGGACGCGGAAAACGCCTCTTGTGACAGAATTGCCGAATCTTGATCTTGCAGGGACCTTGCCTTCGAATTTTCTGGCGCCTATCACAAATCCGCTGTTTTCATCGAAAAAACAGGATATCCTTACTATATCCTCTACTTTATGCTGACCGTCTGCATCGGCGGTGATTATATATCCGCAGTCAGGAAAATTTTCTTTTATATGCCGTATGCCTCTTTTGAGAGCGGCGCCCTTGCCGGCATTCGGGAACTGGTGAATAACCGTGGCCATTTTCCCTGCCTGCAAGAAGATCTCCGAGTAATCCTCACCTGATCCGTCGTCCACCACTACTATCTCAAAGGGACGCCCGGAATTCCGTATGGAATCTATTGTGTAGAGCAGAGCTTTATCGGGTTTGTATGCCGGTATCAGAACCACCGGTGTCAAGCGCATCACTTCCTTTTACTTGATATCGTCCGTCGCTGTTTTCTGTCATGTATAGTCTTTGTGATCTTTTCACCCATGTTATTTTACCACCGCAAATAAGGCTTTTCAAGTTCGGCATGCGATATTTTGTAAACATTTTTCATATTATAAGCGAACAGCCGGTTAATTTTGCCGGAAAACGCGGGGGAAAAAATCGTTTTTCGATGAAAATATACATTTTCAACGAAAAGAGCTTTTTCATGTTGACAAAATAATGGCAGGACAAAATATTGACAAAAAAACAAAATGATTATATAATCAAAGGTAGCGGCGTTGGAAACGCTTTTTCATTATGGGGCAGAATAATGCAGAGAAGGTGTGCGGTATTTTCCAGAAGAGTGCGGACCCTTTTCGTTCATTTGCCTCCGCAACGCCGGAAAGCGCTGTGTCATCAGTCTTCATCTCCGGGCATCGTGTGAGAAAATCAGACGGCGTGCGATTTTCAGACGGCTCCGCCTTTATCTGCTGTCAGAAATAGTTGCTGTCATATGCCCGATAAATATAAACTTCGTCGGAAATCAAAACAGCGCCGGTATAAAAAACGGGATACACAAACCCGGAAATTGTAACGCCGGAAAATAAAATTCAATGAATACCAAAATCTTAAGGAGAGAACACAATGCCGATCAAAATACCGAATGATCTGCCAGCCACACAAACTCTGCTGAATGAAAATATTTTTGCAATAACCGAGACACGCGCCATAACTCAGGATATTCGTCCGCTTAAAATACTCGTTCTCAACCTCATGCCTACTAAAATAACAACCGAGACACAGCTCGCCCGCCTTCTCGGAAATACTCCTCTTCAGGTGGAAATGGAGCTTATACATACCAAGACACACGAGGCAAAAAACACTCCCTATGACCACATGATAGCTTTTTACAAGACCTTTGATGATGTCAAGGAAAACAATTATGACGGGATGATAATTACAGGGGCTCCTGTCGAGCATCTGGAATTTGAGCAGGTGGAATATTGGGGTGAGCTTTGTGAAATAATGGAGTGGAGCAAAACTCATGTTACGAGTGTTTTCCATATTTGCTGGGGCGCTCAGGCGGGTCTTTATTATCACTACGGCGTAAGAAAGGTCCCGCTTCCCAAGAAGATGTTCGGCATATTCCCGCATGTCGTCGAGTACAAAAATTCCATGCTCTTCAGAGGTTTTGATGATGTCTTCATGGTGCCGCATTCCAGACACACGACTGTGTCAAGGGAAGAGATCGAGGAAAAGACAAGGCTCAAGATACTCGCTTCATCGGAAGAGGCGGGATTGTACGCGCTTATGTCCAACAGAGGAAGGCAGATATTTGTCATGGGTCATTCGGAGTACGATGCCGATACCCTCAAGAAGGAATACGAGCGTGACAAAAACGCGGGTCTTGATATAGACGTGCCGAAGAACTACTTTCCGGACGACGATGACACAAAAACTCCCCTTTCAACATGGCGCTCGCACGCCAATCTTTTGTATACTAACTGGCTGAATTATTTTGTTTATCAATCCACGCCGTACGATATAAGAAAGATAAACTGAGCAGATACAAGCAGACGGCAGGTAAAGCAGACGGCAGGTAAAGCAAACGGCAGGTAAAGCAGACGGTATGCCTATGTCTGCATTGCCGGATAAGCAAACCGCCGGTATCCTATGAGGGATACCGGCGGTTTTTTGCAGCACGGACACGTCTGTGTATTTTTTACCGATATTATTCAGTTACTCGGCTATGCAATATGGATTCAGGAGCATCCACGTCTGCGGCGTATACTGCATCAGGTTCCAGAAGGATACACCGGCAAGACCGAATTCATCGGCAAGCTCCAGTTTCGCTTTTGTGCTTCTCGCATCGTCAAACCAAACCTTGTGTTTCACCCCGTCTTTTGTATATGTGAAGTATGCAGTTTCAGATGGTTTGTCATAGAATATCTCGGCTTTGTTCATGAACGCCAGGTCCACTGCCTGCTGCGGTGAAAGACTTTTTGCACGCGACACGCCTTCCTCATACGGAAGAGTAAAATCATATCCGTAATTCGGTATGCCGAGGAGAAGCTTTTCGGGTTCTATGACAGATACCGCATATTCAACCACCTCACGTACCTTGTCATATGGCGCTACAGGCATCTGGGGTCCGTAGGTATAGCCCCATTCGTATGTCATAAGGAGAAGGCGGTCTGCTATATTTCCGAGTTCTCTGTAGTCGTGCGCTTCATAAAGCAGTCCCTTCTGGTCGTCAGAGGTTTTGGGGGAGAGTGCTACCCACACAGGAACTCCGTAATCGTCGAGTTTTTCCCGGAGCCCGGCAACAAAATTTTCAAAAGCCTTTTTATCCTCCGGAAACAGATATTCAAAGTCAATATCAAGTATCTTGTATCCCTTCAACGCAATATTGGCAACTATGTTTTCGTACAGATTTTCTTTTGCCTCTTCGTCGTTGAGAAGCGCATGCGCGAGCCCGTTGTCAAAAACGTCGTCGCTGTTCAGCGACGTGAGTACCATTACAGGTCTGACGCCGCTTGCAAACGCCTGTTCAAGAATAGCTTCGTCGGAAAGAGTTACCAGCTCTCCCTCGGATGTGAATCCGTAAGAAAAAGGGGACACCGAGGAAAGGCCGGGCAGGGTCCTTCTGAGAGTGCTCCCGTCTATATACGGATACGCATATCCCCCTGTCATTATACATCGTTCGGGTTCTTGGTCATATTCAATGACGAGACTTTCCCCCTCTTTTACCATTTTGCTTCCCATGAGCTGCGGATTGTTTCTCAAAAGACGCTTTACTGTGGTTTTGTAATCAGATGCAATAGATGTCAGAGTTTCGCCTTTTTTTACCGTGTGTGTGATTTTAGGTATGCCTATCACCAGCGTCTGTCCCACTACCAAACGGTCTGGGTCGGGTGGAGAATTTATGTTTATTATGAGATCCGCGGGAACAGAATATTCTCTCGCAATAGAGTAGATCGTGTCCCCCTTTTTCACCACATGTATTGTCAATCTATACGACGCTCCTTTCCGGAATCATGTGCGTGCGTCAGACGTTATGCGCGCAGATATTCCGTAGACATAATATGCGGAAAAAAATTTTGCGATAATACTTGACAAAGCCATACGCCGATGCTACAATATCGGTGCTGTGTCAGTGTAACAAATGTTACAGAGGTGAGCTTGTGGTAGAAACACCTATTTCAGAAGCGGACGGCGCGCTTCTTGACAGGGTAAACAGGGCGCTGTCGAAGCATTCGGCTCTGTTTGCAGATATAACCCCGGATTTTATTTCGGACATGTCAGTAAAAGAATACGGATTCGGGGAAATAATATTTTCGGAAAAAAAGTGTGAAAAAGCCCTTGGGCTGATTGTCAGCGGAGGAGCTGTTGCAAAGAAAAAACGTGCCGATTCTGAGGTCGTGATGAGCGGATTTTCCGAGGGCGACATATTCGGCGCAGCGGCTCTTTATACCGACTCGGACAAGTATACAAGCGAGATATCGTCGCTTGCTAAACACACAGAGGTGCTTTTCATACCTCAGCGGCGAATGACAGAGCTGTTTTCAGTGAACGCGGATGCCGCCATAGCATATATAGTCCTGCTTTCAAACAAGATACGGTATCTGAATGACAAAATAGACAGCTTTACTTCGCCGAATGCATTTTCAAAGCTCTGTCGTTATCTCTGTGAAAATAATTCCACAAAAGGAATACCCATGCAAACCCTTGCAAAGGTCCTCGACATGAGCCGCATGACTCTTTACAGAAATCTTGAAATACTCGTCAGCTGCGGCGCCGTGAGGAAAGACGGAAAGGAAATTGTAGTTATTGACCGTTCAAAGCTTTGTGAATAGGAGCGGCTGGTCAGGAGAACGGTTTGTCAGGGAGGCGACTTGAATCTCCTGCATTCAAGACGTTTGTCAATCAGTAAGGACAGGCACAAAGTAGTTGGTAGATTCCGGAAGATCCGAGGTGACTTCATGCCCGCAGGGCAGGAGCATTCTACAGACTTATTCCGTGAAAAAATATATTAATAAATCTGAAAAGGACGACCAGAAATGAAGAAAATCATTACGCTCTCAGCACTGATAATCGCGCTTCTTTTGTCGCTGTTTTTTGTTTCATGCGGCTCAAAGAACGACACAACCGATGTTACGACCGGGAAAAATGCCGACGACACGTCACCGGCGATGGCAGACGAGGTGAGAATACTCGGACTCAAGGGCCCGACAGGTATGGGTCTTGCAACCGTTATAAACGATTCTGGCAATGATCCGGATTCAAGATACAAGGTGACTGTTATGAATTCACCCGACCTTGTCAAAGCCGAAGTACTGCTCGGAAAGTACGACATCGCAGCACTTCCGACGAATGTCGCAGCCGCTCTTTATAATAGCGGAAAGGCGGATTTCAAGATAGCAGCTGTGAACACCCTCGGCGTGCTGTATATACTTGAGAACGGCAATACGGTGACAGATATAAACAGCCTCAAGGGAAAGACTATATATGCCACCGGCGGAGGCTCTACTCCTGAATATATACTGAGATATATCCTTTCTGAGAACGGCATAGACCCTGATAAAGATGTAACGCTTGATTTTTCGTTTACCGAGCACAGTGAGCTTGCCGCTTATATCGCCGGAGGCGCAAATATAATTGCGATGCTTCCCGAGCCCAACGTAACAACCACTCTTATGAGCAACCCGGAAATAAGAGTTGCCCTTGATATTACAGAGGAGTGGGGAAAGGTGTCTGACAGCGACGTCATGCAGGGTTGTATAGTTGTGCGCTCTGAATTTGCCGAAAAATATCCGGAGCAGCTCGCGATGTTTCTTGACGACTACAGGGCGTCCATAGAGTATGTCAACGAACATCCGGACGAAGCATCTGTGATGATAGCCAACGCCGGGATAATCCCTAAAGCCGAGATAGCAAAAAGCGCTATAGAGCGCTGCAATATAGTTTACGTCGAGGGTACGGAAATGAGCGATAAGCTTTCTGATTTCTTCGAGGTTCTCTATGATGCAGACCCGTCATCTGTCGGCGGAAAGCTGCCTGATAATGACATCTTTTTAAGAAGATGAGAAACTTTGCCGTTAAGGATGAAACCTGCCGTTTGACCGACGGCAAGACTGTGAGGGGCGCCGCCAGAAAAGCGGCGCTTTTCCTGCTCGCGGTGGTTTTTTGGGCTTCTCTCTGGTATATCGCAGCCGCTGTTGTCGGAAACAGATTTATACTGCCGTATCCGCACAGAGTAGTGCAGAAATTTTTTATGCTCCTGACGCGCGGATACTTCTGGAGCTCTGTCGGAATGTCAGTTCTTGCCGTGGCGGCGGGGTTTTTTGCAGGAGCGGTAGCCGGGATTCTTTTTTCACTGCTTTCCTTCCGCTTTGTGGTGGCGAGAGCTGTAATATCTCCTATGGTGACGGTTCTGCGCGCTACGCCTGTGGCATCCTTTATAATACTTGTCTATGTGATGATACGCTGGAACGATCTTCCAGTTAATCTTGTTTCTGTCATCATAGTTGTCATCATGGTCATGCCGATAGTATATAACAATCTTCTGACGGGCTATTCTTCGTTTGACAAACAACTTGACGAGGTCGCTGTGATTTATGATTTTTCACTTGGAAAAAAAATTGCGGCTCTCTGGTTCCCTCAGATAAAGCCCTATGCCGCAGCCGCGGCTACGACATCACTCGGATTGGCTTGGAAGGCAGGAATAGCGGCGGAGGTTATATGTGGTCTTTCAAACACCATAGGAAAGTATCTCGCGGATGCAAAAACCAATCTTGAGATGGAAGAGCTATTTGCCTGGACAATCTGCGTGGTGCTTCTGAGCGTGCTTTTTGAATGGCTGTTCAAGCGTCTGCTTAAGAGTACTGCAAACGGCGGTGGTAAATCATGATGCTATTTGAAAATGTGTGCAAATCATACGGCGGCAACATCGTAATCAGGGATTTCAGCTGCTCAGTAGAAGATGGCGAAAGACTTGCAGTGTGCGCAGAAAGCGGGTTCGGTAAAACTACATTGCTGCGCATTATATCCGGGCTCGAAACTCCCGACAGCGGTAAAATATCCGGATACAATTTTTCATGCGTTACGTTCATGTTTCAGGAACCGCGCTTGTTTGAATGGTACGATGCGCTCGGCAATCTTACAATCGCATCACGCCTTCCGGCAAGGCAGGCAAGCGCAAGGGCGATGGAACTGATCGAGCGCGTTGGTCTTACAGATTCACTCCACAAAAAGCCCTCAGAGCTTTCGGGAGGAATGAAGCAGAGACTCGCTTTGGCAAGGGCATTTATGCCTGACAAAAAAATCGTGATACTCGATGAGCCGTTTTCAGCACTGGATGAGGAAAACAGGAGCCGTATGCGCGAGCTTGTGAGCGAGCTTGTCATTGGTAAAACTCTTATATACGTGACTCACGATAAAGAAGATCTTGCGATTGCAGACAGGGTCATTTCTCCGGATGCCGGCGGTGTATTTGTAGCTTCTTGACATCATTTTCTCACTGCCGTGATTATTCAGGAGCTTGCAGCATCTGTTTGAATACTTTAATCAGGAATGGAGTGACGTTTTTTATTATGCGGCACACTGCGACGGTTTTTTCGTGCGGAAAAAGTAAACAGACTGTGTAAATCGCCTGAAGGCAAAATGATGTTGACAAACGCTGCCTTATGCGATATAATTGAATGGATGAATGAAAAATCTACGAAAAGGAGCGAGAAAGCCGCTCCGCCATGCATGAACTGCCGTGCATCCCGACGCAGGGCACCCCGGCGGAGCTGTGCTGCGTATTGGTGATATAAATGGCTGTGCATACAGAATCCAACGTAAAAGGAAAGTATCTGATATACAGAAATGTCCCTCTGGTACGTGAGGGAAATGTCATATATTACGGAGATATGGAAGAAGCGTACGTTCTTTGTCTCATGATAATATCGTACAAGGAAGTGCCTTCGTCTGATAACGGAGCGAAGGTAAGCGTCCCGGACATAGTGTTCGGCCAGATATGGAGTACTGACAGAACGCTTCCGGAGACTGACAGGGTCGTGAAGTCGTTCGACAAGAAGGGACTTGCAGAGGCGCTTGATTTCGGAATAACTCAGCTCGAAAGATACAATAAAAAAAGCAAGGCAAAGTCGTGACAGTATAGAAAAACTTTCCTCAGCGACCGCTCTCAAGCCGGAATCATGGAGTTATCCATGACGGCCTGGGAGCGTGGTCCTGAAAAGGTAAGAAGCAGGATATATTTCAAATCAGTTAAATAAAATTTGCAAAAAGGGTAAAAAATACTTGACAAAGGACAGGTGTTGTGATATCATGTTTAGGCGCCTGTTGCAGTACATCTTTTTGCCCCTGTAGCTCAGATGGTAGAGCACTTGACTTTTAATCAAGGTGTCCGGGGTTCGATTCCCCGCAGGAGCACCAAAAATCGACAAGCCCATGACGGAGCTTGTCGATTTTTATTTATTCCGCTTTTATTTCTTTCTGTCATTACAGTTCAGGCAGCTTTTATGATACAGGATACGCGCATTAAAAAGCCATATCCAGTCATTCCCGGATAAACAGCGCTGTCAGCACTGAGCTTGTCTTTTAAAAACTTCAGCAGCGGGAATTTTGATATTCCGAGAGGGCGGCGTTCAGCTCAGGGTCTTCCAGGACGTATCTGTCTATTCTTGATTTTATGTATGAGATATCGGTTTTCAGTTCCTCTTTCGCTTTCAGCCTTCCGGGTATAAGCACCGGGACAGAAAGGGAAGAGACAATACCTGTGCCTGACGGAGTTACAGGTGTACACATGTCGAGCAAACAGCCGTGATTTTTCACTGCTCTGCATAAAAACAGGTATTCGACCGTTTTATCCGGAAGGATGCAGCACATTTTCTCCAGAATGCTTAAGCCGTATCCCGCAAAGTTTTCGCCGCCGCGTTCAGACATGACCGATATAACCGCCGCGTCTGTCCCGGATTCTGCGCTCACCCTTACAGGAATTCCGAGGCTTACGGCGGGATGAAGCATTATGTGATTTACTGCAAGAGTTGTGAATAGCCTGAAATTAACGAGTTCTGAATCGCCGCTGGAGATTCTGTTGGAAAACGCCACGTTTATCCCGCACGGGGAGAGTATTTTGAAACAGGCGTATCCGATTATATCGGATATCACGTCGGAACGCATCGGCGCATCGGTAAGCACTCCCTCTGACACATCGTCTATGACCATTGAGGATATGCGCAGAAATGCTCTCAGTATCTTTTCCGTGCGAATACCGAAAGCGGTGTTTTTGTATTTTACCGGGCGAGCGGCCCTGGGAATAATCTTTTCAAGAAAAAACGATATTCCTTCTCCGGTTATGTCGCGGGGCACACCGGATGGGAACAGCGTTGCTGCAAAATCTTCCCTGAGAACATCAGGCAGAAGGAGCATGACGGCTTCGCGCCTGTTGTAGGATACAGTGTCTGCGTAAACTGTTGCCAACTGCTTTGAAACTGCTTCCTTCCCGCTTTTCAGGGCTATGAAAAAGGGAAAGCCGTTTTCCGAAAAGCTGTTTTCGGAAAATCCTCTTTTCAGCTCAAGTTTCAGTATGTCTTTTATATCTTCGTCCGGCAGTGTATTGTCTATTTCCGGGATATTTTTTAAAACGCGCGCGGCAGCCGTATTCCTGCGAATCATTTTTCCGTCCCTGTCGCAGAGTATGCAGGGAGTGACAATGGCTTCAAAATTTTTGAATTTGTTTTCCGTCATTTTATCGTTCCTCTGTAAGTCGGTTTACGCGCCATAAACGCACGCGCTTTCTGACTCTATTCTACCACATATATTGCTCCAATACAATATATGTTTGCAGTCTGTTTTAAATAAAAATACATTTTTATTTTCCTGCCTCGTTCAAGCAGAGCGCTGTCGACCGCAAAACAAAAAAGAATTGGTAAAAAAGTAACAAAATTATTAAATATTCGGTAAAAGGCTTGAATATCGGGCTGTGTTGGGGTAAAATAAGCGCAGTGACGTTAATAAATATTATATTCGGAGGATTGTATAACCATGTCAGTAAAAGTTGCTATTAACGGTTTCGGAAGAATAGGACGTCTTGCTTTCAGACAGATGTTCGGCGCCGAGGGTTATGAAGTAGTCGCTATAAACGACCTTACAAGCCCTGCAATGCTTGCTCATCTTCTCAAGTACGATTCTGCTCAGGGAAGATATGCCCTTGCAGACAAGGTAACAGCCGGCGAGGATTCCATAACCGTTGACGGAAAGACCATCAAGATTTATGCAGAAAAGGATGCTGCAAACCTTCCCTGGGGCGAGATAGGCGTTGACGTCGTTCTTGAGTGCACCGGTTTTTACTGCTCCAAGGCAAAGAGCCAGGCTCACATAGATGCCGGCGCAAAGAAGGTCGTTATATCTGCTCCCGCAGGCAATGACCTTCCCACTATCGTTTACAGCGTCAACGAGAAGACTCTTACCAAGGAAGACACCATCATTTCCGCAGCTTCCTGCACCACCAACTGCCTTGCGCCCATGGCCAACGCGCTTAACAACTATGCTCCTATACAGAGCGGTATCATGACAACAGTTCATGCTTACACCGGCGACCAGATGGTTCTTGACGGACCTCACAGAAAGGGCGACCTCCGCCGTGCGCGCGCTGCCGCAATGAACATAGTTCCCAACTCCACCGGAGCTGCGAAGGCAATCGGTCTCGTTATCCCCGCTCTCAAGGGCAAGCTCATCGGAAGCGCTCAGCGTGTTCCTGTCTGCACCGGTTCCACGACAATTCTCGTGGCTGTCTGCAAGGGCAAGGATATAACTGTTGAGGGCATAAACGCCGCCATGAAGGCTGCTTCTTCCGCTTCCTACGGCTACAACGAGGACCCCATCGTTTCTACCGACGTTATCGGACTCACCTGCGGCTCTCTCTTTGATGCTACGCAGACCATGGTTTCGAAGATAGACGATGATACCTATCAGGTTCAGGTCGTTGCATGGTATGACAACGAGAACAGCTACACGAGCCAGATGGTCCGTACGATCAAGTATTTTGCAGAGCTCGGCTGAGTTTTTACAGCCTGACGCACTCTGTGACTGCAATACATTTTTGTATGATGAAATACCCGTTGCGCTTAATGCGCGACGGGTATCTTTTTTGCGAGGCGTATGATTTTTACGACCTGATATGGCAGATAATCCTACGGTATTATTCATTTACATGCCTTGTTGCGTCTTTGTGCCAAACCACATATACTGTACAAGAAACAGAAGAAACGGAGGTTTCGTATGCAGCAGCCGAATACCGGAAAGCTGAGAGTACAGACCAGTACCGCTGACGGTACTGTAGTGATAAACGATGCTCTTGTCAGTGTCTTTGACGCCACAGGTGCGTTAGTTGCCCAGGGGAGAACACATGAAAGCGGAAGTACTGAAGATTTTATCATAGCTTCGCCGCCTTTGGCATACTCTTTTGTGCCCGGAGGGCAGACGCCCTTTTCAAAAATACGCATAGTGGTTGAGAAAGAGGGCTTCAATACAATTGAATTCATAAACGCGGAAATATATCCAGGAATAATTACGATTCAGCGTGCCAACCTGCAACCTACGCCTTATTATGAAGGTTTTCCCATTGATTACAGCCGGAGCTCAATAGTTGACGAGGGAGGGGGGCCCGACCTGTGAATTCAGATGCAGCACTTCCAGTGATACCGGAAACAATAACTGTTCATATAGGCGCGCCGTCAGAACGAGGCGAAAATATAACCCTGTCCTTTCCGGACTATATAAAAAACGTTGCCTCCGGAGAGATATACCCGACATGGCCGGAAGCTTCACTCAGAGCCAATATATATGCGCAGATATCATTTGCACTCAACAGGGTCTATACCGAATTTTATCGCGCTATGGGGTACGATTTCGATATCACTTCATCAACATCGATAGATCAGTCATTTGTCAAGGACAGGGAAATTTTTGAAAACATATCGCGTATAGTAGATGAGATATTTAACGATTATATAGTGCGCAGAGGCTTTGTAGAGCCGCTTTTTGCACGTTATTGCAACGGTACGACATCCACCTGCAACGGACTCTCGCAGTGGGGGACGGTCACTCTGGCAGAGCAGGGGCTCGGTCCGTACGATATACTTACCTTTTACTACGGGGATGACATAGACCTTGTTTTAGATGCACCTGTCGAGCCTGTGACCGAAAGCCTGCCGCCTGTTCCGCTGTCTTACGGAAGCGTCGGAAATGCCGTCCGCAACGTCCAGATGCGTTTGAACCGTATATCCGCCAACTACCCCGCCATACCCAAGATATATCCTGCGGACGGATTTTTCGGAGCATCGACATCTGATGCGGTCAGGCAGTTTCAAAGGGCGTTTAACCTGAACGTTGACGGTATTGTGGGCAAGGCGACATGGTATAAAATAATCTATGTTTACAATGCCATAAAAAAGCTCAACGAAGTCGTGTCTGAGGGCCTCACGTACGAGGAAGTCGAGAAAACATTCAGCGATACGCTGACGATGGGCGATACCGGCAATCTGGTGGAGATAATACAGTATTTTCTTCTCACGATTTCTGAATTTTCTCCTAATATACCTTCCGTTGAGCGCAACGGAATCTACGACGAAGAGACCGCACGGGCGGTCAGGGCTTTTCAGGAGCAGTGGGGCCTTGACCCAACTGGTGATGTCGACCTGAAAACGTGGGAACTGCTCTATGACGTTTACATTGCGGACCTTTCGTCGCTGCCGCAAAGTATTTTCGATAATATTGCAAAGCCTTTTCCCGGAATAAATCTTTCCCCCGGCAGCCGCGGAGATGATGTGAGATACCTTCAGGAATACATAAATGTGATTGCAGGAGAGTATCCGGAAATAACTCCTCCGGAGGTGAGCGGAAGCTTTGACGAAGCTACTGAAAATGCCGTAATTCAGATACAGAGAGCCTTCGGACTCCCGGAAACAGGCGTTGTGGACGTTTCAACATGGGAGACGATAGCCTCTTTGTATGATACTATTGTTGGAGGATATTACAGAAATCCCACCCAGTTTCCGGGATACGATATAGATTCGGCAGGATGAAATACGACGAGTGCTGCAGCTCGATTCTGAAGAAGCGGCGATTGTGCCGTAAAGCAGACATCACCGCCCGATGTTATCCGCTTCTTTTCAATAAAAAGACACAGTTTCAGAAAGGTTGTGTATCTGTATATGACGGAAAATGATCTGCGTGATAAGAATTCAGCAGTATATGAAGCACAGGAGCAGCTGAGGATACTGTATAAAGACGGATGGAAGATACCTTTGGTAACGCCAGATGGTCAATATTCCTCAAATACCAAAAGGGCAGTATACGATTTTCAGAAAAACACCGGCATAAAGGCAGACGGGATATTGAACTATGCTACATGGACTGCGCTTTTCAGAATCGCTGCTGAAATAAAAGCAAGACGCACTGTCACCTCCTGAAATTTTTGCCCTGATAATATGCTTGCAGGCAATTCCTGAAATTCTGGTTCCGTGTACTGAAAAAGGGGCGAACGCGGCACACTTTGTGCGCCGCGTTCGCCCCTTTAATGATAGGTATGAATGATAATTCAGTAAAGCTGAGTGCTGTTTTCCGTTTATGACTTTGCCTGGGTATAGCGTAAAAGTAATCTTTTACATCTGTATATCTGTCAAATGAATTTTGCACGAATTTCAGTAAATTTTTTGTGCGGGATTTTTGTTCAGAATGTCCTTTGAAGACAAGAAATTTTTTTGATACAATAAAACAGAGGGTCAGGTCAAATGAGTATTCTTCTGCATGTAAGGGGTGATCAGATGCCATACATAAAAGATTACATAAATTACGGTACGCAGGGTATATGTCTTATTGAGGATAAGAGATGAGAAAGAGCTTCTCATACTTGTGAGCAGTCTTTATTTACACTCAAAGGAAACTGAAAAAAAGCTTTCAGGAGCGGACGAACGCATATTGAAGGAGGCGGAGAGCATTATAGAAATGGAATTCTCATTTTCATTACACGTAGAACCCAAAGAAATTGGCGAATATATACGGGACAAGCTGGGTGTGACAGAAGCGCCCCTGATATGAATGACGAAAAGATTTTGTCAGCGCTTGTCAGCTCTTGTATTTAAAAGACCGCTATGACGGATTTTCCGTCGTAACGGTCTTTTCTTGCGGTATATATTCTTCGTTGCGTGGCACAAACAAAGTAGTCCATGTTGATGCATTTTGCGGAATTATTCGGACCTTTATGTGGAATACTACTGAAAAACGTAATCACACGGAGGTGCAGTATGACCGAGCTTGTGGGCAAGGGCATAGGAGGCGGTATCGCCGAAGGAAAAGTAGTTTTTTACAGGACGGGAGTATCAGATAAACGCGATAACAGGTCGTCAGGCGGCTCATCGCAGAATGAGCTTGAAAAATTCCGTTCTGCTCTGTCGGCGGCAATATCTGAAAATGAGCAGCTTTATGAATCTACCTTAAAGAAGATCGGTGAGGAGCAGGCGAGACTTTTTGAAGTTCACACGGTTATGATGAAGGACGCTGCCTTTTGCTCTGATATAGAAAAAATGATAATTGGCGGGCATACCGCTCAGGATGCGGTCGCCGCCGTATGCGAACGTCTTGCTGGAGTGTTTATGAGCACCGGAGACGACTACATGCGTTCAAGAGCTGAAGACGTAAGGGATATATCGCTGCGGATAACGAATTTTATGGGCGGACAAGACTCAAGTGCAGAAAAAATCTTGCCGGATGAGGGAAAGGTAATTCTGTGTGCCGAGACGCTTACACCAAGTCAGACCGTAAAGCTTGATAAGAAGAGAATAGCCGCTTTCGTCATAGCAAAGGGGTCATTCAATTCGCACACCGCCATACTTGCAAGGGGAATGGGCATACCGGCTGTACTTGACGTTGGAAACGAGCTGTTTACCTGTTCAGACGGCGACTACGCAGTAGTTGACGGAAACAACGGAAGAGTTTACGTAGCGCCTGAAGGCATGGAATACAGTTTAAGGGAAATGGTTGCGGAAAGAGCCGACCAGGAAAAAGAGCGCTATGCCTATATAGGCTGCGACAACGTGACAAAGGATGGAAGAAGGATAGAGTTATTTGCCAATATAGGAAGCTGTGAGGATGCAGACTTTGCCCTTGAAAACGATGCAGGTGGGATAGGACTGTTCAGAAGCGAATTTCTTTTTATCGGCAGAGAGGATTTTCCCAGCGAGGAAGAGCAGTTTTCAGCTTACAGGTCGGTCCTTGAAAAGATGAACGGTAAAAAGGTGATAATAAGAACGCTTGACATAGGGGCTGACAAGCACGCCGAATATTTCAACACGGGCTTTGAGGAAAATCCCGCTATGGGAATGCGCGGGATAAGACTTTGTCTTTCGCATCCCGAAATATTTGAAACACAGCTCAGAGCAATGCTGAGAGCATCGGCGTACGGAAATCTCTCCATACTTTTTCCGCTTGTAAGCTCTGTGAAGGAAGTCGTCAGGGCAAAGGAATATGTGACAAAAGTAAAAAAAGAGTTGAACGAAAAGGGAATAAAGACAGGAGTAAATGTTGAGATTGGGGTGATGGTCGAGACCCCAGCCGCGGCGCTGATAAGCGACATGCTTGCCGAGTATGTCGATTTTTTCAGCGTAGGCACGAATGACCTGTCACAATATACTCTTGCAGTAGACCGTCAGAACGGAAGCGTTTCTGATTTTTATGACCCGCATCACGAGGCAATACTGCGCCTTATAGAAATGACCGTAAGAAATGCTCACGAAAAAAACATCTGGGTGGGCATCTGCGGAGAGCTGGGAAGCGACGACACGCTGACCGAGCGCTTTTTGAGAATGGGCATAGACGAGCTGTCTGTATCTCCACCGTATATCCTCCCACTTCGCGGAAAAATCAGGAAGCTCGACTTAAGAAGGAGCGGAGTCATAGTCTGAGGCGGCTTTTTCCGGAACTAAATGCAAGCTGTTATACGGATTTACTCTTTTGTCCCTGTATTGACAGGGCATTCCATTATCATTCTCTGAACAAACATGCCGCTCTTTTCGTAAAATCTGATGGCAGAGCTGTTGAACGCCCAGACATTGAGAGTGACGTTATAACATCCGAGCGCCTTTGCCTCTTCTTTTATTCTGTCAAGAAGCGCGCTGCCGATACCGCACCTTCTGTGCTCTTCCGAAACATTCAGGTCGTCTATGTATAAAGATTTATAGTCTCGCTGAGCGGGATTTTCGTTCGGATGTACCATGCAGATGGCATATCCCACCAGGATGTCATTTTCATCTGCCGCCGCCAAAAAAACAGTGCTTTTACCGGCTATGACCGCTCGGATCATGTCCGCATTCATTTTGGGCTTTCCGCCGCCGAAGAGGTCAGGGCGTCCCTGACTGTGCTGTTTGTGTATGCATCCGAGAAGCCTTTCTATTTCATATGCGTCTTTTTCCTCGGCGTATCTTATTTTGAATTTCATTTTTATTCCTTCCGGTTATGTAATGATATGCCCGCTCAAAGCGGCTGCGCCATCTTGACGGGCATATCATAATTTTAACTCACATTTTCTGATAAGTCAATATCGCTTAAGACAAAAACCACACCGCATTCCCACCCGTTTGCGACATATTTTTACAACGAAGCGGGAGTAAAATTTATTTTGTCCGCATAAATGAATAATGCCGGCTTACATCATACGCCGGAGAGCTGCCGTTTGTACTGCGATTCTGCACGGCAGCGTGCAAAAATGCGGGAATAAAGGAAAGGTATGGTCTTGAAAATGCTGTGCAACAGTTGCAGGAAAAGGCAGGCGACGGTCTTCTGGGAGCAGACCGCCGGCGGTGATACGGCGCGGATAGCGCTTTGCTCCGAATGTGCCTCAAAAAACAGTACTCCATCGTACGTGTCGCCTGATCGCGACAAAGGTATTTTCTTATCGTTTATTCCTCTTGCATCGCCGGATGTGGAAAATAAGGCTTGTTCGCTTTGTTCGTCAACATTGAGCGAGATAATGGCATCTGGAAGGTGCGGGTGCCCTGAGTGTTATGAAGTGTTTGAAGAAGAACTTTCAGCTCCGCTTAGGGTATTGCACGGCTCGCTTTCTTATGCCGGAAGAATGCCCAAAAAGCTCTTTGACAGAAAAGAAAGAAAGAGAAGGCTGGATGAGCTTAACGAAAAGCTCAGGGCTGCTCTCGAAAGAGAGGAATATGAGAGCTGTCCTGCAATACGCGATGAGATAAAGGCAATTCTACAGGGTATCTGATGCTGTATATAAAGCTTTTGTCAGAATTGAAGCGGTCAAAATTGAATATGAAAGGAAATAACATATATGATATGGTGTACTCAGCCCGGGCCGGACTGCGATACAGTAGTGGCTTCAAGGGTAACGCTCTATAGAAATCTTGTAGATTATCCGTTTGTACATAAGCTCAGCGCAGAAGCAGCCGAGGAAATTTGCAGCAAAGTCTCCGACGCTCTCACCAACGAGGGCAGCTTTTGCACAAGCGAAAATTCCGCACCACTTTTCGCTGACGAGAGGACACAGAAGGAACCTGGGGCTCTGGTGATTTCTGACGACAGCGCAGGAATAAGGGTGTCCGTGTGCGAAAAAGAGCATATAACAATTTCGTGCACGCTTGCCGGAAACGCGGCGGCGCAGGCTTATGAAAGGGTGAAAAACATAGATGAGGTGCTGGACGGAAAGCTGACTTACGCATTTTCAGAAAAATATGGTTACCTCAATTCATCGGCCGAGCTGCTCGGTCCGGGTATGAAAGCGGAAATGTCGCTGTTTCTTCCCTTGCTTTGTGACAGCGGTCAGAGCGAGGCGCAGGTCATGTCGCTTTCAGGGTACAGGATATCCTCACGGCAGCACAGAGGAGCTTTTTTTGACATGGAAACTTACGCTGTAATAGGCTCGGATGAACAGGATGCTCTTACAAGAATATCCTACTGTGCCGGATGCCTTTCTTCCAGAGAGCGCGCTATACGCTCTTCTTTACAGGCGGAGGATTCCGACCGTCTTTCAGACAGGGTGAGCAGGGCTTACGGCGTGCTGAAATATTCAATGCTCCTGACATTTGAGGAATTCATGCAGGCGGCATCAGATATCAGACTCGGAATAGCTCTCGGAATAATAAAAGATATGGATTACCAAAGCCTCGGAAAGCTCATAATAGATGCGCTTCCGAAATCAATAAAGCCGTCGGGCGATCATCCGAAGGAAAAACTGCGCGCCGAGCTCGTACGCTCAAGGCTTAGCCGTTTGACGGAGGCGTCTGTCTGAGGCTGCCAAGGAGGAAACGTGGGTATCAACGGAAACTTCACAAAAGCTGCTCAAAATTCGCTGAACGCCGCTCTTGAGGCGGCAAGACAGCTCGGACACACATATATAGGCAGCGAACACCTTCTTCTGGGACTGCTTAAGGAGCCTGAGAGCGCCGCTTTCAGGCTTCTGAATTCAAAGGGAATAAGCTATTCACAGACGGTGGAGCATATAACCGAGCTTTACGGCAGGGGTGAAAAAAGCTCAGTTGATGCAAAGGATATGACGCCTCGCACCAAAAGTGTCATAGAAAACAGCTATTCTATAGCTCGTGAAAACAGGCAGAATCTCATAGGTACCGAGCATATACTTGTCGCCATAGTGAACGAGAGCGACTCCATGGCATCACGTATAATAATGTCACAGGGCGCATCCCTGTCTGAAATAAAATCAGAGGCTCTGTCGATAGCGTCAGGAGGGGCAGCGGTCTTTTCCCAGGAAAAAAAATACAAGCCGGACAGCAAAAAGAGCGAAAGCGAACAGGCTCTGAAAATTTACGGCAGAAATCTCACAGCCCTTGCGTCAGGAGGGCGTTTTGACCCTTTGATCGGAAGGCATGAGGAAACAGACAGGGTCATACGAATACTTTCACGCAGGACAAAAAACAATCCCTGTCTTGTCGGAGAGCCCGGAGTGGGGAAGACCGCCGTTGCGGAAGGTCTTGCACTATTGATATCGCAGGGAAGGGTGCCGCAGACTCTTATCGGAAAATCCGTCATATCGCTTGATGTACCGGCTCTGCTCGCAGGCGCAAAATACCGGGGGGATTTTGAGGAGCGGATGAAGAATGTCATGGAGGAGGTGCGTAAAAATCCGAACGTCATACTGTTTATAGATGAAATACACATGATAATAGGCGCAGGAGCAGCAGAGGGGGCAATAGATGCAGCGAATATATTAAAGCCCGCTCTCGCCAGGGGAGAAATACGCATCATAGGCGCTACCACACCGGCTGAATACAGAAAATATATAGAGAAGGACCAGGCGCTTGAGCGAAGATTTCAAAGAGTTGATATAGACGAACCGAGTCAGGACGAGGCAATCAGCATACTTCGCGGCCTGAAGGAAAAGTATGAGGAATTTCACAATATCACAATAGACGACAGTGCAGTTGAAGCGGCTGTGAGACTCTCGGCACGCTATATACCTGAAAAATTTCTGCCCGATAAGGCAATAGACCTTCTTGATGAATCGGCGGCAAGGGTGAGACTCGACAGGCTTATCATGCCTGAGGAGCTGAGACAAAAGCAGCAGACTATAAAAAATGTCACCGCAGAAAAGGAAGATGCAATAAAAAAGCAGAAGTATGAGCTTGCCGCTGCACTGAGAGACAGCGAGACATCGCTCAGAGCTGAATTTGATTCGGAGTGTGAGAAGTGGCAAAGCAGCAGCACAGGCAGGGGCGTCACGCTTGACGCCGAGGATATAGGCGTCACCCTGTCCATGCGCACCGGGATACCTGTGAGCAGGATTGGCGAACAGGAAAGAAAGAAACTCATAGACCTTGAAAAATCGCTCAGAGAAATGGTGATAGGTCAGGACGAGGCTGTGAGCGCAGTTGCCAGGGCAATAAGGCGAAGCAGGACCGGAATAAAGGACCCGCGCCGTCCGGTCGGCAGTTTTATTTTTCTCGGACCAACGGGAGTGGGAAAAACAGAGCTTTCAAAGGCACTGGCAAGGGTCTTGTACGGCAGTGAGGATGCGCTCGTAAGATTCGATATGTCTGAATATATGGAGAAACAAAGCGTTTCAAAGCTGATAGGCTCGCCGCCGGGATATGTTGGTTACGATGATGCAGGGCAGCTCACCGAAAAGGTAAGAAACAGACCGTATTCGGTAATACTGTTTGACGAAATGGAAAAGGCTCACCGCGAGATCTTCAATATTCTCTTACAGATACTTGAGGACGCAAGACTCACGGATTCCAAGGGGGTGACGGTGGATTTTGCAAACACAGTCGTGATCATGACCTCAAATGCCGGAGCTGCCGACGCGGCAAGGACGAGAAGCATGGGCTTTTCAGATATCACGCTCAGGGCAGAAAAAGAAATGGAAAAAAAGCTGTCCGACATTTTCAGTCCGGAGTTTCTCAACAGGATAGATGAAATAATAGTCTTCAGAAAGCTGTCAGAAGACGACATAGTGAAAATAGCACGTCTCATGACGGATGCGCTTTCAGCACGTATGAATACCCTTGGCATAGAAGTTCGTTTCGACGAGAGTGCCGTTTCCACCATAGTAATGAAGGCAGATTGCGAGAAGTACGGCGCAAGACCGCTGAGACGGACTATAGAGAGAATGGCGGAGGATATCCTTTCTGAGGAGCTGCTGGAGGGCAGAATAAAAAAAGGGGACAGCGTGCTGTTTTCGTCTGACGGAGAGAATCTGACCTGCAGACTGGAAAATCCCGCCGGATAATTTACTCTTGTTTTGTTTTTTTGCGTTTTTGCTTTTTGTAATTCCTGTCTTTTCTGAAACCGATGAATCAGCGGTATGACTGAAAAAATCGGTTTTACCCTAAAAATGATATATTTTAGTATTTCTTTGTTGAAATATCCGCCGCACTGATGTATAATGGTAATATACGGTGCGGCGATTTTGCGCACTTGTCAATTCGGAAGGTATGATATGAAAAAGAGGATATTTTTTCTTTTGACACTGTTAACTGTGTCGGTGGTGCTTTTTTCATCATGCGCGGGAGGAAATAAAAAGCCCTCTGATACTACAGGCGACTCATCTGAAGGCGAGCACGCAGTTTACGTTTTCATGCAGGACGGTTCCTCGGAATACAGCGTCGTGTATCCGCTCGTTTTTGCCGATGAGCCTGAGGAGGCTCTTGACGAGCTCCGTGCCCTCGTGAAAGAAAATTCAAAGGGTGCCTTTTCGTATAAGTCCGATTATCTGGCGCCGGGGGTAGACGTCTCTTCGTTTGACGGCAAAAAGGAAATACTGATAGGGGACACCAACAGGACTGAGACGGCGCTTGCCAAGGAGGGGCTCAGGGAAGACGACTATGTAATAAAGATAGTTGGTTCCAAACTCGTGGTTGTGGGTGGATGTGACGCTGCCACCGCCGTTGCAATAAGACATTTTGCCGCCATGTTCTTCTCTGACACGAGGGATTCTCTTGTCCTTAGGGATGATTTTGTCGTTGAGCATGAGGGCGAATATCAGGTCGAGTACATAAACATCGACGACACAGAGCTCTCTGAGTACAGGATACTTTATACCGAGGGAGCAAAGGCAGACGCGCTGTTTATGAGCAATGAGATACGGAAGAAGTCGGGTTATATGCTTGATTCTGAGGAATATTCGGAGGATTTTGAAGGTAAAGCTATTGTTATAAATTCAAATCCCGTTTCCTCAGGCTATTCTGTGACTGCGGAAAAAGGAAATATATTTATTGACGGAGCCGATACCGCATCGCGGAATCAGGGAGTCGTGCGTTTTCTGGAAAACGTGTTGCTGACAAGCGCAGGTAAGGCTGACATAGATACCTCTTCATTTGGCTTTTACGGCACGCTCAGAAACAACACCAAGCTCAGTGTAATGAGTCTGAACGTCTATTCTTCGGGATATGCCGAAAATTCGGTGCGCAACCGGTACCCGCGTCTCTGTGCTCTTGCAGGCAGATATGCGCCGGACCTGCTTTGTCTTCAGGATGTTTCTCCGTCCTGGATTGAGTTTATAAAGGAAGGTACTGCTGAGCAGGATCCTCTTACCGACGTTTATGCATATGTCGGAACAGGCAGAAACAACGACGAAGACAGCGTCATGCAGGCGATATTTTATAAAAAATCTGACTTTACGCTTGTTGACAGCGGAACTTTCTGGCTATCGGAAACCCCTGATTGGGAGTCGGTAGGCTGGGACGGACGTTCGCGCAATATATGCACATGGGCACATCTGAAAAGCAATGCAAGCGGCGCAGAATTCGTGGTTATGAACACACAGCTGGATGCATACGGCACTACTGCGAGGTCTAAGGGCGCATCGCTTATAGTAGAAAAAGCGGAGGAATTCGGACTGCCGGTTATTTTCGCCGGAGATTTTCAGGCGGAGAGCAAAGACGCATCCTACAGCCGTGTGACAGAGAGCGCGTTTGCAGATACTGTTTATATTGCCGGTGAAGTCGGCCTCACAGGACCGACCGTAAACGGGGCGTTCGGTAATGACGAAAAGTTTGATTCACAGAGCGAGTTTATATTCACATCGTTCGGTGATTTCGTTGTGAACCGTTTTACGCTTCTCGACGACAAGGTGGATGACATGTATGTCTCCTGCCACTATGCTCTCTATACCGAGCTTGGATTCTGATGAATTTATACCTGCCGATATAGGCGCACCACCTGCCGGAGGCTGCTTATGCGCCAGTAAACAGGCGGGTTGGATATTTGTCGACAGAAATACAGCTCAATTTCCCGCACATAAAAAAGCCAAGGTCATTCGGACGAACCGACCCTGGCTTTTTCTGTTTATTCTGTTTGTGTGTCAGCAAGCGTTTTTTTGTATGACGAGCCTGACAGAATGAATGACATTTTCAGTTTGTCACACTCAGGTTACTGTATTGCCTGCAGTTGCGGCAGGGGAAGACATGGATTCATCGTCCTTGGCAGCCGGTCTTAAGATCACCGTCGGTTCTGATTTCTTACGGACGCTGTCCTCTGTAAACACGACCTTCATGACGTTGTCCATTGAAGGTATATTATACATGACGTCTATCATCACGTCCTCAAGTATTGCCCGAAGACCGCGTGCCCCGGTGTTTCTCTCTATGGCAAGTTCAGCCACGGCATTCACTGCACCTTCGGTAAATTCGAGTTCCACGGAATCCATCGAAAAGAGAGCTTTGTACTGTTTTATTAGGGCGTTTTTCGGCTCGGTCAATATCCTTCTGAGCATTCCGGTATCAAGGCTTTCAAGACCGACTATAATCGGAAGACGCCCCACAAGCTCAGGTATAAGACCATATTTTACTATGTCATGCGGTATGACGCTGTTTACAAGCGAGCTGACGGCGTCTTTATCTTTTCTGGATACAGGAGAACTGCCGAAGCCTATCGCCTGACTTCCCATTCTTTTTTCGATTATCTGTCCGAGTCCGTCGAAGGCCCCTCCGCAGATAAAGAGTATATTGCGCGTATCTATCTGCAAAAAGTCCTGATTGGGATGCTTTCTTCCTCCGTTCGGCGGAACATTGGCGACCGTTCCCTCAAGTATCTTCAGAAGCGCCTGCTGGACGCCTTCTCCTGACACATCGCGCGTTATTGACCTGTTCTCGCTCCGGCGCGATATCTTATCTATCTCGTCAATGTATATTATGCCTTTTTCAGCCAGACCGATGTCAAAATCCGCCGCCTGTATCAGCTTGAGCAGGATGTTTTCAACATCCTCTCCGACATAGCCTGCTTCTGTTAGCGTGGTGGCGTCTGCTATCGCAAACGGAACCTTCAGCGCCCTTGCAAGATTTTGGGCAAGATATGTCTTTCCTACGCCGGTAGGTCCGAGCAGAAGAACGTTGCTTTTCTGTATCTCCACGTCGCTCTGTCCGGATGTCCCGTTCAGGATTCTTTTATAGTGATTGTAAACGGCTACAGACAGAACTTTTTTAGCGTTGTCCTGGCCTATGACATATTTGTCAAGCTCTTTTTTTATTTCTTCAGGCTTTGGAAGCTCTTTATACGAAAGACCTTTTTCCGATACTTTTTTTGATTTTCTCGTCTCGGAAGAGATCATGTCGTTGCAGATAGAAAGACAGAAGTCGCATATGGCGGCTCCGGTGGGAGCTGGGATCAGAAAGTTTACCTCATTTTCGTCCCGTCCGCAGAACGAGCAGCGGATAGACGAGCCTGAATTGTTGTTTTTACCTGCCATGTTATTGCCTTTCGTTGTGTTACATCACGATATATTTCTGGATTATGCTCTTTGATATTTGCGCAAGCAACCGGCGGTATTTCCGCGCAGTACCTGCGTCTTGCTGTGTAAGTATCCTGAAAGCGTTCCGATTTAGTGCATGTACCTGGATGTGTGTCCAAAGAGACAAAACGGACCGGCTGTCTTTTCCGTACAGTCGGCCCGTATATACGGCTTCTGCAACACGGGCTCCGGACTTATTCTGATATGCAACAGACCGCGCCGGTTAAAGCAACGCCGGGCACATATTCAGTCCGGAAATCTCACTTTTGCTTCATGAAAGTCCTGCGCCTTTTCGAGTTCCCGTGCTTTTTTCAGTGTTCCATGAAAAGGACAGTCCGGCATGGACAAAGGACAGTCCGGCATGGGTAGGGCAGGGAGCTTACCTTGAGGATATGACCTTATCTACAAGTCCGTATTCAAATGCCTGCTGGGCGGTCATAAAGTTGTCGCGTTCGGTATCACGCTCAATTACTTCAAGCGGCTTTCCGGTATTTGCGGCAAGAATGCGATTCAGATTGTCTCTGACTCTGAGAATCTGGTCGGCATGGATCTTTATGTCGGTTGCCTGACCTCTGGCTCCGCCGAGAGGCTGGTGTATCATTATCTCGCTGTTGGGAAGTGCAAATCTCTTTCCCTTGGCACCGCTGGAAAGCAGGAAAGCTCCCATTGATGCAGCCATTCCGATACAATATGTGGCGACGTCACATTTTATGAAATTCATTGTGTCGTATATTGCAAGACCGTCGGTGACCGACCCGCCCGGACTGTTGATATACAGGAATATATCCTTGTCGGGGTCCTGCGATTCAAGGAACAGAAGCTGAGCCACCACAAGAGATGCGGTAACCTGATTTACCTCGTCGGAGAGAAATATTATTCTGTCTGTCAAAAGACGTGAATATATATCATACGCTCTCTCGCCTCCGCTCACCTTTTCAATGACGGTTGGGACAAGTGCCATTGTCAAAACCTGCCTTTCTTTGGATGTTTTTAGCATGTGCTTTCAATCGTCCGGCAATGTCATGTGCCGTCCGAAAATTTATTTTTCCTCGAAAACAGCGTTATCTTTTACGAATGTAGCAGCTTTGGAGACCTTCACATCCTTGGCTATGCCTTCCTTTGAGACAAGAGACTCCACCTGAGAGACCTCCATCTTGTAGGCATCTGCTATCTTCTTTATTTCATCGGCTACATCCTGCTCGCTTGCCTCTATTGCTTCAAGAGCTGCTATTTTTTCAAGAGCAAGCCTTGATTTTACTCTCTTTATCGCGTCGGGACGGAGCTCTGTCTTGAGTTTTGAAATATCGCTGTTGGTATATTTGAGGTATGTCGCAAGGTCGAGCCCCTGTGACTTCAGGCGATTGTCATACTGGCTGACCATGTCGTCAACCTCTGTGTCGTACATGCATTCGGGTATGTCGCCCTCTACCTTGGATACAAGGACATCGACTATCTCATCGTCTGTCAGTCTGTCTGCCTGTTCTGTCTTTCTCTTTTCGATTGTTGCCTTTACGTCGGCTTTGTATTCATCAAGAGTATCGAAATCAGAAACATCCTTTGCAAATTCGTCGTCAAGCTCAGGAAGTATTACTTCTTTGAGGCCGTTGAGTTTTATTTTGAAAACCACGGGTGCGCCGGCAAGCTCAGGAGCGTGGTATTCAGCAGGGAATGTCACGTTTATTTCAAATTCGTCTCCTACAGAGTGACCGACTATCTGTTCCTCAAAGCCGGGAATAAACTGTCCTGAGCCGAGCTTGAGCTCGTGTCCCTCGGCTTTGCCTCCTTCAAAAGCGACTCCGTCCTTGAAGCCTTCAAAATCGATAACTGCAATATCGCCGTCCGCGGCAGCTCTGTCATTCACGTCCATATTGCGTGAATTTCTCTGGCGGGTCCTTTCTATTTCTTCGTCTACCTCGGCATCGGTCACCTCGACTGTTCTCTTTGTAAGAGATATGCCCTTGTAATCCTTTATTTCTATCTCGGGCTTGAGTTCCACAGCGGCTGACATAACAAGTCCGTTGTCGTCGATGGATACAATTTCAAATGAAGGCGAGCCCACTATTTCAAGCTTGCTTTCGCTGACTGCCTCCTCAAATGCAGCGGGAAGGAGGTCGTTGACGGCATCCTCGTAGAGGAATCCCTTTCCGTACATCTTTTCAATGAGACTTTTAGGAGCCTTTCCTTTTCTGAAGCCGGGGAGGGTTATGTTCGCTTTTTTTCTGTTGTAAACAGCGTTTACCGCGTTTTCGAATGTAGCGGCATCCACTGCAAATTCAATTACTGCTTTTCCTTTTTCTTCTGTTGAAACTTTTTTCAAGCTCATGACGGCTTATCCTTTCAGATTGTACAATTTTTCATAACTACATTATTTTATGTTAAACTTCACAAAAAGTCAATAGCTTTGGGAATTTTTGTCTGTATGCTGTATTTTTGATGCCGTAAAAGCGCGCTTTTGTTCAGTCGGCTATCCTCAGAGGCGTAAAATTAAGATAGTCCGCCGAAACTATGGAAAACTCTATCCCTTCAAATACGGTGCGCGGGGCGATGTTGTACACCCCGTGGACGTGCCCGTAGAAGCACCGTCTGACCCCATGGCTTTTCATAAGCTCTATGAGAGGTCTGCATACATACCCTTCAAAATATGCTGGAAAATGAAGAAACACTATTTTTTCTTCGCCCGTATCCGGCGCGGCTTTAAGCGACAATTCAAGCCTTTGTGCTTCACGTGCTACAATTTTCATGTAATCGCTGTCTTCCGGTGCCGTTGCCGCATCGCTGTACCAGCCTCGAGTTCCGCATATATGCTTTCCGCAGCAGCTGAAGGAATTGTTCTGAAGCAGCTTTATGGTTGTAATGCCGTGCGAATCAAAAAAATCAGTTACTTTTTTCAGCGTTGTCCACCAATAATCGTGGTTTCCTTTTATGAATATTTTATTGCCCCTGAGCCTGTCGATGAATATGAGGTCCTCTTCAGCGCGTTCCGTCGTCATCGCCCAGGAGATGTCCCCTCCGACCACCACCGTATCGTTATCTGAAACGACCCTGTTCCAGCATGACATGATTTTTTCGTGATGTCCTCTCCATCGTGCTCCGAAAATATCCATAGGCTTATCGCTCCCGAAGGAAAGATGCGTGTCCGAAAGAGTAAACAGAGCCATTTGAAAATGTCCGTCCTTTGCTTTTTATGTCTGCGGATATGTGCGCGCGCCGACTGCGGTATTTTTGCCTGCCGCTCCGGCGTGCGCTTTTCCGGTTTGTATTCTGAGAAGACTGCGTGTTGGAAGCGTCATTTTCTGGAGCCTGTAAATTTCAGGATATCCAGACGTATGTCTTCGGGGTCTATGATATTTGAAAATCTTATCTCGCGCCGGAACAGGTCGCGCAAGGGAAGCGGTACAGGCACTCCTGAGAGCTTTGAGAGAAGCTCCGCCTTCTCATATGACGCGGCACCAAAGTCCTCGGACGTTTGCGTGCTTTCACCTACAATAGAGTCGTAGACTGCGCCCGGAAATTTGTATGCTGACGCCGTTGAGACTACGAGCATTTTTTCACCGGGATTCTCCTCAGCGTATCTGTCCGCGCAGAAAAGGGCAACGGCTGTATGAGGGTCTACAAGGTAGCCGTGCTTGCTGAAGGTTTCGGATATTTTTTCCCGACAATCCTTTTCCGCACAGAAGTATGCGGCAAAATCCTGCCGCAGTTCAGACAAAACGCCGCTTCCGACAGAATAGGCACCTCTGTCGGAGAGCTGCCGCATGCAGTCTGCGCAGAATCCGCTGTCACGGCAAAGATAAAGCAATCTTTCAAGGTTGGATGATACAAGTATGTCCATCGACGGCGAGGAGGTTTTATAAAATGCGCGGTTTTTATCGTATATGCCGGTATTGAAAAAATCAGTAAGGACGTTGTTGCTGTTTGAAGCACATACGAGCTTGTTTATCGGAATTCCCATCTTCTTTGCCATAAATGCAGCGAGAATGTTCCCGAAATTTCCGGTAGGTACCGTGACGCTGAAGGTGTCGTTTGCGGTCGTTATACCTTTGTTTACAAGGTCGCACCATGCGCTTATATAGTATACTATCTGCGGAAGGAGCCTTCCCCAGTTGATGGAGTTGGCGCTTGACAGCACCCATCCGTCACGGTTCAGTTTTTCTGCAAATGTCTTATCTGCAAATATCTCCTTGACGGCAGTCTGGGCATCGTCAAAGTTTCCGTATATAGCGCTCACATTGACGTTATCCCCCTGCTGTATCTCCATCTGCCTTTTCTGCATTTCGCTCACGCCGTCGGTAGGGTAGTAGACCGATATATATACGCCGGGAACATCTCGGTATCCCTCAAGAGCCGCCTTGCCGGTGTCGCCCGATGTCGCGGTAAGTATAAGTATCCTGCGTTTTTCACCGGTTTTTTCAAGACTTCGGGTAAGCAGCCTCGGCATTACCTGAAGAGCCATGTCCTTGAATGCGCAGGTGGGACCGTTGAAAAGTTCGAGTATGCTGGTTCTTCTGTCAAGAGGCACCACCCTGGCGGGCTCCGGGTCGAATCCGCTTCCGTATGCCTGCGCGCAGCAGGAGTTAAGCTCTTCCTTGGTGAAATCGGAAAGATACATTGACATTACGTATGCCGCGCGTTCAATATAATTCATTTTGAGCAGTGCTTTTTTGTCTTTTTCCGAAAGAACGACCAGTTTTTCCGGCATATAAAGCCCCGCGTCCGGAGCAAGTCCGTTTTTTATGGCTTCAGCCGAAAACACCCATGGTGCCTGTCCTCTTGTGCTTACATATTTCATGGTTTCTATTCCGTCCTTAAGTTATCTTATACTTCGTCATGTTCCCGCGCGTAACGCGTAAGTGCTTTTTACTCCTTGCGCCCGTGAATAAGTTTGCCGAGTGTGTCTGTGCCGGCAAAAAAACGACCGGCGTTTCCGAAGAATATGCGGTCGGCAGTTTCCTGTGTAAATTCGGAGCACAGTCTGTCGTAAAGTATTCCGAGTCCGCAGGCATTTCTTATTTCCGCAGGAGTATCCTGTATGCCGTCAAAGTCACAGCCGAGGGAAACATTATCCGCGCCGTTCATATCGACGCACTTGTATATGTGGCGTATTATATCATCGATACATGCCTTTCCGCTTTCATTAAGATGAGACGGCGCAAGGCAGATGCCAACGACCGCTCCGAGACTGCACAGACGCCGGAACATTTCGTCGGTAAGATTCCGCGGATGAGCGCATACCGAGCGCATATCCGAATGGCTGGCAATAACTCTGCCGCCTGAATCGACCGAAAGCTTTAAGATATCGTCGAAGCACTTATCCGATGTGTGAGAAACGTCAACCGTCATACCCAACTCAAAGGCTCTGCACACAACCATTTTCCCGGTATTTGTAAGTCCTTCGTCGCTGTCATACGCCCCTCCTATTTCCGACACGCCTTTCCACACCGGCGTGATTATCCGGACCCCGCAGTCGTAAAGAACTGTGAGCCGAGAAATATCGTCACAGACAAACGAGCACCCTTCAACTGCGAGTATACAGTCGAATGTTTCCGGAAAGGGAACAGCGGTTTTTTCCGAAAGCTCTTTTTTCAGGTGTGACAGAACAGAAAAAAAGTGCCGGTATGCTGCGTCGTGCGAAAGGGCAGGATCTTCCCATATTGCGGTGACAAGAATGTATTTTTCAGGTCTGAGAAGAGTCTGGATGCTGTCAAGCGAAATTTGCAGACCGGATGAAAGTCCGACGCCTTTTTTCTGCATTTCATATGCTGTGTCACAGTGGAGGTCAAAAATTTTCATCAAAATGCAGCCTCGCTGTAAATAAATTCTGTGGCGCGAAGACCTGCTGACGAGCGGGAAACATACACCTCGGCAATGTCACAGCGTGGAATACAAAAGCATTTATGCAAGGCAATGTAGTTTGACGCCGCCAGACGTATCCTGTGCTGTTTGGCTGTGTCAACAGAATCTCTTGCGCGCCCGTATTTCTCACGGTCGCAAAGAGCGCTTCTCGTCTTCACTTCCACGAATATAATATATTTACCTCGCTTAGCTATTATGTCGATTTCTGCGCCGGGAATGATAAAGTTGCGCTCAAGTATCCTGTATCCGCGGCGACGGAGATACCTGACTGTATGCTCTTCGCCGAATCTGCCGATGTCGCGTGATGACATGGTGTTTACGTTTTTTCTTCGGCGGAATGCAGAAAACAGCAATCTCACATGTTCTGACACACTGCTTCTTGTCCCGCCGCTCCCGTCGCTCTTCCTGACATTCTTCTTTTTTGCGTTATCCTGATCGCCATCCTGTTTTTTCTTCTGACATTTATTTGCTTCAGGGCCGTTTTTATCGGCATTTTTTTCCGGTTTCATACGGTACCCCCGCTCACTTGCTGTTTTCTTCACATTAAGATGTATGTGCTGCTTTCTGTAAAATCATTTGTGACGCCTGCTGAAAAAGCGACGCTCAAATGGGCTTTTTGCTGAGAAATCCGAGAAAGCTGCGCCGGTGCGCCGGGCACGGACCGTACTTTCTCACCAATTCCATATGCTCCTTTGTCGGATATCCCTTGTGTACTGCAAATCGGTACTGCGGATAGAGTGCATCAAGCTCCATGCAGTACCTGTCCCGGCTCACTTTTGCGAGGACCGACGCTGCCGCTATCGACATGCTGAGACTGTCGCCCTTCACCACTGCTGTGGCAGGAATTTCAAATCCCCGCGCCACACTCCCGTCAACAAGTGCTGCCTGCGGCTGAGGGTCGAGAAGTGATACTGCTCTGCGCATGGCGAGCATCGTAGCGTTCAGTATGTTCATTGAGTCTATTTCGTCGCTTTCTGCAAAAGCCACCGCGCAGGAAAGAGCCTTTTCGCGTATGATGTCGAAAAACAGCTCTCGCTTTTTCTCGCTCAGTTTCTTGGAGTCGTTCAGACCCTCAAGGACAAAATCATCAGGAAGTATTACCGAGGCGGCATATACTCGTCCGGCAAGAGGACCTCTTCCGGCTTCGTCAATCCCGCACACAAGTGTGACGTTCAATTCATGTTTTATTTTTTGTTCTATCTCAAATGTAGGCAAAGTAGGCAAATCTTTTCATCCCCTTCCGGAAAGCGGCGCTGCGGCAAAGGTGACGGGCATAACACCGATCATAAAAAACATATTTGTGGCTTGCGGTTGCGCTACAGTTTACATCGGTATAGAATTGTTCAATATCTGCCCGTTCAATATCATCCGTTTATTCAGTTAAAAGCAGTTTGATTGCTTACATCCGTCTCGTCATCCACAGTCATGTATTCTATACTCCGAATCCTCCGTCAACCCCGAGAACCTGTCCGGTTATGAAGGACGCCTCCTCAGACGCGAGAAAAAAGACTGCCGACGCCACTTCTTCCGGTCTCCCCATTCTGCACAGCGGGGTTGAATCTGAAAGTGAGGCAATGTCGGAAGCTGTCAGTGAGGAGTTCATGTCGGTATCTATAACTCCGGGCGCCACGCAGTTCACGCGTATTCCGGACGGACCCATTTCCTTCGCCAGAGCCTTTGTAAAGCCCTCAAGACCGGATTTGGCAGCGGAATAAGCGACCTCGCACGAGGCGCCGGTCCTGCCCCATACCGAGCCTACGTTTATTATGCATCCGGAGTGTTGTCGTAGCATTATACCGCATGCTGAGCGGCTCATTACCATCGCGGCGACAAGGTCTGTCGATATTACGCGGAAGAGCTCATTGTCATTGGTTTCGCTGAACAACTTTATAAGTGATATCCCGGCGTTGTTCACGAGAACGTCGAGCCCACCGAGAAAGTCAACTGCAGCTTCGAAAGCACGCGCTGCCTGTTCTGGGTCTGATATGTCCGCCGCCACGGCAAGTGAGCCTGTTTTCCGGGCGAGATAGTCTGCCATTTCTTTATTTGAGCGGTATATAAAGGCGGTTTTGCTTCCGGCGCGGGCAAATTTTTCCACGCATGCCGCGCCGATTCCGCGTGAACCGCCTGTTATGAGAACTTTCATTGCTCCTCCGTTAATGTGAGAGCCGTCCCTCAAAAGCTCACGCGCTTTTATTTCACGTTGAAGACAGTCTTAAAAGGCTATGTCTTGTAAAGACGGCTGTCCGTGCCTTTCGGTCGTATTGTGTCACGCTTGTGTTTTATCAAGTGAAGCAGCATGGCTCTGCGGCGGCCGCTCAAGACTTATGCGTCCTATTTTGCCGCCTCTGAACTCATCAAGAAGCATTATCGCAGTCCTCTCGGTGTCTATATCTCCGCCTTTGAGAAGAAAGCCCCTTTTTCTTCCGACGAGTTCGAGCAGCTCAGGGCCGTCTGCATTTTCAGCTTGCTGCAAAGACAGCTTATATCGGTTGCAGAACGCCTCTTTTTCATTGGCGGAAAGCCGCGAGCACAGTATTGCTCCGAGCTCTTCCACGTCAAGTATATCGTCTTTTATTGCCCCCGTAAGAGCGAGATTTTCAGCTGTAGTTCTGTCATCGAATTTGTGCCAAAGCACTCCTGGAGTGTCGAGAAGCTCAAGGGAAGAGTCTGTTTTTACCCACTGCTTATCGACTGTAACCCCGGGACGGTCTTCGGTCCTTGCTTTTTTTGCACCAGCCATCCTGTTTATAAACGACGATTTACCTACATTCGGTATTCCCACGACCATAGCGCGAAGCGCTTTTCCGTACACTCCGCGCTTGCTGTTTTTTTCGCTTACATGAGAGCACATTGCCCTTATCCGCGGAAGGATTTCGTTCATGCCCTCGCCGCTTATGAAATCCGCGACCACGCACCCTCCAGAGATGCCTTCAAAATATTTTTTCCATCCGGCGCTGACGGTCGGATCGGCGAGAGAGGCTTTTGACAATACGATGAGTATTGGCTTGCCCGAACATATTGTCCCGGTGTCCGGATTACGTGACGAAAGTGGTATCCGCGAATCTGCTATTTCTATGACCGCGTCGACCAGCGGAAGACATTCTCCTATCATCCGCCTTGTCTTTGCCATATGTCCCGGAAACCACTGGATCTGTTTTGCCGCCATGTTTTTTCCTTTCCTATGTAGGTATTAACGCATTCACGATCACAAGCATTGCTTGAATTGAAACTGAAAATCGGCGCTGTCATTTAAGACTGAGTACGGGGAGAGTCCCAGGCCGTGCCGGTCACTTCAAATGGAGTAGTGCGGCTTTTCCGGTGCCGAGGAGCTTTTTCCGGAAATTCAGGAACAGACAGTACCCTTGCTGCACTACATATGCCGTTAATCATTTTCCGGTGATGAAATTGACGCCATGCGGCGGGGAAGTGACGCGACGGCGAAAAGCGCCTTATTTATGAGCTTTTTGCTGTATGCGCGTTTTGATCAATTTCCGTCGTCTATCCGTCCTGCTGAGGACAATGGGAAAAGGCGGAATTTTACTTCACCGACTATGTGTCTTTCGTCTACAAATCCGAAGGTCCTCGAATCGGTTGAATCGTTGCGGTTATCACCCATTATGAAGACATACCCCTCGGGTACGGTCTGTTCGTAAACAGACTCGCTCACCCTGTTGAAAAACAGAGGTATGTTCTCCATTGCCATGGGCAAGGACTTATCGGTGTTATCAAGATAGCTTTCTTCAAGAAGAACTCCGTCGATATACACCTCCCAGTTGTCGAAATCAATCCTTATTGTCTGTCCGCCTACCGCTATTATTCTCTTTACAAGCGGGCGTGAAAGACCGAGACGCTCGCTCTGTACTATCACTATGTCGCCTGTTTCGTTGTCGCTTCCTATATCGGATACCACAAGGATGTCATTCGGCTTCAGTGTAGGGTACATAGATTCTCCGACCACAGGGGAGTGCCGTACTATAAATGTCATTATGAGCAGAACGAGCGAAAAAGCTATTACGAGAAGCTCTATCCAGGAAAATATCTGCATTCCTATGCCAGGCGATCGCTGAGATAAAACATTTTCTGCTGTGGAAGCCGCTTCTGGAGCTTCGCGGGCATTATCTGAAGGAAGTTCAGAGCTTCGGTCTGTTCCGGCGATTTTTTCTCCTGTGCGCGCTTCTATGTGAGCGTGCAGGCGTTCAGACAGACCGGACAGGTGTCTGAATCTTCCGGAGTAACGGTTGTTTTCATCAGCCGCCGGCTTTTTTATGAATATGTCAAAAAGCATTGTGCCTTTTGCCAGATACAGTTCTTTTGCGTCGGCTTCTTTTTCGCAGAAAACACCGCAGCCGCGCTCGTCATGGTCACTGAAAAAAATCATGAAGGGAACCGGAAATCCGGTGTGCGTTCTCAGCTCCACAGGAGTCGGATGGTCCGGCAGTACAAGAATCCTGTATTCATCGCCGCACTCTGACAGGTAGCGGAAGACCGGAGAAAGTATGTCAGAATCTATTTTTTCTATGGAGCGTATCTTTTTTTCAAGTTCTCCTCGGTGTCCGCACTCGTCCGGCGCCTCGACGTGTACATACACGAGGTCGCTGCCGCGCCTGAACGCATCTATCGCCGCCTCTGCCTTTCCGGAATAATTTGTATCGAAGTTTCCGGTCGCGCCGTCTACATCGACAGATTCCATTCCGGCGCATATTGCGATCCCTTTTATCAGATCGACCGCAGATATAACTGTTCCGGTTATACCCCATTTCTGGCTGAAATCAGGAATGGATGCCCTTTTGCCGGGACTCCACAGCCACAGGGAGTTTGCCGGCATTTTTCCTTCCTTCACACGTTTTTCGTTGAGTGGGTGGTTTTTCAGAATATCGTAGCTTTTTTTCATAAGCCCGATGTAATATCCGCTGTCTTCTCCGGAAGGAAGATACGAAGCGACGGCTTTTCCTATTATGTCGTGAGGAGCGTTAAAATCAGTGCCTTCGGGCGCATTCTTCCTCACAACGCACTCTCTGTAGGATATTCCGGGGTAAAAGCGGCATTCGTCGCTTCCGAGAGCATCCTGAATCGCCGCCATGAATTCCTTTGCCTCTTCAGTGGTGACCTCGTCACCGCTGTGATCTACCATGACCTTTTGCTCGTAAGGCTCGCCGTTATCGGAAAGAGTGACTAAATTTGCCCTGAATGCGGTTTCGTCGTCAGAGAGGGATATGCCCATGCTCGCGGCTTCAAGGGGACTGCGCCCTCTTGAATATATCAGAGGATTGTAGGAGAGTATTGATAAATTTGCGGTACTGCTTTCAGGGACCATTGTAGGCGGGACATTGAGGACGGTTCCTACAAGTGATTTTGCACACAGACTGTCCATACAGGGCTTCTGAGCCACTTCCATAGGCGTCTTGTTGCCGAGTGCTCCGATAGGTTCGTCCGCCATTCCGTCACAAAGTAAAACAAAATATTTCATGACAACATTATTCCTTTTCGAGTGATTAGCTCCATATAGAGCTTTTCGCTATTCCGTGCCATTTTTTCGGCACAGAAGCGCTCGCGGTATATTTCAAGGGACTTTTCTCCCATGATTTTCCTTTTTTCAGGGTCACAAAGCGACGTAAGCGCCTGAGCAAGAGCTTTGACGTCCCTCTGCGGCGTTATTATCCCGTTTCTGCCGTTTTCAACCATGCCGGGGTTTCCTCCGTAGTCGGATGCTATTACCGGAAGTCCTGCGCTCATTGCCTCCGCTATGGCGAGGGATGTCGCTTCGGTACCCACGGAGCAGTTAACATATACGTCTGCTGCAGAAAGGTACGGCGACACATCTTTTACAAAGCCGCAGAAAAACACTCTGTCAGTTACCTCAAGCTCTGAGGAAAGCTCCTGCAGGGCGCCGTACTGCGAGCCGGTCCCCACTATCAGCGCCTTGACATCGGTTCCGGCTCCGGCGCATTCTGCCACAGCCTTTATGAGATATTCGACGCCCTTGTCTTTTTCAAGCCTTCCGCAGATCACGGCGGTGAGGGCACCGTTCAGCTCATACCTTCCGGAAATACTGCGGCGCTGTTCCTCGGTTACCGTGACCGCTCTGACTCCGTTTGGAATCACGTGTATTCTTCTGGCAGGCACGCCCATTGAAATCAGATTTTTTCCGGCTTCGTCGGCAACTGCGATAACCGCCCCTGACAGTACGCCTGAAATCGCCCCGACAGCGGCGCGCACCGGTCTTAAAGAATATACTCCTGATACTGGAAAAACGCAGTGGCGCGTGTATACACGTACAGGAACAGCCAAAAGCAGGGATGCAAGCCTCGCGCTGAGACAGGCGTTTGTATGCACTATATCAGGCTTTTCGTGAAAAATAAGCCTGAGGCAATAAAAAAATCCGGACAGGGAAAATGACCTGTCTATGCCGTGCAGATATACTACCCGGTATCCCAGCCTTCTCACGCTGTCGCCGAGCTGGCTTTCAAGGGGAAGCACTGCCGTTATGTCAAATTTCCCGCGGTCAGCATTTTCAAGGTAATTGAGAAGCTGTCTTCCTGCTCCTCCGATATTCTTGTCAGTCAGAAACAAAAGGAGCTTTGCACGCTGTTTGACGTTTCTCTTGCTCAGAAGTAAAAGACACATAATACAGTACAGTCCGCAGGAGACAGAAAACGCGGCGGGCGCTTTTGAAAGACCTGCCGAATCGGGTATCAGCGTCATTCCGAGAAAGAGCACTGCCGCCGAAATGACAGAGAAAACGGCGAGCTCCCTATGGCGATGCGACGCATATAAGGCGTCGGTAAAAACAGACAGCAGTGTCAGGAGCATCGGAAGCAGTGAATATGCCCTGAGGGCTTCCGATGTCATTCTGAGCGCTTCTTCATCAAAATTCCCGCGCATGAAGAGAATACCGACTATTTTACCCGAAAATAAAAACAAAAAGACAGAAATACACAGTGTCGCGGCAAAAAGAAATTTGATGCCCTTTGACGCCGTGGCGCTTTTTCCATGGAGCGCTTCCTTTGAAATTTTCGGATAAAAAAGCGCATGGAAGGTGTAGGCGAGGACGCCTGAGGTGAGGACCACTATTTTCTGTGCATATCCGTTTGCTACGAGTCCTGCTCCCCCGGCAGCCCTCGCGGCATGCGCGGCAACAAAAGAGCAACATGCCGGCACATATGCAGAGAACAGTATTACACACAGTATCTTGCCGGGGCTTACAGCGGCAGGAATGCCGAAGATGCCCCCTTTGTCGGTTTTCTTCACCGACTCAGGAAATGTGTCGGAAGATTTCTGCTTACAGCTCGCCTTTGCGCGCATAACATGCTTTTTGGCGCAGACAAACCTTGTGATAAGGAGCGCAAGGGCGTTTGAAACGATTGTGACAAGACACAGAATGACTGCCGTGAGTCTTTCACTAAAAACGACGGCTGCAAGAAAAATCACAGCGGAGGAGGCGCAGTAAGCAAGTGAGGCGGGAAGCGGCGTGCCGTCATATGAAAGCATTCCCGCATATACTGCGGATACTGCGGTCATTATGTTGACAAAAAGGAGCAATGAAAAACACAAAGCAGCTTTTCCGATAGGAAAGGAGCTGTCGCCGCCCGTATAGAGGCGGAGTACCGGGAAGGAAAACAGGATGAGAAGAAGAGTTGGTAACGACATGGCCGAAGGAAGCAATGACCGGGCTTTTGCCGCAAGGGCATCTGCGCCGCGCGCGCCGAGTCTTTCAAAAGCAAGGGTGTACTCCGGTACAAATACGGCTGATATCACGGCTCCGAACGAGACGTCAAACAGGAAAGAAGACAGTGAAAGCGCCGCCTCATATGCGGAATTTTCGGCACCGGTTCCCCATAAGCCGGCAAGAAACATACTTCTTGCAAGACCGAGCAGTCTGGTAAGACATATTACCGATAAAAGCGCGGCGGCAGATAAACTTTTTTTCCCTTTTTTTCCTGTTCCACCCATAATTCCGATATCCCTGATTCGATTATTCTACCATATTATTATGCAAAAGTAAAGAGAGACTAAACAATAAAAAAATTTCCATTTGCAGGCAGATCCCGGATATGCATATGCTTTGCAAAATTTTTAAAAATATTTTGAAAATACACTTGATTTTGCGCGGGTGTTGTGCTACAATAACAAACGCCGCTTTTTGGCGGTATTCGGGCAGTCCGCTGCGAAGCTCCGCATGAATGCCGAATAATAATCAAGGAGGAAGCCCCAATGGATCTTATCAAGGCTTTTACAAGTGAGCAGCTCAAAACTGAGGTACCTCAGTTTAAGGTCGGTGATACCGTAAGGGTATACAACCGTATCAAAGAAGGAACGAGAGAAAGAATACAGCTTTTTGAAGGAACCGTCATCGCAAGAAGAGGCGGTGGGATATCCGAAACCTTTACTGTAAGACGCGTCGCCTACGGTGTTGGTGCTGAAAAGACCTTCCCGCTCCACTCTCCCTTTGTTGAAAAGGTCGAGGTGACAAGAAAGGGTAAAGTTCGCCGTGCGAAGCTTTATTACCTCCGTGACCGCGTGGGCAAGTATGCCAAGGTCAAGGAGTCTATCTGACGCGCCGGTTTTTCTGTGCCGTCTTAAAGGATCTTATTTATTTCTAACAGAGAGTAGAGGTGCAAGGTAATGAAGGAAGGAATCCATCCGAGCTATAATGAAGTAACGATAAAGTGCGCATGCGGCGAGGAAGTAAAGACGCGTTCCACCAAGAGCGGTGTTGTGCGTGTTGAAATCTGCTCCAAATGCCATCCGTTCTTCACCGGTAAGCAGAAATTCGTCGATGCCGGCGGACGTGTTGACAAGTTCAAAAAGCGTCTTCAGGGAACGCAGAACTGATTTGCATTTTTCTGAATATTTGTCAATAGGGCGACTAGTATGCTACCGTGTACAAGCCGCCCTCTTTGTCTTTTCCGGATAAAGACGCCGCGCGGCATCTAAAGAAAGCAGGTGTTTTATGAAAAAAATATACGGAAACGAAGAAGGCGCTTTCAGCAAAGAAAGCGGCGGCAAAAATCCCGCTGAAAATACTGATTCGCACACTGCTGATGATTTTGTCAGCGCAAAAGAGCGCGTCACAGGTACCGGAATCGCGTCGGGACGCGCGGAGTACAGACAAAAAGCAATACTGGCTTCTCTTGTGACGTATGAAAAAGACGAAAAAGAAGCCGCAGTGTCATTGGATGAGCTTGAGCGTCTTTTGGAAACTGCAGGCGGGGAGCTGTTCGCACAGGTCATACAGACACGTTCTTCACCCGACCCTGCGACCTATTTCGGAAAGGGAAAGATTGACGAGATAGCGTGTCTGTGCCGTGACAACGACGTAGGTCTTGTGGTCTGCGATGACGAGCTCTCGCCCGCACAGATAAAGAATATGGAAGATGCAATAGCGGATAAACTGGATGAATCGGCGGATATTCGCGTCATAGACAGAAGTATGCTGATACTTGATATATTTGCTCTTCATGCCGTGAGCGCCGAAGGCAAACTGCAGGTTGAGCTTGCCCAGCTGAAGTATTCTGTGCCGAGACTGTACGGCAAGGGCAACGAGCTGTCAAGACTCGGCGGCGGAATAGGCACGCGAGGGCCAGGAGAGACCAAGCTCGAAAAGGACAAAAGACATATAAAAAGGCGAATAGCCTCCATAGAAGCGCAGCTTGCCGAAATGACAGAGAGCCGTATGCTTCACAGAGCGCGCAGGGAGCGTTCAGGTGCATTCCGCGTTGCAATAATGGGGTATACAAACGCCGGTAAGTCCACGCTGCTGAACAGGCTCACCGACGCCGGAGTGCTCGCCGAGGACAAGCTCTTTGCAACGCTTGATACAACGACGAGAAAATTTGTAACGCCGGGCGGAAGACAGATACTGATTACAGATACGGTCGGATTTATAAGGAATCTGCCGCATCACCTTATTGAGGCTTTTAAAAGCACTCTTGAAGAGGTGAAATATACTGATGCGCTCATGATAGTCATAGACGCTTCGGATGAGCAGTGCGAAAGCCAGCTCGAGGTTACAGAAAAGCTCATATACGACCTCGGAGCAGCCGGAAAGCCTGTGCTGTACGTGCTTAACAAATGCGACATAGCATGCGATATACCGGTAAGGCTGATGTCCAGAGCGTCAAAGGAAAAATTTATACCCATAAGCGCCCTTGACGGACGTGGGTGTGAAGTTCTCGCACAGGAGCTTGACAACCTTGCCTTACATGACAGAAAGCTTTTTGTACTTAAAATTCCCTCAACAGATATGGCGGCTCTCAACAGGCTCTACAATCTTTCCATGGTGGAGGACGCGGAGTTCTTTGACAGCTACGTAAGAGTTATCGCCGTTCTTGACGAAAAGACAAGAGGCCAGATGCGCAGGTATATAGTCTGTCCTGAGCGCGATGACGGCGCCGAGGAGGAATAAACAGCAGGGAGCTGTACAGCATAGCTGTATAATACCTTACGAGTCTCTGAACAGGCGGGGAAAATGAGTCTTACGCAAATCCATTTTGTGCGTTTCACGGATCTTTCCCGGCTTGATGAAGAAATGTGCTTCAGCGACCGCCGGCAGAGGCAACACCGAGTAAGAGCCGGTATGACAGCAGAACAAAAAGTGCATTTATAAATTTATCTTAAAATTCATAAATGCGTGCTTCGGGCGTTATTTACACGGTGAAAAAGCACGGTGAAAACGCAGGAAAGCAGAAAACGCACGGCGTCAGGAACAAAACATGCGGCTACAGGCAGAAAACGCACGGTGTCAGGAACAAAGCGTACGGTTTGTATCTGCCTTTGAATTTTTATTGCAAAAGGCCGCCTGACGTTCAGGCAGGCGTTCAGTACCCTTAAATGCTATGTCATGGCGGGAAGAAGAGGTATACTATGAGAATAGTCATAAAACTTGGAAGTTCCACTCTTATGTACGGGAGCGGGGGACTCAATATACGCAGAACCGAGAAGCTGTGCGAAGTCATTGCCGACATAGCGAATGCAGGTCACGAGATTGTCATAGTCAGCTCAGGCGCAGTGGCGATGGGTGCGGGAAAGATGGGCTTCGGCAAAAGACCGTCAGATATAAAGACCAAGCAGGCATGCGCCGCAGTAGGACAGTGCGAGCTTATGTACACCTATGACAAGCTGTTTTCGGATCACAGACGTTGCGTGGCTCAGATACTTCTGACTAAGTCGGATATAGAAAATGACCACAGGCGGGAAAACTTCATAAATACAGTGGAGAGGCTTCTCTGCCTTGGAGTCATCCCGATAATAAATGAGAATGATACGGTCGCAGTGGATGAAATCGTTATAGGAGACAACGACACTCTTGCAGCCGGAGTGACGGCAAACATAAAGGCAGACATGCTTATAATACTTTCAGATACAGACGGTCTTTACGATTCAGACCCGCACGTAAATCCCGAAGCAAAGCTGATACCTGTGGTATATTCTGTAGATGAATCCATAGAGTCGCTTGCCGCAGGCACAGTATCATCTCTCGGTACCGGCGGGATGCAGACAAAAATAAAAGCTGCCAAAACCGTTGTGCTTTCCGGAGCGGATATGATAATAGCAAACGGAGCGGAACCGGCGCTGCTTTACGATATAGTTGACGGTAAGTCCGTAGGTACGCTGTTCGTTGGTAAAAGAAAGAATCAGGGGCAGATTTGATTTGTTTTTATGACAGGGAGGTAAATAGCTTATGCTGAACACATCTGAGGTGCTGCAGCGTGCCGCTATTGCAAAAACAGCAGTTGCAGGCGCTGATTCGGCTACTAAGAACAGGGCGCTCGGCGAAATGTCCAGTGCACTTACAGATATGTCGGATAAAATATTGGAGGCAAATGCAGCTGATGTCGAGGCATCCTGCCTCAAAATCGGAGAGGTTATGACCGACAGGCTCAGACTCACAAAAGAGAGAATAGCCTCCATGGCAAAGGGAATAGATGCGCTTCGTTCACTTCCTGACCCGAACGGACGGGTACTGTCCGAAAATATACGTCCAAACGGTCTTCTGATAAAGAAGATAAGCGTTCCGATGGGAGTGATAGGTATTATTTACGAAAGCCGTCCGAACGTGACTTCCGATGCGGCTTCGCTTGCCATAAAAAGCTCAAGCGCATGTGTGCTGAGGTCGGGAAAGGAGGCTTTCCGCTCGTCAAAGGCGATAGCAGATGCCATGAAACAGGGGCTCTGCGCCGCAGGATTGCCTGCCGACGCCGTTATGCTCGTTGAAGATACCTCAAGGGATTCGGCATTGCAGATGATGAGGGCAAGGGGATACATAGACCTCCTCATACCGCGCGGAGGCGCCGGACTTATAAGCGCCTGTGTGGAAAACGCTCTGGTACCATGCATACAGACAGGGACCGGAATATGCCACATCTATGTTGAGAAGAGCGCCGATATGAATATGGCGCTTGATATAATTGAAAACGCCAAGACATCAAGGCCATCTGTATGCAACGCATGTGAAGTGGTGCTTGTAGACAGGGCGATAGCCGGTAATTTTCTCCCGCTTATGAAGAAAAGGCTTGCCGATGAGCGGGCGGCGTCAGGGCTTGCGCCTGTAGAGCTTATATGCGACAGTGAAGCTCTGGGAATCATCGGCGGAACTCCTGCCGGGGCAGGAGACTTTGACAGGGAATTTCTTGATTACAAGCTTGCCTGCCATGTGGTTTCGGACTGCAGGGAAGCTGTTGAGCATATACGACTCCACTCAACGCACCACAGCGAGGCGATAGTAAGCCGGGATCCGGAAATAACTGATTTATTCACAAGGAATGTCGACAGCGCGGCAGTATACGTCAATGCATCCACCCGCTTTACAGACGGTTCGGAGTTCGGGCTGGGATGCGAGATGGGAATTTCTACGCAGAAAATGCACGCGCGCGGTCCGCTCGGGCTGGAAGAGCTCATGTCGTATAAATACGTTGTACTCGGAAACGGGCAGGTACGCTGACCGCGGGTCAACGACATATACAATCCACAGTAAGGAGAAAAATATGGTTTGCGAAAATAATATCAAGCGCGCGGGATTCATAGGATGCGGAAATATGGGATCGGCGCTCGCTCTGGCGGCCGATGCCGACATATATCTGTCAGATAAGGAGCAGGTAAAGGCGGAAATTCTTGCCGAAAAAACAGGCGGCAAGGCTGCGGGCATTGATGCTGTAGTAAATGAATGCGATTTCATTTTTTTGGGAGTAAAACCGCAGAATTACGACGAACTGCTCCTACAGACAGCTACATTGCTTGGCAACAGAGCTGTAAAACCAGTGCTTGTCAGCATGGCGGCGGGGATAAGGTCAGACTATGTAAGAAAGATCTCAGCTTGCCCGGTCATAAGAATAATGCCCAATCTTCCGGTTATGGCGGGAGAGGGTACCGTACTTTACTGTGCAAACGGCGCCTCGGAAGAGGATGTATCCGTATTTCTCGGCATGATGAGCCGCGCAGGCGTATTCGTAAAAACTGAGGAGTCTCTGATAGATGCCGGGAGCGCTGTATCGGGATGCGGTCCTGCCTTTGTATATATGTTTGTTGACGCTCTTGCCAGGGGCGGGGAGGATTGCGGTCTGCAATACGACACAGCGCTTGAGCTTGCAGTTTCAACAGTCAGAGGCGCCGCCTCAATGCTGCGCGGAGCAGACAGGAATCAGCCTGGAGCTCTTGTGAAAGCAGTCTGCAGTCCAAAGGGAAGCACCATAGAGGGCGTTGAGCTTTTACGCAGAAATTCCTTTGAACAGACTCTCCGCGACGCGGTTGCCGCCTCCTATCGCAGAAATGTGGAGCTCGGTAAAAAATGAGCGATTACATAACCGTGAGAAAGCATGGGCGCTCTTCTCTGACCGTAAAGAAAAGTGAATTTATCGGATACTGCGCGCATGTGACCAGCGAGGAAGAGGCGAGGGGCTTTATTGACGAGATAAGAAAAAAACATTCAGACGCAAGGCACAACGTCTACGCCTATGTTCTCAAAAACGGTAACACAGCAAGGTATTCGGACGACAGGGAGCCGCAGGGAAGTGCTGGTCTGCCGGTGCTCGGAGTAATAGAAAAAAGCGGGGTCACCGACACCGTGATAGTGGTGACAAGGTATTTCGGCGGAATACTTCTCGGAACCGGCGGGCTTGCAAGGGCATATTCCGATGCGGCAAGAGGCGCTCTTAACGACTCCGGAATCGCTGAGTTCTCTTATTTCCGAGTATGCCGGGCTGTATTCCCGTATCCATACTACGGCAAAATACAGAAGATTCTCTCGGCGTTGAATGCAATTGTAGACTCGGTAGACTTTGCAGATTCGGTGACGCTTGTTTTCGCTGTACGTGAGGAGCTTGCCGGAAATGCGGATTCCGCCATTACTGAGGCGTGCGCCGGGAGAGTGACCCTTACACGCCTTGATACAAGGCTCGATTCAGACCCGGTATGACGGTTTTTTATGCGTAATACGCAGTCTGATATATTGTTCTTGTTTTTTACCTTGTTTTCGCTTTGATGATTTACAACAGGTGCTCTGAAGGCGAGTGTCTTGAAGACGAGCGTCTTGAAGGCGAGTGTCTTGAAGACTGGACTCTGAAAATGTCTTTTTGAGCTTTTTTTGCCAGAGTCCGCTTTTTTATTGACGGAATGTGCGTTTTGGGCGTATTTCACGATATCTTTCAAACGAAAAAAAGGATTTTCTGGATTTCATGCGTATATTATAATATGCACTCGCTCTGATGTTTTCACGTGCATTGCCTATCCGCAAAGGGCGGTTTATAATACCGATTGATGAAAGGCGGACAAAAATGACTATAAGGCAACTACTTGAGGATCGTGAGAAAAGAGAATTGTCCGAGTATGCAGCTCTTTCCGTAAACACCCGTGGCAGGCTGAACGAAATATCCTATGACGACATGCGCACAGAGTATCAGCGTGACAGGGACAGGATAATACACTGCAAATCGTTCAGACGTCTCATGCACAAAACACAGGTGTTCCTGTCTCCTGAGCATGATCATTACCGTACAAGGCTTACTCACACGCTTGAGGTGTCTCAGATCGCGAGAACGATTGCAAGGTCCCTCATGCTCAATGAGGACCTGTGCGAGGCGATATCCTTGGGACACGATCTCGGACATACCCCGTTCGGGCACGCAGGAGAGCGTGTGCTGAGAAAATGCTACGACGAAAATTTTACACATTGCAGGCAGTCCTTGAGGGTCGTGGACAGGATAGAAAACCTGAATCTCACATATGAAGTCAGAAACGGCATTCTTTGTCACGCGGGAGACGATATCGCCGACACGCTTGAAGGGGTAATAGTAAAGTTCGCCGACAGGATAGCATACATAAATCACGATATAGACGACGCGGTAAGGGCAGGCATACTTAAGTCCACGGATATTCCTGAGCAACTCTGCGCCTTGCTCGGATATACGCACGGAGAGAGGATAAACACGATGGTGCGCAGTGTCGTCGCGAGCTCTTCCGGCAAGGACGAAATATCGATGGAGCCCGACATTTACCGGGCTACGATGCGTCTGCGAGCGTTTCTCTTTGAAAATGTCTATACAAATCCGGAAGCAAAGGGCGAGGAAGGGCGTGCTGAAAGCATGCTTGAGACGCTGTACCATTATTTTATTGAACATCCGCTTGAGCTTCCGACAGAGTTTGAAGAAACAGCAGACGAGGAGGGAAGCGCCCGCGCGGTCTGCGACTATATTTCCGGGATGACCGACAGGTATGCCATTAATCTTTACAAGGAGCTTTTCGTCCCCAAGGTATGGAGCAAGCTGTAATTTCTTTTTACCGGTGCGGGCTATCTTTTCGGCTTTTATTCGGCATACGCTCATATTTTGAAGAGTGCGTATTATAACAGTAAAGGTGAAAAAAGCGGATGCTTATGTCTGAAAAAGACCTGACGCATGTGTCTGACTCACATGCGGGACCACGACCGGACACATAGGTCAGGATATATAAATCCCGTATAACAGATCCGGGTAATAAGTCCGGCAGAACGGTCAGCTATTTCCGGAAAAGAATCTTTCAGAAAAGACGTCAACCTGTTTCGGAAGAGGCAACAAAACTGCGGGAACTAAAGACGGAAAACATCTGCTTTTCATTGCAAAAGCCAAATGCAGGTGAGGAAGGGGTGTATAACGCTGAGAATAAGTCAACAGACCCTCAATGAAATAAAATTCAGAAACAGCATAGAAGATGTTGTGTCAGGATATGTGCAGCTGAAACGCTCCGCCTCCAACCTTGTTGGTCTTTGCCCGTTTCACAGCGAGAAAACGCCGTCCTTTACCGTTTTCCCGGCAGACGGGAGCTTCTACTGCTTCGGATGCGGGGCTGGCGGCGACGTAATTGCCTTTGTGCGGCGCGCTGAATCACTGGATTATCCGTCTGCAGTGGAGTTTCTTGCAAGACGCGCCGGCATATCGATAGTCACCGATGAAAGTGATAAGGAAATGTATGCAAGGCGCTCTTCAGTGCTCAAAATGAATCTGGAAGCCGCACGTTTTTTCAACAGCTGTCTGTTTGATCCGAAATACGGTAAAGAAGCCATGGAGTATCTCTGTGTAAAAAGAGGTCTTTCAACCTCACTTATAAAGCATTTCGGCCTCGGATTTGCCCCTGACAATTACGGTATGCTCACAAGACACATGTCTTCTCTCGGATATAAAGACTATGAGCTTTCTTCAGCTTTTTTGTGCGGGATATCAAAAAAGAACGGCGCCCCCTACGATTACTTCAGAAACAGGATAATTTTTCCCATAATAGACCCGTCGGGGCAGGTAGTGGCTTTCGGCGGCCGTGTGATGGATGATTCGCTCCCTAAATATCTCAACACTTCCGATACCCCGGCTTTCAGGAAAAGCCGCACGCTCTTTGCCCTGAACTATGCGAAGGATTCGTGTGCAGAGCAGATGATACTTTGCGAGGGCTATATGGATGTGATAGCATTGCACGGGGCAGGTTTTTCCAATGCCGTAGCCACTCTCGGAACGGCAATAACAAAAGAGCACGCCCGGCTGATGAAGAGGTACACGAAGAGCGTGGTAATATGCTACGACAGCGACGACGCCGGACAGAAGGCGGCAGACAAAGCATTCGGCGTGCTCGGAGAGGTCGGTCTTGAGGCGAGGATTCTGAAAGTGACATCGGCAAAGGACCCGGACGAATATATAAAAAAATTCGGCAGAGACGGTTTTTCGCGTCTGCTTAAAAATACCGAAAGCGAATTTCAGTTCAGACTGGGAAAGATCCTGTCAAAATACGACATAGCCAACACAGACCAAAGACTGAAGGCTCTCGACGAGGCGATAGGAGTCATAGCCGGAGTCCAGTCCGCGGCGGCGCGGGAGATATATTCAAGAATAGTTTCGGAGAAATTTTCTGTTTCCGCGGAAAACATAGCCAAAGACGCTGAAAAACGTTTTGCAATGTCGGAGCGCCAGAAAAACGCAATCGAAAAGGAAAGGCTCCTTTTGTCGGCGACCGGGATTTCCGACAGGGTCAATGCAGACTATGTCAAAAATCCGCGGGCGGCATCTTCCGAGGAAAAAATAATAGGGATTCTTCTTCTCCATCCGGAATATATCGAGCAGATGGAGAAAAAGGGCATTGCCTTTTCCTCGGATGATTTTTTTACCTCGTTTTCAAAAAAAATTGTAGCTCTTATGCTCTCTTTTGAAGGGCGGCCGTTTGATATTTCATCTCTCGGCACGGAGCTGTCCGTAGAAGAGACAGACAGGCTTACAAAGCTCAAAATGGACCGTGAAAAGCTCACAGACAATTCACTTCAGCTTCTTACCGAAATATACGGCAAGATGGTGGAAGATGTCCGCCGCTCTGAAATGACAGCGGACGAAATAATAAAGAAAAAGCGCGAAAAGCGCAAAAGCGACAGGCACAGGTAAAATCTACCCTGAAGTAAAGGGCAGAACCTTGGCAGCCGCACCGCGGTCTTTACCGGCGGGTCGTTTATCGGAAAGGAAGGCGCACGTTTATGAAAATTTCGGATTCGGGAATCGGAGAGCTTGACGAAAAAAATCTCACTGTTGACGAGCTCATAGAAAACGGCAAAAATTCGGGAGGTCTTTCTGAAAGTGAGATAATGGACGCCATAGAAAACGGCAACTGTGATCTCGACCAGATGGACAATCTCTATGAGGCTCTTGAAAACATGGAGGAAGAGATAACCGATTTTGTCAATAATAACGAGGGCGAGGCAATAGAAAATGAGGTAGAGCAGTTTGAATCGGCGGAAAAGATGGAACGTATGCTCGCTCAGGAAGGACTTGCCGTAGATGACCCTGTGAGAATGTATCTCAAGGAAATAGGCAAGGTGTCGCTTCTTTCCCATGAGAAAGAGACAGAATATGCCCGCAGTATGTTTGAGGGCATAAACGCCCCGCTTGTAATAATGTCCGACGAGCTTGTAAAGAAAATAAGGGAGATGTCAGAAACAGACTATCTTGCTCTTCGTGCCGCTGCCATATCGCTTGCCGAGGAGAAGAGCAGCTTTACTGACATCAAGGACAAAAAGAAAAGATATGCGTCAAGTGACGAGATAACCGAGGATAAAATACCTGGCTTCATTGAGCTGCTCTTTTCCACAGTCAAGGGCGCTAAAACGATATACGAAAATCACAGGGCGCTTTACCGCAATATCGGCGCATGGATGAAGGATGCCGTCCCGAAGCTCTCCGAAATTTTCGAAGGAATTTCGTCAGATACCCAGGACGTGCCTTCAATGATTGCCGACATAGAGAGAATATGCCTTATATGGAATGACAGCAGTAAATTCAAGAACGCGGAAAAGTACGAGAAAAAGGACAAGATGTTCGATCTCGATGACGAGGATATTGCCGCCGAGTTCGGCGACGGATTTGAAGATGAAGACGAGTATTCCGCGTATGAGCATGATACTGAAAACGGGAATAGCGACGAGTATGACTATGTGGACTCCGGACACGGGAATAAGGAAAATGCAGATGAGTCCGGTACAGCGTATGACACGGATGACTCGTGTCTTGCATTGTCCGAAGACGAGCAGGTTTCTGACGAGGAAGAAACTGATTTTGAGATAACCATAACCTTCTCGGATTTTGATGAAGAGACTGTCAGAAAAAGCGCTCTCAGGATGTTTGCAAAGGGTCATATCGCAAAGCAGAGGCTGGTTGAAGCCAACCTCAGGCTTGTTGTAAGTATTGCAAAAAGGCATTCAGGAAAGGGCCTTTCTTTTCTCGACCTTATTCAGGAAGGCAATCTCGGTCTTCTGAAGGCGGTTGAAAAATTCGACTACAGGAAAAACTTTAAGTTTTCGACGTACGCCACATGGTGGATACGCCAGGCGATAACGAGGGCAATCGCAGATCAGGCAAGGACTATAAGGATCCCTGTGCATATGGTCGAGACAATACATAAGGTGTCAAGAGTTTCAAGAAAGCTCTTGCAGGACCTCGGTCACGAGCCCTCTGTTGACGAAATTGCCAAAGAAATGAACATAACCCCCGAAAAGGTCAGGGAGTATATGAAGATAGCCCTTGACCCGGTTTCTCTTGAAATGCCGATAGGCGAGGAAGAGGATACACATCTCGGAGATTTTATAGAGGACGCCGATTCGCCTTCTCCTTCGGACAGCGTGTCACAGACCATGCTGCGCGAACAGCTCCTTGAAGTGCTGAAAACTCTAACTCCGAGAGAAGAGCAGGTGCTTAAGCTGAGATTCGGGCTGAAGGACGGAAGAATGAGAACGCTTGAGGACGTCGGCAAGATATTCAACATAACACGTGAACGTATACGCCAGATTGAAGCCAAGGCGCTCCGTAAGTTGCGTCATCCCAGCCGCTCAAAGCGGCTCAAGGACTATCTCGACTCCTGATGCCGGCAAAAAAACGGATCAGAATTACACATAATTACTTCGGATGAATAAATTTAGCGAGATAGACAATAAATTCGTTGAAAATTTGGGTTTAATGCTGAAAATAATGTCAAATTACACGAATTTTACGCATCACTTTGGTCAACATGCAAGCAACGTTGTCGCTTTTGCGGTTTCTTCCTTCGCACTCCCGCGCACGCGCGACCCCCATTCCCGAAATTTGCGTCTTGACATATACGGCAAATTAATATAAAATACTGTTGTTATATCTGCGCCTGCTCTGCGCCTGCGGCTTCACGCCGTGAAAGATTCGCCGAGCGGACAGGCGCTTTCTGTTAGGAGGAAAAACCGTATGAAACATAAGATGTCGGCTGTTGCGGTGATAATATCGCTTCTGACACTTGTGCTCGTATTCACAGCCTGCGGAGGAGGCGGAAATGTCGCTTCTGAGGGCACGATCAAGCCGAGAACAATAACGATCTATTCGATAACCGGAGACTCCACGACCCAGGAGGCCATAAAGGCGGTCGAGGACAGTCTCAATGATATAACCGAGTCTCTTTACAAAACTCATGTCGTGCTCAAGCTCTACAAGGAAAGTGAGTACGAGGACGTCCTCAAGGAAGTCATCGCTGCCAATGAGCGCGGAGATGTCGGAGTAGATCTCGACGATTCAGATGATGTGGAGGTCACCGAGTACAACGAGTACGGAAGACCTCTCACCGTTTATCCGCAGGCGGTGAAGAATCAGTTCGATATATTTCTTATTCCGGAAGGCTATGAAAGCTTTGACTACTACACCCAGGAGTATTTCAATTTCACTGATACCGATGGAACGCTCGTAGAGATGGGCGGCGTGGCACTTGATATATCTTCTGAGCTTTCTTCCAGCTCCAACGGCTTCCTCCTCAACCAGTACATACCTTCAAAGGTTCTCGATTTCTGCAGGGAAAATCCCGTCGATTCCTCTTCTGCACTTTACGGCATACCGAGTAACCGCTACTACGGCGATGCAGAGTATATGCTTATAAACAAGGAACTCTTTGCCGAGTATAACTACGATCCTTCTACGATTACCGACATGTTCTCGGTACACGATTTTCTTGAAGACCTCGCTGCAGACTGCGGAAGCGGAAAGCGGGAAAATACCGTGCCGCTTTACAATGTTCCGAGCATGAACCTTGTCAGCCTTACCGGCAAAAAGTCGGTCGTCGCACAGGCCGTTTCTCCTGATTCCCTTGTTTCGTCAGGTATGTACACACCGATGAATATATTTGCGATACCGAGCGTACAGCAGACAATGAGGTTTGTCTCCGATATAAACGTTGCCGGCGGCATTATGCCGATCGTGACCGACAAGGTGGACTTTGATACTGAGTTCGGCGCGGCGTTCGTCTACGGCAACGCCTCCACCCTTGAACAGTATGCTGATGACTACTATGTGTTGCTCAATACACCGTCTCTCGTTGAAAACGAAGATATATACAAGGGCATCTATGCAATAAGCAACTACGCCAGTGAATATGCCGATCGCTGCATGCAGATTCTCACCTGTCTCAACACCAACGCCGAGTTCAGAAATATATTTGGCTACGGCGTGGAGAACATGAACTACATGATCGACGAGGAGACCGGGTATGTCGTTAAAACAAACGACACGTATGAAATGGACCTTGAGGCTACCGGAAATATGTTCCTGCTCATGCAGAACAGCGAAATGAGCGAGGAAGAGCTGATTCTCTCAGCTGAATCATGGGCAGTTGCCAAGGCAACAAACAATGATGCTGTTGTATCTCCGTACAATAAATTCACACTCAGCACCGAGTATGTAGCTTCTGACTACAGCAATCTCCTTTTGTATCAGCCCACCGCAGTTGTCATACCGGAGCTTGAAATGCTGTATGACGAGATATGGGTATGGATAGCTGAATTTCCGACATACTCAAGCCCTACTACCGGAGAAAAGCTTAATACCTTCAGCGAGTATCTGATTGTCCTTCAGGAGGAGCTGAACAAGAATCTTTCGGTACAGAGTGCTTCCAGTCAGGTTTATACCACATCGTTGAGAATGCAGTATACAACATGGTATAACCTGATGTACGGCGGAGCTCCGTCGTAATAAAATAACCGTCCTGACCGGTTTATCCGGTTTTGACAAATGTATTAACTTCCCGTATTTTTGAGCTTTTCGGATCGATTGACTGGTATCCGATGAATGTCGTTTAACGTTGTTCGTTTGTTTTTTAATGAATATGTGGAGCGGACCGCTGCAAAGGCGGTCCGCTTTTATTTGTGATAAACAAGTAAAAAACCACATGCAGGAAAAAACTGAGATTCTGCGGTATAATAGGCTTTAAAATGGCAAAAACTCGCTTTATATAATGAAATAATTGTGCAAAAAGTAGAAAATATCCTCTGCCACGTTTCACGCTTGACAATTCAGGCAGGGTTAGTGTATAATATATCAGCTAATGCGTGGGAGTACGTCTTCAGCCGACATACGCCATGTGCATTGGATTTGTTCTTTTACGCTGCGCGCGAAAGGACAGCAAATATTCAGGTCAGAAATAATATCAAAAAGTCAGGAGGTGCTATATTGCCAACATTTAACCAGCTTGTTAAGTATGGCAGACAGGACAAGGTTTTCAAATCGAAAACTCCTGTTCTGCAGAAGGGTTTTAACTCTCTTACCAAGGAAACGACAGACCAGAGCTCGCCTCAGAGAAGAGGTGTTTGCACAAAGGTTTCCACCACAAGCCCCAAGAAGCCTAACTCAGCTCTTCGTAAGATAGCAAGGGTTAAGCTCACGAACGGTCTTGAAGCAACGGTCTATATTCCCGGTATCGGACATAACCTTCAGGAACACTCGGTCGTCCTCATCAGAGGCGGAAGGGTCCGTGACCTGCCTGGTGTCCGTTATCACATAATCCGCGGCAAGCTCGACGCACAGGGCGTTGCTAACCGCAAGCAGGGACGTTCCAAATACGGAGCAAAGAGATCGAAGCAGTGATTACAGCATCCGTGAAGGGTGCAGAGGTAACTTAAGAATAATCTAAAAATAGCACACAGCCTGGCGATTTGATATTGTTTTTGACTTGTCAGATCCTCTTCGGATGGTGTGCATTTACGGAAGATGTCTTTCGAGTACCTGTGAATTCATTATATTATGAAGGAGGGAAGTACAGTGCCGAGAAGAGGAAATATATCCAAAAGAGAAGTTCTCCCGGATCCCGTATATAATTCCAAGCTCGTAACAAAGCTCATAAACAACATTATGTACGACGGTAAAAAAGGAGTTTCTCAGAAGATCGTGTACGACGCATTCAAGATTGTGGAGCAGAAGACCGGCAAGGACGCTCTTGAAGCTTTCACACAGGCTCTTGAAAATGTGACGCCCATGGTCGAGGTCAAGGGTCGCCGTGTAGGCGGCGCGACCTATCAGGTGCCTATGGAGGTCAGACCTGAGCGCAAGCAGACACTTGCTTTGCGTTGGATAAGAAATTACTCAAGGACCCGCAGCGAGAGAACGATGGCTGAGCGTCTCGCAGGGGAGATAATGGACGCCTGCAACAACATGGGCGGCGCCTATAAGAAGAAGGAAGAAACGCACAAGATGGCTGAGGCCAACAAGGCGTTTGCACATTACAGATATTAATGTCTGCATGGCGCTCATGCGCTTTTTGACGGGCATGACAAGGAGATATTACCTAAATGCCGAGAGAATATTCACTTGAGAATACAAGAAATATAGGAATAATGGCGCACATAGATGCCGGAAAGACTACAACCACCGAGAGAATCCTTTTCTATACAGGAAAGGTTCACAAGCTGGGTGAAGTCCATGAGGGCGGCGCTGTTATGGACTGGATGGAACAGGAACAGGAAAGGGGCATAACGATAACTTCTGCTGCAACCACCTGCTTCTGGCGCGGCAACAGAATAAATATAATCGATACTCCCGGACACGTTGACTTTACGGTTGAGGTCGAGCGCTCACTCAGAGTCCTTGACGGTTCGGTTACTGTTCTCTGCGCCAAGGGAGGCGTTGAGCCTCAGTCAGAGACGGTATGGCATCAGGCGGACAAGTACAGGGTTCCGAGAATGGCATATGTAAACAAAATGGATATCAACGGCGCCAATTTTTACCGCGTCGTGGAAATGATGAGGGAGCGCCTGAAGGCAAATGCTGTACCGATACAGCTTCCGATAGGTGCTGAAGACACCTTCAGAGGAATCATAGACCTCATCAATATGGAAGCTGATGTTTACTATGATGACCTTGGAAAGGACATGAGAACCGAGTCGATTCCGGAGGACATGCGTGAGAAAGCCGAAACGTACCGCACTGCTCTTGTCGAGGCTGTTGCAGAAACTGACGACGATCTGTTCGAAAAGTACTGCGGCGGAGAGGAAATCACAATTCCTGAGCTCAAGAGCGCTCTGCGCAAGGCTACCATTGACAACAAGATAGTTCCGGTCGTCTGCGGTACTTCATACAGAAACAAGGGTGTCCAGAAGCTGCTTGACGCAATAGTTGACTATATGCCGGCGCCTACCGATATCCCGTCCATTAAGGGAGTCAATCCCGATACGGGAGAGGAGGTCGTACGTCATCCCGATGACAACGGTCCTTTTTCTGCCCTTGCTTTCAAGATAATGACAGACCCTTATGTCGGAAAGCTCTGCTTCTTCAGGGTTTATTCCGGTCACATACCCACCGGAACTACGGTTTACAACTCTACAAAAGGTGTCAGAGAGCGCTTCGGACGTATCCTTCAGATGCATGCGAATGAAAGAAAGGATATAGATGCCTGCTACTCCGGGGACATTGCAGCTGTTGTCGGTCTTAAGAACACGACTACCGGAGACACGCTTTGCCTTGAGAGCGAGCCTGTGATACTTGAATCGATGGAGTTCCCGGAGCCTGTCATAAAGGTCGCAATAGAACCGAAGACCAAGGCCGGTCAGGAAAAGATGGGCATCGCTCTTTCAAAGCTTGCGGAAGAGGATCCCACATTCAGAACCTATACCGACGAGGAAACCGGTCAGACAATTATCGCCGGAATGGGCGAGCTTCATCTTGAGATAATAGTTGACAGACTTCTGAGGGAATTCAAGGTAGAAGCAAACGTCGGAAAGCCGCAGGTTTCCTATAAGGAGACGATTACTGCCTCTGCAGACTCAGACATGAAGTATGCACGTCAGTCTGGCGGTAAGGGTCAGTACGGTCACGTCAAGATCACTATCGAACCCAATGAGCCCGGTAAGGGATATGAATTTATCAACAAGGTAGTCGGCGGAGCAATTCCAAAGGAATATATCCCCGCTGTTGACGCAGGTATTCAGGGCGCTATGCAGAACGGAATACTCGCCGGATATAACGTCGTCGACGTCAAGGTCACACTTTACGATGGTTCTTACCATGAGGTTGACTCTTCTGAAATGGCATTCAAGATCGCCGGCTCTATGGCATTCAAGGATGCAATGAAGAAGGCAAAGCCTATACTCACCGAGCCTATAATGAAGGTCGTTGTCCTTGCACCCGATCAGTATCTGGGAGACGTCATCGGAGACCTCAACTCTCGCCGCGCTCAGATACAGAGTATGGAGCAGGTAGGAGGCACGCAGCAGGTCACCGCTATGGTGCCGCTTGCTTCAATGTTCGGGTATGCTACCGATCTGCGTTCAAGAACGCAGGGCAGAGGACAGTATTCCATGGAACCCAGTCACTTTGCTCCGGTACCGAAGTCGATTCAGGAAGCAATCATGAGCGCAGGCGGAAGAGCAGGCGCGCAGAAGAACGACTGACGCGGATCGCATATTACAATCGCTAAAGTAAAAAAATATAAATATTTACGGAGGAACCAAAAATGGCAAAGGCTAAGTTTGAAAGAACAAAACCCCACGTTAACATTGGTACCATTGGTCACGTTGACCACGGCAAGACCACTCTTACCGCAGCTATCACAAAGACTCTCTCCCTTAAGAACGGACAGATTCAGTTCATGGCATATGATCAGATCGACAACGCTCCCGAGGAGAAGGCAAGAGGTATCACAATCAACACCCGTCACGTTGAGTATGAAACAGAGAAGCGTCACTACGCTCACGTCGACTGCCCCGGACATGCTGACTACGTAAAGAACATGATCACCGGTGCTGCTCAGATGGACGGCGCTATCCTCGTTGTTGCTGCTACCGACGGTCCCCTTCAGCAGACCCGCGAGCACGTTCTTCTTGCGCGTCAGGTCGGCGTTCCCGCTATAGTTGTATTCCTCAACAAGACAGACCTTGTTGACGACGATGAGCTCATCGAGCTCGTTGAGATGGAAGTACGTGAGCTTCTCTCTTCCTACGAGTTCCCCGGCGATGATATTCCGATCATCCGCGGCTCCGCTCGTGAGGCCCTTGAGAGCCCCTCGACCGATCCTTCCGATCCCGTTTATGCACCTATTTGGGAGCTTATGAATGCTGTCGATGAATTCATTCCCACTCCCGCACGTGCTGACAACCTTCCTTTCCTTATGCCTGTTGAGGACGTGTTCTCCATCTCCGGACGCGGAACAGTTGCTACAGGTAGAGTTGAGAGAGGAACTGTCAAGGTTTCTGATGTGGTTGAGATCATCGGTCTTACCGAGGAGAGAAAGAAAACCACGATTACCGGTGTTGAAATGTTCCACAAGCTCCTCGACCAGGCTGAGGCAGGCGATAACATAGGAGTGCTTCTCCGCGGTATAGCCAAGAATGAAATTGAACGCGGACAGGTTCTCTGCGCTCCCGGTTCAATCAATCCTCACACCCATTTCATCGGTCAGGTTTACGTTCTTACTGAGAAGGAAGGCGGACGTCACAATCCCTTCTTCTCCGGATACAGACCTCAGTTCTACTTCAGAACGACCGACGTTACCGGCGTAATCACTCTTCCTGAGGGCACCGAAATGTGCCGTCCCGGCGACAACGTAGATATGGACGTTCAGCTCATCACTCCTATCGCCGTTGAGAAGGGTCTTCGTTTTGCTATCCGTGAGGGCGGCAGAACAGTCGGCTCCGGTGTCGTTATCGACATAAAGGGCTGATCAGGATCAGGGTCCTGATTCTCCGACAGCACGCCGCAGTATACTGTTGACGTGTGGTCGTTGATTCATTGCATACTTGTTCAGGCGGTCGGCGCATAGCCGTCGACCGCCTGACGCTTCGTTTCAGGCTCGCCTCATTCAGTAACTTTTTTCCTCCTCTGGTCATATAATGTTCATGGCAGATTTTTGACTGAATTGATTGGTGTTATTGCAGGATTCATGTCACTGTGTACGGAAGTGTACGCTTTTGCCGCCTGTGTCATGACTGATATGTACTGATATGGCGTGAGCTGTTTCACAACTTCTCCGCTGCTGTCGCCTGCGATTTGCGTGCATTTTTCTTTGGAAAAGTACCTGCTGCAGTTCCATCGGGGACAGTGCGGTTTTGTCTTTACTGTTAACAAATAAATATTTTATGTATCTTTGGGGGTTGGTGAAATTCCACACCGGCGGTGATTCGCTTTTCCGTATCCGGACATGCGAAAGCCCGCGAACGCCTTATGGCGCCGAACAGGTGAGATTCCTGTGCCGACGGTAAAGTCCGGATGATAAAAGATAAAGGGGCACATTGCTTCTGCTTGCAGAAGCGTCCTGCCTGCTTGCCTCCGCGGATGCCTTGCGGCTTTTCCGTCGGGGGTGTTTTTATCTTTTTTTATTATATTTGTCCGATTCGCCCAAGAATACTGAATGCGGAAATGATAAAAGGAGATCAGCATGTTCAGAACAGCTTCAAAAAAAAGCGAAAATAAGGTTTGTGAATCCTCTTCAAAAACAGGCAGAAAGCAATATGAGCGAACCAAAAAGCTCGTTGTGCTTTCACTGCTTTCTGCTATATCATATCTTTCTGTATACTTAGTTGATTTCAGAGTCCAGTTTCTTTCCTTTGACATAAAGGACGCCTTTATAACCGTAAGCGCCATGATCTTCGGACCTGTTTCAGGCGTAGTCATGTCGCTTGTCGTATCCTTCATTGAGATGATATTTATCAGCTCCACCGGATGGTACGGCTTTTTGATGAACTTTATATCTTCGGCTGTGTTTGCCGGTATCGCCGCTCTTATATACAAATACAGACGCACAAAGGCGGGCTCCTATATCGCGCTTGTCTCTTCTGTTTTTGCCACTACGGCGGTAATGATGATAGCAAATCTCATTGTTACGCCCTTCTATTCGGGAATGACTGCCTCTGAGGTGGCTGGTTTGATACCCACGTTTTTGTTCCCGTTCAATCTCATAAAAAGCGTTGTAAACGCGGCTCTGACATTTATTCTGTATAAGCCTGTTTCCACGGTACTCAAACGTGCCGGCATTATAAGCCGTACAAACGACAATATGACACGCGCAGCATCTGATTCACAGGAATCCGCAGTTAAATCCCCGGCAAATGTTAAATATACCGTACTTACATCGATAGGAGCCATTATAATAATAATTGCAAGCATGTTGATATTTGTCTTTGTAATGCACGGCGATCTCAGTTTTTTTAAGTAATTTCAGGGTAATGGCATTGATTTTGTCTATATGTGTTGACAATTCTCTATTGAATATGTATAATTGAATGTGTAGTCGGAATTTAATATCTATCTTATCAAGAGTGACGGAGGGACAGGCCCTGTGAAGTCACGGCAACCTGCTTGAACGATTTTCTGATACTGCAAGGTGCCAATTCCATGGAGATGAGAGTTTGTGATATTTCTCTTGAAGCGTCTGTGGAAGCACGGGCGCTTTTCTATTTTACTTTGCTGCTCGTTAAAAGTTTATAATTGATTTCTGACAGGGTGCAAGGCTACGGAAGAGCATGCTATGATTCTGACGAAGCAGAAAAATCAGGACAGCTGAGAAGTGAAAATTGATGCACCTTTATCTTGAGCGAATTGTCTCACTTAGTTGTCTTAAAGGTGCCCTGGTACGGTGTTTGGCGGTTATCCGCGCTTTTTTCGCACATTCCGGTTGTGCTCTCACGTCGTACATATATCCGCAGCTGCGTATGGCGGTCAATATACGATAAAGGTCTATATGTCTTACTGTCATACGTTATGCAGAGAATATTGTTTGTGCAAATTACATTTGATAAAGCCGCTGCGCGGAAGGGAGATATTATGAAAAAATTATTTACATCGGAATCTGTTACAGAGGGACATCCCGACAAAATATGCGATATTATATCAGATTCTATACTTGACGCAATTATCGCCGAGGATAAAAACGCCAGAGTAGCATGCGAAACAACTGCTACAACCGGGGTGATAAATATTTTCGGCGAGATCACTACTACCGCATGGGTGGATATGGAAAGTATAGTGCGCGAATGTCTAAGGAACATAGGATATGACCGTGCAAAGTACGGATTTGATTGCGATACCTGCGCCGTCATATCGTCCATACACAAGCAGTCGCCAGATATAGCACTGGGCGTTGACAGATCACTTGAATCAAAAAAGGGAGAGGACAAGTCATATGACACCGGAGCAGGGGACCAGGGCATGATGTTCGGGTATGCGTGCGATGAGACGCAGGAATATATGCCGCTGCCCATATCTCTTGCCCATAAGATGGCAAAAAGGCTTGCTGAGCTGAGGAAAAACAAGGTGCTTGAGTACCTGAGACCAGACGGTAAAACACAGGTGACGGTAGAATATGACAAAGATGAGCCTGTCAGAGTTGATACTGTTGTCATATCGACACAGCACGATCCTGAAGTAGAACACGAGAGAATAGAACACGACATGGTGGAGCTCGTGGCTAAGGCAGTTATTCCCCAAAGGCTTATTGACGATCAGACGAAATATTACATAAATCCCACCGGAAGATTTGTTGTGGGCGGTCCGCAGGGAGATTCCGGCCTTACGGGGCGAAAAATTATTGTTGATACGTATGGAGGGGCGGCACGTCACGGCGGAGGGGCTTTCTCCGGAAAGGATCCGACCAAAGTCGATCGCTCCGGCGCCTACGCAGCCAGATATATTGCCAAAAACATAGTCGCCGCGTCGCTTGCAAAAAGATGTGAGGTACAGATTGCCTATGCGATAGGTGTCGCAAGACCGGTTTCTGTTATGATAGAGACCTTCGGAACATCTGAATACTCTAACGAACAGCTTGCCGAGGCTGTAGTGAAATCTCTGGATTTGAGGCCTGCGGCAATAATAGAAAGATTTCAGCTTCGCCGTCCGATGTATGCAGCTCATGCCGCCTATGGTCAGATAGGAAGACAGGACCTTGGAAGCCCGTGGGAACAGCTTGACCTGATACCAGAAATAAAGAAAAATCTCGGTTTGCCTGTCTGAACCTGCGCAAGTACGTCGTGCAAGTACGTCGGGCAGGTATGTCGTGCAGGTGCGTCGTGCAATGGAGATGGCCAATGAAGACGGGTTAAAACGAGAGTATATGTCCGGTACTTTAGCGTTTGACGTTTTCTTTTAATGTTTTAATCAATTGGATATTTTAAAGCTGCATTTCTCCTTTGCCTCTATCTGAAGTATATATGCAGGTATGTGAAACAGGCGGGAGAGGTATTCGGACAGCCCCAGTATATCCGGCATGTGGTAACCGCGGATGATTTTTTAACGCCGTATGATTCGGGTCCATAATCAGAGCTTTATTATAAGCGGGGAAAAAACAGGCTGTACGGCAGATTTAAGGAAAGGGGGGTGCTTTTGGAAAGAACGGTCAGTGACCTCAGCGGCGCAGAATATGTTGAGGGCGTTGTTGAAAATGTCATATATTCAAATGAAACCAACGGATATTCCGTATGTGAGCTCGACACCGGAAGCGAGCTTATAACCATAGTCGGGATCATGCCATCCGTAAATGCGGGAGAAAGTATTAAGGCAGCGGGAAAATGGGAGACTCACAGCTCATACGGAAAGCAGTTCAAGGTTGAGACTTATGAAAAGCAGCTTCCTGCGACACGGGAGGCAATGGTTAAATATCTCTCCTCAGGAGCTATAAAAGGCGTGGGCGCGGTGACCGCCCGGAGGATCGTAGATAAATTCGGGGACGATTCCTTTGACGTGCTGGAAAATCATCCGGAATGGCTTTCGGATATCAAAGGAATTAACAGCTCCAAGGCGCAGGAGATATCCGATTCCTTTAAGGATCAATCCGGAATCAGAGCTGTAATGATGTTTGCAAAGGGACATTTCGGACCGGCTACGGCAATGAAAGTATATAACAAATGGGGGACAGCCTCGGTCGATATGATAAAGAATAATCCGTATATTCTTTGTGAAAACATATCGGGGATAGGATTTGTAAGCGCCGACCGACTTGCCGAATCTATAGGATATGCAAAGGATTCGGAATTTCGCATAGAATCCGGCATAAAGTACGCCCTTTTGTACAATGCTCAAAACAACGGGCATATCTTCATACCCGGTGAAAAACTTGTTGCCGCATGTTCTGAAATGCTCGGAGTAAGCGATGAGAAAACCCGTCGTGCCTTGGCATCCCTGCATGAGCGCAAAGAGGTTGTCAGCATAGAGCGTTCGGGAAGGGAGTGCATATATCTTTCGGAATACTACGCTGCTGAAAAATATATTGCCGACAAGCTCATGCTTTTGGACAGAGTTTGTGAAAGAACATCATCTGACGACCTTGATTATATGATAGCACAAACAGAGCGCGCATACGGGATGGTTTATGCCGGACGTCAGCGCAAGGCAATATGTGCCGCTGTAAACAGCGGGGTGATGATCCTTACCGGAGGCCCCGGTACTGGAAAGACGACAGTAATACGGGCAGTGATAGACATATATGAAAAAATGGGATTCAAGGTTGCGCTGGCGGCTCCTACCGGCAGGGCGGCAAAAAGAATGTCTGAGGCAACGTCCTATGAGGCAAAAACCATACACAGGCTTCTTGATACAGAATATATAAGCGGAGAACGTACCCGGTTCAGAAGAAACGAAAACAACCTTCTGGAAGAAAACGTTGTCATAGTTGACGAGGCATCCATGGTAGACACTATGCTCATGGCGGCTCTTCTCAAGGCAATAAGACCGGGAGGGCACATCGTGCTTATAGGTGATGCAGATCAGCTCCCCTCTGTCGGAGCCGGAACCGTTCTCTGTGACCTTATAAAGAGCGAGAGATTTGAGGTCATTCGTCTCAACGAGATATTCCGTCAGGCAAGGCAAAGCCGGATTGTCACCAATGCTCATGCAGTTAACAACGGAGAGCTTCCGGTTCTCACCGATAAAAAAGGCGACTTCTTCTTCCTCTCCCGTCCCGACCCTGCCGATATAGTTCAGACAGTCGTTGATTTATGTAAAAAAAGACTGCCGTCAACCTATAATGCCGACCCCATGTCGGCAATACAGGTCATAACCCCGTCGCATAAAGGGAGTGCAGGAACAGACGCTCTAAATCCTGCTCTTCAGCAGGCACTGAATCCGCCGGATAAAAGCAAGCGCGAGAAGGTGTTCAGGGGTATCGTGTTCAGAGAAGGCGACAAGGTCATGCAGATAAAAAACGATTACGAAATAGAGTGGGAACGCTTCGGAGAAACGGGAAGCGGAATTTTCAACGGAGACATAGGTATAATAAAGCAGATTGATTTTAAGAATGAGGCAGTCAGTATAAACTTTGACGACAGACTATGCAGTTATGATTTTTCACAGCTTGACGAGCTTGAGCACGCATATGCTATAACGATACATAAAAGCCAGGGAAGTGAATATCCGATAGTGGTTATACCGGTCTACTGGTGCGCTCCGAGACTGCTTACAAGAAATCTGCTTTATACTGCCATAACAAGAGCGCAGAGGCTTGTCGTGCTCGTCGGTGATTCCTCTGTCGTCCGGGTAATGGTGGAAAACAACAGACTCATAAAGCGATATACGGGTTTGTGCGACATGCTGTCCTTTGAGTGCTGATTGCCGGTAAATGCTTTCTCAGCAACAGACAAAGACTGCCGGCAGACAGGGTCATCTCTTCAGAAAACATAAGAAAACATAAGAAAACAAGTCTGTGCCATCTGGTAACATTTGTCGCAAGGAAGGGGCGTCATGTTTGCTTTTGATATTCTTCTTAATCTTATTTTTCCTCCGTCCTGCATATCCTGTGACGCTCCGCTTGACGTGCTGAGCAGAAACGCACTGTGCGGCTCATGTTCTGAAAAGTTTTTGAATGAAAAAGAGAGAAAATGTCCCTTGTGCGGAAAGACTCACTCAGAATGTTCATGCATGCCCGCAAGATTAAAGAAATACTGCTCCGATGCAATGCATGTTTCGGAGTATTCTGAGACGGACGGCGTGACACGTTCTCTGGTCCTCAGCGCAAAAGACAGAAATCTCAAGTACCTTTATGATTTTATTGTAAATGAGCTTGCATATCTTGTCCGCAGCAGAATCGGAAATGCAGAAGGGTATATCGTGTCGTATGTTCCGAGAAGCAAAAGGAAAAAGGCCGGCACCGGAGTCGATCAGTCTGCTCTTGCGGCAAGGCGGCTGGCATCGGAACTTCATCTGCCACTGAGAAAATTATTTGTACACAGCGGTACTGCTGTCCAAAAGAAGCTCAGCGCAGAGGAAAGATATAAAAATGCACTTAATTCGTACTCCCTTGCAAAAGGGACAGAGAGCATTATAAACGGAGGAAATTTTATACTCTATGACGATGTTGTTACGACAGGCTCGACTCTCACCGCGTGTGCTTCATTGCTCAGGCGGGCAGGCGCCGGGCGCATAGTGATACTGACGTTTGCAAAGACATATCCCGGATATGCATCCGGACAGAGCACGACTCCGGGAAGAAAACGCGATCCCGCCCGTTTGTTCAAAGCAAAGAAGAAAGAGAGCTACCGCGATCCGCGCGGCAGGTAGGTCTGTATCCGAAATGTATTATACAGGGCTGTATTAATGCATTTTGATATGCTTATTTTGGTTTATTTCTCATAAACAAATAATAAAAGTATAAAACATTGAAAGGAGCCGCCATGACTGATAATATCGAAAATGAAAGAAAATATAAAAGAGCAGTTGAGGTGCTTTCGTCGTCGCTGTCAAACAGGGAGAGGGTGGAAGAAAGCCTTAAGCTCCTTGAAGAACTCGGCGAGTATAAAGATTCACGCGAGTTACTTGAAAAGTACAAAGAAAGATATACAAAGTTATACGAAGAGGCTGACGCCCTTGCAAAAAAGCGTCGTGTGTCTGTTGTTATACAGAAAATACTGACCGTCGTAGGACTGGCGGTCGCCCTTGCTCTGATACTGATAATAGTTTACGCGCTCAGACCACACCTTTGATTCAGAATTTACATCAATTCATCTGATTGCCGCTTTTTCTTCTCGTCCCCGGAAGTACGATAACTGTAGGGACTGCCATTTGTGATTGAGTGAAAATGCGGCCGTGACAACATTTATTCTGCATTTTTTTAAATAAAAATACCCGGCAGAACGGATACCACAAGTGTGTGGCGTGTCCGCAAACCGGGTATTTTTGTGTTTTTCTTGTGCTTTCTGCAATTATCTCTTGGAGAACTGCGGTGCGCGACGTGCAGCCTTGAGGCCGTACTTCTTTCTTTCCTTCATACGCGAGTCACGTGTGAGGAATCCGGCCTTCTTGAGTGCAGTGCGCAGGTCGGCATCGCTCTGGAGAAGCGCTTTGGCAACTCCGTGGCGTATTGCGCCTGCCTGTCCTGAAAATCCTCCGCCCTTTACAGTGCAGATAATGTCAAATTTTCCAACGGTGTTGGTCACGCCGAAGGGCTGGTTTACTATGAGCTTCATGGTTTCAAGCCCGAAATATTCGTCGATCGTTCTTCCGTTTATCGTGACCTTTCCGGTGCCGGGAACAAGACGTACCCTTGCCACCGATTTCTTTCTTCTGCCCGTTCCGTAGAAGTAGGGCTGTGCGCTTGTATATGCCACTGTCACTTACCTCCTCTTCAGCCTTCGTAAACTACCGGTTTCTGAGCCGCATTGTTGTGTTCGGCTCCTCTGTAGACCTTGAGACGGGTTATGCTCTTGCTACCTATCGAGTTCTTGGGGAGCATTCCTTTTACTGCAAGCGTCACAGCAAGTTCCGGGTTCGTCGCCATGAGCTTTTTGTAGCTTACGTCCTTGAGTCCGCCGATATATCCGGAGTGATGATAGTAGTGCTTCTGATCGAGCTTATTCCCGGTAAGAACAGCTTTCTCTGCGTTAATGATAATAACATACTCACCGCAATCTACATGAGGTGTGTATTCGGGGCGGTGCTTGCCGTTAAGTATCGTAGCGGCGAGGACCGCAGTCTTTCCGAGAGGCTTATTGGCCGCGTCTATTATATACCAGCCGCGCTCCACCTTGGTCGGATTTGCCATGTAAGATGATGCCATCCTGTGTCTCCTTTGATCCTTTTTCTTTTAGTCAGCGTAACAAATTATAGCATTGCAGTATTGCTTTGTCAAGGCATTTGTAAATAAAAAAAAATTAAAATTAAATTTTTTTGCAAAATCCTCTTTTTATCTTGTTTTAACTCTTTTTATCTTTTGTTTCCTTCATTGACAAAAATAAAAAATTAACATTTGTGTAAGAGCTTCGCATAATGCGACAACTATCGCTAAGTCAAAGTAATAAAATAAAAACGCTGTCATAAAACAAGGGCTTGTTAAAGTCTGTCACATGTTTGTGAAATATCGCAGCCCCGCATGATGTTTCTGTTATGACAATTATCATGGGATTCGTAATATTTATTATGATATGCAAATAAAATTTAGTGTAAAAAGAATAAAGTATTGTGTCACGTCAGTTGTCCGCGGCACAAAAGAAAGAGGTATGCAATATGTCGGAAAACAGTTATCTTCCCGAAGGTCAGCTAATAGCGTCGGTAGAGAATATCGAGTTCTTTTCTTCGCCCTCCGCACTGGAACGAGCTATGCAGCAGGGCAGAATACTTGAGGCGCTCGCGGTTCTGTGCGACGGAGAAATGAATCTTGTCGTAGACCTCTGCTGTATGAAGGGAATAATAAGAAAAAACGAGGTGGCTTACACTCCGGACGGCGAAAATATCAAAGATATCGCGGTCATATCGAGAGTAGGGAAGGCAGTGTGCTTCAAAGTGCTTTCAATAGAGAAAGACCAGTCCGGACAGCCGTATGCCATACTCTCAAGAAGAGCGGCTCAGCTTGAATGTATGAACAATTATCTCATGACACTTTCGAGCGGCGACATCATCCCGGCACGAATAACACATCTGGAGCATTTCGGCGCATTTGTGGACATAGGATGCGGGATAGCTTCTCTTTTGTCTATAGACTGCATCTCTGTATCGCGTATATCACATCCGAAGGACCGCTTTTTTGTGGGTATGATGATAAAAGCGGTAGTTAAAAGCATAGACCCCGATTATTCGCGTATATATGTGACACACAAGGAGCTGCTCGGAACATGGGAGGAAAATGCCGCTGCATTTAAGGTTGGTGAGACTGTCATGGGAATAGTGAGAAGCATAGAAGAATATGGCGTATTCATAGAACTTGCTCCGAATCTTGCCGGTCTTGCTGAATACCGTTCTGATATCAGGGTCGGGCAGTCCGTGGCTGTATACATAAAGAATATTATTCCGGAGAGAATGAAGATAAAGCTCGTAATAATTGACTCATGTAAAAACGAAGCTCCGTTTTCAAAATTTTCATATTTTATCCCGCCTGAAAAAGAGCATATAGACTACTGGAAATACTCCCCTTCAGGAACCGGAAAGGTCATAGAAAGCCGATTTTCAATGTGAACCGAGGTGTCATGAGCGTCGCTGCGGCGGCGCTCATTTAAATACGAATGCTTTCCTAATACTGACTTTACAATAAACGCTCCGAGGCTTTCAGGCTTTGAAAAAATACGCGCGCTCCGCTTAAAGGCGGGGCGTGTTTTTACTTTCAGTATTTTGCCCTTGTGTTTGTATTTTCCAAGGCTACGATCCACTCTTGCCATTTGTTTTCGAGCTTGCTACAGCCTGAATTTGGGGTTATTACACATAATTCGGATGAAAACAATGCTAAATCAGCGCAAAGTCTCATATAATTGTACCGTATTCAGATTTGTGAAGAAGGGCTTTTATATGATTTATACCGACTCTGACAGATGTGAAATGATCGCAAGGTATATGATAGAGAACGGCGCTACCGTTCGCTCTGCGGCGGGGGTGTTCGGTATATCTAAGTCTACCGTCCATAAGGATGTGACCAAAATACTTGAAAGACAAAACCACGCATTGTACCTTTCGGTGAAGGAACTGCTTCAGACAAACAAATCCGAAAGACACAAAAGGGGCGGGGAAGCGACGCGGCTCAAATACATAATGAAAAAAAAAGGCGGCATTTTACCGCCGACCGAAGACTGAATCGTATAATGAAAAGAAAAAGTCTCTTAGCTGTGAAGAGACTTTTTTTCTGCTCTTTTTATCACGCTTTTATTTCAAAGACATAAATAACTATAAGAATACCGGGATTTTATAATAATTGTAAATATCTTGTAAACTCTTGAAAAAGTACAAAGATTGTTATTGACAATCAAAAGACCGTGTGGTATAATTAATCGAACACATGAAAAGGGGTTGGATCTGCTCACAAGCATCGGATTCGATAGCCTTCGAAAACCAGCGAAAGGAGGGTTTACGTACATGTCAGAAAGACTGTTTACGCACTTGCCGGGGACATCTATCGAGGCCGATCTTGAAAAGAGCGATGCAGAATACATTCTGAACAGCATTTTCTCTACCGGCGGCCTTGTGTTGTCCCAGGTGTCGCAGCTCACCGGCGCAGAGCCGCATGACATACAAAATTGGATAAAGCGCGGTTTTTGCAGTTCGCCGGTGGCAAAAAAGTATTCGAGAAAACAGTTCTGCAGAATAGTCATCATCAACACGCTCAGGGAAGTCATGAATATACGCGATATAACGACGCTGCTTTCGTATATAAACGGCTACCTTGATGACGAGAAGGACGACATGATAGATGACGATGTTCTGTATGTGTATTTTGTAAAGGCCCTTTCGTTTACCACAAGTTTCTCTGACAGAGAGGTGTCCTGCGCTGTTGAAAGTGCTACGGCAGGGTATAAGGAGCCGTTTGCCGGAGGAGCCGAAAGATTGCGAAGGGTTCTCAAAATAATGGTCTATGTTTATTTTTCGAGTGTTATCAAAAAAAGAGCGTCGATAATGATGTCCTCACTCGGCGTATGATGTGACTTTACCTGCGAGTTTTATTTTGGCGTGAGTACGAAAAGCCGCGGCGGTTGCCGGATGCTCCGACATGCATCCATGTATCGCGGTTAATAATATCATGTCGGAGAAACGGAGTAGTTATGAACGAATGGTGGTTTGCCCTGACGGCGCTTGAAAAGGTTTTTGTATGCATTGCAATTCCATCCACCCTCATCCTCGTAATACAAGTGATACTTACCCTTATAGGAATGGGCGGAGAGATGGATACAGATGCTGACACCGACCTTGACGGAGACATAGACGGAGATGATTTAGATAATGCCACCGAATTCGGAGGGGGGTTCAATCTTTTTACCTTCAGGGGCATTGTAGCCTTTTTTACCGTATCAGGATGGATGGGATACACTCTTCTCAAAAGCGATGTTCCCCCGGTCATTTCGGTAATTGTGGCAGTGCTTTCCGGATTCATTATGATGGCGCTGGTTGCCATACTTTTCCACTATCTCGGAAAATTACAGACCAGCGGCAATATAGACGTAAGGAACGCAATCGGAAAAAGCGGGACCGTCTATCTAACTGTGCCGGCGAAGCGCGAGGGATTCGGCAAGGTAAACGTCATTTTTCAGGGAAGGTATAACGAATATGAGGCGGTCACAGATGAGGATGAATCCCTGAAATTCGGTACCGAGATCGTCGTGGTCGGAATATCAGGTCTTGATACACTGGTGGTTAAAAAGAAGTGATATTCTGACAAAAGCGGATTTTATCAAAAGCAAAAATAATTTTATAAATTCAAAAAAATTAACGGAGGTATGGTATGAACATTGCTGACATTGCTCTTGAACTTGGGTCAGGCGTTATATTGCTTATATGCGTCGTGGTGCTCGTGCTCTTTTCTCTGGCGCTTACACTTCTTTCAAGATATAAGAAGTGCCCGTCTGACAAAATACTCGTCAAGTACGGATATGTAGGGAAAAATGCCGATGGAACAAAGAGCTCCTCAAAATGTATACACGGTGGGGCTACGTTCGTATGGCCGGTATTTCAGTCATATAAGTATCTTGATCTCACACCGATCTCGATATCTGTTGACCTGAAGAACGCCCTTTCCAGACAGAACATAAGGATTGACGTACCGTCAAGCTTTATAGTGGGTGTATCCACAGAATCGGCAGTTATGCAGAATGCTGCTGAAAGACTCCTGGAGCTCAATCTTGACGAGATACAGAATTTGTCGCGCGACATCATATTCGGACAGCTTCGACTCATAATCGCAACCATGGATATTGAGGAAATAAATACCGACAGGGATAAGTTTCTCGAAGCTGTTTCCCGCAATGTGGAGACAGAGCTGAAAAAAATTGGTCTCAGGCTCATAAACGTCAATGTCACTGACATAAGCGATGAGTCCGGATACATAACCGCTCTCGGTAAAGAAGCCGCCGCTAAGGCGATCAACGACGCTAAGAAGAGCGTGGCGGAAAAGAACAGAGACGGTGCCATAGGCGAAGCAAACGCTCGAATGACGGAGAGAATAGAGGTCGCAAAGGCGGATGCTGAGGCAATACGCGGTGAAAATGAGTCCAAGGCGGACGTGGCGATGAGTAACGCTGCGCTCAGCGAGAAAGAATCCGAAGCCAAGAGGATAGAGCTTACGGCTGAAAAAACACAGCAGGCAAAAGCTCTTGAAGAGTCCTACGAGGCAGAAAGAAAGGCAGAGCTTGCGCGTTCTCTCAGACAACAGGCTACGCTTGAGGCAGATATTATCGTAAATACTGAAATACAGAAGAGGAAGAAAGAACTTGAAGCGCAGGCTGAGGCAGAGCAGATACGCCTGAGGGCGCAGGGCGAGGCAGACGCTATATACGCAAAAATGGCTGCCGAAGCAAGAGGTACACAGGAAATACTCACCAAACAGGCAGAAGGCTTTGAAAGACTTGTCAAAGCGGCGGGCGGAATTGCTGACGATGCTGTGAGACTGCTCGTAACCGACAAACTCGAGGCTCTGATGAAGATCCAGGTAGACGCGATAAAGAATATCAAGATAGACAAAGTCACTGTTTGGGACAACGGTGAAGGAGAAGGCGGAAAGACCGCCACCGCAGGGTTTATATCAGGTCTTATGAAGTCTGTACCGCCTCTTTCTGAGGTGTTTGATATCGCCGGAATGAAGCTTCCGGAATATCTCGGAAAAGAGAAGGATGAAGGCGGAAAGGCGGATACTGCTGAAGCACAGGAATGAGCTGCATGCAATATGACGAGCAACGGCGTTTCGTATAATTCCGGGCGCCGATTTAGAGGATAATGCCTGAATTGAGTTTGCCTTTGCTCGGACTTTCTGCAAGGCTTGTAGCCTTATTAAGGTAATACAGAAAGCAATTTACATGTGAAAACGCCGGTCCGCACTTATGTGTGGACCGGCGTCCTTCGATTTTTGATATCAATGAAAAAAATCAAAAAGCTGTCAGAAAATCAGAGAGTCGATAGAAAGGCAGAAAGGCGTGACGCTGCCGCGGGTGCTACAATTAGTGCGTCTCCTTCAGGCGGTGCGCGGGATATCAGTCGGAATTTTCCTGCGTCTGTGTACGTTTGTCGGCTTCGGTCTCTGCCCCGGTACCGGAATCGGTTTTCGAGGTGGTATCGGAAGACGCTGAGGCGGCAGGGGCAACCTGTTCTGCTGCTGAAGGCTTTTTTACTATCTCTCCGCCGCATACACTGCAAAACCGGGTACCCGGCTCAGCCTTTTGACCGCACTTTGAGCATACGTTTTCTTCTTTTACGTAGGTCTGGGACACTATGACCGCCCCGCATGAACTGCAGAACTTATCCCCTGATTTGGCTTTTTTACCGCATTTTGGACACAAATACACTGTCAAAACGATATCCCCGGAAGTGCGGTGGTTTTTCTGAAGCAGCTTGAGGGCAACGACGCTGCCGACAGTTATGACTATTGATACAAACACGCCGGCAGAAAGTCCTATTCCCGATTTGTAAAGAGATGTTATATAGGTTCGGCTGGATACCGAAAGAACAATGAGAAAAATCAGAAGAAGTATGTTCAACGCGGCGATAATGAAGAGCCCGATTTCACCGAGTACAGCGCTTCTTATTTTTCCGATGCTGTCCGGGAACGCCTTAAAATATCCGAGCTCTTTTATGAGTCCCATGATCCCCCATGCAAGCAGCGCAATGCCCACAACGAGTACAAGTATCTGTATAACAGAGCTCATTATTCCGCCGAACCCCTGTCCCCACAGGTCCATCACACGGTATCCCGATTCCCCTGTAGACTCGGTCGTCCATTTGCCTGACCCGTTGGAGTATGAGTGATAATATGTAATGTATGGAATTGCCAGAAGTATGAAATTAAGGAATCCGATACCGGCGCAAAAAAGATAAGTTAAATTGTTTTTAAACTTTTCAGGCATGAAAAAACCTCCATTCCGGTAACGGCGGGCTCATGCTCCGCCGTTTATGACTGCATTGATGAAAAAACGCGATACCTTCCACCGAGATTATAACACTTATTTCATGTAAGGTCAACATTTTTTTAACTTTTATAAGCTTGCCGTATACATGACAGCACTCTCGGTGCTTCATAAAAAATGCCTCTTAAAGAGCTTATCTTTTATTGGTTTTGCCGTCTGCAGACTTTATGTATTGACATAAGGACAAAAAAGGTATATACTGAAGGTGTCGTATGAAGACTACGGGAGTTGAAAAATAATGAAGATTATTGCAAGTGACTATGACGGTACTCTCAACCGCTCGGGAATATCCGACTCCGTTCGGAAAGCCATAGATATGTGGCGTGAACACGGGAACATTTTCGGTATTGTTACCGGAAGGGGTATAGGAAACGTACTGTCTGTGATGCGGCGAGACAATTTCAAAAGCGACTTTTTTGTGGCAAATAACGGCTCTGTCGTGGCTGATACATCAGGCAATATCCTCTTTTGCCACACCGGCGATACGTCGGTGACGTGCGATGTGTGCCGTCTCATACTCGCACACGGGTGCGGCGCCGCGTGTGTAAATTATGTTGATTCCGAGGTTTTCGTATGCTCTTCCGATTTTGCCGGGAAGAATAAAGATTACATCACTATAGATTCATTTTCGGACATAAAGGGCTTTACGCAGATTTCGACCGTATGCCGGGACGATCCGTCATCAGAGCGTCTCACGGCTGTAATCAACGATGTATTCGGAGGATATGTTTCGGCATTTCAAAACGGTATTTGTATAGATATTGTTCCGTCGGGTGTGGACAAAGCCTCCGGTATTCGTAAGCTGCTTGAGCTGAAGTCGCTTGGCGAGGACGCCGTGTGTACTGTAGGGGACAACAACAATGATCTTGCGATGATAAAGGCGTTCAGAAGCTACGCTGTGCAAAATGCCATAGATGCGGTGAAAAAAACCGCCGATTATACTGTATCGGACATAGCTGAATTGATAGAAAGGGAATTGAGAAAATGAAAAAGGTGATTTTGATTGCTTTGATGGTGCTGGTAGCTGTGCTTGTAGTCGCCTGTGCCGGTCCGGCTGAACCTGCAGATACGGATTCGTCAACGACGCCGGCGGGCACTGCTTCCGGGACGCAGGGTACCGAAAATTCAACAGAACCGGAGGACAGTGAAGTGTCAACAAAACCAGATGAGACAACCGAAGAACCACAAACTACAGAGGCTCCCGAAGACAAGACGTATCCGATTAACGGAAAGACGTTTATATTTCTCGGCTCCTCGGTGACATACGGGTCTGCCTCAGGCGGATACTCATTTGCCGATTATATACGCGACGACTATGACTGCACCTGTATAAAAGAAGCTGTTTCCGGCACGACGCTTGTAGACAACGGCTCGGATTCGTATGTACAGAGAATGCTCAAGATTGACAAGACGATAGATGCCGACCATTTTATATGTCAGCTTTCTACAAATGATGCCTCGCAGGGCAAACCGCTCGGAAAGGTCAGCGAGTCCATGGAGCTTGAGGATTTTGATACCCGCACGATAATAGGCGCCATGGAATATATAATCTGTTATGCTAAAGAGACATGGGACTGCCCGGTGTCATTCTATACCGGAACAAAATACGACAGCGTCGCATACGGTAAAATGGTTGACGCGCTGTATGAGCTTCAGGAAAAATGGGGCATAGGCATAATAGACCTCTGGAACGATGAAGAGATGAATTCTATTTCCGAATCCAAATATAATTCCTATATGAGCGATCCCATACATCCCAATAGACTCGGATACAAGGTGTGGTGGACTCCCAAGTTTGTTGAGTTTCTTGAAAAGTATGAGTAATATTTTCCTTTTGATGTTGGGGAGAGTTTTTGCAAAAATCACTTGACAAATCGTTTTAAGTGTGATATAAGAGTCAGTAACGGGTATGTGAGCTGCCCGTTGAAAAACAGACACGTCCTGCGCATGTCGCCTGTACAGAGAGCGGCGGGTGCTGAGAAAGCCGACTGGAGCGAGGCGCCGGGTACCACTGTTTTTTTACAATTAAGGAACATATTCAAGAGTTAAAGCTCGGGTGGAACCGTGCGGAAGTTTTTCCACACCCCGGACATTTTGTCCGGGGTGTTTTGTTTCAGAATGTCCGACGGCAGCAAACGGCGTGTGACGGAACTTTTGCTGCCGGCAGATACACTTAGCAAGAGCACGACTGCCCGTGTCTTATGAAAAGGAGTTTGGTTATATGAAGGTAAAAGTAAATGACATTGAGGTTTCCTCTGAAAACATCGTTTCTGTTTACGACGCCATCAAAGAAGCGGGGCTTATGACGCGCGATGTGATCGCTGCTTCAATGGATGGAAAAACAGTCGAGCTGACAAAAAAAGCAGAGGAAGGCTGTGCTTTGACTCCTCTTACGTTTTGCGACGAAGAAGGAAAAGACGTCTTCAATCACACTGCCTCGCACATACTCGCTCAGGCGGTCAAAAGACTTTTCCCCGAGTCCAAGCTGACGATAGGTCCTGCTGTTGAGAGCGGTTTCTACTACGACATAGATACAGATGTCTCGGTAACGCCCGATGTGCTTGACAAACTCGAAGTGGAAATGCGCAAGATTGTCAAGGAAAACCTGAAAATAGAGAGATTTACCCTGAGCCGCGATGACGCGGTGAAGCTCATGAAGGAGAGAAACGAAGACTATAAGGTCCTTCTTATTTCCCGCATACCGGAAGATGAAGAGGTCTCGTTCTACAGGCAGGGAGAGTTCGTTGACCTCTGCGCAGGTCCGCATCTCTTTTCCACCGGCGCCGTAAAGGCATTCAAGCTGACTCAATGTACCGGGGCTTACTGGGAAGGAAAGAGCGAAAACAAGATGCTCAAAAGAATATACGGAGTTGCGTTTCCGTCAAAGGAGATGCTGTCGGAGCATCTGACCATGCTTGAAGAGGCCAAAAAAAGAGATCACAACAAACTGGGACGCGAGCTTGAGCTTTTCACTACGTCTGAGCTCATTGGACAGGGCCTGCCTATACTTCTGCCGAAGGGGGCAAGGATAATTCAGACTCTGCAGCGCTTTGTCGAGGACGAAGAGCAGAAAAGAGGATGGCAGCTAACCAAGACGCCCTATATGGCAAAAAGCGATCTTTATAAGCTCTCCGGACACTGGGATCATTACCGGGACGGAATGTTTGTGCTGGGTGATCCTGAAAAGGACAAGGAGGTCTTTGCTCTGCGCCCTATGACATGTCCTTTCCAGTATCAGGCATATCTGAATAAAGGACGTTCGTATCGCGATTTACCGCTGAGGTACAATGAAACCTCTACTCTGTTCAGAAACGAGGCGTCCGGTGAGATGCACGGGCTCATACGCGTCCGCCAGTTTACGATATCCGAAGGGCACCTCATGTGCACTCCCGAACAGCTTGAGTCTGAATTTGCTGGCTGTCTTGACCTCGCAATATACATGCTGAAGACGCTCGGACTTTATGAGGATGTCAGCTACAGATTTTCACAGTGGGATCCTGACGACAGGGATAAGTATATAGGAACTGCGGAGCAGTGGAACGAGGCTCAAAGCGTTATGAAAAACATCCTTGACGATCTCGGCATAAATTACAAGGTCGGTATAGGAGAAGCTGCATTTTACGGACCGAAGCTCGACATACAGATACGCAACGTGTTCGGAAAGGAAGACACGCTCATAACCATACAGATAGACCAGCAGCTTGCTGAAAAATTCGGAATGGAATACACCGACAAGGACGGGACAAAAAAGAACCCGTATATTATTCACCGCACGTCGATAGGCTGTTATGAACGCACCCTTGCGCTTCTTATTGAAAAATATGCCGGCGCTTTCCCGCTCTGGCTTGCTCCTGTGCAGGTAAAGATCCTTCCTATCGGCGACGCTCAGAGTGAGTATGCGCACGGCGTCGCAGACAGACTTTCTTCTCTCGGTATGAGAGTGGAGGTAGACGACAGGAATGAAAAGATAGGCTATAAGATCCGAGAGGCGCAGGTGACAAAAATACCATATATGCTCGTCATAGGCGCCAACGAGGTGGAAAACGGTACTGTTTCGGTACGCTCAAGAAAGGACGGCGCTACTACGGTAATGACTGCAGGGGATTTTGCTGATGCCGCACTTGAGGAAATAAGGACAAAAAGGATTTGACCGCACATTGACTGCACATTTGACCGAATATTGACAGACCGCCTTCCGGCGGGGCAGTATAAACAGCGCCGGCAGGAATCTGAAAGCCTGCCGGCGCGTCTGTTTTAACACACAGCCTGCGCATCAAATGCCGGATTTTTTGCAAAGGCTGAACTGCTTACATTTGAATTGAGGAAACCGATGCTGCATGAAATATCAGAGCTTTTTTCGGAATTTGGAATAGAGTATGCGGACGCTGTCCCGTTTTCGGAATGTACCGTAATAAACAGAGGAAAGATGCGGCGTATTGGTTTTGAACCGCAAACAGCCATAGTTTTTGCGGTGCCGTATTTAAGACGCTTTTACGATGACATCAATATATCCCTGTACGCCGTTTCGGAGGACTATCATATATTCTTCTCGCGGCTTTTTTCCGAGTTGCTTTTGCGGCTTGGGAAAATGTTCCCTGATGGTCGCTTTGCCGCCTTTGCGGACAATTCCCCGATAGATGAGAGAACTGCCGCCGCAAAGGCAGGGCTTGGTGTCATAGGGGAAAACGGGCTTCTTATAAACGATAAATATGCGTCTTTTGTATTCATCGGAGAGCTTATTACCGATGTTCCGCCCCGGTTCATCGTTACACGAGGTGATTTTACAGTATACAGATGCGAGGGGTGCGGCAGGTGTACGGAGGCATGTCCGCAAAAGGGCGGTCAATGCCTTTCGGCGCTCACTCAGAAAAAAGGCGAGCTTACACAATCTGAAAAAGAAATGATCAAAGCCTCCGGATGCGCATGGGGATGTGACATATGTCAGCTTGTCTGTCCGCACTCCACAACCGCTGCCATGTCTGAAATAGCCTTTTTTTCTGAAAAACCGATAGCCAGACTGACAAGAGACATCATAAGTGCCATGAATGACGACGAGTTTATGAGAAGGGCGTATGCCTGGCGAGGAAAAAAGACTATATTGCGAAACCTTGAACTTCTTGAACTCCCCGAAAGCGAAGTGAAAGATACTTTCACCGTATAAAAAAGTATTTGTGCGGAAAACTGTAAAAAAAGGCAAAGGAGAAAGCGTTCATGAACTACTATACAGACAGGCGGAAGGTTGTGCTTATAGGAGCCGGAATGGTGGGCATGTCGTTTGCGTATGTCCTGATGTACAGTCACGTATGCGATGAGCTTGCCATAATCGATGTGGATGAGAAAAAGGCAAGGGGAGAGGCGATGGATCTGAATCACGGACTCGCATTTTCCGGGGGCAATATGAAAATATATGCTTCAGACTACAACAGTGTCGCTGACGCAGACATTGTCGTCATAACAGCGGGCGTCTCGCAGAAGCCGGGTGAATCGAGAATATCGCTTCTGAGGCGTAATTCAGCCATACTTTCGTCTATAGCTGAAAAATGCGTAAAGAACGGATTCGACGGTATCTTTGTGATTGCAACAAATCCGGTTGACCTTATGACAGATATGGTTCAGAGAAAAACCGGCTTCCCGAAAGGAAGGGTGCTCGGAAGCGGGACCACCCTTGATACAGCGCGGCTGCGCTATCTTGTAGGAAGCTATTTCGGAGTTGACCCAAGAAACGTACATGCGTATGTGATAGGGGAGCACGGAGACAGCGAGTTTGTTCCGATGTCTCAGGCGTATATATCGACTAAGAGTCTTTTGTCAATATGCGCTCAGACTGACAACAACTTTGACGAGTCGGAGCTCTACGAGATAGAGGACGAGGTGAGAGGGGCTGCCCAGGCAATAATTGAAGCAAAGGGCGCCACATATTACGGTATAGGACTGGCGGTGCTTCGCATAGTGAGGGCAATATTCGGAAATGAAAAGAGTATCCTTACCGTATCTGCGATGCTCGACGGAGAATACGGTGAGCACGATGTATATATAGGGGTCCCCGCACTTATAACCCGCGAGGGAGTCAAGAGGGTAATTGAGCTTGACCTTACCGAAAAAGAACGCGAAAAGCTCTCTGCATCATGTGATTTTCTGCGTTCAGTAAAAAAAGAGGTACTCCGGGCAGGGACCGAGGTGTTCTGACATATTTGACGCTGGCGTCCGATCGTTTCTTTTTCCGCAGTGCGTTGCAAGAATACACGGATTCAGGAAAAGACGTGCGCATGACGCTCGGAACGCTTTGTATGTTTCTGCGGCGGGCTTACGCTCCCCAGCTGTTCGCATCAGGAGAGCCTGAGCATGCACAGACTGATTTGAGCCGTTTTTCTGTGTGCTGAATGAACATTTTTTGCTTGAATTATAAGAGCCGGTACTGTATTAAGGCAGTACCGGCTCTTGTTTTTTTATTAGGTGACGGTAAGAAATTCTCCACGGCTTTGACACGCGGTGAGGGAAAGTACGGTATGACCGTTTGTCGGATTACTACATTGTACCGCATATATGATGGCAATATTACTATTGACAAGTCATGTATGATATGGTAAAATATGCTCGGATTGTAAGAATAGTATTCATTTACTGTTACGTTGTGATTCTTTTTACGGTTGATGCCGATTTTATCTTTCGGGGGTGATAATGTGCGTGAGGCTTGGGATGTATACGGCGAGGATTTTATGCCAATAAACGGAAGGATCGCATACCGCGGAAGACATGACCTCGGCGCACATGAGTACCATCTTGTTGTATATGCATGGATAATTTCGGATGACAACCGCATAATACTTTCAAAAAGACAGAAGGGAAAATCATTCAGCGGTCTTTGGGAGTGTACAGGCGGCTGCGCCAAGGCGGGCGAGGATTCCAAATCCGCCGTTTTGCGTGAAGTATCGGAGGAGCTTGGTATAACACTTGACCCCGTTTCAGGAGAACTTTACAGGCGGTACAAAAGGCGTTATCCTGTGGGTGCCAAAGCTATATGCGACGTCTGGATATTCAGACAGAATATCGATATTTCGCTTATAGTGCCTCAGAAGGAAGAGGTGAGCGAGGTACGCACGGTGAGCGCAGAGGAGCTATTGAGCATGCATAAAAACGGAGCCTTCAAAAAGCGCTATCTGTACGTAGAGGATATGCTTGAAAAATTCTGCGGCGTCACCTGACGAGGGAAGTGTCACCTGATGAGCGAAGTGATTTCGAGAGAAGTTGCCTCGCTGTGCCGGATGTTTATGGCTGGTTCACACAGCAGAGAGCGTCTGTCTGTGTATTTTATGTCTTTTCGATCATCTTGTGTATTGTAAATATCCGGGTGAGCTTTCCGGACATTCCGGCTTGTAAAGTTTACCGTGAGAGCGCTGCGCTATTATGCGTGCGCATACTGTAAGGAAAGGCAGCGCAGAAAACCGAAAACAAAAAATCTGAGCGTTTACAACAGCTCAGATTTTTTTAGTTTACCTGTGATTCTTATTTGCCTGTATGACTGTCCTTTATCGCGGCTCAATATGTGATTTTTTTGTTCTTATATGCTTTGATGCGCGATGAAGCCGCATCGGCGGTTATGGGTTTACGGTGCGCCGTTTTTTAAAAGACAGCATATGTGTGTATACTTAAAAACGCACGTCAGGCTTACAAGTGCGTACGCTCAGCAGTGATGCGGATACCGCGGTGACTCAGGCCTGCTTGCGGCTTTTTTTCGGCTTGTCGATGCCAAACACACGGCGCAGAAGGGGCTTGAACACGCCCGGCGCCTTTACGGTGACGATCTTCAACTGCATGACCTCTTTTCAGTATTTGAACATTGTTGGAAATGTCTTCACTGCATTATATGCTGATTTTATATATTAGTTCATCTCCCTTCGCTTTCCGGTGTAAAGGTTTTACCTTGAGCTCTGGTATGAATGTTTCTTGTCCCACTTGTTTTTGTTTTTCAACACGTTGTACAATGCCACAAAGCTTTCGTGCCGGCTCTTTGGTATCTCGTTTTTTTCGACCGCCTCCACTATTGCGCAGCCCTGCTCGCAAAGGTGGGTGCACCCCTTATAGCGGCATTTTCCAAGATATCCTGAAAATTCCCTGAAAAAAAGCGGGAGTTGCTCTACGTCGTAAAAGTCGAATCGTTCAAAATCCAGCATCGAAAATCCGGGGGTGTCCGCTATAAATCCGTCTGCCTCGGCTCCAAGCGTTCGCAGGGGAAATAGCTCCACATGCCGCGTCGTATGACGTCCGCGGCTGATTTTCCTTGACACTGACTGTGTACTTATCGAAAGGCAGGGAAAAAGCTTATTCATGAGAGTTGATTTTCCCGCCCCGCTGGCACCGGCAAATGCAAACACAGAATTTTTGGAGTTTCTTTCTATAAATCCAAGCAGCTCATCTGTCCCGGTGTTATTGCACGACGACGTGAGAAATGTCTGAAAGGCTTTCGAGTATATACTCATTATGCGGCTTGCATTTTCGGCATCAAGGTCTGATTTTGTCACTACGATCACAGGTTCGCAGGAAAGAGATTCTGATATTGATATCAGTTTGTCGAGGGTGAATATATCGGGCTGAGGACTGGCGCAGGGTATTACGCAGAAGAGAAAGTCCACATTTGCAAGAGGCGGACGCATGAAAAGATTTTTTCTGGGCAATATTTTTTCTATTACATACGACCCGTCTTCGTTTTTCACCGACACAATGTCACCGACGCGCGGCGAATCGTTTTCATGCCGGAATATACCCCTGGCTCTGCACGAGAGCGCTCGGTTTTTGGTCAATACAGTGTAAAGTCCACCGATGCCTTTTATTATTCTGCCGTATTCGGTGTTTTCCGTCATCTCTTCCTCCGGGGCACAGTTAGTATCAAAAACGACTTTTATGTCACAATTATAATAAAACAAACCCTTTTTTTCAAGTATTTTCGGCAAATAATTTGTCATATACTCACTTGAAATGGCGCTCTATTTGGTGTATCATATTGTTGTACGCTTTTACTCCGCATGACCGTGTTTTAAGGCTTGCCACATAGCGTCGATGAGAGCGGTGAAAATGACGTCGGCGCACAGGTAGTTATGAGCGCGGGGTGATTTCAGCGGAGGATATTTCGAGCATGTCAGGACATCAGATTTCAGGATTTTTTCATGTCTGTGTTTGAGCCGCCTTGAGTGCGGTACGGGAGATTAAAATGAAAATAGACCTTCACGTGCATACCTCAGAGATAAGCGCCTGCGGAATGCTTTCAGCCGAAGATACGGTCAGGCTGTATGCAGAAGCCGGATACGATGCCATTGTAATTACAAATCATTTTGCCGCCTACAACAAGGAGCGTTTCGAAAGAGCGGGGCTTGATTTTTTCAGCGAATATATGAAAGGCTACGAGCTCGCGCGCTCAGCAGGTGAGAGATACGGTATTACAGTTCTCTGCGGCTTTGAGCTCAGGTTCAACAGAAACGAGAACGATTATCTCGTATACGGTATGGACGAGCAGACGGCATCGGACTGCAGCAGCATATTTGCCATGGGACCGAGGGAGTTTTCGGCTCTTGCGCGGGAAAAGGACTTTCTGTTTTATCAGGCTCACCCGTTCCGCAACAACATGACGGTTGTGTATCCCGGATATCTTTTCGGAATAGAGATTAAAAACGGCAATCCGCGCCATGACTCGCGAAACGATATCGCCGCCATGTGGGCGGAAAAATACGGATTGCACGGTATTGCCGGTTCCGATTGCCACCAGACGGAGGACGTCGGCGCAAGCGGAATAATCACCGGAGCCGCGGTGAGGAATATCAATGATCTTGTTGCAGTCCTCAAAAGCTCTGATTATACTATCATATGACAGCGGTATCCCGTTTGAGGTTTGATTTGCAACCTCAGAGGGACTTGACAAATGCGCTGTTGCCAAATATAATATATTATCGATAATAGAAAAAATGTCACGGGGGAGCCTGTAAACAGGCTGAGAGGAAGCTGTGAGCTTCGACCCTTTAACCTGAATTGGGTAATGCCAACGTAGGAAGCAGACGAAAGATTCGTGTGTAAGCGGAGGAGCCCAGGTTCCTCCGCTTTTGTCATTTGCGGTATGTCCGCAAAGAAAGGAATATTATGCAGTACAAGACACAGATGGATGCCGCCAAAAAGGGAATATTGACCCCGCAGATGGAGATCGTCTCACGCAAGGAAAACATGCCCGCAGATAAGCTGATGGAGGGCGTTGCAAACGGAACTATAGCTATCCCGGCGAACATAAATCATACTTCGCTTTCCCCCGAGGCTGTCGGAGGCGGTACCCGGACCAAAATAAACGTCAATCTCGGAATATCCGGCGATTGCAATAATTACGAAATGGAAATGAAAAAAGCCGACCTTGCTGTCAAATTCGGCGCCGAAGCCATAATGGACCTGAGCAATTACGGCAAGACAAACATTTTCAGGCGTGAGCTTATAAAAAAGAGCCCGGCAATGATAGGCACCGTCCCGATGTACGATGCGGTCGGCTATCTTGATAAGGACCTTCTTGATATTACGGCGGAGGAATTTCTCGATGTCGTAAGGGCGCATGCCGAGGAAGGTGTGGACTTTATGACGATACATGCCGGAATAAACAGAAGAACGGTCGAAGCGTTCATGCGAGAGGGCAGGAGCATGAACATAGTTTCACGCGGCGGCTCGCTGCTCTTTGCCTGGATGATGATGACAGGCAGGGAAAACCCGTTCTACGAGTATTATGACAAGGTCCTTGACATACTCAGGGAGTACGACGTCACCATAAGTCTCGGCGACGCTCTTCGCCCTGGATGCATTGCCGACAGCACCGACGCAGGTCAGATATGCGAGCTCATAGAGCTCGGCAATCTCGCAGTAAGGGCATGGGACAGGGATGTTCAGGTTATGATAGAAGGTCCAGGCCACATGGCGATGAACGAAATAGCCGCAAACATGACGCTTGAAAAAAGGCTTTGCCACGGCGCTCCGTTCTATGTTCTCGGACCGATCGTAACCGACATTGCCCCCGGATATGATCACATAACCTCGGCAATAGGCGGAGCAATAGCCGCTGCAAACGGAGCCGATTTCCTCTGCTATGTCACGCCGGCTGAGCACCTGCGTCTTCCGGATCTTGACGATGTAAAGGAGGGAATAATTGCTTCAAAGATCGCAGCTCACGCTGCAGATATAGCCAAAGGGCTTCCGGGAGCCTCGGATATAGACAACCGCATGGCAAAAGCAAGACACGCTGTCGATTGGGAGGAAATGTTCAGGCTTTCTCTCGACCCTGACAAGGCCCGTGCCTATTTTGAAAGCACGCCTCCGAAGGACAGGCACACATGCTCGATGTGCGGTAAAATGTGCGCAGTGCGTACAACAAACATGATACTCGAAGGTAAAAAGGTTGAATTCTGCAGCGAAAAGTAAGGGCGGTAAAGAGGAAAAGTCATCTGAAAGAGAAATACCTGAAAAGTGTTTAAAGGCAGGCGCCAGGCATATTTTTCCGGATATTCCGGAAAAATATGCCTGATAAAGTGGCAGGACGACCGCCTTCTGTATATTGAACAGTAAAAAACAAAATGAAAAAATAAAAGAAAGAGTGGTAAGATTATGCTCGGAAAAATGCTTGAAAATGTAAACAAAAAACATCCCCTGGTGCACAACATAACGAATTACGTAACTGTTAACGATTGCGCCAATATTCTTCTTGCGTGCGGAGGTTCTCCGATAATGTCGGACGACAAGGCAGATGTGGAGGACATAACGACTGTGTGCGGAGGACTCAATATAAACATAGGGACGCTCAATTCTTCGACCATCCCGGCAATGTTTCTGGCGGGTAAAAGAGCAAATGCTCTTTCTCATCCGGTACTTCTTGACCCTGTCGGTGCAGGCGCCTCGCTTCTCCGTACCTCTACCGCGACCGAACTGCTTGAGAAAGTAAAATTCAGCGTTATAAGGGGAAATATTTCTGAAATAAAAGCTCTTGCTGTGGGAAGCGGGAGCACAAAAGGCGTCGATGCGGACGAGGCCGACGCGGTAAACGACGGAAATATCGACTCTGTCATAGATTTTGCACGTAAATTTTCGTCAAGGACACAGGCTGTGATAGCGATAACCGGAGCTGTTGACATAGTTACTGACAGCAGCAGGACTTACATTATAAGGAACGGGCATCCTATGATGTCTAAAATAACCGGTTCCGGCTGCATGCTCAGCGCTATGTGCACAGCCTATATAACAGCAAATCCGGATGAAATTCTCACTGCGACTGCGGCGGCAGTCTGCGCGATGGGCCTTTGCGGCGAAAAGGCTTTTGCGGCACTTCTCCCCGGAGAGGGAAATTCAACCTACAGAAACCGGCTGATAGACGCCGTTTATAACCTTGATCCGGAGGCTCTTGAAAGGGGTGCCCGGTATGAAGTGCGATAAAAAACATATGAGACTGTACGCAGTCACAGACCGCGCCTGGCTACACGGAAGACGGTTGTACGACGACGTGGAAAAAGCACTGCGCGGTGGCGTCACGATGCTGCAGCTCCGTGAGAAAGAGCTTGGCGATGATGAATTTTTATCGGAAGCTTTGGAGCTTAAGGAGCTTTGCGGAAGATACGGAGTCCCTTTCATCATCAATGACAATGTCGAGCTGGCTGTAAAATGCGGGGCAGACGGTATACACGTAGGGCAGAGCGATATGTGCGCTTCAGATGTCAGGAGAGCTGTAGGCAGCGGAATGATAGTAGGTGTTTCGGCACAGACTGTCGAGCAGGCTTTGCTTGCCGAAAAAAACGGAGCTGATTATCTGGGCGTGGGAAGCGTCTTTACAACATCCACAAAACTCGATGCCGAACATGTAAGTTATGACACACTTAAAGACATATGCCGAGCGGTTTCCATTCCTGTCTGCGCCATAGGAGGAATATCCGGTTCAAATATGGACATGCTTGCCGGAAGCGGTATAGACGGAGTGGCACTTGTGTCGGCAATATTTGCAAGCGATGATATAGAAAGTGAATGCTCCAGGCTGAAGAGACTTTCCGATACATTGTTTTCAAAATAACACATCCGGACATTTCTGTAATACAATTCGGAGGAAATATGAAAAAGGTTCTGACTATAGCCGGGTCTGACTCTTCAGGAGGGGCCGGTATTCAAGCTGATATTAAGACTATTACCGTGCACGGAATGTTCGCAATGAGCGTAATAACGGCAGTTACTGCGCAGAACACTCTCGGCGTTGCCGCTATAGAGGACATAAGTCCGGATTGTGTAAAAAGCCAGCTGGACTGTGTTTTTACCGATATATTTCCGGATGCCGTCAAGATAGGAATGGTATCCAATCCGGAGATAATAGGCGTCATTGCAGAAAGACTTTCATTTTACGGGGCGCGCAATATAGTATTAGACCCGGTGATGGTATCCACGAGCGGGTTTTCGCTGATATCTCAGGATGCCAAAAGCGCGCTTGTTTCAAAGCTCATTCCGATGGCGACGGTCATAACGCCCAATATACCAGAGGCGGAGGTGCTCTGCGGTTTCGGAATATCGGATGAAAGTGATATGCTTAAGGCGGCAAGAAGTATATCGTCGGGGTGCGGAAAAAACGTATCTGTACTTATCAAGGGCGGGCACTTCGCCATGTCCCGAAATGCACACAGCAGTTCGGACGGTGGTTCTGAAGGCAGTTCTGACAGTGCGGTTGATTTTCTTGTTGTGGCAGGCTCTGGAAAAGAGGTGCGTTACGCCGCTCCACGTATAGACAACCGAAACACACACGGAACCGGCTGTACGCTTTCATCTGCAATAGCGTGCGGTCTGGCATCAGGCTGCCCACTTGAGGTGGCTGTACAACGCGCTAAGGACTATCTTACAGGAGCAATAGCGGCAGGTCTTGACCTCGGCGCGGGCAGCGGCCCTCTGAATCACATGTACGTGTTGCACGGCGATTCCTGATGCGTATAGGTGCGCATGCATATCATGTCTGAACGTATATGCGGCTTTAACGGGCAATCATCTGTCTCTTTACTGTTCTGACCTGTGTAGAACACATCAGAACAACGGAAATCAGTTACACATCATTACGAAAGGACAGCGCCTTGTTATATGGCGCTCACGGTAACCAGCTTTTATGATAGACGAGAGTATATTTAAAACAGCCGATTATATTGTGAGGCGAGAAAAACCGGTGCTCACCCGTCATGATTGTCCGTATCGGTCCGCGCTTACCTTCAACGCCGGCGTTATAAAGGACAGCGATCACTACATAATGATGTTCAGAAATGATTACGGCGATTACGACGCACATACTCTGGAAGGAACCGATATCGGCATTGCCTTCAGCGATGACGGCCTTGAATGGAAGGTGGCTGAAAAGCCGTGCTTCGAGCTTTCGGACGGAGAAATAATCAGGGCATATGACCCGCGTGTGACTTTTATTGATGGTCAATATGTCGTGTGCTTTGCCGCCGATACCAGACACGGTATAAGAGGAGGTATTGCAGTTACCTCTGATTTTGAAAATTTTGATATAAAGAGCCTCTCTCTTCCCGATAACAGAAACATGGTCCTTTTTCCGGAAAAGATAAACGGAAGGTATGTCAGGCTTGAACGCCCGATGCCCGTATACTCGCGAGGAGGGGACAGGTTCGACATATGGCTTTCTGAGTCAGATGATCTTGAGTTCTGGGGAAGGTCAAGGCTTGTGCTGGCTACAGAGGATGTGCCGTACTGCAATGACAAAATAGGACCGGGGGCTCCTCCTCTTAAAACAGACGCGGGCTGGCTGATAATATTTCACTCAGTCGACCGTGACGATTCAAGAGGAAAAAACGGATGGGAGAAAAAATGGCAGAAACGCTATTGCATCGGTGCCGCGCTTCTCGATATTCACGACCCGTCAAAGGTAATAGGTCTTACCCGAGAACCACTTATGGTGCCCGAAACCTACGACGAAACCGAAGAGGGCTTCAGGACAAATACACTGTTTCCCTGCGGTGCGCTCCTCGACAACGGAGGGAAAACACTGAGGATATATTACGGCGCGTCGGATACCGTTGTAAAAGTGGCCTTTGCACCTCTTGACAAGGTCATAGAAGCGTGTACGCTCAGAAGAAAGTCAGATTTTCAACCGTTATGAGATATTGTGTCACTGAATGACATTTGTTTTGAATCGCCGGCAAAAAGACGTTTCCGATAAGCGTTTGTGCTGGCGGAAGAAGCAGAAAAAGCATGCCGCGGTTGTTACAGAATCATTACTGCGGAGTTGTATGCACAAAAATAAAATATAAAAAGCTCAGGTCGGACCATAGGATTTTCGCCTGAGCTTTTTATATCTATCTCTGCTGTTTTAACTGTGTCTCGCTGGGTGAGCTGCCGCTGCCCGGCGCCAATTACGAAAACCGACACTGCGCTCACCCGCCATAAGTTATGATTTGCACCCGCTTTCCATCTCCCTGCACAATGCCGCTGCAAAGGCGGGCAGGGGATTACAGCGAAAAATCAGCCGCAAAACAGGAAAAACAACTCACCGGTCATAACTGGTCGACCTCTGCATCCTGAGTTGCCGGGGTACCGAAGTATGTAGCCGCCGAAAGTATAAAGTCCTCCGCCATAGCGGCTATTTCATCTATATCAGTGATCATACCCTCGTCAAACCAGCGAGTCAGGATGCCCATGCAGCCGGAGCTTGCAAATGAGTAAAAATATTCTATGCTTCTCTCTGACGCATGGGTGAAAAATTTTGCATAGCTGGCGACACAGCTTTTTCTGCCCTCGTTTATCAGACGTGCCGCAAAATCCTTGTCGCCGTATTGACCAAGAGTAACTGCACAGATATCTGCATTCTCTTTAAGACAACGGAAAATTCCTGACGTCACTTTGACAGGAGAAATTCCTTTTTCAAGCTCCCCGATAAGAGGCTCCATTGCCGTTTTGAACTCAGTAAGGGTTTCGTCCTCTATCTTTTTGAGAAGATCATAGATATCGCTGTAATGAGCGTAAAAGGTACCTCTGTTTATACCGGCGGATGCACATAACTCTTTTACTGAAATGCTGCCTACCGGTTTTGTCTTAAGCAGATCGGTAAATGCGCGTCGTATAAGCATTTTTGTGACACGGATGCGGTGATCGTCACTCTTTTTGTTCACTTTGATCCCCTCCAATTATAAACGAAGCAATTTGTAAATAATATATGTACATACGGTCCAAACGTACATTGTGTGCACGATATGTTGGGTAAAATACAGACGGCATACACAGCTGTTTCTTGATTTTTTCACACATTCATATTATAATACATATAGTAACAAAAGTCAACACACTGTACGATTACTGAAAGGATGTTTGTTTATGAAGAAAATTTTTATAGTAACAGGCGCAAACGGACATCTCGGAGGTACCATAGTAAGAATACTGTCAAAGCAGCCTAACATCTTTGTTTACGGAATGGTGCTCCCCGGTGTTGAATGCGCCGATTCTGACAAAGTGAAATACTATCATGCCGATGTGCGCTTTCCGGAGCAGATGGAACAGATGTTTTTTGATGCTGCCGGAAGTGATGTATATGTTATTCATACGGCGGGTATAGTCGATATATCGGGTGACTTGAGTGAACAGATGTATGATGTCAATGTCGGAGGAACAAAAAACATAGTGGAGCTGTGCGTACAGCACAAGGTCAAGAGGCTTGTGTATGTCAGCAGCGTACACGCGATACCAGAGGGTGAACCGGACAGAGTTCTGACCGAGACAAATAATTTTTCCCAGGACACCGTGACGGGAGGGTATGCAAAAACAAAGGCTGAGGCAACAAAAGCCGTGCTTGCCGCCGTTTCTGACGGACTTGATGCTGTTGTCGTACATCCGTCGGGGATACTCGGACCGTATGATTCTGACGGCAATCACATGGTAATTCTGGTTTCGGACTATCTTGAAGGCAAGCTTCCCGCATGTGTAAGAGGCGGGTACGATTTTGTCGATGTCAGAGACGTTGCAAAAGGATGTATTTCTGCAGCGCTGAAAGGGAAAAAAGGTCAGTGTTATATACTCTCCAACAGGCATTATGAAATAAAAGACATACTTGAAATGGTAAAAAGGGTTGGGGGAGGAAGAAAGCTTCCTTGCCTGCCTGTCTGGGCTGTGAAGCCGTTTGTACCTGTGGCGAGACTTTTTTCAAAAATAAATAAAAAGCCTCCTATTTACACAAAATATTCACTGTATACCCTCGGTTCAAACGACAAATTTTCGCATGACAAGGCTACATCCGAGCTTGGATATAAACCGCGCGATATGTTTATAACTGTGCGAGATACTGTGCGCTGGCTCAGAAGAAAGAAAAGAATCGCCCGCGCTCACCCGTGATATTCCATCCTGATCTTCCATTCTGAAAAAGTCCGGACGGTTTTCACAATATATATCGGCTCACGCTGTGAAACGTTACTTTCTGTCAGTCGCGCATCAGCATGTATGCTTTTCAAAAAATGACAGTGCGTTTTCGGCGTCGTGAGTCCTGTTGGGTCTTGTGCCGGTGGTAAAAAACATCAGGCACAGGGCCTTTTTTATTGACTTATCATGTTTTATGTGATATAAATATTTTGCGACGCGGTGTGCGTCATGTATCTTCCATCCAATTATGAAGGCGTATGAATGAAGGCTTTCCGTTCAGTGCGCCTGAACACAGCGCATCCTTGCGCAAGAAAGGGTTCGGTTATGAAGATTGACGACAGAATAAACGGCTTTATTGTTAAGAAGGTCACAAAAGTTTCCGAAATCGATGCACAGGCTTACGAAATGGAGCACGAAAAGAGCGGGGCGCGTCTCTTGTGGCTTGACAGAAAGGATACCAACAAGACATTTGCAATATCCTTTAAGACTCTTCCGGAAAATGATACCGGTGTGTTCCATATACTTGAGCACTCAGTGCTCAACGGTTCGGCAAAGTACCCGGTAAAAGAGCCGTTTGTACATCTGCTTAGAGGCTCTCTCAACACATTCCTCAACGCCTTTACTTTTCCCGACAAAACAATGTATCCTGTCGCAAGCAGAAACGATAAGGATTTCATGAATCTTGTTGATGTTTATCTTGACGCCGTCTTCAATCCCGCCATATACCAAAAGCCCGATATATTTTATCAGGAAGGGTGGCACTACGAGCTGCGCTCAAAAGATGAACAGCCGCTTTTCAAGGGAGTTGTTTTCAATGAGATGAAAGGCTCTCTTGCCTCTGCGGACTCTGTCCTGTATACAGAAATGGACAGGGTCTTATACAGGGATACTGTGTATAAATACTGCTCAGGAGGGGACCCGGAACACATACCGGAACTGACGTATGAGCATTTCATAGAGATGCATAAAAAATACTATCATCCTTCAAACTCGTATATATGCCTCGATGGAAGCATAGACATAGATGCCGTTCTTGCCAAAATAGACGGTTTTTTGTCGGTGTACGACAGAAGCAGTGCGGATTTTACTATAGATGCTCAGCCTCCGCGTGGCTACAGCGAGTCCACTGTATATTATGAAATAAATCCAGGCGATGAAAAGGACGAAAAGACAGAGCTCCTGTTTGGCTACCTGTGCTCGGATTTCAACGACAAGGAGCGCATTACTGCGCTCAAGGTCATATCAGATGTTCTGACAGGAAGCAATTTTTCTCCTCTTACCAAAAGAATAACCGAGTCGGGTCTTGCGAAAAACATAAATATATATGTGAGTGAAGGAATATACCAGCCGTATGTGTCTGTAAGTGTCGACGATACAGATCCTGAAAAGATAGAAGATATAAAAAAAGCCATACGCGAAGAGCTTGAAAGAGCCGTTGAAAACGGGCTTGACAGGGAAGAGCTTACCGCATCGATAAACTCCATGGAGTACAGGGCGCTTGCGCGCGATTCTTCAAATTCGGTAGGACTCAACCAGATCTTGAGCGTAATGGATTCTTGGCTTTACGGCGGTGATCCGCTGCTGTTCCTTGAAAATATGCCGACCTACAGGCGTCTCAGGGAGCTTATGGCTACTGATTATTACGAAAATCTTATAAAGGAAACATTTCTCGAAAGCAAGCACAGCGCGCTTGTCGTTGCACTTCCTTCCGATACTCTCGGAGCGGAAAGGAAAAAGGCGGAAGAAGATAAGCTCGCGCGATACAAGGCATCTCTCACCTCTGAGGAAACCGATGCCCTTATTGAGCTCAACAGAAAGCTGTCTGAATGGCAGGAGGCTCCCGACCTGCCTGAAAATGTTGCCAAGCTTCCGTCTCTCCGTCTTTCCGATGTTGAAAAATTACCTGAAGATACAGCAACATCTGTCTGCCAGAGGTCAGGTGCTGTAATTCTTTCGCATGACATAAAGACGCGCGGCGTGGTTTATACCAATCTTTATTTTAATGTCAGCGAGCCTGACCCTGAAAAATTGTCGCTTATATCTTTTACAGCTGCTCTCCTCGGAGAACTCGGAACTGCATCGCACACAGGTCTTGAGCTTACGAAACTGGTAAGGACAAACCTCGGATATCTCAATATATACACCTCAACTTCTTCAAGACCTGGGCAGAGTGAAAAGAGCAGTGTCTATCTGACGGTGAACTGCGGCGCGCTTGAAGCCAATTCCTGTCATGTGGCAGAAATAATAAACGAAATACTTCATACCACAGATTTTTCGGATATAGCTACGATCAGGACGATCCTCAAGCAGCAAAAGGCAGGCATGGAGAGAGATATTGCCGGAAACGGGCGCGATTTCGGTATAAAGAGAGTAAGCGCCCATAATTCGAGTGAAGGCGTTTCTGTAGAGTATTTGTCGGGATATGAATATTACCGTTGGCTGAAAAAATACGAAAACGCCCCGGATAACTCACTTGCAGCCATTATGGAAGAGGCGGCGGCAATGCTCGGCAAAATACTTGCAAAGTCACGTCTTACCATGAGTATCACCGGAAATGGAAATATCATTTCCGACGCCATACTTGAAAAACTTTCCGACGCGGAAAAAACGGACAATGAAATTGCTTATCCGCTGATGACCGGAAGTAATGAAGGTATAGAGGTACCTGTAGGCGTTTCTTTCGCTGAAATGGGACTTGATATAAAGAGCGCCGGAAGTGGACTTTCAGATATGTGGTATGTCGTCTCAAAGCTGCTTTCTCTGACGTATTTATGGGACAGTATCAGGGTTCAGGGTGGCGCATACGGAACAGGAGTATCGTATCGCGATAACGGGGAATTTGTTTTTTCATCCTACCGCGACCCGAACCCTGCAAGGTCTCTGGACATATATAAAAATTCCTCAGCTTTTCTCCGTGATTTCTGTACGGGAGGCGAGGACCTGACTCCCATAATAATAGGCACTATATCGGGACTCTCGCCGCTTTATACACCAAGGTCTCAGGCCAGAGCGGCGGATATCCGTTACCTCAAGGGAGTGAGCTATGAGGACAGAGTAAAGACCAGAACGACAGTTCTCGAAACTACCAAAGAGAAACTGCTTGAATTATGCGGTATTCTCGATTCTGTTTCGCAGAGTCACATATGTGTGGTTGCAAATAAAAACGCACTTTCTCAGTGTCCGGATGTCAAAACGGTAAACGGACTCTGATATTTTGCAGCTTTTGAAAGGAGAATTATAATGCTTGAAGCTGGAACAAAGGCGCCGGATTTTACGCTTACCGATAAAAAAGGGCAGAGCGTAAGTCTTTCGGATTTCTCCGGGCAAAAGGTAGTCGTTTATTTCTACCCAAAGGACAATACACCTGGGTGCACACGTCAGGCATGCGCTTTCGCTTCTGATTTCGGAAAATACGGAGAGATGGGCGTGAATGTCATAGGAATAAGCCGCGATACCGTACAATCTCATGTCAGATTTGCCGAAAAATATTCACTTCCATTTATCCTTCTCAGTGACCCGGAACTTGATGCGATAAAGAAGTATGATGTTTGGAAGGAAAAAAAGCTTTACGGCAAGGTTAGCTTCGGAGTCGTACGTACGACATACCTCATAGATGAAAACGGTATAATAGAAAAAGTATGGAAAAACGTGAAGCCAGATACCAATTCTCAAGACATTATCGGATATCTTGAGGGGATCAGGGGCTGATTCATAATGAACTTGTAATAACACAAGCGCCTGCAAAAATACGGGCGCTTATGTTATTTTCAGTTTTGTTTATTGATAAAATAACTGGTCAATTCATGTGTTTAATGTCATGACCGTCATTTTATGTTGACATGTGTGAGGGTTTATGTTAAAATCACGAGGGATGCCTGTAAATTGTCTTAAAATAATAAAGCTTGTAATACATACATTACAGGAGGAGACATGTCCTTAAAAGACTCTTTGAAAGAAAAAATATTGTGCAACAGGGCCGTGTCGGTCATGCTGAGAATTCTGTTTGCTGTTTCAACTGTTTGTTTTACATTTGTAATGTCCAGGACAGATGACGCCTCAAAGATGTATCAGGTTTATATCGCGTTGTCTGTCAGTGCCGTCGCATCTGCTTTTATAGGCGTATTCTGTAATTTCCCTGTAAACTCGTTGAAAAAGACGTCTTTTTTTTCAGCGCTCGCCGCTCTTATAGTCGCATTCGGAGCGGTAAATTATATAAAAGATGAATTTTGGAAAAGCACTGTAGCGGTTTTCTTTCAAAACCGGTTTTCATTTGTTTCAGCAGAGTCAGCTTTTGCAGTGATCCTGTACATATTGTTTTTCTTTTTCGTTTTCCTTGTGATGAACGTCTCTGCAGCGGCGATCATAGACTATACAACTGATTTTTTTCTGGAAAGCAGCAGAGCGGAAAAGCGCTTTTTTATCACAGCGTCGGTTGTGCTTGCGATTTTTATTTCATTTGTATATTCAAAGACAACCGGTTTCTGGTCGAGCATGGACAAGGTGTATTCGATCGATTCCAGCTACAATATAAACAATATTTTCCCCAATCTGTTCTATGCTGACATACGTCATGTGGGATTTTCGCTCATAACATTTCCGTTATACACTCTGGTCGGAATTTTCTCTTCAATATTCGGCATAGATGCTTTGACACCGATTTTGCTGGCAGTCATAAATGCAGAGATGATACTGTTCATTACTCTCATTCTGAGAAGGCTGTCAGGCGGAAACAATTTCGTTGCGGCGCTTTATCTTTCATCATCTCCGGTTTGGATATTTACTCTATTTATTGAAAAATATACAATCGCCGTGCTTCTGATGGTTGCGTTTGTGTACGCTGTAGAAAAGCAGAAGATATCTCACAAAACGGTGACAGGCATCTTATCTGCTGCGGCAATAAGTACGTCCTGCGTTCTTATACCTCTTTCCGCTCTTGGCGAAAAAGGTTTTAAAAATGCCGTAAAAAGGATATTTATTCTTTGCGGCGGTCTTGTGCTGCTTTTTATCGTGTCCGGACGCATAAATTATATAATCGAATCTCCTGAAATGCTCAATTCCATGAAATTCTTCACTAAAGAAGAGTTGACCTTGTTTGATAAGTTCAAGCTCACGACCGATACAATATGCTCATTGATTTTTGTGCTGCCCTTTGTAATAAAGGAGCAGGGTACGTTCTGGTGGTATCCGGAAATGGGAGATAAAATAAACTATGTCGGTCTTTGTATTCTTGTAATATGCATTATAGGTTTTCTGCTCAATTTCAGGAAGCATTCATTCAAGATATTTGCGTACTGGATACTGTTCGTTTTCTTTCTTTATATCGTTATCGGATTTTCTGTATATAACGGTCCATTGTTCGGACTGTATTTCAACTGGGCTTTTATACCGCTTTTCGTTGCCGGGACAGAAGGAATCTTCAGGCGCCACATTGCATTGTCAAGGGGTATTCTCTGTGCGGTCATAGCTGTTGCGCTTATAATGAATGTATATCATTTCGGATGTCTTTTCAGCTATATGCAGGAATATTTCCCGGTCGTTCTTGCGGCATAAGCTTTGGGACTTGTTTTGAGTACGGGCGGTGATAGAGTGAACAACAGACGCAAGCATTTAATTTTAAACCGGAATTATTGTCTTTGGATATTATGAATAAATCTTTTTTCAGTAAAATAAAAAGTTACATAAAACTCATACGCCCACATCACTGTATAAAAAATTTTCTCGTTTTTCTGCCGGTGATGTTTTCGGGTGATCTTCTTAAGGACGGTAATCTTTTCCGTTGCATTATCGGATTTGCCGCGTTCTCCCTGCTTTCATTCTCGGTATACGTTTTGAACGATATAAAGGATGTTGAAAATGACAAAAGGCATTCTGTCAAGAGAAATCGGCCTATAGCGTGCGGCGCGGTCTCAATTCCGGAAGCAGTTGTAATAGCTGTTCTTCTGATTGTCGCATCGGCTGCAGTCGCGGCGTTTTTTCTCACAGATATAGCGCTCAAGGGCTTTTTGGTGCTCGGAGCGTATGTTATTATCAATGCTGTATACAGCTTCGGCGGAAAAAAGCTACCGGTGCTTGATGTGACTCTGCTTTCACTTGGCTTCATAATCAGAATGGTATATGGCTCTGTAGTTACCGGTACACCTATATCCGAGTGGCTGTTTCTCACAGTGCTGTCCATGTCGTATTTTCTCGGACTGGGAAAAAGAAGAGGCGAGAGTATGAGGCAGGCAGACGGAACAAGAGAGGTTCTTCGCTTCTACAACAAAAATTTTTTTGACAAATTCATGTATGTTTTTATGGGGCTTTCCATAGCTTTTTATTCTCTATGGGCCGTCTCTGTCTCACAGGAAGGGCAGAAAGGCATGTCTCTTTTCATTTGGACGGTTCCTGTTGTGATAGTGATTTGCATGAAATACAGCCTTGATATAGAGTCAGGCGGAGACGGCGATCCCGTTGAAGTGGTTTTTTCCGATAAAATACTCATTGCACTTATATGTCTTTACGCTCTTTCCGCTCTCGGTATAATTTATCTCCCAGGTTACTTGCACATATGATACGTGTTGATTAATGTCTTACAGGAGCTGAATCATGAATGTTTACGATTTTGACGGAACAATCTACGACGGAGACAGCACAGTCGATTTTTATCTGTTCAGCTTATTGCGCCATCCTTCATTATTGCGCTTCTTTCCGGTTCAGACTGCCGCGTATTTTAAGTATCTGTGCGGATTTTGTACAAAAGAAGCGGCAAAGGAAGAATTTTATTCATACTTTTCCGGACTTTGTGATATACAGCGCGAGGTCGGGCTCTTCTGGGATAGGAATTACAGAAAAATAAAGCATTTTTACTTGAAAAGACATAGACCGGATGACGTTGTAATATCAGCATCGGGCAGATTCCTTTTGTCTGATATATGCAAGAGGTTAGGTATAAGGCGCCTTATAGCGTCAGAGGTGGATATCAAAACCGGTCATCTCCTTTCTCCGAACTGTCACGGAACTGAAAAATTAAAACGTTTAAAACAGGAATATCCCGGCGAAATAATAGATGAATTTTATTCTGATTCGCTTTCTGATGAGCCCCTGGCAAAGGCTGCCCGCGCTGCCTACATGGTTAAAAAAAACCGGATATCAAGGTGGAAAGTATAGATGTTGCACTGTTCCCAACAGGCTGCATATCCTGTTGTATGCGGAATGAAGATAATGCAGAGTGTAAGAATATATTTATTGCACTGTTTAGTGTTTTTTGCCAGGATTTTTTCTTATTTTACATTGCAGAAAATTTTACAGTATAGAGAAAAAATATCCAAGCTTGCAAATACGTTCAGCCACTTATGCATAGAGACTACCCGCATATATATTATGACAACTGGAACCGAGCGCAGGAAAAAGAGAGCGACAACTTGAGTCGCTCTCTTTTTTTGTCAGATATAAGTTTCAACTATCAGTCTCATTTCTTCTCAATCAGAAAAACAAACGGAGAAGAAGGGGAGTTTACTATTCTGAGCCCGGTTATGCAAAAGCTTTTTCTGTCATACGATGACAGCATTTCTTCAAGCATCCTTCCTTCTACAGCTCCTTCTTCATGTCCGGGATATACTGCTACTGTAATGCAGCCGGAGTGCTCAAGCAGCAGAGACGCCGCCTTTACCGCTTCCAGTGTCGTTTCGTGAAGAGTGGTTACGCTCTTGTCGGATCCCGGAAGGTAGCCGAGATTGAACATTCCCACGCGGAATGAGCCTTCTTTTATATAGTCCTTGGCTCTGTGATGTGAGTCCTTTATAAGCGTATAGTTACGGGGTGCATTGTGCTCGCTCAAAAGCCTTTCGGTCGAGGCAAGCGCTTTTTCCTGTATATCAAACGCATATACTTTGCCGTCGGGACCCACAGACCTTGATAAAAAAAGTGTGTCGTTTCCGTTCCCCATTGTGAAATCAACGGCTGTACAACCGCGGACAAGGTGGCTCAGTATAAAGTGTTTCTCGGTATCAAGAAGATCAAGCATCTGTTTTCTCCTGTTTTCCAGTGTTTTTTGTCATATTTCAAAAAACTTGCCTTACTCAGGTTATGGTATTTCTCCATCGGCAAGAGAGTCTTTTCTCATATCTTTGGCTTTTATTTTTCTTTTATCATGGTATGAACGTGCAAAGCTTTTGCGGTATGAAGCAAACACACCTATGGGACCTCGGTTACCGTAATATGCATAAGACTCGGATTCTTATTTCCCGACGCAGAACCTGTGAAATATATTATCTACTATCTCTTCGCTTATTTTTCTTCCGTCTGTTTCGCCGAGGCAGCACAGCGCCTCCTCAATATCAAGTCCTGCTATGTCTGCGCTCATTCCTTCATTAAGAGCTGTGAGAGCTCTTTCAAGACTTTCAGACGTGCGCATCAGTAAGGCGTTCTGACGCGCGTTAGCGGTCACTGCCGTCGTGTTGTAATCTATTTCTCCCGATTTGAATAATTCCTTCACTGCAGACTCAAGAAGGTCGATTCCGTCGCCGGTTTCGGCGGATATAACTATGCTTTTGTCAAACAATGAGGAAAGGGAAGAGTAAACTTCGCTCTGCTCGGTGTTCACAACGTCAGACTTATTGAAAAGGGCTATTTTAGGTACGGTGTATCTCTTCATATTCTGTGAAAACAAAATATCGTCGTCATCAAGAGGTGCCGAGAGATCGAACATAGCAAATATGAGTTCCGCATTTTCCAGAGCACTGACCGAGCGTTCTATTCCTATTTTTTCTATTTCGTCCCCCGCGTAATTTCTTATGCCCGCCGTATCCACCAAACGCAGCATAACTCCCCCGAAGTACGCCTTTTCCTCTATATAGTCCCGCGTTGTCCCCGCTATCGGACTTACTATAGCTCTGTTTTCTCCAAGTATGCGGTTGAGCAGTGATGATTTCCCCGTGTTGGGCTTTCCCGCCACAACGGTATATATTCCGTTTTTGACGGCGCGTCCTATGCGATACGAGTCAGACAGGGCACGAACATCCTTTGCAGCGGTTGAAAGGCGATTTCTGAACTCATCAGCTGAAAGCTCTCGGAGGTCTTCATCCGGATAGTCCGCTACCACATACGTCTCGCTCAGCAGTGTCAGCAGGGAGTTGTATATTCCGTCTACGGCTCTTGAAAACACACCGCTCTTGTGAGAACGTGCGAGTTTTAATTGCTCATCTGTTTCTGCGTCTATCAGGTCTATGACAGCTTCCGCCTGGCTCAGGGATATTTTTCCGTTTATAAATGCACGTTTTGTAAACTCGCCTGCGGCGGCGTATTCAGCTCCCGCCGCTATTGCGGCTGCGAGGACCTTCTCCGGTATAAGCACACCTCCGTGGCATGACAATTCTACCGTGTCCTCTCCTGTGTATGAGTGGGGCTTTCTGAACACTGTGGCTATGCCGTCATCTATAAATTCTCCGTCAGGGAAAACGATCGAACCGTATACAGCCCGATAGCCCTCAATATTTTCAAGGGTCCGGGAATTTCTTTTTGGCTCTGTACGTGTTTTCACAGTGTCTTCATCTTTGTTTTGAGTCGCATAATTTATGTTTTCTTCCTTCACGTAGTGCTGTGACGAATCTTCAGTGGTTTTTTCTGCTTTTCCGGCACTTATAAATATACGGCTTGCTACATTGACGGCATCTTCTCCGGATATCCGTATAACTGCTATGCCGCCGCGTCCGTACGGGGTGGATACGGCGGCTATGGTGCTTGAAAAATCAGGAGTCGAAGCATTTTTCATTTGTTTCACTCTTTCATGACCCTCTTTTTTTCCGGTTCTCATGCGGTTCAGTGTTGCCTACTGCTGCCGTTCCGGAATTCTTGCTTTCAGCTTTCTTGCTCAATTTTTACAAAGGTTATACAGCCTATGTCTGACAGCTTTGTTTGTTTTCCGTCGCCCGATATCCTCAAAAGGGCACTCCCGTTTGAGATTATAACATCGTCTTTATCAATGGCATACGCAATCACGCCTTTTTTGATAACGGAAATCTGTCCGTCATACAGTTTGCACAATTCATACGAAGACGGTATTATACCGGGGTACTTTTCGGAGCCGGATGAGTTTTTCTTGAGTTCCTTTGCGGCGTTTATTGCATGCCCCTCTATGTATATCCGTCCGTCGGATTTTTTTCTGGTTTTTGCAGGTGCATTGTCACGACTTTTCCTGAGATTTTTCCCTGAAAAAATTACGGAAAGAAAATTGAAAAATCCTATTATTCCGCCTACAAGTCTGACAGGAAAGAAGAGTATGTCGGTAAGACAGCCCAAAACGCTTGTACTTCCGCCGTCTTCTTCATATGGCTTCCTTATAAAGTAAATGTTTCCTTTTTCATCCGTTGAAGGCTTTATGTAATCGTACTTTCCGTCGGACAGCAGCTCCTCTGCCTGAAGAGCTGAAACGTCAAGTTTGCACAAAGCAGCCGGGCCTCTGCGCCTTTTAATGCGTATACCCGATGTGAAAAGAGCGTTTACTCCGTGATCGCTCTCCTCGTCAGCTTCCTTGTTTTCATCGTCGTTTATTTCAAGTCCGCTTGAGCTGTAATATATGACATTTTCTTCAAACCGCGAAAAAACAGGATATCTGTCCTCGCTGTCTCCCTCCGTAAGCATCCTGTAGTCGCTTTTACCTGCCTCTATTACTCCTATATGCGACTCGTTTGTGTATGAGTATCCTATGCTGGCTACAATTCGGTTATCGATTTTGTCAAATTCTCGTATCAATTCGGAGGTGCCGCTGTATATTATCCCCTCCGCTGAATCTTCTTTTTTTATAAAAAGACCTGAAAAATCGTCTATAGTCTGGCTGTATATCACGGATGTCCCTTCGCATGCGACAGCGCTTGCAAACGACCGTATGCTGTTGACCTTTGTGTCTGCGTCTCCACCGGGCTCAAACTGTTCTGTAAAAACTGCCCCTTTTCCCTGTGTCTTCCATTCGTTTCTTTTGGCATTTGCGTATATTTTTTCAGTATATGACTTCAGTACGTCGCTTTGTATCTCGCTCGTTTTCCCGGAATCTATTCGGTACATCTTTCCTTTTGCTATGAACAGGACTGTCATGCTTAGTCTCCTTATGTGAATACATTACTTCTATTGTCAGGAGTTGCTGGGATGCAGTAAATTTTTCGATTTTCGCATATTCTCGATCATTGAGTGTTTTTTTCTGGATTTATTGCGTCTTGTATATATGGTAAATGCCTGACGGGGTAAGTCAATGCCCCATGTCTTGTATTATGTGTATCCGTGCAAACAACAAAAGGTTCACTGTCATAGCCGGATAGATCCGTTAATCAGAATATGCTTTCAGATATAGTCCTTTATAAACCTGACGCATAGCGGTGCCCACTGGGCGGCATGACCGAGAGGGTCATTTGCTCCGTTTCCGAGTCCGAGACCGTGTGGTCCGTATGGAAATATGTGCAGCTCAAACGGGATGTTTTTGGCTCGCAGAGCGTTTGCAAACAGTATTGAATTTTCCACGGCAACGGCACCGTCTTCAGCAGTATGCCAGATGAAGCAGGGAGGGGTGTCCTGCTTAACACTGTTTTCTCCTGAGAGCTCAAATGCGAGAGCTTCGTCATTTATCTTGTCTCCGAGAAGACAGCTTTTTGTTTCGGGGTGTGTGTATTTTCCGAGTGATATAACAGGGTAACAGAGTATTCCCAGATCAGGTCTTGAAGAGATTCTGTCTATGTCATCACCGTCGGTCTTGCCGAGATCAAAATGTGTGAGTGCCATTGACGCCAGATGTCCACCGGCAGAGAAGCCAAGTACCGCTATTTTGTTTTCATCATATCCGTATTCTCCGGAAAGAAAACGCGCTTTCCGGATAGCCCTTTTAACGTCCTCAAGCATTGTAGGATAGCAATATGGCTTCACACGGTAGTCCAATACAAAGGCAGATATGCCGTTTTTGTTGAGCATTTCCGCTATCAATGTACCCTCAAGCTCGGAGGATTTTCCGATATAAGCGCCGCCTGGGGCTATTACTACACAGGCTGAAGAATCCTTTATGATATAAGGCACCATATACGGTTCAGGTCCCTTTTTTTCATCGTAATAAGGCGCCGTCGTTTTTTCCCAAAGCTTTATTTTCATATCCGGTCACTCCCGTCGTTTTGTGTTATCGGTTTTACTTTTCACACGATATTATAACAGTTTACATTATCTGTGTCAATGAATTTGTCAATGAATTGCGTTTTTCAGCCTATTTGCCTTTACAAAGTGAAATTTTTGTTGTATAATCATTGCATGGATGCATGTATGCATTTATGCATTTATGCATGGATACGGGATCGTATGTCGTGACGGCGACGCCACTCGGCATTGGTGACGTATTATCGGAATCAAGAATTAAGGAGTTGTTCAGATGATTTACGAAAACATTGAGTTTCTTGCAAAATACGATGCCGACGTTGCCGACGCCGTCAAAAAAGAGCTTGAGCGTCAGCAAAACGGGATTGAGCTCATTGCCTCTGAAAATTTTGTGTCTGAGGCTGTTCTTGCCGCCAATTCATCGGTGCTTACTAACAAGTATGCAGAGGGATATCCGGGAAAGCGCTATTACGGCGGCTGCGAGTTTGTGGATGTAGTTGAAAACCTTGCCATAGAAAGAGTCAAGAAGCTTTTCGGAGCTGCATATGCGAATGTCCAGCCCCACAGCGGTGCGCAGGCCAATTCAGCAGTATATGTGGCGTTTCTCAAAAGCGGGGATACCGTTCTGGGTATGAGTCTTGCTGAAGGCGGACACCTTACTCACGGCAGTCCGGTTAACTTTTCGGGGCTTTTCTTCAATTTTGTCTCATACGGAGTAGACCCGGATACCGGAAGAATAGATTACGATGCAGTAGAAAAGCTCGCGCGTGAGAACAAGCCAAAGATAATTGTTGCAGGAGCTTCTGCGTATCCGAGAGTTATTGATTTTGAAAGATTTGCAGACATAGCCCACAGGAACGGTGCGTTGCTTATGGTGGATATGGCGCACATTGCCGGACTCGTTGCGGCAGGCGTACATCCTTCGCCTGTTCCTTACGCCGATATCGTTACATCGACGACTCACAAAACGCTCAGGGGACCTCGTGGCGGTCTTATACTCACGAACAACGAGGAATATGCAAAAAAGATAAACAAGGCGATATTTCCAGGAACACAGGGCGGACCGCTCATGCACACAATAGCCGCAAAGGCAGTATGCTTTGGTGAAGCGCTCAGCGAAGGGTTCGCTGCGTATCAGAAGCAGATAGTGAAGAATGCATCTGCTTTTGCAAACGCGCTTTCTGCGCAGGGCTTTGATATGGTATCCGGAGGCACCGACAACCATCTTATACTTCTTGATCTCAGGAATTTCAGCATAACAGGGAAGGAGCTTGAAAAGAGGCTCGACTCTGTACACATAACCGCCAACAAGAATGCGATACCAAATGATCCTCAGAGTCCTTTCATAACGTCAGGTCTGCGCCTTGGGACTCCTGCCGCTACGACGCGCGGTCTGAAGGAGGACGATTTTGTAACTCTCGCACGGCTGATACGTCTTTGCACAGGAGATGATTTTGAGGAAAAGGCGGATTATATACGTTCTGAAGTCGCTCTCATCTGCGAAAAATATCCGCTTTATCCCAAATCATAACCGGGCAGTGCCGTATATATGGCAGACATCCGCTTTTTCTCACTTGTAGAGAGCTGTGTTTTGACATATGCCTTACAAACGTCTGCAAAACAACGCTTGAAATATTCTTAAAAAATTACTGAAAACCGTCTGCCGGCAGATGCACGCAGACGGTTTTTGGCTTTGTTTTGTATTCAATAACCGGAACATAGAAACAATGTCTGCGGCATATTGCCTCAGTATTAGCCTCCGGTATAAGTCATACCTGTATGTCCGTGGCTCTGACAATATGGCAGTGTCTATGTATATAAGCGATAAGAAAAAATCTCAGAGAGTTACCGTATTGAGAAAAGCCCGCAGTCTTTCGCTTTCCGGATTTGTCAGCATTTTCTTTGGGTCCCCCTGTTCGACGACTACGCCGGAATCCATAAAAACAGCTCTGTCTGCCACATCTTTTGCAAAGCTCATCTCGTGTGTCACTATTATCATCGTTATTTTTTCTGCGGCGAGGCTTTTCAGTACATTAAGCACTTCGTTTGTAAGCTCCGGGTCAAGGGCGCTTGTTGGTTCATCGAAGCACAGAATATCCGGATTGAGAACGAGAGCGCGTGCAATAGCCACTCTCTGCTGCTGTCCTCCCGAAAGAGTGCAGGGATATGAGTCGCTCTTGGCTGAAAGTCCTACCTTTGAAAGAAGGTCTTTTGCCTTTTCCTCTATGTTTTTTATTATGTTTTTTTTGTCTGAGCGGTAATCCGGACGTTCCTTTGCAAGAAGTTTTGGAGACAGGCAGAGGTTTTCGAATACCGTATACTGCGGAAACAGGTTGAACTGCTGGAATACAAGCCCGAAATGGAGTCTTTTGGAGCGGATTTCGTTTTCGTTGAGCTTTTTTTTGTCTTCCGCATCAAAAAGAAGCTCGTCGTTTAAGTACATTTTTCCGCTGTCGGGTCTCTCAAGAAAATTTATGCAGCGCAGAAGAGTAGTTTTTCCGCTTCCAGAAGAGCCGATTATGGCTACTGTCTCGCCTTTTTCCATAGAGAAATCTATGCCCCGGAGGACTTCTGTATTTCCGAAGCTCTTTTTTATCCCCTTTATTTCATATATCGCCATATATGTGACCCTTTCTTTTCATTGTGAGTCGGAGTTAATTCAAATCCTGCCATTTTACCGGAAGACAGGCACCGTTTCCTATGCGGTAATGTGTCGTAAAGGCAGAATTTCTTTCTCCATATTCATGCCCTGAAGTATGATAGCTTTTTCTCCGCTTTGTTGAAGAGCCATGTGATAAGGGCGTTGAAAACAAGATAAAAAAGACCCGCATAAAACAGCGGCCAGAGCAATGCCTCTGTAGTAAGTATCTGGTTCGCATAGAAGAACATCTCGTATACAGTGACCGAACGTGCAAGGGAAGTGTCCTTTACCAGTGTCACTGTTTCGTTGCTTATCGGAGCAAGTATGCGCTTTATGACCTGCAGCAGGATCACCTTGAAAAATATCTGGCGCTTCGTCATACCGAGAACCTGACCTGCCTCGTACTGACCAGCGGAAATGCTCTCTATACCTCCCCTGTATATCTCGGAAAAATAGCACGAATAATTCAGAACGAATGCGAAAAGCGCACCAAAGAAATACGCAGCAAGTACATTTCCGTTGAAAATGCTCCATTTTGTTATAGGAGCGTCAAGCAGTATTCCGGGCAGATATACAACTATGAAGAGCTGTAGCAGCAGGGGCGTGCCTCTTATCACATACACTACGGACCGCGAGAGCCATCGCAGCGGAATGAATCTGCTCATGCTTCCGAAGCAGAACAAAAGTCCCAGCGGCAATGAAAGCAGCAGGGTGAGTGCAAACAGCAGAAACGTGGTTCCGAATCCACGGAGCAACTGCAAGGTTATATCAATAAATCCCATAACTCATCTGACCTTGTTTTCAGTATTTGATTGATTTTGCTTCAATGAAGCAGGGCTGCCTGCCGGAAACAGACGCCGAGGGCAAGAAAACGGCGTGCAGTCACGGCGGGCAGCCCCTTGTCATCCGGTGCAGCGGTACATAAGCCAAAAACCGTATTTCATCTTATGCTCACGGCAGTTGCAGATGCATTTCGGTCTGCATATAGAGTTTAAGTATCGGCGCCCGGCAAATTATTTTTGATATGATTTGACAAATATTCTGTCTGATACCTTTATTTGAGCGGTCTACTTTTATCTGTTTACAGCCGCCTCGTACTCTTCTACCAGGTCGTACTTCTCGGCAATCTCCTTCAGAGTCCCGTTGCTGATGAGCTTTGATATGATTTCGTTTGTCTTCTCGGTCATGTCGGAATCAAGACGAAATCCTATAGCATAGAGTTCATCAGGAATTTCGACAGATTCGAGTATCATGAGGTCCTGGTAATCGCCCTTTCCGCAATTTGCCTCGGCGGTCGTATAATCGACTATCGCAACATCTGAGTTGCCTGCGTTGAGGCTTATAAGGGCTGCCTGCTGTGTTTCCGATGCAATGTAAGTGGCTTTTGAGAGAGAAGCGTCCTCACCTATGGAAGTCTCACCGGCGCTGCCTGACTCGGCTGTGATTATTGCGCTTTCAAGCGCGGTCTTTGTAGCATATTTCTCGGCGTCTTCCTTATTTATCACCGCCACCTGTCTGTTTACGAGATATGGTGTAGTGAAGCTCATATTTTCCTTTCTCTCCTCAAGGATCGTAAGGCCGTTCCATATGCAGTCTATATTTTTGGACTTGAGCTCGGTTTCCTTAGTCTTCCAGTCTATGACCCTGAATTCCGGCTCTATCCCGAGTTCATTGCAGACTGCTGTTGCAAAATCTGTGTCAAATCCTGTGAGGGTCTTCCCGTCTTTCTCATAGTAGTTCATAGGTTCATAGATGGTTATTCCTATGACGAGCTTTCCGCTTTCCTTTATTTGCTCGCAGTCGCTCTTGTCAGAAGACGTACATGCGGCAAGAGAAAGCAGCATAAGGAGCGCCATAACAGCGCAGATGATTTTTTTCATGTTTTTCCCATACCTTTCCATATTTTGTGACACATTCTCCGATGTGTGTCTGCGCCCGGAAGTGACCGTGTATTTCATTGCTGCGTACGGACACATGACAAAGACGCTGTACTATTTTATCACTTTATCAAGATAAAGTAAACAGTCAATACCAACAAAAAAAACAAACCATCTTTGTGAGTCTTAACCGTTTTGCATTGTTCCACGAGCAGAACACAAAATGAGTTCCGTAAGAATCACGGAATAAATATGTTGACAAAAACACGCCGAAAATATATAATATACAGGACCGAGACGCGCCGTCGCGCGATATGTTGCCGAAAGGTATTATCGTGAGGAAAGTCCGGGCTTCACAGGGCAGGATAACGGATAACGTCCGCCGAGGGTGACCTCCGGGAAAGTGCAACAGAAATAAACCGCCCGAAAGGGTAAGGATGGAAAGGCGAGGTAAGAGCTCACCGGCAGGCAGGTAACTGTTCTGCAAATGTAAACCCTATCCGAAGCAACACCCCGAAAGAGAGCTTTTTGCTATGTTTGCCCGACAGAATCTTTGAGGTGGCATGGAGTTTTATGGCGACATAAAACCAAGATAGATGACGGCGGTAAGGCAGTGCGTGCCGAGGCACGTCTGTCTTTTACAGAACCCGGCTTACGCGCTCGGTCACAATAAAAAAACAACGGATGTGCCATGTCTTTAAAAATAGGAAAAACAACGCTTGAAAACGGAATAATTCTGGCACCTATGGCTGGTATAACTGACCGGGTGTTCAGACTGCTGTGTGCAGAGCAGGGCGCAGAGTATGTAGTATCTGAAATGATATCGGCAAAGGCTCTGTGTTATAAGGATGTCAAAACGGCATCTTACGCGAAAATACTCGACACAGATCCCCCAACCGCTCTTCAGATATTCGGAAGCGAGCCGGATGTGATGGCAGAGGCAGCATTTATGCTTGAGCGCGGTTCATATAAGGCGTGTTCAAGCACAAAGGCGCCGGAAGCCATAGATATAAACATGGGATGTCCGATGAAAAAGATAGTCGCAAACGGAGAGGGCTCCGCCCTTATGAAAAAGCCGGAGCTCGTATACGACATAGTCAGGGCTGTCAGTTCTGCCGTGAGCGTGCCTGTGACCGTGAAAATACGTGCAGGGTGGGACAAGTCCACTATGAATGCAGTTGAGGTCGCGCTTGCTGCTCAGGAGGGAGGCGCGGCTCTTGTAACTGTACATGGCCGCACAAGAGAGCAGCTTTACAAGCCGCCGGTGAATTATGAGCTCATATCAGATGTAAAAAGGGCGCTTTCCATTCCTGTCGTGGCAAACGGTGGGATTTTTAGCGCCGAGGACGCTGTTGAAGTTATGCGCAATACCGGATGTGACGGAATAATGATCGGGCAGGCAGCTCAGGGAAATCCCTTTATTTTTTCACAGATAAAAGCGGCGTTTGAGGGCAGGTATCTTGACACTCCTTCTGATAAACAGATACTTGATATGGCAAGGAAGCATCTGAAAATGCTTTGTCTGGAAAAGGGTGAGCACACGGGAGTCCTTGAGGCAAGAAAGCATACGGCGTGGTATGTTAAGGGAATGCGAGGTTCCGCTCAGCTCCGCATGATGGTCAATTCCGCCACTACTTTGAAAGGGCTGATGTCGCTTATAGATGAGTTTGAGGCATCCTTTGCAGCTGATACCTCCGGCAGGTGATACAGGACAGGACGTTGTTTTAATGGGCGTGCAAGCTTGTTGCGCATGTGTAGCATATCCTCATGTGAAAATTCCGGGAGCTTTGACGGTTGTCACATAGTTTTTGGCATACGCAAATCAAAATGTTTCATGTGGGCATATTATATACCGGCCAATCCAGAACACATCCTTAGGAATACGTCCCAATATGACAATAAAATATATTTCAAAATACATCTCAAAATCGGAGGAAACTCAAGTGAAAAGACAGAGCGGCGTTCTTATGCATATCTCATCTCTTCCGGGAGAATATTCCTGCGGCTCATTCGGAAGAGCGGCAAAGGAATTTGTGGATTTTCTTTCAGATGCCGAGTTCAGCTATTGGCAGGTCTTGCCATTCGGACTTCCTGATTTCTGCGGCTCACCATATAAGTCGGTGTCTGCCTTTGCGGGAAATCCGTATTTTATTGATTTGGATATTCTGTTTGAAAAGGGACTTCTTACACGCGATGAGCTGGAAAGCCAGAAGCAATGGACGCCATACGTGTGTGATTTTGCGGCACTTTACAAGCGCTATTCGCTTTTCGGGAAAATAGCGCAGAGGGTGTCATATCGCAGTGACGTAGAGCGCTTTATATCCGAAAACCCGCAGCTCGGAGATTTCTGCAGATTTATGGCGCTCAAGGCTGCTAACGGGCAGAAAGCCTGGTGGGAGTGGACAGAGCATTCGGCTTGTGATGAAAACATCCTGTTTATGCACAAATTTCTCCAGTATGAATTCTTCACACAGTGGGAGGCCGTAAGAAAATACGCGAACTCACGTGGAATAAAGATAATAGGCGATATGCCTATATACGTGGATACAGACAGCAGTGACGTTTATTTTGACAGAGATAATTTCCTCCTCGGCAAGGAAAACAAGCCCTGCCTTGTGGCAGGCGTACCGCCGGATTATTTTGCTCCGGAAGGACAGCTATGGGGAAACCCAATATATAATTGGGACAGAATGAAGGAAGACGGGTATTCATGGTGGATAAGGAGAATGAAGCACACCATGCGTCTTTATGATGCGGTGAGGATAGATCACTTCAGGGCTTTTTCATCGTATTACGGCGTAAGCGCGGATGCGAAAAACGCCAAAAACGGCAAGTGGTACAGAGGGCCGGGTCTTGAATTCGTTGAGCTCATAAAAAGAGCTGCGGACGGGGGCATGATAATTGCAGAAGACCTGGGAGATATAGACGAAGGCGTGGTTCAGCTTGTAAAGGACAGCGGACTTCCCGGAATGCGCGTCTTTCAGTTCGGCTTTGACGGCTACGACGACACACACAGACCGCATGCGTATCCTGAAAACTGCGTTGCATATTCTGGCACTCATGACAACAACACTCTTTTGGGATACCTTTGGGAGCTTGAGACAAATAAAAAGCGTTTCATGCTCGAATACTGCGACCACAATCCGGAGCAATGGCAGAGCGCTGTCAAGACGATCATAAAGACTATAATGCGCAGCCATGCCGCAATCACCGTCTTTCCGATACAGGATCTTCTCGGATACGGCGGCGATACAAGGATGAACCGTCCGGGACGACCTGAAGGTAACTGGGCGTTCAGGATCACGAGAGAACAGCTGGCATCAATAAACAGAGCTGAGTTTGCGGGCTTTAACAGAAGATTTTCAAGAAGCAGAAACAAGTGACACGAGCGGCATGAGCGGCATGAGCGGGAACAAGTTGACATGTTTATCTGCCATGCACGCACTCATCCGGCGCTCTATGGATAATGTCCGGACCGTGACCTTGAGCGGCTTTGTACTGCGCCGTGACACCGGCGGTCAGGTTCGGTATGTATCTGATTATAAGTAGAAAGAAGAATATATGGGATTGCTTGTAGATATGAACGGGGAGAGGAAAACAGAAATGCCGGAAAGTGGAAAAAAAGCTCCCGGCTCTGCCGGAAGGGCGGTATATTTTCTGATTGCTGCTTTTTATGTTCTTCTGTACTACTTTGTTCAAATTCTTTCATCATTTGTTCTTTTGACGATCGCGGTAAACAGGGCAGCGAAGGTCGTGGGGCAAACCAGCGGGGATGAGTACCAGGATTTCGTCAATTCCTTTACAGAGCGCTACTCTGATACAGCATCCATAATAGCAGGTGTTCTGTGTATCGCTCTATGCGTTCTTGTGTTTCCCTTGTACCGGCGTCTCTCTGGAGACGGCAGTCTTTCGGCAAAATCATTTTTTGCGCTGCGACTTCCGAAAGCGCGGCACGCGCTTCTTGCTCTTGCTATAGGAGCTGCCGCGTATCACTTTGTGGCTCTTTACCTGAATTTGTGCGGAAAACTTTTTCCGTCGGCTTTTGAAAGCTATGATAACGCATCGCAGTCTATAACCTCTGAATCACTCGTGGCGGTAAATCTTATACTTCTTGTGATAGTCACACCGCTTTGTGAAGAGCTGATATTCAGAAACAGACTGATAGATTCGTTTTCCGGTGCAGGCATCGGCCCTGTGTTTTCGGTCCTGCTGTCCTCTTTAATATTCGGCGTAGCTCACGGAAACCCGGTGTGGATCATATACGCCTTCACGATCGGCTGCATATTCGGATTCATGTATACTTCAAGCGGTTCGCTTATGACTGGGGTTATTGCACACGCGGTTTTCAATCTGTTCGGATTTGCATACGGAAAACTGAGCACGGCAGAGATGACAGAGGGCGCCCGTAGCGCTGTAAATGTCTTTTATACGGTGTTTCTGTATTTTTCTCCTGTACTTCTTGCCGGTTTACTGTTTTTATTTTTCGGCACTCCTTTTATAAGGCGCGGAAAAAAAGAAAAAAAGAATTGTAAGCCGCACACTGGTAGCACTGACACTGACAATTGAGCAGAATCGTGCGGTATAAAATACGCAATCGGTGATAAAAATAAATATTGCTCGGATCGAACGGGCGGACGGACTTTTTTGCTCCATCCGCCCGTTTTTCGGCAGATATCCCTGTAGCCGTTGACCATTTGTCGGTATTTTCAAAGATTATCTGCTTTGGTGTGTTGTGTGTCTGCTGAAAAGGTTGTGGATATCGCGACGGCTTGTCAACAAGCAAAAAATACATGCTGTTTATGACAACAGCGGGAAGAGTGAGAATACATGCGTCTTTTTTATAATTGCCCGGTGTATAAATACGGATACGGCAATGAGGGTGGGCTCGCCGTGTTATGTAAGGACGGAATAATCGCAAGCATAGGAAAAACGGAAGATTATGACGGAATAGACTGTCCGTCAACCGACCTCAGAGGCAGTTTTCTCGCCCCTGCATTCATTGAATCGCACTGCCATTTTCTCGGATGTGCAGACAAAAGGCTTTCTGTTGACTTGTCCGGCTCAACCGATCTTGAAGAAGTGAAGAAGAGAATTTTAAGGGCTGCGGCGGCTCCTGTAAAGATTGTGCGCGCTGTAAATTTTGAGAATAATATGTGCGAATCCCTTGATGAAGCTGCCCTTGAAATTGACAGGGATTTTTCGGATGTTCCGGTCATGGTAGCCAACACATCCGGGCACGGCGGTTTTATAAACAAGTACGCACGCAAGAAATACGGCGTTGAAAGCAACAAGACGTATCTTGTGGAAAAGGAATTTACCGACGCACAGTCAAAGCTTCCCATGCCGTTATTTGAAGATCTGCTGTGCGCCGCAAGAAAGACCGAAAAGGATTTTTTGTCGCGTGCCATCACAACCGTTCAGGAGGGATATATAGAACGCTCAACGATGAATATATGTCTTAAGTTATACGATGCCCTTGACACCTCCCTCGACATCATAGGATATATATCCCCGTTCGATTTTGATGACCCGGAAGAAAACGAGAAAATTTTCTCAGGATACCTTTGCAGGGGAAGAAAGAGAGAAAGCGGTTTCAGAATCGGAGGTTACAAAATCATAATCGACGGCTCTCCGCAGATGCGAACGGCATATATGTCCCGCGATTATGCAGGAGGGGGAAGGGGTATTCTTTCACTTTCGCCGGAAAAAATAGATTTTGCAGTACGGCGAGCCGTTTCTGAAGGACGTCAGCTGCTTGCACACTGCAACGGAGACGCAGCCGCCGATGAATTTATCTCTTCCGCAGAGAGGGCAGCCGCAAAGGGCGCCGATATATCCGCTCTCAGATTTGTTATAATACACGGATTTATGCTTACTGCCGAACTGATGGAAAGGGCATCAAGGCTCGGAATGATGGTGTCCTTTTTCCCGGAGCACATCGAGCGTTTTTCAGATGTCCATATTGCAAACCTCGGAATAGAAAGGGCAGGATCAATGGCTCCGGCGGCTACTGCAATAAAAAAAGGCCTTCGCTGCACATTTCATACCGATGCTCCTGTCACGCCGCCGGATCTGATGCGGGCCGTCTTTTGCGCATGCGCAAGACTCGGAAAAAACAATTCTGTCATAGGGGCTGACGAGCGTATAAGCGTTGAGGAGGCATTTGCCGGAATTTGTGAAAACGCCGCTTTTCAGTACTTTCAGGAGGGATTAAAGGGAACTGTGTCGCCCGGTGCGCTTTCACGTTTTGCGGTGCTGGACAGAAATCCTTTTACCTGCTCTCAAAGTGAGATACCCGATATAAAGGTGAGCTACGCAGATGCGTGAAGCCGCAAAAACATGAAGCACGTACAAATTTTCTGGAAAATCACTTTATGATAACGCTAAAACATTTCATTAAAAATTTCTTAGCGAGTATTGAAAAGGCTGAAAAGGCCGAATAACTGAAATTACCGGATTTTCCGAAGCAGCTGAAAAGGTGAATGCTCTGTGAAGATATCGGTCTTTTGCTGTGATGCGGGCGGGCGTTTGCTTGCCCGCACTTGACTTTTTACAAAAAATATTGTAGAATCAGTTGTCGCGGTTTATTCTGCATGTATAATTGCGGTTGGCTTGCATTTGACCTGATAATGGGTGAATCCAGCCGCTTGAGAATCTTAATTTGTCAGGGTACTGCCGGAAGGCACGCCCACCGGACTGTACGGGCTACCTGCTTTCCGGAAAGGCTGTTCGCTTCCGCTACACTGCCATGTAAAATGAAAAAATACAGCACATATGCATATACCGGCGCAGCCCGTATAAACTCAGCTCCGCTCCGGTCGTTGCGTTTCTATGAAAGGAATCCGTTCATGATAGAAAATCGTTGTTGCAGTACGGGGGTATCAAGATCGTTTATATACATATCTTTTGCCCTGATCTTGCTGGTCTTGTCAATCGTTTTCTTGAATTCATGTGACAAAAATGACGTTACCACTGAGCCTCCGGTTTCCTCTGAAAAACCTGTGGAGACATCCTATGTGATACCCGAATTCTCCATAGATCCGGAAAAAGCGGACAAAGATGCGGACATAACCGTAAGCACATCGGATGACAAAAGAACGATAACAATAAAGGTACCGTCGGGTACCGAGACAATCGATATAGGAAAATTAGCAGTAACGGAACATCAGTGGACCATAACAGATTCAGATGGTGTGCTGTGCGAGAACGGCATAATAAGCATTTCCCCGAATGCGGGCGCCGACAACAGTTTTACCGTATATTGCGGGATAGAAAAGGTAATATACCGTATACTTGTACGGTATTATGATTTCTACACAGTTACGTTTGAGACTCTTGAATCTGATCCTGTGACAGTCAGGGAAGGAAGTACCATCACGGCACCTGACGTTACCCCTGTCAAGGAAGGATATACTTTTTCAAGATGGGATTTTGATTTTACCAAACCAATAACCTCCGACACTACGGTATCCTGCGTATGGACGCCGAGAAAATACAAAATAACATTTGACGCCGACGGGGGCAGCGTAACTCCTGCAACCCTGGAGGTGGTTTTCGGAGAAGCCTTCACGCTTCCGGTACCTGTAAAGCAGGGATTCGGTTTCGGCGGATGGTTCAACGGCACGACCCAGGTCACCGACGGCGTTTGGAGCACAGCAGCTGACGTGACGCTAAAGGCTTCCTGGAAAGAGAATATTTACACTATTACCTATGACCCGGCGGGAGGAACCGTACCGATTCTTAAGCAAGGTGTTTCTTACGGTCAGGTATATACGCCGCAGGTACCGACGAGGATCGGATATAACTTCAAGGGCTGGTATGTAAACGGAGAGCTTGTCACAGGAAACGTATACAATTTTTCATCAGACACCACATATGTGGCGCAGTGGTCTGAGATGGTCTATAAGGTGAATTATGTCACAAACGGCGGCAGCCCCATGGAAAGTGAGCTGAAGCTGTTCAGTGAGATGACCGATGCCGTTCCTGTCCGCGCTGGATATACCTTCGGAGGATGGTATTTTAACACCGACCTGAACTCGACCGACCCGGTAATAGGTGACGGAGGCAGCGTCACTTTATATGCTTACTGGACGAATGAGCGCAAAGCGGCGGACTTTTCATACGAGTTCACGGACGACGGAGTTATAATAACAGATTTCAAGGTAAATACAAATGTCTGTGTGATTCCCGTATATATCGGCGGAAAAAAAATAATTTCAATTTCTGATCACGCCTTTGAAAATTCGACGGCACTTGTTGAGGTCGTCATTCCGGAATACGTCACGTCTATAGGTGAGTGCGCTTTTGAGGGCTGTTCACTGCTTTCTCGTATAAATCTTGACGGTATATCTTCGCTTGGCCCCGGCGCCTTCAGCGGCTGCGGATTTTCATCATTTACAGTTCCTGCATCGGTTACCCATGTCCCTGACCGGCTTCTTTCAGGATGCAAAAAGCTCACTGATATTGATTTTTCCGGCGCTGTATCCTTCGGTGACGGCATCTTTTCAGGTTGTACATCCCTTGCTAAGATAGTTTTGCCGCAGACGATGACCGATGTCGGAAAGGAAATGTTTTCCGGCTGTACGTCGCTTAAGGATGTTACTTTCGGAAGTGAGGTAAAAAGCGTCGGTGAAGCGGCATTCTCAGGCTGCACCTCGCTTGTATCCATAACATGGCCGTCAGGAGTGACTGAAATAGAAGACTCCACGTTTGACGGTTGTACCTTGCTCTCATCAATAATCGGGCTGACTTCTGAATCTTATGTTGTCAGCATCGGTGAGAGGGCTTTTGCAGATTGCTCAGAGCTTTCCCTGATCATCATTCCTTCTGCAGTATCTTCAGTAGGTAAAGAGGCGTTCAGCGGCTGCTCTTCAGTAGAATCCATAGCGCTTCCTGCTGGTATAAAGGAGATACCGGACGGGCTTTTTGATGGCTGTACTTCGCTTAAGTCTGTTACACTTCTTGGCAATGTTGTGACGATAGGGAAAGAAGCCTTCAGGGACTGCACCCAGATATCCTCTGTTCTGTTAGGAAACGCACTTGTATCGATTGGCGGAGCTGCATTTGAAAATTGTGTCAGACTTTCAACCGTGAGTCTTCCCGCATCTCTTGCATACATAGGCGAAAATGCTTTCAGTGGCTGTACAAAGCTTGATAAAATTGTGATCCCGTCAAAAATAACGACATTGCCGGCAGGCGTATTTGATGGATGCACGTCTATGGAATCTGTTTCACTGCACGACGGTATACTTCATATAGGCGACAGGGCTTTTTCAGGCTGCACCTCGCTTTCGCTGTCCTCCATGCCTGACATGCTGATATCAATAGGAAATGAGGCTTTTTCAGGCTGTACTTCGCTTTTATCACTTGAATTTCAAAATACATTGGCACGTATGGGAAATCGCGCCTTTGCAGGATGCAGCGCACTTACCGGTGTGCGGTTTTACGGCTCGCAGGAGCAGTGGAATGGACTCTGCGCAGATGATTCCTTTGAGGGCTGTATAAGTCTCGGTACGGTCAGTGTGCTTACAAACATAGTTGACGATCTGGTGCCATATATAAAGCCAAATACGCTCACCTCCGAGCTCTGGACGATAGATTCGTCACTTGATTTCAACGGAAGAACTCCCGCTGTCGTTCTGGGATTTGTTGAATACAATCCTTTCTGGCGCAACTTCGTGGTAGTTGACGATGAAAATCCGGATATAGCATCATGCGCTCAGATTAATGACAAGTATATATGGGTGCTCGATATAAGCGGTCAGATTCTCAACGTTACCGAATTTTCGATAATAGACTCCGGCGGCGAAACATATATTATACTCGATGTTGCAGGTGCAGGATTTATACCGCTGGCAGGGAAAAACCGGTACACAGCAACACTCAGAATAACTGATATGTCAGGCAAGGTACTTTATACCGCAGAGCTGGGAGAAACGGTTTTCAATAATGTCGTTCAGAGTCTTACCGAGGATCCCTCAAGAACAGAGACAGAAAGATATGAGGATATTCATATTATGTCGCCCGGCTCCTCTGAATCTGCTAATTCGGTCTCGAATCTCTTTGATGCAGACATTTTCACGAAGTTTTCAGCTCAGTGTGGAACAGAGATAGTAATAAGCACATCAGAGCCTCTGCGCCTTGCGAGCTACTCCCTTACTACGGCCTTGTTCTCGCAGTGCTATCCTGATGCAGTTCCAGCTGGCTGGACGCTGTATGGCGGGGATGTTGACGATGACGGGCAGACAGTGTGGACAGAGATATCCGTTGTAGAAGCCTCCGGAATTTCCGCTGACGGCTGCCGGGAATACAACTACAAGGTTGATGCCGGGGAAGAGTATTCTCTCTATAAACTTGTATTCAGCGGTAGCGGCATATATATGCTCTCCGGCTTTGACCTTTATGTCGGATAAAATGGCATGACCTCAGCTGTATCAGCTACAGTGTGTGTCCGTTTTTGAAACGCATAACATTATATTGCAACATGCTTTTTATATTCCGGATCGCCTGATCCGGTCAAGCTCGGCTGCTGCGGTCTTGGTCATTTATGCTTTATATTGAAGATCGTAAAAAAGGTCATCTGCCTGTGGCAGGCGGCCTTTTTGTTTAGAAATCATCGCGTTGTATATTTACCCGCCGGATTTTTCAAATCTTTTGTAATAAAAGCGGAAATATCAAAGAAATTCGCCTTGTTTGTCCTGTATAATTCTATGTGAATGTCCATCATGTAACCGGATTATTTCATTGCTGTTTTTTCTGCTTTTCAGTTGAATATTTCGGATATTTCCGGTTTATAAGTTTTTTAACAAAAAAGCCTTTATTTCGCTTGTTGAAATATGTTACAATCATACAGCGTGAAGAAAGACGAAATTTTTCACACGAATAGCTGTATGAAGCGGTTTTGCGGTTACGCAAAACTGCCGTTCGCTCTGTCATCATCATACAGCGTGAAGAAAGACGAAATTTTTCACACGAATAGCTGTATGAAGCAGTTTTGCGGTACGCAAAACTGCCGTT
>CALXXF010000002.1 GCA_944392615.1 uncultured Clostridia bacterium
AATTTGAATTGAACCGCCGTATGCCGAACGGCACGTACGGTGGTGTGAGAGGTGGATTGATTTCTACCTACTCGATTACCTCTATACAAAAAATAGCAGAAGATGAAAAATGGTATAAAAGCTGGTGTTTATGTGGTAACGGTGAAATTCAGGGTATTGTATAATGAACGCAGATTTAAAGAAATGAGTAAAATTCAGATTAAAAGCTATTGAAAGTAATCATGAAACGCAGGGCACGAAACGACGCAGAACAGGTTTTAAATAAGTGATATTATAAAATTATAAGATCGTAAGTGATGAAGAAAAGGCTCCCGCAAAAGCGGGAGCCTTTTGAATATCAACCATGAGAACAGTTATCAGAGTTCTCCGGCAACTTCAAGCTTTTCAAGCAGATCTTCAAGCTTTGATGTGAAGGTTCTGTTCTGAGCCTGTACGTACCTTGTGAAGCTTCTTACAGTCGTCTCATTGCGGAAGCACTGAACAACGTCAGAAATGCTCCATGACCATGCTGCGACAAAGTCAGAGTCGAATCCGTCACGGATAAGGTCGATCATAGCGGCAGCTTCGTCATCACGGACAAATCTTCCCTTCATGACGGTGTTATAGAAGACAGGTGTAACGACGGTAGAGCCGTAGAAGCTCATCAGCTCAAGGGCTGCAGCAGCTGCGATGGGGTTGGACGAGTACTTGGAAACACCGAATATCGTGACAGAGTCATGAACGCCGGTTGAGTAGCCGCCGGTCTTGGCCTGGCTGGCATTGAGCATAGGCGTGGGTATTATAGCGAAGTCTTCCATATCGCTGAGGTAAACGCCCGCCATGTAGATTTTGTTGATTGCAAAAAGGGCATCGCCGTCAGCAAAGATAGGCATCATAAGAGTGCTGTCAGAGTTACCGGCATTGTAAGTATATGTAGCCTGATACATCTCATTGAGCTTGGATGCAAATTCCGAAGCAGAGGGATTTGTTCCGAGAACTATGCTTATTTCATCGGTTCCGTCATTGTTTCTAACCTTGTTACTGAACTGAACGTTGCATCCGAATGCCATACCGTCGATAACGTCGCAAAGCTCATAAACTATACCGAACTGGTCGCCTTCACTTGCTATGTTGTCGCCGTCGGAACGGTCTGAGTAACCGAGGGCTGCCATTTCAAGCATGGTGTCCATGGTCCATTCTTTAGCGTTTACAATGTTGTATATCGTTCTTCCGCCGTAAGCCGATTTTACAAGTGAATCATAAATCGACGTATTGACGTATGTGCAGTAGAGACCGCCGGTATAACGAAGGGCAACATCTCCGGTAACCCAGTAGAGCTTGTCGTTATAGGTTATGGAGTTGATGTAATTCGTAGCCCAGTACGATGCCTCGGTGTTTATTATCTTGCTTCCTGTTTTGGGGTTAACTATCGTATTGAGATCAAGCAGCCAGCCGTTTGCAGCAGCGCCGATATCATAATACTGATATCCGCAGTACACGTCTATTTCGTCAGACTGTATCTCAAAATACGTTCTTGCAAACTCCTGAAGACCTGAAATGCCCACAGCACCTGCGTCAAAAGGAGAAATGGTTATACCGGTCTTCTCTTTGATAAGGTTGTTTCTGTTGATGATAGCGTTGTCGACGTCATCGAGAATCACGCCGTCAGCACTGTCATCGATCCATATGGAATCTGCAGTGTATGTTCCGTTTCCGCCTTCAACATAGAGGAAATAGAGCTCGGTTTCGTTTTCAGGATCAAACAAACCGTTGAGCTGAGAGGGGAAAGAAGCATCAGGGTCGTCATTGCCGTTATCGCCTGAAGTGACATCGGGATCAGTGGTTGAAGGCTTCTTCGTCGTCGTACTGTCGTCGCCGCACGCGGCAAGCGTAAGCAACACGGACAACAAAAGAAGAGCCACAATAACTTTGATAAAAAGTTTTTTTGCCATTTTCGCGCTCCTTATTAAATTTTTATACGCTAATTATATTACAAAAATGACTGAAAGTCAATCGTTAATTTGAAAATATTATTTGATAATAGATAAATTTTTGATTAACACGGGGAAAATCCTGGCATTTGAGTCAACATGAACGGCATGCGAAAGTACTAATTCATCGTGTGCCGCGACGTGAGAGTTGATCAAGTAAAAGAAAACAGGCCGACAACAGCGATATTCATGACTGCCTTACAGCCGCAGTTACTGTCGCTGTAAGATCGGTAATGCAGAAAGATTTTACGATATTGATGCACCAATGTATTTATACAATTAATGGATTTGTGAAGCAGATTTGATGTGTTCACTACATACTGCGCTTTTATATTTCTTATAATGTAAAATGAAAAGTCCGGACACGGTTGCATGCTTCATACAACACGTTTCCGGATCTTCTGCTTTTTAACTGCTATGGGAAATCACTTTGCCACTGTATCCGCGCTTCTGTAAACAGAGTCAGCTGTAATGCCGTCCTCGCTCTTGAATTCCAAAAGTTCGCTTACCGTTACAAGTCTGAATCTTTCACAAAGAGCCGATACGAGTTCCTCTGCCGCCTCCGCAGAAGGCGCATGGATATCGTGCATCAGTATTATATCGCCGTTTTCTGCGTTCTTTGCAGTGGAAATGACGGCATCCTTAAGTTTTCCGTCGGCATAATCACAGGTGTCAATACTCCAAAGTACAAGAGGATACCCTGTTTTTGCAAACTCGCCGCGGTTTGTGAGAGTTATTCCGTTCGGCGGTCTCACGAGAGAAGCGCCTATACCTATTTCTTTTCTTATTGCACTGTTTGTCGTCTCTATAGTGAGTTTTATTATGCTCAGGGGGTTTTTGTCAAATGATTCGTGCAGGTTAGTGTGGTTTCCTATTTCACAGCCTGCATCAAACGCTTTTTTAACCAGTCCGGGATGTTCTGTCACATGAGCCCCCATTACAAAAAACGTAGCTTTCGAATTGTTTTTACTGAGAGCTTCTATGATATATTCGGTATACTCAGGGTCAGGTCCGTCATCATATGTCAGTGCAATCATGGCGTCATCGATGTCAAGTGATAACTTGGTGTCTTCAAGGTCAAGGCAGAACGCTGATGATGTTTTTCCTGCAACCGAGAAGCTGCACACATAATCAGAGCAGTCAACGGATGAGCTGTCGGCAGCTTTCATTCCAGATACCTCTGTCAGAAGTGAAGAATTGCTGCCGGGTGTCAGCGAAACAAACACCGGAAAATAGTCACGGTAGCAAAGTATGCGGGAGCAAAGAGCTTCCGCAGCCGCGTCCGACGTGACATCAGCACAGAACACTGCAAAGGACAGGGTGTCATCAGATGAAGATTCGAAGAGAGCGTATGTTGCAAAACCGGAGCTGTCAGCCGAAGAAATCGGCCTGCTTATGCGGGCGGAGTATTCCTCGCTGTTATAAAAAACTATGCATTCTCCTCCTGCGGCAAGCGGACTGTAACCGTCAGGCGCGGATATTTTATCGCTGTCTTCTTCTGAATGAATACAGAATACATCAAAATAAGAGGCTGTGCCGTTCTTCAAAAGCTCTTTGTATTCTCCTGTGTCGCCGCTGAAAACCTTTACGTCTGAGGAGATATCTGCCAATGAGGACATACTGTTTCCTGACGAGTTCCCGGACAATTTACCGGCGGCGAGCATAATGCATATTATTGCCGATGCGATAACAGCTGCTGACAAAAGGATGACAGCTATTACTGCCTGTTTTGAGTATGATGAAATATTATCGCCTCCGATCCGGCTCACCATGCGAGCCTGTACATCCGAGTCTATCATATATCTTACCGGAATTCAATAGCTTTAGGGTTTATTTTTATTTATTGTTGTCGACATATTGCGACAGTGCATAAAGTTTATCCAGAATGCGTCTGATATATCCGCAAAGATGTACCTTGTCATTGGGTACTCTTCCGTCAATCACAGCATTAAGCAGAAGCTCAAGGATTACCGACACATATTTTCCCCCGTCGGCGGTACTGTTATGCTTCACTTTGCAGTCATGAGACGATATCAACACATTTTCGCGATATACTCTTGCTGCGTCAAGTATATCGTTTCCGTTTACGGAAAGTCCGGATACCGAAAAGCACTCGCATTTTATGAGTATATCTTCAATTTCATCGAGCACATGAAGGTACAGCTCGTCTTCATCCATTCGGCCTTTAATGTTTTTAAAATCAGGATCATTCACCGGAAATGCAGTCATGTCATTACATTTCCTGATTTTATCTTCGAGTGTTGCCACATATGCACGATTCTCGGCAATGCGCAGTAAGGCTATGTCTGAAAGAAGCTCAGGGCCATATACCGACAACGCCTTTTTTATACAGCGACGGTCGCCTGAAAAATGAATATCTGCGTTTTTCAAAATACTCAGTGTGCGTGCTACTGTTTTACCGTCCGCCTTCAGCAAACGGAGCGCCTGTTTTGCGCGTTGTTGCGCAGCGTCTGGCACTTGGTCCTGTGTATCGCATTCCGGGTCCTGCCTCGCGAGTGCGGCAAGTCTGATAGAAAAATCAGGGGGACACAAAGATGCAGCTACAACTGATCTATAAAACCCGGAATAAACGTCATTTCTTTCATAAGGTCCGTTGTATTTTTCATAAAGGGTCGCATCTGACTCGTCTGTCGTACAATTCCCGACGTTTTCTGCCGGAAAGATCTGAGGCAGCACAAGCGAAAAGACATTACTGTATTGCAGAAGTGTTTCTTTAGTATATTGCGATACAAGTATCTTTTTGAATTCTGAATAAATACGCTCATATGATATATTTTTAAGCAGAGGAGAACAGTCAAGCATCGCTTTTTGCGTGTCCGCTTCTATCTCAAAACCAAGCGTCGCCGAAAAACGAAGGCATCTCAGAATGCGCAGGGCGTCTTCTCTGAATCGTTTGTGCGCGTTTCCTATAGAGCGGATGATACCGTTTTCAATGTCCTCTATACCGTTATACAAATCGAGCAGCCCTTCGTCCTGATTGTAGCAGAGTGCGTTTATTGTGAAGTCCCGTCGGCTGAGGTCATCCTCTATCCTGTTTGAAAAAATTACCGAGTCAGGATGCCTGCAGTCGCTGTATGAAGCTTCGCTGCGAAATGTCGTTATTTCAGCGTGAACAGAACTGAATATTGCAGTTACCGTACCATGTTTAATCCCTGTGGGCTTTACATTTTGAAAAATGCTCATCACGTCTTCCGGAAGTGCATTTGTGGTTATATCAAAGTCAAATGGCTTTTTGCCCATCACAAGGTCGCGAATACATCCTCCGACAAGATATGCCTTGAAGCCGTTTTCTTTAAGAAGTCTCACAGCTCCAAGTATTTCATCCGGAAAATCATCGGCGCTTATACGTCGTATTTTATTCGGCAGTACATCCGAATGTCGGTCGGGAAGTGCCTCTTCAATCGTTTTGTCTTTGTTTTTTTTCATCCCGATATACCTATCCTGTTATTTCTGAAATCTGCAGATTTTCAGGTTCTTAATACCCGAAAATCTACGGCATTCCGGAAACTTTCTTTTTTAAATCTAAGACAGAAAAAGAATGTGACGCCGCTTGCAATTATACCACATAGTGTCATATTTAACAATAGTCCGCCCCGAATATTACGCCCGGAATGTGGCAAAAGATATCCCCGCACTTTAGTTCTGCCATTACATATCAAAAAGCTATTGAAAAAAAGTCAAAAATATGATATCATCGTTACAGCGGATGTTTCGTCGTAATTATTTGGTTTGCAATGGCTGTCGAGGTACGGATGCTGCGAGAAAGGTGTGTTTCAGCTATGAAGAGAAGAGAAAAAGCAAGGGAATTGTTTCTATCCGGGTATAACTGTTCTCAGTCTGTGCTCGGCGCTTTCTGCGATGTTATGGGAATGGATTTCAGTACGTGCATGAGGCTTGCCTCTCCGTTCGGAGGAGGCGTTGCGCGTATGCGTCACATATGCGGTACTGTATCTGCGTCCCTTATGGTCATTGGTATCACACGCGGATATGAAGAGCATGACGCAAGAACAAAGTCGGAACACTACGCTTTTGTACAGGAATTTGCAAAAAAATTTCAAGAGCGCAACGGCTCTATAATATGCCGAGAACTTCTTGACCTGCGTTGCAAGGCGGGAAAAATCGACAACGGTTCATCCCCTAACGCAAACGAAAGAAGCGAGGAATATTACAGAGTGCGTCCGTGCCTTTCAATAATTGAAGATGCAGTTGACCTTCTGTGCGGGTATCTTTCAATTGACGACGAGATCTCATGATATTGCTCCTACACTCTGATTTATAGTTCAAACGGCGTTGCAGTCTTCGATTGCAACGCCGTTTTTCGTATGTAATTCTTATGTAAATGGTGGGAAAAATTGTTCAAAAGCGAAATTTTTCACATGCTGAAAACCTTTTTCCGCGCGCGGCGTCTGCGAAGCCTGTGGAACCGTACTGCCTCCAATCCTTGGGCTTTTCAATTACCGCCGCTCGGACTCACAGGGCGGGTCGTTTATACGGTTTCACTGTTGTTTCACTTTTTTGTATTCCAGGATGTCGCCGGGCTGACAATCCAACGCTTCGCACAGTCTTGCAAGGGTTGATATTTTAAGTGCCTTTGCTTTTCCGTTCTTCAAAACCGAAATGTTAGTGATTGTGATACCGACCTTTTCAGCGAGTTCCGTCACGCTCATTTTTCGTTTTGCTAGCATGACGTCTATATTGAATATTATATCTCCGTCCATCACTTTCATCACCTTTATTATTATATCGTCAAATCGCTTTGGTCCTGAAGCTCGGCTGCCTTTACGACCAGATGAGAAAGAACGGATGCGGCAACAGATGCTACTATGCCCAGAAAATCTATCAGAAGGGAAACTAATATAATGCCCGGATGATTCATACCTATAAGCCAATAAATCAGATTGCCGGAAAAGAAGATGCAGGAGAATGAAGCCGCAAGTATTGCTATCCATTTAAGCAGCCTTGCGTTTTCCGTTGAAAATGAGCGGTCGGTACCTATATTTGTCGATATTTTCCAGAAAAGCACAAGAGCTGCAAAAAACGGAACAGCTGTTGTCCAGATTAAAATCAACCACGGCCACCGGCAATTGCTGAATTCCGGATACTGCTTAACAGCGGCGTCTGCCAACATCGGAATTATACCTGCACAAACAATAATACCGCAAATTCCTGTGCCTAAAGTAATCAGTTTTAGCCATTTTGACAATGTTGTCTGCTTCATCGGGTCAGATCCTCTCTTTGTTGTTTTAGTGCACCTTCATTATATCACATTTATTTATGTAAGTCAAGTAAAATTTGTCGTAATACGATAAATTTTTATTTTAACTTATATGAAATGTTGAATAAATATTGAAATTTAAAGTTAAAATGGGAGAGGTTTTACGCCTCTCCCATTTTAACTTACTCTTTGCGGAATACACTGTCGCTAAAGAAAGTTCCTTTATTCATGAAATTATGCCGGGATGTTTTTGACACACCTGACGGGGTAGGATTCAAATATTTACTCAAGTTCGAAAGCACCGGTGTAGAGCCTGTAATACTGTCCCTTCTGAGCGATGAGCTTCTCGTGGTTTCCGCGCTCAATTATACGGCCGTTTTCAAGGACCATTATAACATCGGCATTTTTAACGGTTGAGAGGCGGTGAGCTATTACAAATACTGTTCTGCCTTCCATGAGCGCGTCCATTCCTCTTTGAACGATCGCCTCAGTTCTGGTATCTATTGACGATGTAGCTTCATCAAGTATCATGACGGGCGGGTCGGCAACAGCCGCGCGCGCTATCGATATAAGCTGACGCTGTCCCTGCGAAAATCCGCTTCCGTCGCCCTTCAGTACGGTGTTATAGCCGTCCTTCAGCATGCGTATGAACCCGTCTGCATTTGCAAGCTTTGCAGCTGCGATGCATTCTTCATCTGTGGCATCAAGCTTTCCGTAGCGTATATTGTCCATCACGGTTCCGGTGAAGAGATTGACATCCTGAAGCACTATTCCGAGAGAACGCCTGAGGTCTGCCTTCTTTATCTTATTTATGTTTATTCCGTCATAACGTATCTTTCCGTCCGCTATGTCGTAGAAACGGTTTATCAGGTTCGTTATAGTCGTCTTGCCAGCGCCAGTGGCTCCGACAAAGGCTATCTTCTGGCCTTTTTCTGCATAAAGAGTTATGTTGTGGAGCACGGTCTTATCACTTGTATATCCGAAGTCCACATCGTACAGGCACACTTCTCCATTCAGACGGGTATATGTTATGCTTCCGTCAGAGTGGGGATGCTTCCATGCCCAAATTCCGGTACGCTCCTTGCATTCCACTATCTCGCCGTTTTCATTGTATTTCGCATTTACAAGAGTTACATATCCGTTATCTTCTTCAGGCTTTTCATCAAGGAGTTCAAAAATTCTCGACGCACCTGCAAGTGCCATTACAACGGAGGTTATCTGCTGCGAAACCTGCGCTATGGGGTTTATTATATTTCTGGAAAGCTGAAGAAAAGATGCGATCGTACCGAGCGTCAGAAGTCCTATGCCGCTCAGACCGAAGTTTGTCACTCCGCCGAGAGCTATCGCTCCGCCTGCTACTGCTATTACGACATAGAGGACAAATCCGAGGTTGTTCATCGTGGGCATAAGTATATTGGCATATGAATGAGCCTTTGTGGAGCTGTCGTTCAGTATTTCGTTAAGCTCATCAAAGCCTTCCTTGGCTTTCTGCTCATGGTTGAATACCTTGATGACCTTCTGACCGTGTATCATTTCTTCAATGTAGCCGTCGATCTTTCCGATTGCCTGCTGCTGGCGGGCAAAGTTTCTTCCGCTCCTTCCGGTTATGACACGTATCAGTAAAAGTATGAGTACCAAGGCTATGATGACAAAGAGCGTCAACGGAATGCTCAGGTACAGCATTGCAAAGAAAACGGCAACTATCATCATTATTGATGACAAAATGTTCGGCAGAGCCTGCGATATCATCTGACTCATGGTATCTGTGTCAGATGTGAAATGGCTCATGATGTCGCCGTGAGTGTGCGTGTCAAAATATTTTATGGGAAGTGTCTGCATATGAGAAAACATCTCATCACGTATCTTTTTGAGCACGCCCTGTGAAACAGTTGCCATCGTCCTGCTGTAGAAGAGGGTAGCGAGGATTCCGAACAGATATATGACTCCCATGGTGAGGACAGCGCGCAGCAATCCTGAAAAGTCGGGAGAACTATCGCGCAAAAGCGGTGTTATGTAGTCGTCTATCAGCGATTGGATGAAAAGTGAAACAAGAGCTCCGCTTGCCGCGCTTACAATTATACACAAGAAGACGAAAGCACAATGGAGCTTATACGCTTTAAGGTATGAAAGAAGCCTTTTTATTGTCGTTTTATTTACCTTTGGAAGCTCTCCGAGAATATCTTTTGGTCCTTTATTCATCGTCCGAGCCTCCCTTCGTCTGCGAAGTATACATTTCACAGTATATACCTCCGAGTTTAATCAGGCTGTCATGGTCTCCTGCCTCGCATATTTTTCCGTCATCCATGACGATTATCATGTCGGCATCCTTCACGGAGGCTATCCTTTGTGCAATTATTATCTTTGTCGTGTTGGGTATTTCATTTTTGAAAGCGTGTCTTATATGAGCATCTGTAGCAGTGTCAACTGCGCTCGTTGAGTCATCGAGTATCAAAATACGCGGATTCTTCAGCAGCGCTCTTGCAATGCAGAGACGCTGTCTCTGACCGCCGGAAACGTTTGTTCCGCCTTGCTCTATGTATGTATCGTATTTGTCAGGGAACGATTCGATGAACCCGTCGGCACATGCGAGGCTACAGGCTCGCTTTATCTCCTCGTCACTTGCGTTTTCATTCCCCCATCTCAGATTTTCTTTTATAGTTCCGGAAAACAGGGTATTCTTCTGAAGCACCATGGCAACGTTGTCCCTGAGTGTGACAAGGTCATAGTTCCTTACGTCGATACCGCCTACTTTTACTGATCCCTCCGGGACGTCGTAAAGTCTGGGGATTAATTGAACAAGACTGGATTTGGACGATCCTGTGCCGCCTACTATTCCGATAGTCGAACCTGACTTTATGTGCAGATTAATATTATCGAGAACCGGTTTGTCTGCGCTCTTTGAATAGTAAAAGGTGACATTGTCAAAATCAATGCTTCCGTCTTTTACTTCGGAAACAGCGCCTGTTTCAGGGGAGGTTATGTCGCTTTTTTCAACGAGCACCTCGTATATACGGCGTGCAGATGCTCTTGAAATTATGATCATAACAAAAACCATTGAAAATGCCATGAGACTCGAAAGTATCTGCATTGAATACATAATAAGGCTCATGAGCTCGCCTGTGCTGAGACCTATCTGCTGGTCCCCGCCGCAGGCTACGACAGCTCTTGCTCCGAACCAGGAGATGAGAAGCATGCAAGAATATATGCAGAGCTGCATCAAGGGCATGTTGAAAGCAACCGTTTTTTCCGCCTTTGAAAAATCCTTGTATATGGAATCGGAAACTTTTTTGAATTTATCTATCTCATAGTCCTCGCGGTCAAAAGATTTTACAACGCGGATGCCGTGCAGGTTTTCCTGTACCGATTCATTCAGCTTGTCGTATGTATTGAAAACGCGGACAAATCTGGGGTGGGCCTTTAGGGCTATCAGTACAAGACCGGTTCCGAGGAAGGGCACAAACGCAATGAAAATCAATGACAGATCTATATCTATCATGAACGACATAACAGAGGCCATAATGAGCATTATCGGGCATCTGAATGCGAGGCGTATTATCATCTGGTACGCCATCTGAACGTTCGTTACGTCGGTGGTAAGCCTGGTTATGAGGCTGGATGTCGAAAACTTATCTATATTTGAAAATGAAAAATCCTGAATATTTGCATACATATCGTGTCTTAGGTTGGCAGCAAATCCGCACGAGCCCTGCGCCGCCGTTCTTCCGGCGAGAACGCCGAAGACAAGCGACATGACTGCGCTGAAAAACAGCACAAGTCCGGCTTTGAGTATGTACGGCATGTTTCCGTCATCTATACCATAGTCGATAAGATACGACATTATGCGGGGAATAATGACTTCCAACAGCACCTCAAACGCCACAAACAGCGGTGTCAATATGGCGTATTTCTTGTACTGTCGGATACATTTTGATAATGTTTTCAGCATCTGGTAAAATCTCCTTAATAACAGAAGTGCCGATAATTACAGCGGCACTGTAAAGATGATAGCATCGGAAAAATTTATTGTCAATGGTTATTTTGACTAAATTTGACCTTTCAAATTAAGGCTATAAGAATGTATTGTGCAGTAACATAATATTATGTAGGATTTTTTCAGGAAAAGATACGGGAAATGACGGGAAGGCAGGACGTTTTGCGACAAAATGAGACACAGTGCGACTATATTGAGTATTTTCTCTTGACAGAAAATCTTGTTTATGTTAAAATGAGGCGTGTGGTCATTACCCGGATTTAACATTGATTTTTCACAGTCAGTTTGTTCCGTCTGTGCCGTATCAGGCAATGCTGTTGCTCCCCGCTTTTTGCCAGGGCCTGTGTCTCGGTGCGGACGGCATTTTGCGGTTTGCTTCGATCGTGTTAAATTATGTCAAAAGGTATCGGATTTTGAAGTGCCTGTTGACATTTACGGATGTATTCTGAAGAGTTTTTTTATCAATCAGGTGCTTTTAGATCAGAAATTTCTTCACCGCACACTCTTTTCGCTTAAGGATGGATTTTTTATGGGAGTAGAGTATATCTGCGCCGCGCTTGACGCGAATATGTCTTTTACATGGTTTGTGTCAGAAATGGTGTCAAATCCTATACTGTTTATCACCATTTTGCTCACGCTCGGCGTTATATTCGTAAACGGATGGACTGATGCCCCGAACGCGATAGCTACATGCATCGCGACAAGGAGTATCCCCCCGCGTCCGGCAATAATTATGTCGGCGGTGTTCAATTTTCTCGGAGTTTTTGTGATGACGCTTATAAACTCCACTGTCGCTATGACAATAAAGGACATGGTAAACTTTCACGGCGATACAGATGCTGCAATACGCGCTCTGTGCGCTGCCTTGTTTGCCATTATAGTGTGGGCGACGGCCGCCTGGTATTTCGGTATACCGACAAGCGAGAGCCACGCGCTCATCGCCGGTCTTTCGGGGGCAGCCATTGCACTTCAGGGCGGATTTTCCGGAATAAACGGCGGGGAATGGGTGAAGGTCCTTTACGGACTCGTGCTGTCGACGGTGCTCGGTTTTTTAAGCGGTTTTTTGATTACGAAGCTGACAGAACTGCTCTTCGGCAGAACTGACAGAAGAAAGTCGAGGGGCTTTTTCAAGGGCGCTCAGATATTCGGGGGAGCCGCAATGTCGTTTATGCACGGGGCGCAGGACGGTCAGAAATTCATGGGTGTGATGATCCTCGGAGTCTTTCTTGTAAACGGAAGCGAGACTACCGGAGATGTCTCACTCCCGATATGGATGATGCTCATCTGCTCAATTGTGATGGCGCTTGGAACATCGATAGGTGGATACAAAATTATAAAGGCTGTAGGAATGGACATGGTGAAGCTGGATCTGCATCAGGGCTTCTCAGCAGACCTTGCTGCTGCGTCCTGTCTACTCCTTTCCTCTGTTCTCGGAATACCGGTGAGCACTACGCACACAAAGACGACAGCTATCATGGGAGTAGGCGCAACAAAGAGGCTTTCGGCAATTAATCTCGGCGTCGTAAAGGAAATGGTGCTTACATGGGTCCTCACTTTCCCAGGGTGCGCTATTATAAGCTTTTGTATGGTCAAGCTGTTCGAATTGGTTTTCTGAGCTCTACTATTGATTAATCGCGTTTTGTCTTGTACCATGTTTCGGTCAATATTAAAATTTCCGGGTCCTGAAATGTGTTTTTCGGTCAGGATGCGGCAGTAAAAGAAAGTTACTTAGAATAAACCTCACATAAATGATACGGAGGATGAAAATCAGATGGCAAACAAGGAAAACAATTATTATTTTGATAATTTCAGGGATTGTATGGCGATAGCCTGTGAGGCAGCCAATATGCTGAAGACGATCATAAGCAGCTTTGATCGCAGCAAGATGAAGGAAAGCATTGATGTGATGCATGAGATAGAGCACCGCGGCGACGCAAAAAAGCACGAGATGAACGAAAAGCTCATCAAAGCATTTATAACGCCAATAGAGCGCGACGACATATTCAATCTCAGTCACGCCATAGACGACCTTACCGACAATATTGAAGATATCGTCATAAGGCTTTACATAACCGATGTAAAGTCAATTCGTTCAGACATGACAACCTTTGCTGAGTTGTTAATTGAATGCTGCAACGCGACATATGAGATGCTCGGCGAGTTTGTCAACTTCAAAAAATCCAAAACTCTCAAGGACATGATAATAAACATAAATCACATAGAAGAGCGTGGAGACCAGATGTTTATCGAACACATGCATGAGCTCTACGCCAATGAAAGTGATCCTGTTCTTGTCATGGTATGGAGTGAGATATACACAATACTTGAAAACTGCTGCGACGCCTGTGAGGATGTGGCAAATATCGTTGAAGGAATAACCATAGACAATCTGTAAGTTTTATCTGGCAGGACATATTTTCATGCCTTTTTCAGGTTGCCTTGAAAAAAGCATTTCCCGCACAGCAACGCGCACTGCGAGTTTTTGTGTTTTGTTTCGGACATGCTGATCATCCATGCTGATTATTAAATCAGTATGTTTTCCCGGTTCCTCACCTTATGCGTTATCAAAAAATTCATACAGAACAATAAAATCTCACCTTATGCGTTATCAAAATATTCATACAGAACAATAAAAATGTGCCGGTACTTGTGCCGGCACATTTTGTTGTTTCGTAAGGAAAGATTGACTGAATATTCGCAGTTGCGTTTTGTGAAAAGTATTCTGTCTTGTTTTGACAGTTTTTCAGCGATAAAAACTAAACACACAAAATATATCATTCCGTTTGTTTTTGATTTCCAAAGTCGCTCTCTGGGGCAGAAGTGTGATTTCACACAAATGCTTGAGTTCTTCCCGTGTTTTTACAAGAATGTTCCTGTATCAAAAAAAAGAATTACGGGAAAATAATCTTGACAATATACTGCGCTCAGTGCGCAGATTCAAGTGCATGCAATTTAAAGTGCGGTTCCATAATTATAAAGATAATGCACCCACCATAAGTGGGAAAGCTGCTCCTTACACCTAAAACAGAATTAAATCCCGTTGAATTTCACCGGTGGATCTGAAAAGATATTTTGCATGTATTGTTTTTAAGAAGCTTTTATAAAAGACAAATCAAAAAGTCTCAATGCAGCTTTTGAGTGAATCGGCGCAGATATCCGCTAATTTTGAAAAGAGAGGAAGCGACAGGCTACGGAGACATCGCGTAACAAAAATACTGATAAAAGATATTATAAAATGGCATGTGCCCCCGTAGGGAAAACTGCTCTCGGACTTTGTTTTCCCACTGTCGTTACAATGCTTGCAGTTTCTGCGGCTTCTGCGGCCGAGTCGTTTTTTGCCGCCGGAACAGGAAGCTCGCAGTCAGATAAAACAGCAGCTGCTGCGGCAATAGGAATAATGTTTCCTGTAAGCGCTCTGTTCCAGGTGGTAAGTTTTGCACTTGGAATGGGGGCGGCAAGCGTTATATCGCGCGCGCTTGGCAACGAAGATGAAGACTGCGCTGAAACAGCGTCGGTTTTTTCTTTTTTTTCAGCAATTTCTGTCGGCATAATGATATCTTTATCCGGGTGCCTTTTAATAAAGCCTCTCGTCGGTGTTTTGGGGGCGTCAGCAGACAGCAGTATCGGAATATATGCGCGCAGATACGGCTCCGTATATATGGCGTGTGCTCCGCTTGCGATAGGTGCGTCGGTTCTCTCAATACTTCTACGTGCGCGTGGAAAAGCCCTTCAGGCAGCGGCAGGTATAACCGGAGGGGCCGTTCTTGACGTGCTTCTGATGCATATCTTTGTCAGTCGCCTGTTACTCGGAGTTGTCGGTATCGCTTTGGCAGGGCTTTTCTCACAGCTTTTTGCATTTCTGACACTGCTTCTGATGTACATTGCAGGGAATAACAGACGTCTCGATGTGCGCGTTTTCATAAGATCGTTTTCACTTGCACGTGAGATTGTTCCTCTTGGTCTGCCGTCTGTAATCAGGCAGGGTCTGACTGTGGCTTCGGCTATACTGCTCAACAATATAGCTGCTCAAATAAGCGATTCAGCTTTGTTTTCTGCTTCAGTGTCTTCAAAAGTTTTTACGCTTTTTTTTGGTATAGCGATAGGTATCGGTCAGGGCATATCACCACTTATTGGATTTTCATACGGTTCGGGAAACGGCGACCGTCTTGAAAGGGCTTTCCGGCTCTCATCCGTATGCGGCAGTCTTATTCTTCTCGCATGCTGTGGTGTATGTCTGATTTTTCCAGACGAGATGACTTTGTTGATGGCACATACATTTTCCGGAAAAGCGGCGGATGGAACGTCGCGCGCCATAATGATACAGTGTGCGGCGCTTCCGTTTGTACAGCTCGGCATAGTCTGCAATATGGCTTATCAGGCCGCAGGAAGAAAAATTGCGTCTTCTTTTCTGGCGGCGGTAAGACAGGGCGTGTTCTATATTCCTTTGCTTCTTGTTCTTGTGCGCTTTTGGGGAGAGTCGGGTCTGTGGCTTGCCGCAGCAGCTTCTGACGTGTTGACCTTTGTGCTGAGCGTGCCGTTTTCTGTATATTTTATCAGAAAAATGAGAAAGCAGATAAGGCAGGCGGGAGTGAATGCGTCTGAAAATCCGGCAGAAGCCGAAAGATAGCTTTGCAACCGCGCGGCAATCGCACGGCGAAACCTTTATGATCCGGTTATAACGGTAAAAAACCGGTATCGCGCTTCAAATGCAGGAACAAAGAAGCGGTATACCGGTTACGAACAGACAAAATCCGGGGCTGCCGCAGAAACAGCGGTGTAAGGTTGTCAAAAATAAGACGGTTTTCAGCAGCGTTACTACACTACCTGATATATGTGAAATTTCAGGTATTCGGTCTCAGGAACGCAGGGAAGTATCGGATGATCGCACGCTTGCTTCCTTATTTCCACCTCGCGCAAAGATACAGCCGCATCCTTTGCCGCGGCGAGCAGCATGCCTGAAAATGACTCCTTTTCCATAAAATGAGAACATGAGCAGGTGGCAAGAAATCCACCGCGCGGCAGCGCTTTCATTGCGCGGAAATTGATATCCTTGTATCCGCGGTAAGCAAAGGAAGCTGTTTTCTTTGATTTTGTGAAAGCGGGCGGGTCAAGTATTATCATGTCATACGGCTTTCTTCCGCTTGCGGCAAGCTCTGTGAGATAATCGAACACATCTGCGTTTACGAAATCAATTTTTGAGTCAAGATGATTCAGTCTGGCGTTTTTTTCCGCACATGCAAGTGCGTCTGATGAAATATCCACCGCAGTTACCGATTCTGCTCCTGAATTTGCTGCGTTGAGTGCAAATGAACCTGTATGCGTGAAACAGTCCAGCACTCTTTTGCCCTGTGCAATGGAGGCTACGACCCGGCGATTGTATTTCTGGTCCAAAAAAAATCCGGTTTTCTGACCGTTTTCTATATCTACATGGTATTTTATCCCGTTTTCCGATATTATTACGTCGCATGAGGGGGCACAGCTTCCTTTGTGTAAAAACCATCCTTTACTCTGCATAAGACCCTCTTTTTCACGCACTGCAATATCGTTGCGCTCATATATGCCTTCACAGTGTATGTCATTTTCCTCAAGGGTTTCCATAATCAGGGGAAACAGCATGGGTTTTATTTTTTCTATTCCGAATGATGTGATTTGGGTCACGAGAATGTTCTCAAATCTGTCAACTACCAGACCGGGGAACCTGTCCGCTTCTCCGAAAATAAGGCGGCAACAGTTGATATCGCTACCCATTACGCTCTTTCTGTAATCTATCGAATATTTTATTCTCCGTCTGAAAAAATCCGCATCAAAGCGGTCATTGGCGTTGTCCGAAATAATCCTCACTCTTATTTTGGACTTTTCGCTGTAAAATCCCGTGCCCATGTACGTGTTTTTATGCATAACATCTACGATATCTCCGTTTTCAGGCGCTCCGCTGACCTCTGACACCTCGGTATCATAGACCCAGACGTGCCCTCTTGAAAGGGCTACGGCTCCTTTTCCGGTTATCGATATCCTTGGATATATCCTGTTTGTCTTCATTTTTCACTCCGTATTCTCATATCGGTCAAATCCGATTATACTTCTACAAGCAAAAAAAATCAAGTGCAAACCCGCACATAAAAGCAGCGGTGCGGGATTTATTACTGCTTTTGCATGTTTTGTATCAGAAAAAATAATTCAAATTTATGATGGCTCGGATTTATTTCGGAATTAAATACTGGTGAAAAAAGTGATTTTTGAGATCAGTATAACCGAAACAGTGCTCTTTTTCATATATTCACCAAAACATATACGTAAAAATAACATATACGTAAAAATACAGCTATTTGCTATTGATAAATCAATGAAAACGTGATAGAATAAAGGCGTTTGAGCTTTTTTATATAACTTTTAATATAACTTTCAGCTGTATTGCTTCCGAGGTGTGTATCATTTGGGAATTTTAGCTATTGAAGCCGCCAATGCGGCACGCGAGCTTATCGCCGTGGCTCGCCTTAAAAGAAATGACATAGTTGTGATAGGGTGCTCGTCAAGCGAGATATCCGGGGTATCTATAGGTAAGGGCTCTGATTTTGAGGCTGCACGTGAGGTCTTCGACGCATTATATGCTGTGTTCCGTGAAAGCGGGATATACATCGCAGCCCAGTGCTGTGAACATCTCAACCGCGCCATTGTTGTGGAAAAGGATGCGGTTCCCGGAATTCCTGTAGTGAATGTCGTGCCGGCAATAAAGGCGGGCGGTTCGTTCGCAGTCTGCGCGTACAGGAGTTTTGAGAATCCTGTCGTGACAGAGGGAATTAAAGCCGATGCAGGAATCGATATAGGCGGCACTCTTATAGGCATGCACCTTAAGGAAGTCGCCGTGCCGCTAAGGTTGACAGTGAAGTATATAGGAAAGGCGTCTGTTTCTGCCGCAAGGACAAGACCGAAATTTATAGGCGGACAGAGGGCATTGTACGATCCGGAGCTCATGTGAAGAAAAAAGAACATTCTTTTCAGGTCCGGATGACACACATCACTTCAATTATTCTGAATAATGTGCGTTGACGGGGCGCATGGCGGCGCCGGGGAATTTCCGGATTTTTAATGGGCAGTCATACTTTTCTGTCTTGCCGTAGTTTATGCGGACAGGCTGCGGTCAATTTGTAATACATAAAGCAGGGTATGCAAAATGAATTATTTGTTTATAGACACGGAGTGCGCCAATCCAAAGTACGGCTCTATTTGTACCTTTGGATATTTCATGACCGATGAGAATTTTGTAAAGATAGAGAGTGAAGATATACTCATGAATCCGGAAACGGAGTATGACCCATATGTCGCACGTAACATACTGCGCTACTCCCTGAGCGAGTTGGATTCGAATATGCCTTTTCCGTGCTATTATGACAGGATAAAGGAATTACTCTGCAGAAAGCAAACCCTCGTTTTCGGCTTTTCACTGTCAAATGACATACGTTTTCTGAACGAGACATGCATGCGGTACAGGCTTCCGAGTATAAACTGCGGTTTTTACGATGTTCAGAAGATCTTTTCTGAATACACGCACAGCAAAAACGAGGTAAGTATAGAAAAGGCCGTAAAAAGCCTTGATATAAACGTAAAAACCCTCGCGCACAGGAGCGATGAGGATGCAAGAGCTTCTATGGAAATCGCAAAGGCAATATGCGTGCGCACCGGGCTTTCATTGCCCGGATTGGTTAAAAAGCTCCCTTCGTGTTCCGGAAACAACAAAAACTTTGTCGAGAGCTGGAACGTTGAAAACAGCCGCAAGATAGACCATATTACAGAGCACAACAGACGACTTCTCAAATACAGGAATAAAGAGCAAGCGAAGCACGTCGGATGACTGCTTCGCTTTTTGAAGGCGCAGACAGACAGTGTGTGAAGTCTGACTTGCATACCGAAAGGTAATGCGGCAACGGATCCTGTCCGCCTGATAAAACGATGGGACCTGCCTGGTATTCCTAACTCTTTTTTACTTCTCCATGATTTTCAGTAGCTGTGTAGGGTCACGATGTCGGCAGGTAGAAGGACAAAGAGTAGGTCTGCTTTTTTACATGAAACAAATATTCACAATATGCGGAATATACGGAATATTTATTCATTGGTCGCCATAGGGCACAGAAAAGGCTCATTTGTAAGATTTATATAAAATTCCTGCAAAAAAGCCCGTAAAATAGTTATTGGGCATATTGACAACCACATTTATGAGTGATATAATTTTGCATATAAAATGAATGCTGAACGGATTGTATTCTGATTTGACGGCGTCGGATCGTCGGTTTTAAATTCCGCCGGCAGAGAAATTTTTCTGAAAGGAAATTACAAAATGAAGAAAGATATCAAAAAGGTTGTTCTTGCATACTCCGGTGGTCTTGATACTTCGATAATAATACCATGGTTAAAAGAAAATTATAACAACTGCGAGGTAATTGCCGTATCTGCCGATGTTGGACAGGGAACAGAGCTTGACGGGCTTGAGGAAAAGGCGATAAAAACCGGGGCTTCAAAGCTCTATATACTCGATCTGAAAAAGGATTTTGTAGAGGACTACATATATCCGACTCTTAAAGCCGGCGCAGTTTATGAAGGGGATTACCTTCTCGGCACGTCATTCGCAAGACCTATAATAGCAAAGAGAATTGTTGAAATCGCCCAGAGCGAGGGCGCCGATGCCATCTGTCACGGATGCACCGGAAAGGGCAACGATCAGGTAAGATTTGAGCTTACAATAAAGGCTTTTGCACCCGATGTGGCAATAATAGCTCCATGGCGCGAGTGGAATATAAAATCGAGAGAAGAAGAAATCGAGTACGCCGAGGCTCACAACATTCCGCTCAAAATAAACAGGCAGACGAATTATTCCAAGGATAAAAATCTTTGGCACCTTTCTCACGAGGGGCTTGATCTTGAAGACCCGGCAAACGAGCCGCAGTACGACAAGCCAGGTTTTCTTGAAATGGGCGTTTCACCGGAGGCTGCTCCCGATAAGCCCACGTATGTTACAATTCATTTTGAAAAGGGAACTCCTACCGCTATAGACGGGGAGAAGCTTGATCCTGTGGCTCTTGTGGAAAAGCTCAATGCGCTCGGAGGTGCAAACGGTATAGGACTTGCCGATATAGTTGAAAACCGGCTTGTAGGCATGAAATCGAGAGGAGTTTACGAGACTCCCGGCGGTACAATACTTTACAGAGCGCACAAAGTGCTTGAAACAATAACACTTGACCGCGATACCGCTCATTACAAAGCGCTTGTTGCCGAGAAGTATGCTGAGCTTGTTTATTACGGACAGTGGTTCACACCGTTGAGAGAGGCTCTTGACGCTTTTGTTGAATCTACACAGTCGACGGTGACAGGCGATGTCAAGCTCAAACTTTACAAGGGCAACATCATAAACGCCGGCGTCACGTCGCCATATTCTCTGTACGACCCCGAGATAGCTACTTTCGATGAGGACAATGTATATAATCAGGCTGACAGCGCCGGATTCATAAACCTGTTCGGTCTTCCTATCAAGGTCCGTGCAAAGATGACTGCAAAGACCGGCGGAATAAAGTAATGCTCGTGCAGCGTCGCTGCGTCGCGTCACGCCTTATTTTCGGAGTTCTTTGATTTTTTGTGCAACGGCAACAGCACGCTGTTGCCGTTGCTACGTTATCTGTGTAATCATAAAGAGCAAAATCGGTATAAAAAGAGGAATCGCTTATGGAAAAAATGTGGACAGGCAGAACCGACGGAAAGGTAAACAAAGCCGCTGATGATTTCAATTCCTCCATCTCCTTTGACAGCAGAATGTACAGGCAGGATATTTCAGGCTCACTTGCACATGCTGCAATGCTCTGTCATCAGGGAATTATTACAGAGGAGGATTATTCACGCATAACTGAGGGTCTTACTTCCATACTTTCCGAACTTGACGACGGGACACTCGCCATCGACCGTGATTGTGAAGATATACATATGTTTATTGAGGCCGCGCTTACTGCGCGTATAGGGGACAGCGGAAAAAAGCTGCATACAGCCAGAAGCCGGAATGACCAGGTTGCCCTCGACCTTCGCCTCTATCTGAGGGAAAAATGCGATGTCATTGTAAATATGCTCACAGAGCTTGTCAGGGTCATATGCAGAAAGGCCCGCTCTTCAAGCGATGCGATAATGCCGGGATACACTCATTTGCAAAGGGCACAGCCTGTCACCTTTGCTCACCATATAATGGCGTATGCAATGATGTTTTCAAGAGATGTGACACGCATCAGAGACGCAAGGGCAAGGATGAATTTTTCGCCTCTCGGCAGCTGTGCTCTTGCCGGTACAACATACAATACCGACAGGGAAATGACCGCCAGACAACTGGGGTTTGACGGCATATGTGAAAACAGCATCGACGGAGTTTCTGACAGGGACTACTGCATAGAGCTTCTGAGCGCACTGTCGCTGATAATGATGCATCTCTCTCGCTTTTCCGAGGAAATAATACTCTGGTCGTCGTGGGAATTCCGCTTTGTTGAGCTTGATGATGCTTATACTACCGGGTCGAGCATTATGCCTCAGAAAAAAAATTCCGATATGGCTGAGCTTTGCCGGGGTAAAAGCGGGCGCGTATACGGTGACCTTGTCTCGCTTCTCACGATGCTTAAAGGGCTCCCGCTTGCATACAACAAGGATATGCAGGAGGACAAGGAAGCTGTTTTTGACGGCGTTGACACCGTAATGGCATGTCTTGAGGTCTTCACACCTATGATAGATACTATGCGAATAAACCGCACGGCAATGCTAAAAGCGGCGCAGGAAGGATTTATAAATGCAACCGATCTCGCCGACTATATTGCAAAAAAAGGTATGCCTTTCAGAAGCGCATACAAGCTCGTCGGCCAGATAGTAAGATATTGTATAGAAAACAACAAAGTTCTTGAAGACATGAGCATTGAAGAGTACAGAAATTTCTCGCCTGTGTTTGATGAGGAGCTTTATGAAGATATATCCCTTGAGGCGTGTGTGGCAAAGAGATGCTCAACCGGAGGAACGGCTCCGTCTTCGCTTGAAAGACAAATCGGATATATACAAAATCTGCTCGGCTTTAGTGCGGCAGAGTAAGGTGGCTTGAAAACTACCCAAACTACTTGAGAGCGTTTTTCATATGTCCTGTTGCTGAATGTCCTGTTCGGAGTTATTAAGCCGAACATGACCTTGTTTCATGGCAGCACAGAAATGGCGGTTATTTTTGCGGTTTTCTGCTTCTATCCGGAAGAAAAATGTTATTTACGGTTACATACAACAGGCTGTTTTCTCAAAGCGTCCACTATACAGAATTAAATTTGTCAAGACTGGTCAATGCTGTTTTGAAAGGAATATCAACCCGGTTCAGATGCCGCTTACTTTCGGGAAAAATAACGGCATATACGTGGTTTTAGGTCGGCTTTATGAAAAAAAAGGTTTTTATAGACGGAAGAGAAGGCACAACTGGGTTGAGAATCTACGACCGACTTGCTGTGCGTGAGGATATCGAACTCATTGTTCTTCCGGAAAACGAGCGCAAGTCATACGCAGCGCGCAAGAACGCTATAAACTCTTCCGCACTTTCATTTCTTTGTCTTCCGGACGATGCTGCGAGAGAGTCTGTCGAAATGTGCGAAAATCCCGATACGGTTATAATAGATACGTCAACAGCGCACAGAACGGACGAACGTTTTGTGTACGGATTTCCGGAGCTGTCAGAAAGTCAGGCACGTGCTGTCGCGTCATCAAAGCGAATAGCGGTGCCGGGATGTCATGCATGTGGTTTTATAGCCCTTGTAAAGCCTCTTGCGGATGCCGGGATCATATCGAAGAGCGCTCATATTTCATGTTTTTCGCTTACCGGTTACAGCGGCGGTGGAAAGAAAACCATAGCTCAGTATAACGCTCCTGAAAGAGACCCGCTGCTGTCAAGCGCGCGTCAGTATGCCCTTACACAGAATCACAAGCATCTGAAAGAAATGAAGTATGTTTGCGATCTGGAATACGCCCCGGTGTTTTGTCCTGTAATATGCGATTTTTACAGCGGTATGGAGGTTACGGTCCCGCTTTTCGCAAGCGATATAGCCGGAACCAGGAGTGACATAGAGAATATCTACGCTCAGAAGTATGCTTCAGAAATTGTCAGGTATGAGAAGGAGGCATCTGAGGGCGGATACGCGGCGGCAACGGCATTTTCCGGCAAAGATTCAATGCAGATTACCGTGCACGGCAACGATGAGAGGATTATTCTTGTTGCGCGATACGACAATCTCGGCAAGGGAGCATCAGGAGCTGCTGTTGAATGTATGAATATGGTGTTCGGTGCAGAGCCGGTCATGGGACTTTGTCTGTAAATGTCTTTTATGCAGTGTTGGCTCCTCTGGAACCTGTTTGCGCCTGTAGATCGCGCATTTGAAGATGTTACGTATAAACAAAAATTTTGTAAAACCAATACGATTTTATAAATCTAATACATTAAGAAAGAATGACAAGCTATGGAATTTATTGAAGGAAGCGTATGCGCTGCAAGAGGATTCAGCGCAAGCGGTGTACATTGCGGTATAAGGAAGAACAGAACAAAGCCTGATCTCGCCTTGATAGTAAGTGAAACAACAGCTTCAGCTGCTGCTGTATATACTAAAAATCTTGTGAAGGGCGCGCCTATATCTGTTACAAAAAAGAACATATCTGACGGAAAGGCACGCGCGATGATATGTAACAGCGGAAACGCCAACACATGCAATGCCGACGGGCTCGAAATCGCAGAGAAAATGTGCTCCCTGGTTGAAAGGTACGCCGGAATTCCGGCAAAAGACGTGATTGTTGCGTCTACCGGAGTTATAGGCCAGCCTCTGAACGTGTCTGTAATAGAAGGGGGGATGAGCGCTCTTGTTTCGGGACTTTCCGCAAATGCCGATATAGCCGCTGAGGCTATTATGACTACGGACACAAAGCGGAAGGAAGCCGCAGTTTCATTCATGATAGGAGACAAGGAGTGCAGGATAGGAGGTATTGCCAAGGGTTCAGGGATGATACATCCGAACATGGCAACAATGCTTGTTTTTATCACGTCCGATGTTGCAATAAGTCCAGAAATGCTTTCGCTTGCACTTTCCGAAGATGTTAAAGATTCCTTCAATATGATAAGTGTTGACGGAGATACATCTACAAACGACATGGTGTCTGTTCTTTCCAACGGCATGGCAGGCAACAGACCTATCACAGGCAGGGGCGAGGATTTCGATGTTTTCTGCAAAGCACTCTCGTTGATAACAAAAAACTTGTGCCGCAAGATAGCTGCAGACGGGGAAGGAGCAACACGTCTTATTGAATGCAGACTTGCCGGAGCATCCGACGAGCAGAGCGCCAGAACAGCTGCAAGAGCGGTTGTGTCGTCCTCTCTTGTAAAAGCAGCCATGTTCGGCTCTGACGCAAACTGGGGCAGGGTGCTCTGCGCTATAGGATACAGCGGCATTGACACCGATCCTGAAAAAATAGACGTGAGCTTTGAATCTGCAAACGGTAGAATTGAGGTGTGCCGCAATGGTTCGGGCGTAGATTTTTCTGAGGAGATTGCCAAAAAAATACTTACGTCTGATGAGGTAGTCATTGATGTGTCGCTCAACGCAGGAAATTCCTGCGCCGTTGCATGGGGATGCGACCTGACATATGATTATGTGAAGATAAACGGAGATTACAGGACTTGACGTTAATACGGAGGAACTATCGGCATGGAGCTTACAAATCAGATGCGGGCTGAGACGCTGGCTCAGGCTCTTCCTTACATAAAGGAATACAGCGGAAAAATAGTAGTTGTGAAGTACGGCGGGAACGCCATGAAAAACGATGAAATGAAGCTCTCGGTGATGAGCGACATAACTCTGCTCACCCTCATAGGGGTAAAGGTTGTCCTTGTCCACGGCGGGGGACCGGAAATCAGCGATATGCTTTCGAGAGTCGGGAAAAAGAGTGAGTTTGTGAACGGACTCAGAGTGACTGATAAGGAAACTGCAGAGATCGTACAGATGGTCCTTGCGGGCAAGGTAAACAAAAACCTTGTGAACGATATACAGAATGTGGGAGGGCGTGCCGTCGGTCTTTGCGGCGCAGACGGTCATCTCATAGAAGCAGTGATGCAGGACCCGTCTCTCGGTTATGTGGGCCGTATAACACATATCAACCCTCAGCCTATCAACGACCTTCTTGAAAACGGATATATACCTGTGATATCCACTGTCGGATACGACAATGAAGGAAATGCCTACAACATAAACGCCGACACTGCGGCATCGGCGATAGCGGGCGTGCTCAAGGCGGAATGCCTGATCTCAATGACCGATACATGCGGAATACTCAGAGATAAGGATGATCCTTCAACACTTATCCCTGTCGTGAATGTAAGCGAAATCCCGATGCTCATAAAATCCGGAACAATAAAAGGCGGAATGATACCAAAGACCGAATGCTGCCTTGAAGCAATACGCAGAGGAGTCAAAAAGGTGTTTATTATTGATGGAAGGACTCCGCATTCGATACTGGTCGAACTTATGACCGACGAAGGAATAGGGACGATGTTTGCCTGAAAAGGCGTATGCTCCACACTTGTCGCCATGCCTTTACAGGCGAGGCTGGTTGTGAAAAATCTTGGAGGTTTCAGCTATGAGTGATTTGAATACGGTGTCATGTATAGGGTCCGGCTCTTCATGCGCAGCCGATATGGATAAGGAATATGTCGCGTCGACATATAACCGCTTTCCGGTAACCATAACCGGGGGGAAGGGCTCTGTCGCTTATTCTTCAGACGGCAGGGAGTATATAGATCTCGGTTCCGGGATAGCCGTCAACAGCTTCGGCTTCTGTGATGAACAGTGGGCGCAGGCTGTCGAGGCTCAGCTCAGACGCGTTCAGCACACTTCGAATCTTTACTATACGGAGCCCTGTGCACGCCTTGCGGAAGGTCTGTGCATACGCACGGGAATGAAAAAGGTCTTTTTTGCAAATTCCGGTGCGGAGGCAAACGAGGGCGCCATAAAAGCGGCACGTAAATATTCGCATGACAAATACGGCGACGGAAGAAGCACCATAATAACCATGAAAAACAGCTTTCACGGAAGGACCATAGCCACGCTTGCCGCAACTGGTCAGGATTCATTTCACAAGGATTTCGGTCCGTTTCCCGCGGGATTTTCTTACTGCGAGCCCGACGATCCGGAAAATTTCTTTGAGCTTTGCCGTACCGAGACTCCTGCCGCTGTGATGTTCGAAGTCGTCCAGGGGGAGGGAGGCGTGAAACCTCTCGACAGAGAATTCATAAGAGCTGTTTGTGATTATGCGAACAATAACGATATACTGGTAATAGTCGACGAAGTACAGACAGGGAACGGAAGGACAGGCGCTCTTTACGGCTACATGAATTACGGTATATTTCCGGATATAGTCACTACTGCCAAGGGTCTTGGAGGCGGGCTTCCGATAGGCGCAGTCATGCTCGGAGAAAAGGTAAAGGGCGTATTCACACCCGGCACACATGGTTCAACTTTTGGCGGAAATCCCATTGCATGCGCGGGAGCTCTCTCCATTCTGGAACGGATAGATGACTGTTTACTCTGCGAAGTCAGAAAAAAATCAAAGTACATATTTGATTCACTGAGCGCTGTCGACGGAGTTTTGTCGGTTTCCGGAATGGGGCTTATGATTGGGGTTGAAACAGTCAAGCCTGTCTCACAGGTAATTTCCGGATGTCTTGAAAGAGGACTTCTTGTTTTGTCTGCCAAAAGCAGGGTAAGGCTGCTTCCGGCACTTAATATACCGTACGAATTGCTTGAAAAAGGAATTAATATACTCAAGGAGGTCATTTCTACATGAAGCATCTTCTAAAGCTGATGGATCTCTCAGGGTCCGAAATCACAGATATACTGAATCTTGCCGATCAGCTGAAATATGAAAAAAAGAACAAAATACCGCACAGGCATCTTGAGGGGAAAACTCTCGGTATGATATTTCAAAAGTCATCCACTCGTACGAGAGTGTCTTTTGAGGTCGGAATGTATGATCTCGGGGGAAGCGCACTTTTCCTTTCCGCAAAGGAGCTTCAGATTGGAAGAGGCGAGCCGGTAATAGATACCGCCAGAGTTCTTTCCCGTTATCTTGACGGTATAATGATTCGTACATTTGCTCAGGACGATGTGGAAACGCTGGCAAAGTACGGATCTATTCCGGTTATAAACGGACTGACGGATTATTGCCATCCGTGTCAGGTCCTCGCAGATCTGATGACTGTAAGGGAGCGCAGAGGATATCTTGAAGGAAAGACACTTTGCTATATAGGAGACGGAAACAATATGGCAAATTCTCTCATAGTCGGGGGAATAAAAATGGGAATGCGGGTTGTGACCTGCTGTCCGCAGGGCTATCTTCCCGATGCTGCAATCATGAAGTGGGCATCTGAAAACGGAAAATATGTGTGTACAGACAACATTCTTGATGGTGCCAATGGTGCCGATGTCCTGTATACTGATGTATGGGCCTCAATGGGTCAGGAAGACGAAGCTGAAGAGAGAAGAAAAGTGTTCCGCGGATATCAGATAAATGACGATGTCATGTCTGTCGCGGCGGAAGATGCTATGGTATTGCATTGTCTGCCGGCACACAGAGAAGAGGAAATAACAGCCAAAGTCTTTGAAGCACATGCAGACGAAATATTTGAAGAAGCTGAGAACAGACTGCATGCTCAGAAAGCGGTTCTGGTAAAGTGCATGTCGTGATGATGCGCCCGGTTTGCATAATATACTGGTATAAAATATACTGACATAACAGGCGGAGCCAAATGCTCCGCCTGTTTGAGTTTTTTAGGTGCTGTTTAAACGCAATTTCAAGTTCAGTCCGGCACATGCTGGCACATGTGTCATTCAATGATCTGTCTTTTGCGGTTTATGCAAGCCGGACATGTTATGGCGGTGAATAATGGTGTTCCGCTTTACCATTACACTGCTATCGGCGGATATCCGGAAAGTAAGACACAAAAGGCAGATGACGGAAATACGCAGAAAAATATTTTTAATTTTTGCGGAATATAACACAATATGTGATGCTGATGTTCCTCCTTCAAATCGAACAATGTATATAGTGGAAATACACAAAAAAACTTTGTATATTAGATGTAAAATATACAAAAAGTAAATTGACGGCAAAAAAATTATTGCTTTATTAACTGTAATCTGATATAATTTAATACAGGGCAAACAGTGCAAATTAATTGACGGAGGTAATTTAAATGAAAAAAATTCTATCAGCGGTTTTGGCAATTTGTATGATACTTGCTCTTGTACCCGCTTTTGCGGTTACGGTTGCCGCTGCAGGGGAAACTGTTGTCTTTTTTGAAAGGGGCTCGGTGTGGAAATATCAGCTCTCCACAAGAAGTGAATTTGACCAGAAATTTGATCCTGAGAACAATGACAATCTCACGGAATATAAGGATTGGTGGAAGGATGTTTCTTTCGACGACAGCTCATGGGATGAGAATGACAATTTTGCCGACGGCAGTGAATTTAACAATACGATGTGGACAGGAGGAACAGATTCTCCGGACGTCTACGAAACTGAAATCCACGATCTCATGCTCAGAAAGGTGATAACGGTAGATGATATCTCTGCGCTTGACGGACTGTCGCTCTGCTCTTATCTCAGAATTGACGACAATGTTCACATTTACATAAACGGTGTTGAGGTTTATGAATATGAGAAGTGGAACAGCGACTACATCTTCCTCACGTTCGGTTTGGCGGATGAACTTCTCAAAGAAGGCGACAACCTTATCGCTATAACGGTAGAGGACGGTCACGGCGGTCGGTACTTCGATATGGAGCTCTTTGCGTATGCCGCCCCTGTTTCTTCTTTCGAAGGCAAGACCCTCATAGATGTGAATTCCGTGTGGGAATATCACGTTTCGTCCACTGCGGATTATTCAATACAGGAGAATGCCGACTGGACGCTCAGCTCGTTTGCAGGCAAATGGGAGTCACAGCTTCCTGCTCCTTACGGCGACAGGAGCTCTTCCTTTAACAGAAGTGATATAGGGTGGACCAAAGACGGAAAGAATTTCCTCTATGTCAGGCAGGAGTTTGAAGTTACTGCTCAGGAACTTGCTTCCTACAACGGAAAAACTCTTTCAATGCTGTCGTTTTACGACGACACCGCGCACTTTTATCTCAACGGCAAAGAGGTATTCACAAATGTAAGCTCAGATGGCGCATGGAACGATTACTACGAAAACATAGCTCTCGGCGCCGACGCCTCGGCTCTCCTCAAAGAAGGGACTAATGTCTTTGCCGTCTCGCTTGAACAGCACAGCGGGGGATATGAGTTTGATACCGCGCTCTATGTAGAACCCGACAATACTACGGAGATAAAAGATCTCACCGGAAAGCAGTACATTGCTTCTGAGGTTACGCTGAGCGAAGAGTCTGCCGGATTAGTGGGAAGTGTTACCGCAGACGTAAAGTGCCTCGGAAAACTTGAAAATATCGGCGATCTCACGATATTTATAAACGGAGAGGGCGTCCGTTTTGAAAGTGCATACAGCCAGCGTCCCAACGGAAGCGAAACAACTGTGGATTTTGTTATCTCTGACTATGCCGCAACACCGGGAGAAGAACTTGAATTCCTCTTTGTGTTCGGAGCTGAGGGATGGTTCACGGTTGCAAGCACGGAGGCGCCTGATAATGATTCGGCGGTTGTGAAGTCGTCTCATACCACACTCCTTGGCGGAAAGCTCTCTGCCACCATTGAATTTGAAGAACAGGCCGCCAATAAATATTCTGTGGGCGACAAGATAAGTTTTTCACCGTTTGACTCAGATGATACTTATACTGCCGAGGTGACTGCTTCCTCAGGAGCTTCTATAACAATCGAGGCTTACGATGTTGACTGCGGAAACAAGTACCTGAACTTTGGCGCCGGTACCGGCACAATGTTTGCAATCGGTGTCGATGAATATGCGACCGGCGCATGTCTTGGGTCGGTTGGGTCAGGTAATTTTGCAGCGTATATGCAGACCGGAAATACCGACTTTTATTCGGGCAGCGTGAGATTTATAGTAGTCGGCAACAGACAGACCATATTCAGCGATTATGCGAGCGGAAAGATAGTCATAACCTTCAAATCAGAAGGAAGCACGGTAAAGACTTATTCTATGAGTATGTCAAGAACCTATTACAAGACAGTAATAGCTGACGGCGAATACTTCAATGCCGCATCTGATGATATAATCTCAGGAGTAATTATTACCGAAATACCACACGATGAATGGGAAGAGGCTGTTCTTGAGGTAATAAAGGGTTCTGAAACGGTATATTCAGCTCAAATTGAGAACTACGCTGCAGAAAAAATCGAGCAGAAATATGAAATTGCAGAGGATATAACGGAGCTTTCCTCAGACGGAAACAACATTTCGAGTGCCACTGAAGGCATCTCCATGATGTTTGACAATGACTATACCACTAAGTACGGAGACGGCGGTGGAAGCGGCGACATACTCACCATAACCTGGACGTTTGAAGAGGCGTTTGTACCCAAGGCTTATATTGTCGTGACCGGAGGAGATACGTCCAAATATCCAGACAGAAATCCTGTTTCATGGAAGCTTTACGGCTCCTCTGACGGAGAAGAGTGGACTTTGATTTCAGATATAGTCTCTCCAGGACTTGAGGCAGTGGATTCCACTCCGTATGGGTATGGTATTTATGAGAGCTCAGAGTATTCACATTACAAGCTCGAAGTAAGGAAAACAAACAGCTCTACGTTCTTCCAGCTCTCTGAATTCACACTCTACAAATAAGTAAATCAAAAGTGGATTTTCATGACAGACGGTTCATAGTTCGGGTAATCAAGACACACCTGAGCTACTGAGTGGTTACGATTGTCCGGAAATATCATTTGTCATGATCCATGTATTCAGGGATCAAATAAATTGATAACACTCTCCGGAAGAAAAAATCGAAAATAAGTTGTCTTGCTGCAATAAAATGCACAGGCGGGAGATCTCCTGTTCGTTCTGGGAATCTTCCGCCTGTTGTTTTGAGATATTCTTCGGGCATTTTTTCCGGTTCGGGAATGTTAGAGAGGCTTTTTTATGAAATTCAGCCGCATGCTCTATTCAGCTCACAATACGCTCATAAAATGCTCTGAAAATATTTGCAAAAGCTATGAAATGATTTTCTATCTAAAAAAATCCTGAAAATATTCAATAGACACCGTGTTGGATTTTGACCACATATTTTAATTGCCTATACAGATTTTATGATTAGACAGGACTAAATTTTTATTTTATTGTTTTAAAGCGTATTTACAAATAAATGGATTTGTGGTATATTTCAGTTGTGTTGTTTTATTTCGCCGTGCTTTTGTAAATTAAATGAATCAACGCGCGTGAAATCTGCCAGCACATATGAGCGGCAAATTCCCGGAACTTTTTTACCGCCGATATCGTACTGCGGATACGGGAAAGTGCCGTATTTATTATTTTGATAGCATATAAAGGACCCAAGAACGGCTTTTTATGGCTTCGCAACGGCTTTTTTGGAGGTACATACATGATAATCACAAAGGTGAACGCTTCAACGCCTTATAACGTTTACATAGGAAAAGGTCTGATTGATTCCTTTGATCTGTCCCCTTATGCGGGTAAGGAAGACGCTGTGAGGAAGGCGGCTATAATTACGGATGAAATAGTTTCGCCTTTGTATCTTTACAGGGTAATAAAGCTTTTCAAAAAAAACGGCTTTGAGGTATGCTCCTGCTCGTTTGAAGGCGGAGAAGAGCACAAAACTCTTGATACTGTAGGAAAGCTTCTATCTTTTTTATCAATGCATCAGCTTACAAGGACTGATGTTGTTGTGGCGCTCGGAGGCGGGATCGTAGGAGACGTCGTTGGATTTGCAGCTTCAGTTTATTTGAGAGGCCTTGATTTTATTCAGATTCCGACTACTCTTCTTGCCGCTGTAGACTCTTCGGTTGGAGGAAAGACCGGTGTGAATTTCGAAGGCCTGAAAAATCAGGTAGGATGCTTTCATCAGCCGTCAGCGGTAATATGTGACGTGGATACATTTTCAACGTTGCCTCCCGCACGCTTTTCAGAGGGAATATCCGAAGTCATAAAATACGGCGTGATATCATCTCCGGAAATTTTCACGATGCTTGAAAACAGGACTCCGATAGAAGAAATAGTGGCAAAATGCGTGTCAATCAAGGCGTTGTTCGTCGAGGGTGACGAATATGACAAAGGAGAAAGGCAGATGCTTAATTTCGGGCACACTGTGGGACACGCAATAGAAAAATTGTCGCATGGAACTGTGTCGCACGGCAATGCAGTTGCTGTTGGAATGGTCGTGATGACTGCAAGCGCCGCCTGTCTCGGCTATTGCACAGATGACTTTTCACTGAGATTATCCGCTCTTTTAAAAAAATATAACCTGCCTGTTTCGACAGATTACACGGCGGCTGACATAGCAGAGGCGGTACTTCACGATAAAAAGAGAAGTTCCGACAAGGTCACGCTCGTGCTGCCTGAAAAGCTTGGAAAGTGTATTCTTGTTCCTTACAAGGTTGATGAATTGGCAGGACTGCTCGGTAAGGGACTTTCCTCTTCCGCTGAAAAAAAATAGCACCGTGAGCAGTGAAGATCTGCTTATAGACAGTATGCAAACATATTGTAAAAATCAATACGGCGGTATAAAAAAGATGTTCATATGACAGAATGTCCGAATTCGGATTGCCGCGTATGCGACCAATCATCCGCATGATGCAGCACCAGCCGCTATATTAGAAGCCGGAGCCCTGTACTTATGATATATTCAATCAGACCATCAAACATATCGGGAAGCCTCAGTGCGATAGCTTCAAAGAGCTATGCGCACAGAGTCATGATAGCCGCTGCTCTTGCCGATTATCCCACGAGAGTTTATATTTCGTCGTCATCAGAGGATATTGAGGCGACAATCGGCTGTCTTGAATCTTTGGGAACAAGGTTCTCTTATTTCGACGGTGGTGTCGATGTTTTTCCCGGCACTTTTGTAAGGGAAGCTGTTCTCGACTGCCGCGAATGCGGCTCAACGCTGAGATTTCTCCTGCCAGTCGCCGCTGTTCTCGGAGGCAACTATAGCTTTTCTGGAAGCGAAAGGCTTGCAGAACGTCCGGTAAAACCGCTCCTTGATGAGCTCTCAAGGCACGGAGCGTTTTTTTCGTCTTCCCGCATACCGCTTGAGGTATCCGGAAAGATAGACGGCGGTGAATATGTAATTCCGGGCAACATATCCTCACAGTTTTTTTCCGGGCTTATGTTTTCTCTTCCTCTTACAAATAAAAAGTGTATAGTGAAGGCGGACGGCGTCTTACAGTCGGCTGACTATGCCTTTATGACAGCTTCAGTGCTTGAAAAATTCGGAGTTTGCTGGAAATGGAGCAGTGCAGACAACTCTTTTTCTGTTGACGCGTTTCCACGGCAAAGACTTTTATCAGCGCATGAATATCATGTTGAGGGCGACTGGTCTAACGCGGCGTTTTTTCTTGTTGCCGCCGCGATGGGAGGAAGTGCCACAATAAAAGGTATTTCTCCGGCAAGCATGCAGAGCGACAGAAAAATACTTGATATAATACGCAAGACCGGCGCATCCGTCACCTGGACAAACAACAGTGTTTCAGTGTGCAGAGCCGAAATTCTGCATGGTTTTGAGACCGACGTCTCTCAGTGTCCGGACCTTTTTTGCATAGTTGCGGTGCTGGCAGCCGGCTGCCGGGGAGATTCAGTAATAACAGGTACGAAAAGGCTGCGGATTAAGGAAAGTGACCGTGTTGAGAGTACTGTCTCAATGCTCCGGGCGCTCGGCGGAAATGCTGTCGTAACAGGTGCAGGGGAGGACGAAAGGGTTATTATAAAAGGTAAGTCAAACCTTGACGGCGGCGTAACAGATTCGTTCAACGACCACAGAATTGTTATGGCGGCTGCAGCCGCGTCGGCAATTTGCCGCGACAAGGTAGTTATAAAAAACGCTCAGGCGGTAAATAAGTCGTATCCCGGCTTTGCAGATGATTTTGCACAACTCGGAGGTAAAATAGATGTCATCTGAATTTGGAAACAATATTAAAATATCTCTTTTTGGAGAATCGCACGGGACATGCGTCGGAGGGGTATTGTCCGGTGTTCCGTCAGGATTTCGTTTTGACAGAAAAGAGCTTGCCGCATTCATGAAGCGGAGGGCAGGGGGAGCGCTGTATACAACTCCGCGTTCGGAAGCAGATGAGGTCAGATTTTTGTCAGGGGTTACATTTTGCAGTGAAAGCGGAGCACACAATACGACTGATACAGGAGATTGCAGCAATGTGATTATTACCAACGGCATGCCGATAGCCGTTATGATCGAAAACCGCAACACACGTTCCAAAGATTATTCCGGATTTGTTGATACACCGAGGCCTTCGCATGCCGATTATACGGCGCTCCTGCGCTTTGGCAGCGAATGTGAAATAAGGGGCGGGGGACATTTTTCCGGTCGTCTCACCGCTCCCATTTGCGCTCTGGGCTTTATTTGCAAGAAGCTACTTGAAAGCAAGGGAATATATATAGGCGCGCATCTTCTCAGGGTCGGAAATGAATCTGACCTGCGTTTTGACCCTGTGAACGTCAGCAAAAAAGATTTTGACGCGGTTGCTGCGGAACAGTTTCCGGTGATTGACAGCGGCTCATCTGAAAGAATGAAGAAAGTCATAGCTGACGCCATGTCATCCGGCGATTCTGTAGGCGCGGTTGTCGAATGCGCCGTCACGGGTATCGCCGCCGGTTTCGGAGACCCACTTTTTGAAGGAGTTGAAAACAGGGTGGCGCATGCTGTATTTGCACTTGGAGGGGTCAGAGGTATAGAATTCGGACGCGGATTTGAAGCGGCATCCATGCGCGGAAGCGAGCATAACGACCCGTTTGTTATAGAAGACAACTGTGTTAAGACGGTTACAAACAATCATTCAGGAATTCTCGGGGGAATAACGAGCGGAATGCCGATAATTTTCAGTACGGTCTTCAAGCCGACTGCCTCAATATCACGTGAACAGGATACTGTGAGTATTTCTTCTATGAAAAATACCAAGCTCAGAATAAGCGGTCGTCACGATCCATGTATAGGAGTGAGAGCTGTGGTCTGCGTTGAAGCTATGACATCTGTTGTTATGCTCGATTTGATAAGCTGACGGCAAAAAAGCATTATATTTGTGTGCTATGAGACGATAATTAAGGCAGGACTGTGACTGAAAATATGGATTTGCTTTATTAATAATACTGATTCGTTTCATAAGAAATAAATATATTATCTAAACGTATATTGCAGTGCAATTATGCTATTTGTAAACGCTGTTTTGAGCTTGCAGATGGCTGATTCAGGGATAGGAGAAATTTATGCAGGATATAAAAAAGTCGCGCGATGAGATAGATGAAATAAATTTTCAGATACTCAGACTGTTTGAAAGAAGAATGAAAATATCCGACGATGTCGCTGATTATAAAGTGGCAAACGGTCTTCCGATACATGACGCGATCCGCGAACGAAAAATACTCGATGCCATAACAGACTCGGCGTCAGCTGAAAACCGTGTGCAGGCGAGAATGCTTTTTCAGACCCTGATGGACCTGAGCAGATCAAGGCAGGTGCTGAGAATGCACGGCTTGTCGGAAAAATATTTTTCCACGCGCATAAAGGCGGCAATAGCATCTACAGAAAACGAGCTTCCCAAAACCGGAAGGATAGCGTGCCAGGGGGTGGAAGGGGCTTATTCGCAGCAGGCGGCTGACAAGCTGTTTCCTCTCGGAAAGCTGATTTATTTCGGAAGCTTCAACGGGGTTTTTGATGCTGTGGAGAGCGGTGATTGCGACTTCGGGATTCTGCCGATAGAAAATTCGTCGCACGGCACAGTCAGCGCGGTGTACGACCTGATGAAAGATCACAGCTTCAGTATAGTGCGCTCTATCAAAATGAAGATAGATCACAGTCTGCTTGCCAAAAAAGGCGCTTGCCTTGATAATATCAAGGCAGTTTATTCGCACGAGCAGGCAATAGGACAGTGTTCGCGCTATTTTGCATCGCACCCCGAAATAGAAGTGATTGCATGTGCCAACACAGCCGCCGCCGCAAAATTCGTTGCGGAAAGCGGAAGAGATGATATAGCGGCGATAGCATCCGGAGTTAACGCCGGAATCTACGGACTCAGAGCGTTGCCGGTAAAAATACAGAACAGCGACAGTAATTTCACCAGGTTCATATGTATATCGAAAGAGATGAAAATCTATCCCGGCTCCGACAGGGTGAGTATAATGCTGAAGCTGGCTCACAAGCCAGGAGCGCTTTACAGGCTTATTGCAAAGTTCGCGGCAATGGGTATAAACCTCACCAAAATAGAAAGCCGTCCCATAGAGGGAAGCGACTTTGAGTTCACTTTTTTCATGGATTTTGATATGTCGGTATATTCTGATGAATTATACGCTCTTCTCGATTCTCTCGATGAGGATTGCGATGGACTTACTTTCCTTGGAGGATACAGACAGGTGTGAGGCAACTTAAACCATCGCGCGTTACGTCCTATTTTAAAAAGCATAAACGGAGGTCATATGGTCTTTCTTATTGGCAGAAAACTTACCCACAGCTATTCCGTTATGATACACGAAATGTTCGGCAAATACGAGTATAAAAATGCAGAGCTTGAACCTGACCAGCTCGATTCATTTATGAGATCCGGAGAATGGGATGCTCTCAATGTCACGATACCATACAAAATTGAAGTGATGAAGTATTGTGACGAAATTTCACAGCAGGCTCAGGACATCGGTTCTGTCAATACCGTCGTGCGCAGAGACGGAAAGATATACGGATATAATACCGACTATTTCGGCCTTGCCGCGTGTCTTAAGAGACACGGTATAGACTGTAAGGGCAAAAAAGTACTCGTTCTGGGAAGCGGCGGGACTTCAAAAGTCGCACGCTGTGTCGCTTCCGACATGGGTGCGTCGTCTGTGACTGTTATTTCACGCTCCGGCGAGGACAATTACGAAAATATATCAAGACACAGAGATGCAGGAGTGATTATAAACACGACACCGGTAGGAATGTTTCCGGACAACGGGCAAAAGCCGCTTTCTCTTTCCGGATTCGACAATCTTTCCGGAGTGGCTGACGTAATTTTCAATCCGCTAAGGAGCTCTCTTGTACTTGAGGCAGGTGAACTCGGCATACCTTGCTGCGGAGGATTGTACATGCTGGTGATTCAGGCAGCGTACGCCTGCTCCCACTTCTGTTCTTATTTCCCGGGAAAGGAAGAAACAGAAAAGGTATACCGCAGGCTTTTAGCGCGTGTCGGAAACATTGTACTGGTTGGAATGCCGGGGGCGGGTAAGAGTACGCTCGGAAGACTTGTGGCAGAGTATACAGGCAGACCTTTTTTTGATACCGACGAAGAGATCGTGTTGTCTGAAAAGAGAAGTATCCCCGATATTTTTGCCTCATCAGGAGAGCGGTTTTTCAGAGCGATTGAAAAGGAAACCGTAAAAAGGCTGTGCGCCATGGGAGGACGTGTCATATCGACAGGCGGCGGCGTTCCGCTGAGCCATGAAAATTGTGATTTTCTCAGACAAAACGGTCGTGTTTATTATATAAGACGCCCGACCGAACTTCTCGAAAGAGACGGAAGACCGCTTTCTTCCGGAAATCTCGAAGAAATGCTTCGTATGAGAGATTCATATTACAGGAACGTTTCTGATGTTGTTGTTGAAAATGACAAAGAGCCCGAAGAGGCTGCCAAAAAGATAGCGGAGGACTATTATGAAAATTTTTGTGATTAACGGCCCGAATTTGAATATGCTCGGAATAAGGGAACCCAGTCTGTATGGAAAAAGAAGCTATGATGACCTCTGTTCACTTATAAACAAACATGCCGATGAAATAGGCGTATCTGTAGAGATTTTCCAGACAAACAGCGAGGGCAGGATGGTTGATATAATACAGTCAGCCTATAAGTCATGCGACGGTATAGTTATAAATCCGGCTGCATACACGCATACAAGCGTTGCTATCCTTGATGCTCTAAAAGCTGTTGATTTGCCAGCCGTTGAGGTTCACATATCCGATGTCGAATCCCGCGAGGATTTCAGAAAAATCTCATATGTGCGAGCCGCGTGTGTGAAAACAATAGCCGGAAAAGGGTTCGAAGGCTATACGGAGGCAATGGATTTTCTTGCAGAGCTTTGTTTTAGCGCATGTTCTGGTAAAAAATGATGTCTCATAAAAACGTTGCACGGGTTTTATGAGCAACGGTTTTCAGCAAATGGGTACACGATGCACTGTCATGTGTGCCTTTTTTGTTTTTCTATTGCACTTTTGGCTCAGGTGTGTTATCATGTTAACAGGAGGTAAAGCGGTAAACATTGATACAATATCCGGATAATCATAAACGGGACGACAAAATTCTGTTGAATGCATTTCCAATAAATGCCCCGCCTTTAGAAAGGCGGCAAAACAATGTCGGAGGACAAGCATATGAAGCTGACTTTTCTCGGCGCTACCCATGAGGTAACAGGAAGCTGCACACTTATAACTGTCGGTAACAGCCATGTTCTTGTGGATTGCGGAATGGAGCAGGGCGAGGATATCTTTGAAAACCGGGACTTATCGGTTGAGCCTTCTGAAATAGATTGTCTGCTGCTTACACATGCGCACATAGACCATTCAGGCAAAATACCGTTGCTCTGTAAGAACGGCTTCAAAGGAAAGATCTACATGACAGAGGCGACTGCAAGACTTGCTCTTATAATGCTAAGGGACAGTGCACACATACAAATGTTTGAAGCTGAGTGGAAAAACAGAAAAAACAAACGCTCAGGGCTGGAGGCAATAGAGCCGCTTTATGATCTTGACGATGTTGAAGCAGCTGCCGGATTGTTCATACCGTGCAAATATAATCACAGCTACAGAATACTCGAAAATGTCTATATCCGCTTTAATGATGTGGGGCATCTTTTAGGCTCATCTTCCATAGAAGTAACGTGCGTTGAAGGAGAAAACGGCTCCAGTGCAGTCAGCAAAACTGTGGTGTTCAGCGGGGATGTCGGTAATACAAACCAGCCGATACTGAAAGACCCGCGTTTTGTGCGTGCCGCTGACTATCTGGTAATCGAATCCACATATGGCGACAGGCTGCATCCTGAGCGCCCTGATTATATTGCGGATCTTACAGAACACATACAAAAAACGCTCGACAGGGGCGGAAACGTGGTTATTCCGTCATTTGCCGTAGGCAGGACGCAGGAACTGCTTTATTTCATAAGGGAAATAAAGACGCGCTCTCTCATAAAAGGACACGATAATTTCCCGGTTTATGTCGACAGTCCCCTTGCTATAGAGGCAACGAGCGTTTTTCTTCAGTGTGACACAGAGTGTTTTGACAAAGAGACAGTGGCGCTTATTCAGAATGGAATAAATCCCATATATTTTGACGATCTTCGCTTTTCTGTTACAAGCGACGATTCAAAGGCAATAAATTTCTCAGATGAACCAAAAGTCATAATTTCCGCAAGCGGAATGTGTGAAGCCGGCAGAATAAGACATCATTTAAAACACAATTTATGGAGGAAAGAGTCGCTTATACTTTTTGTCGGATATCAGGCAGAGGGAACACTGGGCAGAGCGCTCGTGGAGGGAGCCGACAGGGTGAAGCTCTTTGGTGAGGAAATAACCGTCAATGCCGAGATAGCTTTTCTGAACGGCGTTAGCGGTCATGCCGACAGGGACGGATTGCTCAGGTGGGTGCAGGGCTTCAGTGAAAAAAAACCTGCACACATATTTGTAAATCACGGAGACGATCACGCCTGCACCGCATTTACAGAGCTTCTTTCAGATAACGGATTTGAGGCAAGTGCGCCGTACAGCGGTTCTGTCTATGATATCGCAGCAGGAAAGTATGAAATACAGACAGATGCCGAGTATGTGGAAAAATACGCCGGAAAACGGTCAAGACGCAGGTCGGCTCAATCAAAGGACTATTCAAGACTTTTGAATATAATTGAAAAATTGGGAAGGAATGTCGGGCTTATATCTGAAATACCAAACAGGGATATAAAAAAATTTGCCAGTCAGCTTGAAGCAATAAATTATAAGTGGGAAAATTGGTTTAAGAATAGCTGAAGGTTTTTGCAGTATGCACAACACATATTTGAGGCATAGGTCTTGACAGCGGGAAATAATGAGTTTATAATTACTGTAATATCCCTTGTGTCAGAAAAGAGTAGGTGAAAATTTTTTGGCAGGCGCGCGGGTTTCCCGTGCGCGGTCGGGATCCCACAGCGTCATTATCGCTGTATATAAAACCGGAAGGAGAAAATACATGTCTGATAAATTCATCAAAGAAGGTCTTACTTTCGACGACGTTCTTCTTGTCCCTCAGAAAAGCGATATTTTAGGCTACCAGGTCAATCTTGAGACCAAACTCACAAACAAGATAAAGCTCAATATTCCTCTTCTGAGCTCTGCGATGGATACCGTAACCGAATCTCAGCTTGCCATAGCGATGGCACGTGAGGGCGGCATAGGTATAATACATAAGAACATGACTATAGAGCAGCAGGTAGAGGAAGTGGAGAGAGTAAAGCGCTCCGAAAACGGAGTGATTACAAATCCGTTCTTTCTCGGCAAGGACAATTACGTCTATGAAGCGGAAGCTCTTATGCACAAATACAGAGTCTCCGGTATACCTATCTGCGATGGAGAAAAGCACCTTATAGGTATAATAACCAATCGCGACATGCGTTTTCTTACCGATCACAATATGAAAATAGATGAGGTCATGACAAAGGAAAACCTTGTCACGGCTCCGGTCGGAACCACGCTTGATGTGGCAAAGGAAATACTCAGAAAGCATAAGATAGAAAAGCTGCCGCTTGTGGATGAACAGAACAGGCTGAGCGGTCTTATCACCATAAAGGACATAGAAAAGACGCATAAGTATCCGAATTCTGCGAAGGACTCTTTAGGAAGACTTCTGTGCGGCGCCGCAATAGGCATTACAAAAGATGTCCTTGAACGCTCTTCAGCTCTTCTCTCTGTTGGCGTGGACGTACTTGTCCTGGATTCCGCACACGGTCATTCACACAATGTTGTGGAATGCCTCAAAACTGTCAAAAGAGCTTTTCCGGACGCACAGGTCATTGCAGGTAACATAGCTACTGCTGAGGCAGCTCTTGACCTTATAGAGGCAGGCGCTGATGCTCTTAAGGTTGGTATTGGACCGGGCTCGATCTGTACAACGAGAATAATAGCAGGTATCGGCGTTCCTCAGGTCACGGCTATATATGATGTCGCACAGGTTGCGAAGGTTCACAATATCCCTGTAATCGCAGACGGCGGAATAAAATACAGCGGCGATCTGACAAAGGCTATAGCGGCTGGTGCAGATTCGATAATGATTGGCTCACTGTTTGCAGGGTGCGAGGAGAGTCCCGGAGAAACGGAGATCTATCAGGGAAGGTCATTCAAGGTATACAGAGGTATGGGCTCACTTGCGGCTATGGAAAGAGGCAGCAAGGACAGGTATTTCCAGACAAATTCCCAGAAGCTCGTTCCTGAAGGTGTAGAGGGCAGGGTTCCATACAAGGGGCCGCTTTCCGAGACAGTATTCCAGCTCATGGGTGGGCTTCGCTCCGGAATGGGATACTGCGGGTGTCCGACGATACACGACCTTAAGGAAAAGGGCGTGTTTGTGAGAATAACCGGCGCTGGTCTCAGGGAGTCTCATCCCCATGATATCAACATTACAAAAGAAGCCCCGAATTACAGCGTTCAGATTTACAGCTGATTTTAAAATATCCCGGACAAGACCATATAAAAAACATATCATTAAAGACAGCGCAGGACTTTATAGCTCTGCGCTGTTTTTGAAAGGAAACGAAATTGGAGCAGGTAAAACAAACTCTTAAATCGGCTCTGAAAAATGTGTGGTTCAACAGAAAACAATATGTGTACTTTGCGATACTTCTCGTATTGGTGCAGAGCCTCATATGTTGTATAATGCTGTTCAACCACAACAACAATGTTAACGAACAGAGATTTCTTGAGGATAAATATTACGTTGAGGATACATATTCCGATTATTACGGGTACCACAACTATCACATAATAATGTACAACCTTACGCCAAATCAGGAAGCAGCCCTTCTCAGCTACAACGCTCAGCTTCAAGATGTGGAATGGTATTTTTATCCTATAAAGGTAGAACGCAGTACACAAACTAACAGAAGTAACGTATTTATCTATTTTGAATCACGGCAGAATCCAGACATACAGCCGTGGAATCTTTACAAATCTTTTACCGAGTCAGAATTTTATCAAGATGAATTCAGCAAAACGGACGTCGTCATATATGAGACTCCACTTCTTTCTGCGAGTAAAAGCGCGATATCCAATACCTCTGCGAGTGTTTTTATATGCATTTTAATCACAGCGCTCGGAACCATCACATTTATTATTCTTTATCATACCGTTGTCAATCACTTCAAGTTCTCGTTCGGCATATATATGACATTCGGCGCTAATTTCAAAAAGCTGCTTGCAAACGCACTCAGCGAGATGCTTTTTATTAATCTTGTTACCTTTATACCATCGTTCCTCTTTTCGCTTTTGATAACATATGTTCTCACATTGAGAGCAGGGTATGGCGTGGACCTGCTTATTTATCCGATGTTTCTGGCTCTCTTGTGTAGCCTTATACTCACGTTCGTGGCGGTTACAATAGTAATACGAAAAATTTCTTTGGATACCCCAAACAAACTTATCATGTCTGTCAATAACGAGAGCCTGATATCTTCTCCCAGAGTTTCTGCCGCAGGATGCGTTGCCGCCGGCGGTTTCCCGCTGAAGACCGAGCTTCTCTCTATGTGGCGCTTCAGAAAATACGTTGTCGGTCTGGTTTTCTCGGTGTTTATATTCGCTGGTGTTTTTTGCGGCGGTATTTATGCCATGAACGTTCAGTATCAGCGTGAGAATATAGAATCACCGCAGTTTGAAATATCGTTTCCTTATAAAAGCATAATGGATCAGACCCCTCAGACAACGGCAGCAGATACTTCGTCAGGCGAACCTGCTTCTGAGACGCAGTCCCCACAGACAGACGCGGAGCAAACAGAGCCTCCGCCGAGCGAAGAAGCTCCTGGGTATACATATGACGATATCAAGAACAGGCTTTACGATATTGACGGCGTGAAATACATACTTAAATACAGGAGCATAGCCGCCACTGAGGTAAGCTCACATATACTTGTAGACAAGGATGACCTGACATTTCTGGGGAAAATAAGCGGCGTGGCAGTGAAAGATTCCCGCGGGTACTGTAACGTGGATTTTGCGCTGTTCGACGAGGAAGTGGCAGAAAACCTTGAATATCTCGGATATCAGATAACAGGCGATATCATGTCGGTGGTAAACGGCGAAAATGTGATAGCCATATCCGATTCCTTCAGCAACAGTACGCGCTTTAAACTGCAGGTCGGGGACACTATAAAAATAGCTGTCAACAAGTATCCGAAGGGAAAACTCACAAGCGAACCGTTGTACACATATGATCAGATACTCAAAGCCTATCTTGATGCGTATTATTTTTCCTATGAGGAGTATACCGTCGGAGCGATCATATCGGGAATGCCGAGCGACGGTACTTTCCCTGTATATATGAACGCGGAGGTCTTTGAGCACATTACCGATGCCGAACCGTTTTTCCCGAAAATCGAGATATTCTGCGATGACGGGCTTAGTGAAGCAGGAATACAGGAAGTTGAACGAACGCTGCATATTCTTTCTCAGGTCTACGATATGGATATAAAGAATACCAGCCAAAACGTCGAAAGAATGATAGACGGCCTTAAAAATTACCCCGGTATAATACTTTACATATCGCTTCTACTGCTGTTTGTATCTGTACTGATATTAATGCTGAGTCAATCATTGTTCTACATAATGAGAAAGCAGGAGCTGGATGTGTACATGTGTCTTGGCGCAGATTTCAGGGTGATACGAAAACTGTTTGTGATAGATGGGGCTTTTTTTGTAGGCCTTGCCGCGGTATTTTACACTGTATTTGCGTTTGTTTCGAGTTACGCGGCATATCTTATAGCAAATTCCGGCATCCTTGGAACAGGGTCGTTCCGGACATATTTCGATATCCCGCTGTGGGCGTTCTTTGCAGGGCTTGTTGTTTCCTGTGCCGCCTCTTTTATTACAGTTGTTAAATCGTATCTTCTCTATAAACGGGGAAGCGCTTCTGTCTTTACCGGAAAACCCGAAAAGAGGATAAATCCCGTTACCGGTTCTGCCGACAACAAAAGCGATATATTTGAAGCCGAACATCTATAAACAGAGCGTGACGAGACATCAACCAAATCCGGAGGAGAGTTAAATGCCTATTCTTGAAGCTATAAATATAATAAAGCAATACAAACAGTATGACACAGTAGTAACGGCTGTTGATAAGGCCTCGCTTAAAGCCGAAGACGGGGAATTCGTCGCCATAATCGGTACTTCCGGTTCTGGTAAGAGTACGCTGCTGCATATATGCGCCGGTCTGGATAAGCCAAATTACGGTACGGTTATAATAAGGGGCACGGATATAACGGCGCTATCTCCCGACAAGCTCGGTAGATTCCGCGGAGAGTTCACCGGAATGGTCTTTCAGAAGCACAACCTGATACCGCAGCTCACTGCGCTTGAAAATATTCTTATCCCCACAATAATGTGCGGCAAGGAATCGTTCAAATATGAAGAACACCTTAAAAAGCTTTTAAGTACTCTCAAACTTGAGGACAGATTGCATCATCTTCCTTCAGAGCTTTCGGGCGGACAGCAACAGCGCGTAGCAATAGCACGGGCAATGATAAACAGGCCACAGGTGCTTTTCTGCGATGAACCTACCGGAAATCTGGACAGGAAGAACGCCGATGAGGTGCTGGAGCTTTTGCTGGAGACTAAGCGTGTCATAGGACAGACCATAATAATGGTCACACATGACATGTCTATAGCAGATAAGGCTGACAAGATATATATGATGGACGACGGTAAGCTCAGTTTGTTTAAGGACAGACAGGGATTTTACAAAAATTCATACGAGCTTGAGATGGCGCGAGCAAAGGAAATGAATGAACATGTCATTTCAGAGAATTAGCATCATCAAAACACCCGAGGCACAGCTTTTATGCCCGGGTGTTTTGACCCTGTCCGGCTTTTTTAAGTTTCACTGCGGCAGTATGGTGTTAAACTGAAATACAGCCGTGCCGGTATACTCTGGAGGTTTAACGGGACGACCCGTCATAAAAACATAAAAGCAGGTGAAAATTGTGAGATATCCAAAGCTTAATACAAATCTTATTGCACGCAGATGCGGTATAACAACGCTTTGCTTCGAAGAGCTTCCTTCGACAAACACGCTTCTTAAGGAATACGCAAAGCAGGGCGCTCCTGAATATACGGCAGTTGTCGCCGCATCCCAGACAGCCGGACGCGGAAGAAAGGATCACGTCTTCTTTTCACCGCGCGGGACGGGCGTTTACATGAGTATATTGCTGCGCCCGCAGAGGCGTGATTTTTCACCGGCAGAGGTGACTGCAATGGCCGGGGTTGCCGCCTGTGAAGCCATAGAACAGGTTTCTGACAGGAAAGCCGATATCAAATGGATGAACGATGTTTTTTGCGGCGGTAAAAAGGTTTGCGGGATATTGGCAGAGTCGTCTTTTTACGGTGACGAGTTCTTCGTGGTGCTGGGCGCGGGTTTTAATGTTATTGTACCCGAAGGCGGTTTTCCGGGAGAACTGTCAGAAACGGCAGATGCAATATTTTCATCCAAGAAGATAGGATTTCTAAGGGAAAAGCTGGCTATATCTTTTTATTCCAGAATAAAGGCATTTAAAAAGTTACCGTCAGGCGCTATATATGACCGTTACCGAGACAGACTTTTCATTATAGGCAGGGAAGTGGAAGTTGACGGTAAGAGAGCAAAGGTGGACGGAATAGACAGAGATTACCGTCTTGAGGTGACATACGATGACGGCAACAGAGACAGCCTCTACAGTGGTGAAATATCATTGAAATTGTAACATTTAACGACCGATTTTTGAGTGTTTCGACGAAATTGTTAAATTAATACAATATTTACAAAATATGCTTTGATATTTGCACAGATTGTAATATAATATCCATGAACGCGCGAGTGCGGCACTTTGGTGTTCTGCACTTGCGCTGTGCAATGTTAAAGCAAGCAAAATTGTTTGAAAGGCATGGTAACACACAAAGTATGAAAAATACAGAAATAAGCAAGGGCATGGAGAGGATAACGTCCTTTTTTGATCCGGGAACTTTTACCGAGACCGGCGCTTATGTTAAGAGAAAAGACGGCGAGGCGTTTGAGGGTGTTATTTGCGGATACGGCTCAGTCGGAGGAAAGCTTACATTTGCTTTTGCACAGGATCCTGACAGAATGAGCGGCGCGTTTGATTCGCTTCATGCCGGAAAAATCGTTTCCATAATAGAGGCTGCAGTTAAAAACGGAGCTCCGGTCGTGGGATTTTTTGACAGCCTTGGCGCCGTTATAAATGAGGGTGCTCAGGTGCTTGCTGCTTACGGGAAAGTTATGAAAGCTGTGGCGGAAGCCTCAGGAATCATTCCGACTGTAGCGGTGATATCCGGAATATGCGGCGGTTCGTCAGCAGTTTTTGCTTCCATGTTCGACTTCGTAATATGCTGCCGAGATTCATCGGATATTTATTTCTCGCCCAGATATGAGGCTGTGGCTTCTGATTACCCGGCTACTGTGTTGGCAGATGACGAAAGCAGTGCTCTTGCTGCAGTGAGAGATATTCTGTCATATATTCCGCAGAACAACAGCGACGGTGTAGAAATTGAGACGGTCGATGACCTGAACAAGACTGTCAGCGTTCCGATTAAAGACGGCAGGTGCGACAACAGGTCGCTTATAAGCCTTCTTGCAGACGGAGGAAAGTATACCGAGCTCTTTTCCGGATACGACGAGTCCATGATTACAGTTCTCACATCCATAGGCGGCGTGCCGGTAGGCTTGATTGCAAACGACTCATTTAATAATTCGGGCTCTGTTACCACCCGCGGAGCGCAGAAAGCGCTTAAGCTCCTGTCGTTTTGCGACGGTTTCGGCATTCCTGTTGTGACGCTTGTAGATACCGACGGCGTGGATAAAAACGCAGATGTCAATGCTGTGTCAAAGCTTGTGAGTGCATACGCATCTTCAACCAACGCCAAAGTCACGGTTTACACAGGCTCGGCGGTCGGTACAGCCTTCAACGTCATGGGCTCTAAGTCCCTCGGTGCAGATGTTGCTTTTGCATTAGAAGGCTCCACTATTTCAGTCATGAAACCGGAAAGTGCAGTTGCGTTTTTGTGGAATGACAAGGTTGCAAATGAAAAGAGAAAGAATCTTGAGGAAAAATGGAAGTCTGAGTTTGCCGGGGCTGCTCACGCGGCGGAATGCGGCGAGATTGATGATATAATACCTTCAGAGCAGACAAGGCAGAGAATATGTGCTGCCCTTATGATGCTTTCGGGAAAGTCCTGCTTCGGATTTACGAGAAAGCACTATAATACGTCGATATGACGCCCAACATGAGGTGAGAAATGAAAGATTATCTTATATCTCTCGCTACAGATTCAATAGACAGCGTCATGAATAACGGCATGTCGATAGGCGAAAAGACAGAGCTTGCTCTTCAGATGGTTCTTCTTGGACTTGCCATAGTCTTTTCCGTCCTTATCATCATAATGCTGATATTGTTACTGTTCAGATATATTTTCAGTTCGAGAAATCATACGGCATCTGTATCAAAGTCTGATTCAAAGGTGTCTTCGGTCGAGCAGACCGTGCAAGCGCCAGTGGCATGCCAGGATGAGATAACTCTTGCCGTTATAACTGCCGCTATCGCAGCAGTGTATGAAAGCGAAACCGCCGAAGGGCGTGCCGTTACCGGATTCAGGGTGGTTTCATTCAAACCTGCCGGTAAGGTAAAGCCGTGGACCGGAGTCTGATCACAGCCTGACTTTGTCGTGTCCTGCATACATATTCATAATTACTACGATTTTTATAACATAACAACCTACAACAATGTTTGAAAGGAATAGCTATGAGAAAATTCAGAATTACCTTGAACGGAACAGCATATGACGTAGAAGTTGAAGAAATAGACGCCTCTGCAACGGTTGAGCCTGCAGCAGCGGCTGCAAAGCCTGTCGTATCTGCACCGGCGCCAGCGCCTGCATCAGCACCTGCCGCCACAGCGGCACCTGCAGCACCCGCGCCTGCCACAGTATCGCAGGGTACTACGCCTGTGAACGCACCTATGCCCGGAACTATTGTTAAAGTCAATGTAAAGTCTGGCGATCAGGTAAAGAAGGGCGATGTTATTTGTGTGCTTGAAGCAATGAAAATGGAAAATGACATATGCTCCCCGATGGACGGTACCATAGTTGACGTCAATACAAGCAAGGGTTCTACTGTCGCGGCAGAGGCTGTTCTCGTTACCATAAGGTAAAGATCTCTTTTGAAAGGAAGACATAGCATACAATGCTTGAAACACTGAAGAATTTTGTCTTTGAAACGGGAATAGCTCATCTGATAGAAGACGGCGGCTGGAAAACGCTTGTCATGTATGCCATAGTTGGCATACTGATGTATTTTGCCATAGTCAAGAAATATGAACCGCTTCTTCTTGTTCCGATAGCCTTTGGTATGCTTCTTGCCAATCTTCCCGGTGCGGAAATGATACATACTGAGTTGTTTCTGACGACAGACGGGCTTGATGTTCAGAAAATTTTCAATGAAGGCGGTCTTATTGATTTTCTCTACCTCGGTGTAAAACTCGGTATATACCCATCACTGATATTCCTCGGAATAGGTGCGATGACCGATTTTTCTCCGCTTATTGCCAACCCGTCCAGTATTCTCATGGGCGCAGCCGCACAGCTCGGAGTTTTTGTGGCGTTCGCCGGAGCACTCTTCATAGGATTTATTCCTGAGGCAGCCGCCGCTATAGGTATAATAGGAGGAGCAGACGGTCCTACCGCTATACTCGTCACAAAGGAACTTGCACCTGTGTTACTGGGGGCAATAGCTATTGCTGCATACAGCTATATGGCACTTATTCCTCTTATACAGCCTCCGCTCATGAGGCTTGTAACAACAAAAAAAGAACGTGCAATACGCATGAAAACCCTGCGCAAGGTCTCAAAGGTGGAGCTCGTCCTTTTCCCGATCGTTACTACAGTTGTTGTTTGTCTTATCGTTCCGGATGCTACTCCGCTTGTCGGATGCCTCATGTTCGGAAACCTGCTCAATGTATGCGGAGTTACCGACAGGCTTTCAAAGACGGCTCAGAACGGACTGATAAACGCAGTTACTATTTTTCTCGGAACCTCTGTCGGGGCAACTGCAAATGCGGAAAATTTTCTCAAGCCTCAGACTCTTGCGATAATTGCTCTTGGTTTAGCCGCATTCATCTTCTCAACGCTTGGCGGCCTTCTCTTTGCAAAGCTCATGTGCCTTGTGACACATGGTAAAGTAAATCCTCTCATTGGCTCAGCAGGTGTCTCTGCTGTTCCGATGGCGGCAAGAGTTTCCCAGTTGGAAGGGCAGAAGGCTGACCCGTCAAACTACCTTCTCATGCATGCGATGGGACCAAACGTGGCAGGAGTTATAGGTTCTGCTGTCGCTGCCGGAGTTTTCCTGAGCTGGTTTGCCTGATATAAAAACTCAAACTCAAAGGCTTTCACCTGAGGTATACACCGTTAGCCTGTGATTTGTTTTACGTGAAACACATCCTACATACATGTTATTTGTGATGCCGCATTGTGCGGCGGGAAGGTTTTATATATGTCAAAAGTAAAGATTACTGAAACCGTTCTCAGAGACTCACATCAGTCTCTAATAGCTACAAGGATGACTACGGAGGAAATGCTTCCGATCCTTGAAGAGCTTGACAAGATCGGTTATTATTCACTTGAAGCATGGGGCGGAGCTACGTTTGATGCTTGCCTGCGTTTCTTAAACGAGGATCCGTGGGACAGACTGCGCAAGATAAGAGATAAAGTCAAGAACACAAAGCTCCAAATGCTCTTCAGAGGACAAAATATACTTGGGTATCGCCATTATCCGGACGATGTCGTGGAATATTTTGTACAGAAGTCTATTGCAAACGGAATAGATATACTGAGAATATTTGATGCCCTCAATGATGAGAGAAATCTCAGGACTGCGATTAACGCTACAAAAAAAGAGGGCGGTCATGTTCAGGCTGCGATAAGCTATACGACGAGCCCTGTTCATAACAATGAGTATTTTGCAAAGTATGCCAAGCGACTTGAAGATATGGGCGCAGATTCTATTTGTATAAAAGACATGGCAGGACTTCTCAAGCCGTATGACGCATATGAACTTGTCAAGATGCTTAAAAAGAGTGTTAAGCTTCCAATACAGCTTCATACCCACTACACGTCAGGACTTGCTTCAATGACTGTACTTAAGGCTGTGGAGGCTGGTGTCGACGTGGTTGACACTGCAATTTCCCCAATGGCGCTGGGCACGTCACAGCCTCCCACAGAGGCGATAGTGGCCACTCTTTCCGGTACCGAGTACGATACAGGAATAGAACTCTCTAAGCTTGATGTTATAACCAAGTATTTCACTCCGCTCAGGGAAAAATATATAGCATCAGGGCTACTTGATCCCAAGGTCCTTAAGGTAGATGTCAATGCCCTTATTTACCAGGTCCCCGGCGGCATGCTTTCAAATCTTGTTTCGCAGCTCAAGCAGGCAAACAAGCTTGACAAGCTGAATGAAGTGCTTGAAGAGGTTCCGAGAGTAAGAGCTGATGCAGGATATCCTCCGCTCGTTACCCCGTCTTCACAGATCGTCGGTACACAGGCTGTTCTCAATATAGTTGGCGGCGAGAGATATAAGATGGTCACCAAAGAGTTCAAAGGCCTTATACGTGGCGAGTACGGAAAGGTTCCTTCTCCTGTTGATCCGGGCTTTGCAAAAAAAATACTTGGCGATGCAGAGATAATAACTTACCGCCCCGCAGATAAAATTGAACCTGAGCTCGATAAGTTGCGCTCCGAAATAGCGCAGTATATTGAGCAGGACGAGGATGTCCTTTCGTATGCCCTCTTTGAACAGGTCGCACTTAAATTTTTTGAAAAAAGAAAAAATATGAAGTACGGTCTTGACCCCAAGGCAGATGCTGCAAACGGAATACACGTAGTCTGAGTGTGTCGCTATTCAAATCGGAATCAGTTTGAAAATTTAGTGATATCACTGCATATTTGTCACCCGGCAGAGAATATTGTTTCTTTGCCGGGTTTCGTTTTTAAGATCAGTTTTATCAGTGAAAGACGACAAAAATGCAGGCTCGTTCTTTATTTTATTCTACAAAATGTACCGGAAATAGTTTGTTGTTGACAAAGACCGAATGTTGTGATAAAATCCTTGTGTTAGATATCGTCTTTACCTGATGATAAGGTAAAGGTACTGATAGAGTGTTATATTGCGAAAGGCGGATTGTGATATGGGATTGATAAAAGCAATTTCAGGCTCTACTGGCGGGGTTCTTGCTGACCAGTGGCGAGAATACATATACTGCGACTCAATGTCGTCTGACGTTCTTGTTCAGAAGGGAAGTAAGAGAACATCTCGCCGTTCGTCAAACAAAAAGGGCGAGGAAAATATAATAACAAACGGTTCCGTAGTTGCTGTCAACGAAGGACAGTGCATGATAATCGTTGATCAGGGAAAAGTGGCTGAGGTCTGTGCGGAGCCGGGCGAGTTTGTCTATGACTCATCTACAGAGCCAAGTATTTTCTACGGCGGTCTCGGAAAAGGAATAGTGAACACATTCAAAGCTATAGGAAGAAGGTTCACATTCGGCGGGGATACAGGTAAGGATCAGAGAGTGTATTTCTTTAACACAAAGGAAATTGTCGGAAACAGATACGGCACTCCGAGCCCGGTCCCGTTCAGGGTAGTTGATAATAATATCGGTCTTGACATAGATATAGAGATACGTTGTCACGGTGAATTTTCATATAAGATAGTCGACCCTATACTTTTCTACACTAATGTGTGCGGCAATGTAGTTGACCAATACAACAGAGGACAGATAGACGGACAGCTCAAGAGTGAACTTATGACCGCTTTACAGCCGGCGTTTGCAAAAATATCTGCAATGGGAATAAGATACAGCCAGCTTCCCGCTCATACTATGGAGATTGCGGATGCACTCAACGATGTGCTCTCTGAAAAATGGAATGAAATGAGAGGCATAAAGGTATTCTCATTCGGCGTGAGCTCGGTAACAGCCCCTGAAGAAGACGAGCGCATGATAAAGGAACTTCAGAGAAACGCTGCTTTCAGAAATCCCACCATGGCTGCGGCGCATCTTGTTGGCGCACAGGCACAGGCAATGCAGGATGCTGCCAAAAATCAAGGCAGTGGCGCATTCATGGGATTTGCAGCTATGAATATGGCAAATAATACAACCGGAATGAACGCTCAGAATCTGTACGCCATGGGCGCGCAGCAAACAAACGCTCCTCAGCAGGCTGCGTCGGCTTCAGCTGAAGCATGGAAATGCTCATGCGGGACTGAAAATACCGGTAAATTCTGCAGAAACTGCGGCAAGGCAAAACCTTCGGCAACTGTGTCCTGGACATGTAAGTGCGGGAGGGTGAATATTGGAAAGTTCTGCTCAGAGTGCGGCGCACCAATGCCATCTGGTACCGATATCGGCTGGAAGTGTTCGTGCGGGAAAGTGAATAAAGGGAAGTTCTGCTCAGAATGCGGTTCGCCCAAACCTGAAGATTCTCCAAAATATAGATGTGATAAGTGTGGTTGGGAACCGTCGGACCCTTCAAAGCCTCCTAAGTTCTGCCCAGAATGCGGCGATATATTCAACGATGACGACAAAAAATGATTCAGTGAAAGATCGCGGAACCGTGCTACAGGCAACCGCGATCTTTTGTTTGACAATGAATCTGGCTGCTTTGCCTTGTTCACTATAATTTACAACTACGAAAGGATTTTTACGTAATGAGCGAAGAGGTTATGGGCGAAGCTTTCTCCCAGGAAAAGTATGAAACAGCCCAAACATTGAATCAGACAGATAAAAAGTGTCCCATGTGCGACGGCACTATGAACTATGACCCTGCAAGCGGAGATATGCTCTGCCAGTATTGCGGGTACAAGATGGATCTGGGAGAATTTGAAAAGGCGGAAGAGCAATCTTTTCTCGATGCTGAGAAGACGGCAAATTGCAACTGGGGAGCAGAGAAAAAGACTGTGATATGCAAAAACTGCGGCGCTCAGACGGTATACGATGCTCTTGAAACTGCCGGTGAATGTCCATACTGCGGTTCAAATCAGGTCATGGAGGCTTTTGACGATGCTACCATGGCTCCAAACGGTGTTTGTCCTTTTAAAATAGACAAACCAAACGCAATAAAAAGATTTGTCAACTGGATAAAGAAAAAGTTATTCTGCCCATCGGATCTAAAAAAAAGCGTTGGAAAAAAAGAAAAGCTTGACGGCATATATCTGCCGTATTGGACATTTGATTCACAGACAGAATCGTCTTACCACGCACAATACGGGAAAAACAGAGTTGTTACTGTTGGTAGCGGTAAAAACAGACATACCAAGGTCGTTACCGATTGGTACAGCACAAACGGGCATTACAGCTATTTCGCAAATGACACCCTTGTGATAGCAAGTACACGCCATTCAAAAGAGATGCTGAGCGGAATAGAGCCATTCAATACAGAATCAAGCGTTGTTTACCAGCCAGAATTTATGTCGGGCTTTGCAGCTGAAAGATATTCAATAGGCATAGACGATGCTTGGAAGACTGCCAAAAACAAAATAAACGGTGTGTTGATTTCAAGAATAGAATCGTACATAAAGAGCTGTACCGGGGCGGACATAGTAAGCGGTCTCAGCTTTACTACCAAGCATTACGATATAACTTACAAATATCTTATGCTCCCGGTGTGGATGTCGAGTTTCGAATATAAGGGGAAGAAATACAGGTTCATGATAAACGGACAAACCGGAAAAATATATGGCAAGACGCCTGTTTCTCCGCTCAGGGTACTGGCAGCTGTGCTGATCGGTATAGCTGCATTGATTGCCTTGTCATTTATCATCCGCTACATGTAATGGTCATTCCCCAAAAAAAACAATTTCCGCTCAGCATATTAAGTTCATGTGTCATGAGAATGAATCGTTGAATCATTTAGTAATCTGAATTATTTGATGGTAGGAGGAAAACAGGTATGAAAAGATTGCCGTCACGCCAGGTACACCTTGATTTTCATACTTCTGAGTTTATTCCCTATGTCGGAGCTTCTTTTGATCCGGATAAGTTCGCCAAAACAGTGAGCGATGCGTGTGTCAATTCCATGACAGTGTTTGCCCGCTGCCACCACGGGTGGCTTTACTATGATTCAGAAAAATATCCGGAGGCGGTGCATCCGAATTTAATAAACAGAGACCTTATGACAGAACAGGTAAGAGCTTTGCATCGATACGGGATAAAAGCTCCTATATATTTAACCGTGCAGTGGGACAGGAGAGCAGCCTATGCCCACCCTGAATGGCTCATCAGGCGCGCCGACGGTTCTCATGAAGGAGGATCGTTTTCAGAACCTGGATTTTATCAGTCGCTTTGTGTTAACACCGGTTATGTAGATTATCTCAAAGACATAACAAAAGAGATATGCATGAAACTCGGAGATGAGCTTGACGGTTTTTTCTTCGATATTGTCGGAATACGCCCGTGTCTGTGCCAGAGGTGTCGTTCTGAGATGCAGGAACGTGGAATAGATACATCTGACAATTCAAAAGTACGTGAGTTTGCAAAATTTGTACTTGACCGCTTCAAGAAAGATATGACAGAGACTGTACGGTCTTACAAGGATGACTGTACGATATTTTATAATGCCGGACATGTAGGACCGTGTACATACTCAAGTTCTTCGGCATTCACTCATTTTGAGTTGGAAAGTCTTCCTTCGGGCCAGTGGGGATATCTGCATTTTCCTCTAACTGCAAGATATGCGCGCGGTTTGGGAAAAGACTGCGTGGGAATGACCGGTAAATTTCACACGGAATGGGGTGACTTTCACAGCCTTAAAAATTCCGCTGCGCTTGAATTTGAGTGCTTCAGGATGCTTAGTCTTGGTTTTGCCGCATCCATTGGAGACCAGCTTGAGCCTTGCGGCGCTTTGAATCCAGCAACATATAAACTGATAGGGAATGTGTATAAAGAATTTGCGCAAAGGGAAAAATGGGCAAGACCGTCGGTTCCTCTGACAGAAGCGGTGGTTATTACACCTGAAAGATCTGATGCTGAATTTAATATTCCCGATAGCATTATGGGTGCGACTCAAATGCTTGAGGAGCTCGCAATTCAGTTTGATATAGCCGGATTCGAGGCTGATTTGGAGAGGTATCCGCTCTGGATACTTCCGGATGATCTGATCGTAGATGATAATTTCAGAAAAAGAGCGGACAAGTATGTAGAAAGAGGTGGAAAGGTGCTCGCATGCGCAAGAGGCGGTCAGAATGCATGCGGCAGATATCCTGATTCATTCGGAGCTCTCAGCGGAGGAAAAAGGGATATTTATCCCGATTTTCTGGTAGCCGAAGGCGAACTTTCAGAAGGTCTTGAAGAGGAAAATGAGTATGTCATATATCTTCAGGGAGAGGCTTTGATACCCTCTTCTGCCCAGACGGTCTTGTCGGCACGTGCTCCGTATTTCAAAAGAAGCGGAGAACATTTTTGTTCTCACCGGTATACTCCATCTGCAAAGGGTGAAAAATATCCTGCAGTACTTAAGAACGGAAATGTTATTCTTTTTTCTCACCCGATTTTCTGTCAGTACCGGAGCAATGCGCCCCTTTGGTGTAAAAAACTGATATCCAACGCCATGGATATTATCGGATTCGAAAGAATGATAAGACATGACGGGCCATCAACAATGACAATAAGCGCACTGTTGCAGCCAGAGCTTCGCAGAATAAATCTTCATATGCTGACGTATATACCGGTAAGGAAGAGCGCCTCAATAGATATCATAGAAGAGAGGACAACGGTGAGAAATGTAACTGTTCGGTTCAATCTTCCTGAAAAAATTTTATCCGCACGAATCGTTCCGGAGGATATTCCCCTCGAAATTAAAGATTCAGGCATAACTGTGCCGCAGATAGACGGTTATGCGATTGTGGAATTGTCATTCTGAAGTCCGGATACGGATTGTTTTCGTTCAAGAAAACGTTTTAAAAAACGCAGGTCACGGTTATGTTTGCGTGCTCCTGCGTTTTTTATTATGTTTATAGATATGGACTACATGCGCGCTCCGTTGCTTTCGTTTTTTGCGTCACATCTCAGTGTCGAACTCTATTATGTCACCTGTAAGCGCATTTATTTCGTATTCGTATTCCACTCTTCCTTTATAAAATTCTATTTCGTAAATCATGATACCGTCATCTCTTTCGAGTTTCGTTTTGGAAAACGTAACCTCTGAGAGTGAAAAACCGGCATGTGACAGCGCTATGTTCTTTGCCTCATCAACCGATATATACGCAGTCGAAGTATTTCCGCCGCTTCCTGAGCCGCTTTCAATCAATTCAGTCTTCTTTGACAGAACAGCCCCGGTATAGCCGTTTATTTCATATTCGTATATCAGAGAAACAGTGAAAAATTCTATTTCATATACAGGCAGACCATCGTCGTACTCAAACTCTGCTTTCGTATATGTCACCTGCTCGCCTGAAAGCGACGCGTCAGAAAGTGCGTATTTTTTAGCTGCGTCTATCCCGATAAGCTCCACGGGCTGTTGAGTTTGTCCAGATGAAATCGATTCAACCTTTTTTTCAATTATATTTCCGGTGTATGCGTCTATTTTGTATTCATATTCATCAAACTGGGTAGAAAATTCTATTTTATATACCGAGATGCCGTCGTCCTTTTCAAGTTTGACCTTAGTGAAAAGAGCCGAGCTTTCCGAAACCCCGGCATCAGCCAGAGCATAGTTTTTGGCGGTACCAGCTCCTATTTCGGTATTTCCTGCAGAATTATTGCCTCCTGTGGAGGATGCGGGTTGTCTGCTCATACTGAAGATTGCGCCGGTATAAGCATTTATTTTATATTCGTACTTGTTTTCCGTAGTTGAAAAACATATAAAATACATATATATCCCGTCGTCCTTGCTGAGAGAGCTTGCAGTTATATTAACTTCATCGTTTGATAGCCCTGAGTTCAAAAGGGCAATGTCAACGGCTTCGTCGAGTGAAAGCATTGATCCTGTTTGGGAGGCATTTGAATTGTTTGCCGCATTTTTGCTTATGACTTTGCCGTCTGATGCTTTTATGATGTAATCGTATTCGATTCCTTCAGAAACAAACTCTATCTTGAAAACGAACTGGCCGTCCTCAAATCCGAATTTTCCGGCGGAATATGCAACATCACTCTCGCTTATTCCGGCGTCCGCAAAGGCAAATTTCTGAGCATTGACGACTCCAATGGAGTTTTTTTCTGCAATAGTACTTGCAGCAAAAACAGCTCCGATTCCGAGTATACAAACAATAGCCAGAATGCATACTGAAGAGGCCAAGGCTCTTTTAGGTGTGCTGAACATTTTTCTCAACAACACAATGTATCAGCTCCTTTCATTTCTCACCACGGGTATTATATATCAGAAAGATTAAAATAACATTAAAACAACATGAAAACGCTTCTGTACCTGAGGTTTTATGGCTCTTTGTCAATTTGCAGTTTAATCTGCATATTTTCTGTCATAAAATTTAGGCTGTATCCCGCTGTTTATCGCGAATCTTTTTCTTCCGTGAAGGCAAATCTTATCGTAAACCTGCTACCTTTTCCGGGCGTGCTTTCTACTTCTATATCAGCGCCGTGAAAAGAGGCAATTTGTTTGACCATGGAAAGTCCGAGTCCTGTCCCTTTACCTGAGCGGGAATTATCAGCACGATAAAACCTGTCGAATATGTGAGGCAGGTCTTCGGACGATATTCCTATGCCGTCGTCTTCTACGTGAAGAAGTATTTCATCATTTTTTCTTTCAAGAAGGACCAGGATATGCCCGTTTTCTTTTCCGTATTTATAGGCATTTGAAATAAGGTTTCCGAGCATACGCGTAAGCAGGTACCTGTTTGCGCAATATTGTATGCTGTCGCCGGCATCATAGCTGAGAATTATGCCTTTATCGCGTATCAGTGCCATATCGTCACATACAGAACGTACAAGCTGTGACAAATCAAGCGGCTGCCGCTCATAACTGTCCGCCTTCATTTCCATACGTGTGTAATCCAGCATATCGTTTATGAGTACAGTCATGCGCTTGCTCTGACGGTTTATGACCGTGAGAGCTTTTTTGTATTCCTCAGGACTTCTGTCTTTTTCCAGAATAAATTCACACTGAGCCATTATTACAGCCATCGGGGTCCGCAGCTCATGGGAAGCGTCTGACGTGAAGCGCCGTTCTGTCTCAAAGGATTCGTCAAGCCTTTTAAACATTTCGTTGAAGCTGTTTGCAAGTTGGTGCAGTTCATCTTTTCCGTTTCCTATTTCAATCCGCTTTTTAAGGTCGCCGCCCTTTTCTATATGCGAAGCCGCTTCTGAAATCTCTTGTATCGGGCGCAGCATCTTTTTTGCAATCAGATATCCGCCTGTAACCGACAATACAAGAAGTATCGGCAGTGCAATAAGAGAAAAACGCGATATGCTTGATATTTCACCCTCACCCTGTTTTTCGGATACTATTCCTCGCAGCCATAGTCCCTCAAGACCAGGCTGAGTAAGAGCTTTGTCGAATATGTAGTACAGTGTGGAGTTTACGGATACGGTCTGGATAACCGAGTCTGAAAGGGGATATGACATGGTTTCCTTTGCTATGGGGTTTTCTCCATAATAAAAATTTATATTACTGTCATACAGTGCGGTAAAAATACCGTTTACCTCGTCGAGAAAATCGTCGTCTATCTCAAGTATGCCTCCGTTATAACTGACGTAATAATCAAGATCGCCGTTATTATTTGCTTCCTCAATGCTCTTATAGTATTCTATTTCGTCAATATTATGAGAGACCGCTTCTATGAGGCTGTCACGGATAGTTTTCTGTATTACCTGACGGCTTACCGACAGTATGGCAAGATATGTTATTGATATGATTACCACAAGGGCTGCCGTAAACCATATAGTTATCTTTACGCGGATTGGAAGATTTTTCATTTCTCGTTTTCCTCACGCAGGACATATCCTCGTCCGCGCACAGTATGTATCAGTTTTACAGGATTGTCTCCGTCTATTTTCTTACGCAGATAGCTTATGTAAACGTCCACTACGTTTGTGCCGCCTTCATAATCGAAATTCCATATGTGATTTTCAATTTTTTCTCTTGAAAGAACGGTGCCCTTATTATGCATCAGATATTCAAGAAGAGCGTATTCTTTTGCGGAAAGCGCTATCTCGCGGTTTGCCCGCTGTACCTTTTGCGAGGAACAGTCAAGTGAAAGGTCGGCAACTCGCAGAACATTTTCTGCAGAACCAAAGGACGTCCTTGTCATTACACGTATGCGGGCAGTCAGCTCTTCAAAAGAAAACGGTTTTACCAGATAGTCGTTGGCACCGAGGTCAAGACCTTTGACGCGGTCTGTTACCGCGTCACGCGCCGTTAGAAAAAGTACGGGAGTCTTTTTTCCGGAGGAACGCAGCTTTTTCAATACCTCAAACCCGTCAGCTTTCGGCATCATTATGTCGAGTATTATTGCGTCGTAGTCTGTGTACGAAAGAATGTCGATTGCTTCGGCGCCGTCGTGACAGCTGTCTACGCTATAGCCGTCTGATGAAAGCTTCTGCGTTATTATGTCGTTCAGGTCCTCTTCGTCTTCAGCAATGAGAATACGCATCGAAATCACCTCTTGATAAAACAAAAATATGCGTGTGAAAAAAATGTGTAACACGACCGGCAGAGAAAAACGCGGTGCTGTTTGATTCCGCGTATGAAGTGCAGATAAAATTCAACCGGCAGGGAAGAGCCAGCTATGATTGCAAAGACAGCGCGATAACGTTCGCGCTGTCAGGTGACATTTGCAGTTATGTCTCATATACGCCTTTGGTTCAAAAATATCGTCGTCAGTCTATTATCGCGGAAAGTTGTCCGTCGTCGTCTGTATCTATATCTTCGGATTCCTCTTCACTGTAAAATTGCTTGAGCTGGTAATTCATTCGTTTTTCAAGGTGTTCCTTTTGCTCAGCGTTTGATTCATCCGCTGTAGTGAGTAAATATGACAGCAGCTTACTGTATTGTTTTATAATATAGACAATTCCGGCTATGGAAATTATAACGCCTGTGACAGCAATCATGAAATCTCTGGAGGTACTTGCCCTTTTCCCGTTCATTACTGATCATTCCTTTCCTGAGCTAAACATGCTTTTGAACTTTTTACGTTGCGTCCTGAGGTGAGCAATTCATATGTGAAATTCAGTTAAAAAGTCAGCGGCAGACCACATTTTTAAAATGCTTACTTTTGTCACTCTTCTTTATAGTTGACTTCTGACTTGCGTTTTATCTTCCTTGTTGTTGTTTTTTCAAATTCCGTTTTTCTTATTGTTATCTTTTGTATGCACTTGAAGTGAGGTACTTTTCGGTTCACTTCATGTACAACTCCGGTTATCAGGCTCTTTACGGCTTCGTAGTATTCTTTTGATCCGTCATCAGGTTTGTTTTTTCCAAGCTCGCGGTCTATCTCATCGTAGTCAGGAAAAATGCACGCGGCGACTTGCACGTCGTCGTCGGTTTCAAGTCCGTAAACAAGGCTTTCTTTTACAAAGCTGCTTTGTTCGAGATAGTATTCAAGTTCTTCCGGAAATATTTTCTTTCCTGTGCGCGCTACTATCATGCTTTTAAGTCTGCCGGTTATTGTATAGCTTCCGTTTTTGTTCATTCGTGCAAGGTCGCCTGTGTAAAACCATCCGTCCTTTAACACCGCTGCGGTTTGCTCAGGGTTGTTGTAGTATCCGAGCATGACATTTGCTCCCTTTACACAAAGCTCGCCTATTCCGTCTTCGTTGACATCCTCTAATTTGACTTTGAGTCCGAGTATCGGATATCCGGTATCGTATGGGGAATTGTAAAAATCGTCGTGCATGATACAGACAGGTGATGTTTCGGTTAGTCCGTAGCCCACATATACCCTGAATCCGAACGACTCATATTCTTTGAAGATCTCTGGTGAAATTGCAGCGGCTCCGCACAAGATCGCGCGCATCCTTCCGCCGAACGCTTTGTTTACAGATGAAAAAATTGCCTTTGATACGCCGGGGCTCCTTTTTCTGAATATTCCGGAAAGCGTCATTTGTGTGTTGTACAGTGCTTTTCCTCCGAACACCTTTGAGTATTTTTTCTTTACTCCGTTGAGAAAAGACTCAAGGAGCAGCGGTACTGCAATGAATATGGTCGGACGAAAAAGAAGCATGTCATCCTGAAGGTGCCGCAGGCTTTCGTTGAACGCGATGCACGCACCGGAATAGAAAAAAGCGAGAAATCCTGCCATCGCCTGATATGTGTGATGAAGCGGAAGAAGGGAAATGGTCACGTCATCCTCATACACTCTCACTCTGCGTAAGACACTCATTATGTCAAAGCATATGTTTCTCTGTGACAACATTACGCCTTTGGCAAGTCCAGTTGTTCCCGATGTATATATAAGCACACCAAGACCATTTGGATTTACAACGTGACGAGAATAGCTGTCGTCCCCGTCTTCCATAAGTTCGCGCCCTCTGTTCAGTGCCTCGGCGAAAGAGCTCATAGGTACTCCGATTATTCTTTCAGGCAGCCCTGTAAGCTTGGAGGCAACGTCGTCGGAGTAAACTATGGCGGATATTCCTGAATCCTTTGCGAGATACTCAATTTCCGCATTTTTGAGTTCCTTATCAAACGGAACAATCACGCCGCAGCCTGAGCACACGGCAAGATATGTTACAGACCACTCGTATGAATTTTTTCCTATTACAGCGATTTTACTGTTCTCAAGACCAAGCGAGTTCAGATACGTGGCAAGAGCTTTTATGTCAGAGAAGGCTTCGGAAAAACTGATATATTCTATATCCCTGCCTATCCGGCGCGCAAATGCCGGATTATCTGGATACAGTTCTGCACTTGATTCTACGAGTTCCCGTATGGAATAAATATCACGCACGTCGTAAACAAGCCGGTTTATCAGATTCATTATGGCAGTCGATCCTCCTTTTTCAAAACAAAGCGCAGCTCCGTGCTTTGTTGCCGGTTTATGTCATTTTTTCCTGCTTTACTTTTTTGTCTATTACGTGGCGGCTTGCAAGTTCCTTTTTTATATCTTCAAGCGATATCCCCATCTGTACCATAAGTACCATAACATGATACGCAAGGTCTGATATCTCATATATGGTGTCCTTTTTGTCGTCCGCCTTCGCCGCTATTATGACTTCTGTGGATTCTTCGCCTATTTTCTTGAGTATTTTATCAATACCCTTTTCAAAAAGGTAGGTTGTGTAAGACCCCTCTTTTTTTTCTGTTTTCCTTCCGTTTATAAGTTTCATGAGGCCCTCGTATGAAAACGGCTCGCTTTCTTCCTGAGATTCAAACAACACTTCGCCAAAGCACGAGTCCGCTCCTGTGTGACAAGCAGGTCCGTCTTTACGGACGTACACTGCCAAAGCGTCGCAGTCACAATCGGCGACAATTTTTATTATGTGCTGCCTGTTTCCCGATGTTTCGCCTTTTCTCCAAAGACATTTGCGGGATCTCGACCAGAAACAGGTTGTCCCCTCACGCATCGATATCTCAAGGCTTTCCTTGTTCATGTATGCTACTGTCAGTATTTTACCGGAATTTTCCGCATCAATTATAACTGCAGGGATGAGTCCTTTTTCATCAAATCTGAGCTTTTCTATATCAAACATATTATTTCCTTTCGCTGCGGTAATATTTACATTCAGCAAACTGAGCAATAAAATTTTTTACAAATCCAATGGTAATAAAGCGGGATTACACAATATCATGTATTGAAAATCTAAAGTCTTGCGGGAATATTTTCGTGTGCCATGGCTTTTTTTAGCTCTTTTATGTCTATTTCTCCGAAATGGAAGACCGATGCAGCAAGACCGGCATCGACTTTCGGAAGTGATTTAAACAAGGTCACGAAGTCACCGATGCTTCCTGCGCCGCCTGATGCGATGACAGGAACATCAGTGACGGAGCATACGGCGTCCAGCATTTCGAGATCAAATCCGTTTTTCACTCCGTCTGTGTCTATTGAGTTGACAACTACTTCGCCTGCTCCTTCGCTGGTGCATCTTCGTATCCAGTCGAGCGCGTCGAGCTCTGTATTGACACGCCCGCCCTTTGCAAAAACGGTAAAACGTCCGTTGACTCTTTTGATATCTACAGATAGTACAACACATTGATTTCCGTAACGTTCTGCCGCTCTCCTTATGAGCCCCGGGTCGTTTATAGCTCCGCTGTTAACGCTGACTTTATCTGCACCGCATTTTAAAACCCTGTCAAAATCGTCGAGAGACGAGATTCCTCCGCCAACAGTGAGCGGTATAAAAACCCGCTCCGCGGTATCACGCAGAATATCGGTGAATATCCTTCGTCCCTGGGCTGATGCAGTTATATCGTAAAACACAAGCTCGTCTGCTCCGGCACGGCTGTAGAACGAAGCAAGCTCCACAGGAGAGGAAACATCCCGCAAAGACAGAAAATTAGTCCCCTTTACGACTCTGCCGTCTTTCACATCAAGACAGGGAATTATCCTTTTTGTTATCATATGGCTTTATTCAAAACCTTTCTTATGTCTATAGCTCCGGTATATATCGCCTTTCCGATTATTGCTCCGTATATTCCGGTTTTTTCAAGAGCAAATATGTCATTTTCGGTGCTTACTCCTCCGGAGGCTATTATGTCGAAGCTGAAAAGCTCGCGGAGCTTTTTATAAAGGGATAGGTTGGTTCCACCCATGGCGCCGTCTTTCGATATATCGGTGCATATAACAGTTTTCACGCCGGCGTCTTGGAGAAAAGAGCAGAATTCAAACGGATCAATTCCACTCTTGACTGTCCATCCGCTACTGGCAACAGTATTGTCCTTTATATCAACGCCAACTGCTATTTTTTCAGAAAATTTTGCGAGGCAGTCTGAAAGAAAGCCCCGGTCGCTCAGGGCGGCTGTGCCGAGTATAACTCGCGATGCTCCGGCATCTATATACCGCATTATACTCTCTTCACTGCGTATTCCACCGCCGACTTCGACTTTCAGCCCGGTTTTCTTTATTATGCTTTCAACAATTTCCGCATTCTCGGGTTTGCCGCTTTTTGCGCCTTCAAGGTCGACGACATGAATCTCTTTTGCGCCGCAATCCTTGAAGTGCATTGCGACATCTTCGGGGTGTTCGCTGTAAACAGTCATTTGGTTATAGTCTCCCTTGTACAGCCTTACAGCTTTTTTATCGTAAATATCTATCGCCGGAATAATTATCATTTTTGGAAAATCCTTTCATCTTCTTGCAGTCGTCAGGCGCTGATCCCGCAAAATGCCCTGAGTATTTCGAGTCCGACCTCGCCGCTTTTTTCAGGATGGAACTGCGTCCCGAAAACATTTCCGCACTCACATGATGCAGTAAGCAGAGTCGAGTATTCGGTGTACGCACTTATGCTGTCTTCACACCCACATGCATGATATGAATGAACAAAGTAAACCATGTCGCCCTCCGAAATATACCTGTAAAGCTCGCTTTTAGGCTTTGAGCGAGGGAACAAAAGGGAATTCCATCCTATATGTGGTATTTTGAGTCCGGGTGCTATGCTTTCTCCTATATGACGTATTTCACCGTGTATAAAGCCGAGACCGGGATATTCTCCATATTCAAGACTCTTATCAAACAGAAGCTGCATTCCGAGGCATATGCCGAGAATCGGTTTCCCGGAGTTCTTGCTTTCTCTTAAAACATCGTCGAGTCTGAGCGAAGAGAGCTTGTCCGCCGCGTCCCTGAAGGCGCCGACTCCCGGAAGGATAATTCTTTCTGCCTTTTTTATGATATCTGCGTCTCCTGATATCTCTGCTTCAAATCCTATATGGTTCAGCGAGCTTTTCAGGGAAAACAGATTACCGACTCCGTAGTCAATAATTACAGTCATTACAGTACCCCTTTGGTGGATGGTATCTCGTTTTTGTATTTCTGGTTTATACTTGCCGCAAAGGAAAGCGAGCGTGCAAACGCCTTGAAGGCAGCCTCTATTATATGGTGGGTATTGGTCCCGTCTATCTTTTTTATGTGCAGAGTAATACCTGAATTACGCACAAACGCACGCATAAATTCCTCTACCAGTTCTGTGTCGAAAGACCCTGCTTTTTCACAAAGCTGTCCGAGTGAAAATGAAAGGTGTGATCTTCCTGATATATCCACTGCCGCCATGACAAGAGCCTCGTCCATGGGAATAAACTCACAACAGTATCTTTCTATTCCCGCACGGTCTCCTATTGCCTGCGAGAACGCCTGACCAAGACAAATCCCCACATCTTCGACGCTGTGGTGAAAATCAACGTCTGTGTCTCCGATGCATTTCAGAGTGATATTGAATTTTCCGTGCGACGAAAAAAGTTCGAGCATATGGTCGAGAAAACCGCAACCGGTCTCTATATCGTATATCCCGTTTCCGTCAAGGTCAAGGGAAAGGGAAATGTCCGTCTCGTTTGTTTTTCTTTTTATTAACGCCTTTCTCATCGGTTTTTACCCCTCATTATTTTTATTCCTGAGTATTTGTGCGAGCGTTTCAGAAAGTTTATTGATTTCCGATTCGCTGCCAACTGTTATCCTGACGTAATCGTCTGTACGCGGACTTGAAAAATGACGCACCAGTACGCCATTTTCCTTTAAAAGCCTGTAGCACTCCTCTCCGCTAAGCATTGGGTGGCGGGCAAAAACAAAGTTTGCCATTGAATCGGTGCAGAAAAAGCCGAGTGATGAAAGTTTCTCAAGCAGTAAAGCCCTGGTTTTTTTTATTGCGGCTATGTTTTCTTCATAGTACCTTTGTTCGGAAAGGGCTGCTATTCCGGCAGCCGCAGTAGCTCTGCTTACATTGTAGGGATTATTTGAGTATCGGATTTTATCGATGTCTTTTATAAGCTCGTTAGATGCTACAGCGTATCCAAGACGGGCTCCCGCGAGCGAGCGGGATTTTGAAAATGTCCCTACCACAATAAGGTTCGGATATTTGCGTATCAGCGGTACCGAGGATTCTGCGCCGAAGTCGACATACGCTTCATCTATAACCACAACATTCTGTCTGTTTGATGAAAGAATACTTTCTATCTTGTCTGAAGAAAGCGCAAGTCCGGTTGGGGCGTTAGGATTGGCTATGAATATCGTGCCTTTTGCGTTTTTATAATCCTCTGGTAAAATTGAAAAATCCTCTCTGAGCGGTATGCAGGTATGCGGTATAGTATGCAGGGCGGAGAAGACCTCGTAGAACCCGTAGGTGATGTCGGGAAATACAGCGCCTGTCGCACTGTCGCAAAAAGCCGTGAAGGCAAACGACAATATTTCATCTGAGCCGTTTGCAACCGCAATATTTGATGGTTCTACTTCAAACGCTGAAGCAAGTGCTTCCCTTAAGTCCTTATATGTCGGATCAGGATAAAGGTTGGAGCACTCTGTTTCCCTTGCTGCAGCGTCTATAACCGACTGAGGCGGGGGAAACGGAGATTCGTTTGTATTGAGTTTTATGTATTTTCGATCCCTGGGCTGCTCGCCGGGAACATATTCTTTGAGCGATTTAAAGCGCTCCGACATGAATTTACTCATGGCATCTGTTCTGGCGCCTACCGGGCGCTCCTTTCATTGTGAAAGATGATGTAGACCGCTTTTTTGTCGGCAAAAAATTGTATGTAAAAGGTTTGTATAAAGTCATATACCAACAGGATTATTTTGCTCTTGAAAGGACGCTTTTGGCGTGAGCATCGAGTCCTTCCGCCATGGCAAATTGCGCTATTTTCTCAGCTGCTCCGTTCAAAGCCTCTGCCGTATAGTAAGTGAATGACGTTTTCTTTATGAAGTCGTCTACAGACAAAGGGCTTGAGAATCTCGCTGTTCCGCTCGTGGGAAGGGTGTGGTTCGGACCTGCAAAGTAGTCTCCGAGTGCCTCAGGTGAATTTTTACCCAAAAACACAGATCCTGCATGACGTACTTTTGAAAGGTAATCAAACGGGTTGTCGGTGCATATCTCAAGGTGCTCAGGGGCGATCCTGTTTGAGACCTCTATGGCTTCTGACAACGATGAGGTTATTATTATTTTTCCGTTGTTGTCCACGGAAGCGCGTGCTATATCCGCTCTATTGAGAAGAGGTATAAGTCTTTCAAGCTGTTCTGCTGTCTTACGAGCCAGAATTTCGCTGTCAGTTACCATAACAGCGCTTGCCATACGGTCATGCTCTGCCTGAGACAGCATGTCTGCGGCAAGCACAGACGGGTCACACGATGAATCTGCGACAATGAGTATCTCACTTGGTCCGGCGATCATATCAATGGCGACTTCTCCGAACACCTGCTTTTTTGCCTCGGCCACATATGCATTTCCAGGTCCGACTATCTTGTCAACTTTGGGTATGCTTTCGGTCCCGTAGGCAAGCGCAGCGACAGCCTGAGCGCCGCCGACCTTGAATATTTTGTCGGCGCCTGCTATTTCTGCTGCGGCAAGAATTACCGGATTCACGTACCCTCCGTGAGATGGAGTGGTTATTATTATCTCCTTTACACCGGCTATTTTGGCAGGTATACAATTCATGAGCACAGAGGAAGGATAACTTGCGCTTCCGCCGGGAACATAAAGTCCGACTCTTTCCATGGGAATTATCCTTTGTCCGAGCACGATTCCGGGTTTGTCCGTTATAACAAAATCCGAACGGACCTGTTTTTCATGAAAGTGCCTTATATTTTCAGAAGATTCCTTCATTATGTCTATGAGTTCCGGGTCTGTTGAGTCTACTGCTACCTGGATTTCCTCACGTGTAACCTCAAGCGAGTCGAGCTCAGATTTGTCAAAACGAAGGGAATAATCCCTGAGAGCAGCGTCTTTTCTTTTTCGCACATCGGCTATTATTTCGGATACTGTTTCAGCGACATCTGACGATGCAAGAGAACGGTTGAATATGGCGCTGTCATCAATTTCTGAATATTTTAATATTTTAATCATGAGAATACCTTTCCTTTTACATTGAAGTTCCGGGCATAAGCCATGGCCGCCAAGTGTATCCGCCGACATTTTTCCGGAACAGACCCGTCTATATTATAAACGTCACGAGTCTTTTTTGCAATAGGGAATTATGTCAGAGCAGAGCTTGTTTATAGCTGTGTTTTTGAATCTGAAGCTGACTTTGTTGGCAATAAGCCTTGATGTTATTCCGACTATGTCGTAAAACGGCTCAAGATTGTTTTCGCGCAGTGTTGTGCCGGTCTCAACTATATCTACGATTACATCGGAGAGTCCCAGAATCGGGGCAAGCTCGATGGAACCGTTGAGTTTTATTATATCTATTTCGCGGCTGAGCGTTCTGTAATATCCTGCGGCAATATGCGGAAATTTTGTGGCTACGCGCAGAGTTCTTGATGGGTCATCGACAAATCCCTTTTTCCCGGCTACAGCCATGCGGCATTTTCCGATTCCGAGATCCAGAAGCTCAAAAACATCGGGGGAATATTCAAGAAGTATGTCACGGCCTGCGACGCCTATGTCGGCAGCCCCGTGTTCTACGTATATGGATACATCAGAGGGCTTTACCCAAAAATATCTTACCTTGTGTTCAGCGCTTTCAAATATGAGTTTGCGGCTGTCTTCTTTTATTGAAGGACACCCGTATCCGGCCTTCTCAAACATGTCGTATACCTTTTCGCCGAGTCTTCCTTTCGGAAGAGCTATATTCATAAAATCATCCATATTTCAAATCACCTTTTGCGAAAACAAAATTTTTCGGCTTTCTTTTTAAATATGTTTCATATCTTTTTGTTCTGCGAAAGATCGATAAGCCTGCTGAACCGCAGCTTATCCGGTATTACCGCAGAGCTTCTTACTTTCAGTCCCTGACCGGTGAGCTCCTTCATTGCAGAAACTATTTGTGAATCCGGTGTGTCAGGAGAGTAGAGAAGCAGTACGTCGACATCGCACTCCGGAGTCTTACGCAGAAGGTCCTCAAGCTTATCCATATAGACGGCAAAGCCTATCGCCTTTCCGTCTATTGAAAATTTTTCGAGAAGTCTGTCATATCTTCCACCGGAAAGCACGCATTCCGGTATGTCAGGTATGAATCCCTGAAATGTCAGACCGGTATAGTAATTCATATCTGCTGTCTGTGAAAACACCAGATTGACGTTCTTATTACAACCATACAGTTTTAAGACCTCGTAAACCTCACGTAGTTCTTCAAGCACACTGCGCTCAACTATTCCGTCGCATGTTTTACAAAGTTCGCAGTATACCTTTTCAAAATTCCCGTACATTGAAATGACTGAGACAAGAAGCTCCGTAATTTCCGGATCGGCATTCACGGCAGTGCACACACGTCTTATTTCGTTTATGTTCCTGCTTGCTATCAGTGTCTTTATTCTGTTCTCGTCCGGATCAGATATTGAAAGCTTTCCGACAAGAGACGATATCACTCCTGCATGAGACAAATCCAGTATATAATCCGTGCATATCGCCTCAAGGCTCTTTGCGGCGAGCATGACAGTTTCACCCATGGAATACGTGTCTATTTTGCCTATATTTTCTATGCCGACCTGAAGCTGTTCTTTAAATGTTCCTGTACTTTTAGACTGGCGGTACACACTTTCGTTGTAGAAAACCTTTTCATTGACAGACCCTGAGCCGACAGAATTTTTTACTATAGAAAGGGTTACATCCGGTTTCAGCGCCATAAGGCGACCGTTTCTTTCGGTGAATGTGATTATGTTATTGCTTATAAGAAAATTTCTGTTTTCTGCGTAAAGGTCGTATTCCTCAAATTTACTCATCTTAAAACGAACATATCCGTATTTGCGGTATAGCTCGCCATAGTAGATCATAAGATTTTCAAAGTTATTATCGGTGTTTTTCAAGGCAAATTTTCTCCCTATCCACATCGTTTTTTGCGCTATCGCTGTATACTGCCGATTATATCACGCTTTAACGCTTTAGTCAAGTAAAACATTGAAGTAATGGAAAACAAAAAAAACGATACCACGCCTCGTTATTTGTGTAATGTGCTGTGTATAAATTTAAACCATATAAAAAAAAGCAAAAAATCTTGCATTATTTAAAGATTTGTGATATACTGTGAGAGTAAGCAGTGCATATTTTTTGTTGCGTCATAATGAATGTGCAAAGGTGAATTATGGAAAACGTTTCGTTGATAAAGCTTCCGAAGGATGTATATTTTGAGAAGGACATGCTCTATGATATCTCAAGCTATGTTGTGGTACACGAGCCACAGCTTCACTGGCATGAATTTTATGAGATAGAGTATGTGGTTTCCGGAAAAGCCCAGCAGATAATAAACGGAAAGACGTACGATATCGGACCGGGGTATGCAACTCTCATATCGCCTATAGATTTCCATACATACAAAAACATAAGTCCAGAATCCCCGATAACCGTTATCAACATCAAATTTCAGGATTTGTTTTTGCCCCAGCAGCTGCGCAATGATATTTACGTACAGAAAAGGGCAAAGGTCGCCAAGCTGACAGATGAGCGCTTCGGAATGTTCATGCAGTATTTGTGCGAAGAATTTGATAAAAACGAGTATTGTCGCGACTGGGTAATCATGAACGGTGTCACCCAGCTCTGCGTCTGGGTAATGCGTCACATACTTTCGTCAGAAGAGAAAGAACTTGCCGACAAGGTGCACTCTCCTATTCAGGAGGCTGTTCTTTATGTGCGTACGCATTTCAGAAGCAATATTTCAGCCGAAGCGGTTGCCAAAACCGTACACCTTTCTCCAAATTACTTTTCCGAGTATTTCAAAAAGCAGACAGGGGAAAAATTTTCACTTTTCGTTCTGAGGCTGAGGATAGATTTTGCTGCAAATCTTCTTAAAATATCCGATTTGTCTGTAAAAGAAGTGGCTTTTGAATCCGGATTCAATTCAGCTGCATACTTTTCAAACACGTTCAAGGATTTTTACGGAATGTCTCCTGACCGTTACAGAAAGGAAAACAAGCCGTATTCACAGTTGTTTTGATTTATCTTCAGTATTTAATAAACTACAGATGGCGTGCTGCCCGGCGTTTTTAAACGACGGGCAGTTTCTTTCTTGTTGTATATGTGAATCGTTGTTTCAATGTGAGGAAGAATTTCAGACATACGCGCGTACAAACTCAAAAATACCGGGCCGATGCTGAAGCTTCGGCCCGGTATTTTAAGACAATTATATCTGCATGTGCGTAAGAGAAAGCCACGCCGTATCGCACGCGAGTTCAGTCATGCGATACGTTCTTTGTAATGCGCTTTATCAGTTCGGAAGGTGTCACGACCTCCACATCCGGGTCAAGCTTTTCCACTATTGCTGCTACTGCGTCAAGAGTGTTTCCGTTAGCCACGATGTTTCCTTTTGAATCAAGTCCGCTCCATGCATGAACGATTATAAAGGAATAGGCATCCTCGGATGACGGATCGGTAGAGGCTCTGTTTATTTCAGAGGCAAGCTGAGTCACATCTGTGAATCCTGCCCAGACTCTGTGACGAGCCGTGACAATGGGCTTATCATTGCTCCAGAATATTTGTCCGCCGTAACCGGCATAGTTGCTGTAGTCTATGTAAAGTATACCGTCTATTTCCTCGTGATCAAGAAAGCCGGAATAATACCTCTGGACCAGCGTGTCATTGAGCTTGGCGTCGTCAAGTATCTCCATTACAGACATTCCGGCGCGTCCCATGAGGGATGCAAGCTGCTCCTGCATTGACCTCAGCGCGCTTATGCTTCTCCAATATGACGGAAATGTGTATCCGATACCCGACAACTGCATAATAAACTCATCTGTTTCCTTCATCGTCCTGTAATAATATTGGAGGGCAGCAGGGGCTACGTCTATCATTGAAGCAGGCAGCCCCCATCCGGTATAAAAATCACCGCGCTTTTTATTTGCCCACCATTTGTCCGATGTCTGAAAGTCGTTGAGCGTCCACTGCAAGTTATCTCCGTCAGATATCACAAAGCAGACGGTGTGTTTGTCAGCAGAAGCGCTTTCCGCGGCTTCGGTCTTCTGATGAGCCTCGTTGAGTGAAAACGCAGACAGTGCAGAGAGATTCTTTGCAAAATCTGATGCTATGATGCTTCCGTTAATACTTGCAAATGTTTTTACGGTGTCGAACTCGCCGCACGCCGTGTTCCAACCGAACACAATAAAGTTGTCGTTCATGTGTCCGACCCGGTCTGTCAGCTTCTTGGGTGTATCATCGGAGTCGCTGAACACATACGACCCGCAGAATATGGCGTAATCTCTCAGATGCTCCGTGTAACCTGTGTTTATCATGAATGCAATGTCTTTGTCCAGCTTGTCCCAGTATTCGCTCTGTCTCAGCCACGCGTCGTCCTTGTCGCTGACATCAAGAAGGCACTTAAGCCCGCGGTTTTCTGCCGCTGCACGGTTGTTTTCAGTAACTATTATTGCGTTTAATTGTGCAGCTAATGAATTTGCTACGTTTATACTGTCGTCACCGCGGTCTGTCAGGATGTATCCGTCAACAGAATCGATCTCCGATGACACAGTGCTCCAAAGACCCGCTGAATATGTCATCTTGCAAACATCTGAGTAGTAGCTGCGCAGCATGGTTGTGTATGATTTTACTGAGCTGTCATATTCAATGATTATACCTGATTTGCTGTTTCTCGCAAGCAGACCCTGAAGGGACACCAAAGTCAGAAGATCATCGCTGCTTTGCGGAACAGACTGCACTATGTACAGCTTTTCACGTTGCTCCGGTTTTGGAAATACTGCGTCATATTCTCCGTACAGACTAAACATCTTTGTCTCCTCCGTTTGGGTTGTTGATGATGGTGATTCTGTTGTGACTTCTGAGTTGTTGTCGGATGACTGAACAGGCATTGTGTCGATTTGGTTTCCGGAGTCACTGCACGACCCCAAGAGTATTACCGCACCTACTATCATCATAAGGATGGCAATCAGGATATTCTTTTTCCGCATACGCATACCTCCAGACCATGTTTAAAGGCATTATAGTACAAAATATATAAAAAGTCAATAACAGCAAGGATATTTTTTGACCTTTTACATTATAGCCCTGGAATAATTGTCCATGCAAAAAGAAAATAGAGCAACAGAGATATTGCATCTACTATTGTCGTTATGAAAGGACTTGCCATGACGGCGGGGTCAAATCCAATTTTTCTTGCAATTATGGGCAATGTGCAGCCTATGAATTTCGCCACTATGACAGTTACTGCAAGGGTTATGCAGACTACGGCGGCAACGAGGAAGCTGTCTTTGTCAAGCGTCAATGAGCTTGTTTTTATAAGCATCATATCGACAAGGACTATTTTAACAAATCCGGCAGCGGCAAGAGTGACAGCGCAAAGGACGGATACACGTATCTCCTTCCAAATCACACGGAATATGTCGCCGAAGCCTATTTCTCCGAGAGAAAGACCTCGTATAATTGTAACTGACGACTGTGAGCCTGAATTTCCCCCTGTGTCCATCAGCATCGGAATAAATGCAGTCAGAGCGACCGATGCTGCAAGCGCGCTTTCAAAAGACGATATTATAAGACCTGTAAATGTGGCTGAAATCATGAGAAGAAGCAACCAGGGAATGCGTGATTTATATATTGAAATTGCAGAGCGCTTTAGGTAAGGAGCGTCCGACGGCGTTATAGCCGCCATAATCTGCATGTCTTCTCCGCTTTCGGAGCTTATTACGTCTATAGCGTCATCGTATGTGACAATCCCAACAAGCCTGCTTTCAAGGTCTACAACGGGAAGGGCAAGAAAACCGTAGTTTTTTATTTTATTTGCGACAGACTCCTTGTCCTCCGTTGTGTTGGCATATATTACGTTCGTCTCCATGATCTGTTCAACAGGACGGTCGTAATCGGAGAGCAGCATGTCCTTTACCGATACTACTCCAAGCAGCTTCTTCTCTTCGTCTGTGACGTAGCAGTTGTAGATGGTTTCTTTATCCACGCCTACACGCCTTATACGCTCAAATGCCTGTTCCACGGTCATTGTAGGCTGCAGACGCACATATTCGGTTGTCATAATGCCGCCGGCGCTGTCTGATGCGTACTTCAGCAATTCGTTTATAGAAGCTCTTGTCTGGCTGTTTGCATTTGCCAGAATTCTCTTTACGACGTTTGCCGGCATTTCTTCAATTATGTCGACCATATCGTCGTCATAAAGTTCGTTGATGACGTTTTTCAGTTCTGTATCGCTGAAAGACTTTATCAACACCTGCTGCTGTTCACTTTCCATTTCAACAAATATTTCAGCAGCAAGCTCCTTTGACAGAAGGCGAAAGGCTATCGGTAAAAGCTCTTCGCTTATGTCCGAAAAAATGTTGGAAATATCAACGGCGTTTTCTTCGTTGAGTATACTTCGCAGTCGTGCATATTGTTTATTTTCAATTAGTTCTTCAATAATGCGCGGTGTGAGTTCCATCATTCCTCACCTCCTGTTAAGATTTTGCACACCATTATACCACTGTTATGCGGTAGTTTCAACTTGTTTTTGTTAATATTGTGTTTTATATCTGTCTTAAATTTTCCCGATTTCGCTTGACATATGCCGACATATTTCATATAATGTTGATGTTGTTGTTTTTTCAGGCTTTTTTACAGTATACAGCACACCTTTGCGGCATGCCGTAAAGGTGTTGTAAATGCAATGTCTCAATGTCTAATGTCGCGACGGTGGCTATTCCGGCGCTTTGTGAGGTTTAATGCGGTGAAAACTGATTATATCAAGGTCGTTAAGTTCGGCGGCAGTTCTCTTGCTGATGCCGCTCAGTTTAAGAAAGTGATACAGATAATAAGGGATGACGAGTCCAGGCGTTATGTCGTTCCTTCGGCTCCCGGAAAACGTTTTTCTGGTGATTTCAAGGTTACCGACAAGCTTTATGAGTGCTATAATGCCGTTGTCACCGAAAAAAACTGGATGAATGTGCTGAATGTAATAAAAGAACGTTATGCTGAGATAGTTGACGGACTGGGCATAGATTTTGATTTGGAAACGCCGTTTGACGAAATAGCAAAGCATATTGAATCAGGCGCCGGTTCAGATTACATTGCCAGCAGAGGCGAATATCTCAACGCTCTTATACTTGCCGCCGCACTGGGTTATGATTTTATTGATGCCGCTGATGTTCTTTTTTTTGAGGACAGCGGAATGCTTGATGCTTATAAAACACAGAAGGTAATGTCTACAGTACTGAAGCTGCACCCGAGAGCGGTAATACCCGGTTTTTACGGTTCACTGTCAGACGGTACAATAAAGACGTTTTCAAGAGGGGGAAGCGATGTATCCGGCTCTGTCGTTGCAAGGGCATGCAATGCCGATCTCTATGAAAACTGGACCGATGTGTCGGGGTTTCTTGTCGCGGATCCCAGAATAGTCGACTCGCCTAAAACCATTGATGTCATAACTTATCATGAGCTTCGTGAGTTGTCGTACATGGGTGCCAACGTGCTGCATGAGGACTCAATTTTTCCCGTACGTATGGCAGGCATTCCGATAAATATACGTAACACAAACAAGCCCTCTGACAAGGGAACAATGATAATTGCCCATGCAGACAGCAGTGTCTCAGCCAATATAATAACCGGTATTGCGGGAAAGGGCGGCTTTTCGGTTCTGACCATCGAAAAAGACATGATGAACAGTCAGGTCGGGTTCGGGAGAAAGGTACTTCAGGTCTTTGAAAAATACAGTATTTCCTTTGAGCATCTGCCGTCAGGAATCGATTCTATGGGGGTGATAGTCTCAACCGCAGCGCTCGACAGAAAACGCGATGTCATCATAAATGAGATATGCCGTTCTGTGGAGCCTGACAGCATCCAGTTAGAGGAAGGATTGGCATTGGTGGCTGTAGTTGGGCGGGGAATGGTAAATGCGTGCGGAACAGCTGCAAGGATATTCTCGGCAATAGCGGAAGTTGGTGTCAATGTCAGAATGATAGACCAGGGCTCCAGTGAATATAACATAATAGTTAGCGTTGCAGAGAAGGATATGAACAAAACAATCCGCGCCATATACGAAGAGTTTTCTCGCGACCTGTCATGAATCCGAAAGACAGACGCTTAGAAAAGAGTGTATTGCGTTACAATGTATTTAAATGTGACCTGTTTTCCGTAGGTGCAATTTATTTTTGCAGGTCAGGTATTCAAAATAAGATATTTCAGAAAAATTTTTCCTGCATGCACATTTTGTAAAGATGTGCATTTTAACTGAAGGAGTTCATATACATTATGGAAGTTAAAGCGACCACAAGAAAATTATTTGACTCACATGTTCATATATATCCTGATGCCATTGCCGAAAAGGCTCGGATAGCACTTGGAAAGTTTTATGAGTTTGATGTTCCTGGGCGTGGCACATATTCGGGCTACATGGAGGAGTGCCGCAATAACAATGTTTCTGGTTTCCTTCTGTTTTCGGTTGCCACTACAGCACACCAGGTGACAAGGATAAACGATTATATATCCTCGCTTGTCAAGGATGCCGTTTCTCTCGGTTATGAAGCTCACGGGTTTGCCGCGATGCATCAGGATTTTGATGATGTCGAAAAAGAACTTGACCGATGCAAAGCTCTTGGCTTGTCGGGAATAAAAATACACCCTGACATACAGGGGTTCGATCTTCTCGACAAGCGCATGTACAGAATATGTGAGGCTGCCAGAGGGCGCTTTATAATAAATTTCCATATGGGGGATGACAGGGAAAGATATCGTTTTTCGGAGCCTCGTAAACTGGCAAAGCTGCTCGATTCTTTTCCTGATCTTATTGTGATTGCCTCCCATCTCGGAGGATACAGAGCATGGGACGAGGCGGCAGAATACCTGTACGGAAGAGATAACGTATGGTACGATAATTCAAGCGCGCTCTGGGCAATGAGCGCGCAGGAAGCGAGAAGGATAACAGAAAACTGCGGCGTGGACCGTGTTATGTTCGGTACGGATTATCCGGTGATGCGGATAGCACCGTATTTGTCTATGTTTGATGAGGAAGGTTTTGACGAGGAAACATCGGAGAAAATACTTTATAAAAACGCATCCAGGCTTTTCAGAATATATAATTGCTGAATATGCGAATCAAAACACGCAAACGCGATGATCTATTACTGCGAACGAGGTTGTTTGAGAAGTGATAAAGGACATGTGGGACAGGCTTTCTGAATGCGGAAAGCCTGTCGTTATATATGGGATGGGAAACGGCGCTGATAAGATAGCCGACCGTCTTTTGTCAAAGGGAATAGAGGTATCTGATTTTTTCGCATCTGACGGTTTTGTCAGAGGACAGAGCTTTCGCGGCAAAACTGTCCTATCCTTCAATGACATAAAAGAAAAGTACAAAGATTTCGTCATTCTTGTTGCGTTTGCAACGAGGCTCAGAGAAGTTCTTGATGTAATATACGAGCTTGATGAAAAATATGAGCTGTATGCTCCTGATGTGCCTGTTGCAGGTGAAGAGATCTTCGACGCGAGTTTTTTTGAAGCACATGCCGAAGAAATAGAACGCGTAAGACAAATACTTGCAGACGATGAGTCGTTGAGAATATTCAACTCTGTGATTGAGTATAAGCTATCCGGAAGGGTGGAATTTCTGCGTAGGGCGGTCAGTCGTAGGGAGGATGTTATTTCATCGCTGCTCAGAGCCGGCGAATACACTGCCGTATGTGATGCAGGAGCTTATGACGGCGATACCGTACGGGAATTTATGGAAGAGTTTAAGAATGTCAGGCGTATAATAGCGCTTGAACCTGATCCTAAGAATTACAGAAAGCTCGTATCGTTTTCAGAAGCAAACGGAATGGGAAAGGTAGAGCCGTATAACTGCGGGGCATGGAACAAGGACTGTATTGTTCCGTTTGATGCTGCGGGGAACCGCAACAGCAGGGTGTTTGCCGGAGGGAAAGGAACGGCGGCAATGCGCTCGATTGACGGTATATTTTCAGGCGGCAGGGTTGATTATATAAAATATGATGTCGAGGGAAGTGAGTATGAGGCTCTGCAAGGAAGCAGTAAAACAATAAGAATGTACTCCCCGGATCTCTGTGTATCTGTATATCACAGAAGCTCTGATATATTCAGACTGCCTCTTTACATACATGAGCTTGAGCCCGAATATAGATTATATATGCGCAGGTTTGAATATGTGCCTGCGTGGGATTTGAATATTTACGCATGTAAAAAATAAACCGATAATAGGTGTGATTGTGAAATCAGAGTGACGCGATTGTAATATGTTTTCAAAAAATACTTGAAATTTCCGCAAAAATATAGTATAATATAGCGGTATGAAGAGCGCATGATGCGCATCATTTTATTCAGGAGAGAAAGATGGCTATTCACACTATTTCCAATAACTGCGTAGTGGTGTCTATATCGGATTCCGGTGCGGAACTTCAGAGTATAAAGTCATCAGACGGAAGAGAATATCTGTGGCAGGGTTCCCCTGCATATTGGGCAAGGCGTTCCCCTGTACTTTTTCCGTTTGTTGGTGCGCTCATGAATGATAGTTATACATACTGCGGAAATACATATAAAATGAGTCAACACGGATTTGCGAGAGATATGAATTTTTCGTTTGAAGGTAAGGATGGATCCAATATCTCTTTTGTTCTCAATTCTGACGATAAGACGTTTGAAATTTATCCGTTTGACTTTCTTCTTCGCATAGAATACTCTCTTAACAGCAACTCTGTTGTTGTAAAATGGACGGTTAAAAATACCGGTGATAAAGCTATGTACTATTCCATAGGGGCTCATCCGGCATTCAACCTTCCAGATTATTGTGCAAGAGAAGATTGCTACATACAGCTTGACAGAATTCCTTCTTCAATAACCGGAATAACGGGTCGTTACGCAGACGAGGGAAAAAATGTAATAGGAAATGTCAACATAACTCAGAACCGTCTGATAAAACTCGGAAAAGACCTTTTTAAGAATGATGCGTTGGTTTTTGAAAACGAAAAAATAAGAAGGGTCGCACTCTGCGACGGCGATATAAAGCCCTTTGTAGAGGTGGAGTTTGATGCTCCTGTTCTTGGCATATGGTCTCCTTACAAGGAAGGATGTCCTTTTGTCTGCATAGAGCCGTGGTACGGAAGATGCGATGCTGTGGATTTTAACGGTACACTGGAGCAGAGAAAATGGCAGAATGTTCTTGAACCGTCTGAAAGCGCCGTTTACAAATACACTATTACAGTTATGTGACAGGCTTTGGTTTGGAGACATTCGCAGTACAGGCCTGGACCTGCCTCCGTGGCATAAGGGCGTTATGATGTCAGAATGTTATGATGTCTTTGTATCTTGATATTGATTAGTATCAAGAAAGTTAAGAAATCCCGGTGCAGAAAGCACCGGGATTTCTATTACAGGTATGAATCGATTTATAAAAAAGTTCATAAATAAAAAAATTGCTGTATGTAATTAAATATCTATCGGCAAGTACTATGCGCGGCAAAACAGCAGAGAGTAAAAGCAGATTTTTATATCCTGCACTTTACCGATTGTCCGCTGGCGGAAGCCTCAAATATACTGTCTATGACATTCATTACCCTCAGGGACTGGCTTGGTTTTACTATAAGTTCGGCATTATTTTCTATTGTATCAATTATGTTGTTGTAATAGTCCGCCCAGTCTGTTTCAACTTCGGGCAGAGAAAGGGTGGTTACAGTTTCGGAAGGACGCGGCGCCATCGTTCTTGTTGGTCCTGCGGACGTATATACTATATCGTCTGCCCATTCCATTATTTTATTATCCGAGAGCTTTACTATTTTTCCGCTACAGTCCCAATCCTCAACGACGGCCGTGCCCTCCCTACAGCTTACGTGCCATCTCGGCTGATTTATGAAGCAGTTAGTGGCTATTTCTACGAGTGCATTTATTCCGTTGTCAAATTTCAGGGTAGCCTTGAAGTTGTCGTCAACCTCGGTGGAAAATATATTGTACAGACTTGCGTCCACCGAAACTACCGGAGAATCGATCAGAAACAAAAGCTGGTCTATCAGGTGGACACCCCAGTCATACACCATTCCTCCGCCGTTTACTTTGTGTCCGCGCCAGCCGTGAAGACTTCGTCTGGAGCCCTGAACTCTTGATTCTATATAATAAGGTTTTCCTATTATGTTGTCATTGAGGATTTTCTTGACAATCACAAAGTCTTTATCCCAGCGCCTGTTCTGGTGTACTGAGAATATTTTTCCCGTTTGCTCGGATACCTTTATTATCTCTTCAAGTTCTCCGGAATTGAGAGTCACCGGCTTTTCGCAGACAACATTTTTTCCTGCCTTCATGCACGCTATGGAGAGTTCCTTATGAAAGTTGTTCGGAGTGGCAATCGTAACTATATCGAGCTCCTTGTCATTCAGCAGTTCGTCGAGAGACGAGTAGAACAAAACGCCGTTTTTGGCAGCAGTTTCCTTGACCTCTGGACGTATATCCCACACGCCTTTTACATCCATGCGAGATATTTTTTCCTTTATGCTGGCGTGGTGCCAGTTTCCCACTCCGCCGTAGCCTATTATGGCTGATTTGTACATCATGGCAGTGTTCCTTTCACATTGTAAATGAAATAATATTTTCCGATTCTGATTGCCGAAACAGAGACGCCCCAGTTTCGGATGTTACATACAGATTTTAACACAACTATTCACATATTTCAAGACGTTTTCGGCGGTTTTTATTTCAGTATCTGTTTTATACAAGAAATAAAAACACGATTACTTGGGTTGGCAAATTTATTAAGACAGAAGGGCAGGAGCAAAAGTTTTGGCACCGTACTTCTTCATTGTTACTTCTTTCTTACGGAAATCGACCATGCAAATTTAGTGAGGGAGCGAATAGTGAAAAAGTAAAAATCTCCAAGCACCCTCAGGTGCTTGGAGATTTTTGGGAAACGTTGACATGACAAAATAGATACCCGCTATAAACGCGAGTACGAAGCCATAATAAAAAGAAAAGCCCCGAACGCGACTTGCGCGTCGAGGCTCCGACTGGTGCCGGTGGTGGGACTCGAACCCACACGATGTTGCCATCAACGGATTTTGAGTCCGTCACGTCTACCAATTCCATCACACCGGCATTCACGTGACCTCAACAATGATATCATAATTTTTCTGAAAATGCAATAGGAAAATGCAAAAACATGTCTGTATATAAAAATAATATTTTTATAAATCGGTTGACTTGATTTTTAATGTGTGATATAATTACAGCGTTGCTGAAGCAAGTGACATTTCTGCCCGTGGCACAGCTGGATAGCGCGTCAGACTCCGACTCTGAAGGTCAGCGGTTCGAATCCGCTCGGGCAGGCCATAAAATATAAAATCACGTCTCCGGAACGGAGGGCGTGATTTTTTGTTTTACAGCTTTTCTTTTTGCATCTGTATTTTTGTTTTTTGACAGGATTTTTATAAAAACAAAGCAGACCCATATTTTTGAAGGGTCTGCTTTATCGTTTGTTTCAGCGGAATTTATCGATCTATCAATACCGACCGTAAGACTGTGCAATACGGACGTGCTGCTTTTCGGAAAATTCTGCATGAAGTCCGGGGCGTTAGCCGCACGGCAAAATTACTTGTACTTGCGCTTTCTCGCCGCTTCCGACTTCTTCTTGCGCTTGACGCTGGGCTTATCATACTGCTCTCTCTTCTTTACTTCAGTAAGAACGCCGGAACGCTGGCACTGTCTTTTGAATCTGCGAAGAGCGCTGTCAAGCGATTCGTTTTCTTTAACTCTTATTTCAGCCATTATACAATCCCTCCCCTCGCTTCTGCAAGAGAATTTTCAAGAAAATTCCTCTGTCAATTATATTATAAAACAAACCGTTTGTCAAGCATTATTTGCTTTTTAAGGTAAAAAAATATGACATAACGACCGCTTGCCCTGATTAAGGCTTTATGACTATATTGACGAGTTTGACAGGAACGGCTATTTCCTTGATGATCGTCTTTCCTTCAATCAGCTTTCCGATTTTCTCGTCTGTTTTTGCCTTATCTATCATCTCATCTTTTGTCGCGCCGGCGCTCACTACCACGGTTCCGCGCAGCTTTCCGTTGATCTGTACTGCTATCTCAACACTGTCGTCCTTTGTCTTTGCTTCATCATATGAAGGCCATGGCGAGAGTGAGAGGAGCGTCGTGCCGCCCAGAAATTCGTTTATTTCCTCACTTATATGAGGGGCAAACGGGCAGAGCAGAGTTACAAGAGTGAGAAGCTCGTCTTTTGTAAGACTTCCGTGATCGTATATTTCATTGACAAGACTCATCATTGCGGCTATAGCCGTATTGAATTTCATTGAATCTATATCTTCAGTAACTTTTTTTATGGTCTTGTGGAACGATGATTCGAGTTCCTTCGTAACGCCGTTTCCGTTTATGATATCAGTGAGTCCCGCGACTCTGTCGATGAATCTCTTGCATCCCTTTATTGATGCCTGTGACCACGGAGCTGACTTTTCAAAATCTCCGATAAACATTTCATAAAGTCTGAGTCCGTCGGCTCCGTATTCGGAAATCACTGTCTCAGGATTTATGACATTTCCTCTTGATTTTGACATCTTCTCTCCGTTTTCACCAAGTATCATGCCGTGGGCAGTTCTCTTGAGATAAGGCTCCTTGCAGGAGAGCACGCCTATGTCGTACAGAAATTTTGCCCAGAAGCGCGAGTAGAGAAGGTGGAGTGTTACGTGTTCCATGCCTCCGTTGTACCAGTCAACGGGCATCCAGTAGTCGAGAGCTTCCTTTGACGCAAGGCAATCTGGATTATTCGGGTCGCAGTAGCGCAGGAAGTACCACGATGAGCCCGCCCAGTTCGGCATTGTGTCGGTTTCTCTTTTTGCGGGTCCTCCGCAGGCAGGGCAGGTAGTATTTACCCAATCGGTATTTTTGGAAAGTGGAGATTCTCCGGTGTCCGTAGGCTCATAATGCTCAACCTCGGGAAGACGAAGCGGCAGACTTTCCTCAGGAAGCGGGACCCATCCGCATTTTTCGCAGTATACCAGCGGAACGGGCTCGCCCCAATATCTCTGCCGTGAGAACACCCAGTCTCTGAGCTTATAATTGACCTTCTTTCTGCCTATGCCTTTTTCGGTAAGCCATTCTGTTATTTTTTTCTTAGCTTCCTTTACCTCAAGCCCGTCGAGGAACCCGGAATTGCAGAGCACTCCCGTCTCCACATCGGTAAATGCTTCTTTCTCTACATCTCCACCTGCGACGACCTCGATTATCGGAAGGGAAAAGGCCTTGGCAAATTCCCAGTCGCGCGTGTCATGAGCGGGCACCGCCATTATTGCACCGGTTCCGTATGTCGCAAGGACATAATCCGATATGAATATCGGTATTTCTTTGCCGTTAACGGGATTGATTGCCAACACTCCCTCGAGCCTTACGCCCGTCTTCTCTTTGACAAGCTCAGTGCGCTCAAAATCTGACTTTTTGGCGGCAGCTTCACGGTAGCTTTCCACATCACCGTAGTTTGATATCTTTTCTTTCCAGCGCGTTATAAGCTCATGCTCCGGCGCCATTACCATGTATGTTGCTCCGAAAAGCGTGTCCGGACGGGTGGTATACACCACTATATCATCTCCGGCGGTTGTAGCAAATTTTACCTCTGCGCCCTCGCTTCTTCCTATCCAGTTTATCTCCTGTGTTTTAACGCGCTCTATGAAATCGAGTCCCTCAAGGTCGTTTATGAGTCTCTCGGCGTAGTCGGTTATCTTGAGCATCCACTGACTCTTGACTTTACGTACTACCTCGCTCCCGCATCTTTCACAGACACCGCCGACTACCTCCTCGTTTGCAAGAACCACCTTGCAGGAGGTGCAGAAATTCACCGCTATTTCTTTTTTATATGCGAGTCCTTTTTTGAAAAGCTGGAGGAATATCCACTGAGTCCATTTGTAATAGTTGGGGTCTGTAGTGTCTATTTCCCTTGACCAGTCGAATGAAAGCCCCAGAGATTTTATCTGCTCTGTGAAATGCTTTATGTTCTTTTTAGTGACCTCTGCCGGATGTACCTTGTTCTTTATGGCATAGTTCTCGGTAGGAAGACCGAAAGCGTCCCAACCTATAGGGAAAAGAACGTTATATCCCTGCATGCGCTTTTTACGCGCTATTATGTCCATAGCGGTATATGGACGGGGGTGACCTATATGCAGTCCCTGTCCTGACGGATACGGAAACTCAACAAGCGCATAGTATTTAGGCTTACTGTAGTCATTGACCGCTTCAAACGCATGTTGGTTCTGCCACCGGTCCTGCCATTTTTTGTCTATTGTTTTATAGTCGTATCGCATAAAATCTCCATTTCCTTTGCGCTGCGTGTAAGCACAAATACATCTTTATTTCACATATGCAATTTTATTTGCCGCGGTTCACTGCATCGATTCAAGTTGCTCTGAAAATGTCAGTCGCGTGTCAGAAGATCTGATATGTCCACAGGTTCGGAATTTGCCCACAGTTTTTCAAGCTTATAGAAATCGCGAAGTTCTCTGTTGAATATGTGGACAATCACGGAATAATAGTCCATAAGTATCCACGACGCTTCATTCTCTCCCTCTATGCCTTTGGGAACGACGCCGCATAATCCGAGTTTATATTCCACTTCGTCGCAAAGTCCCTTTATCTGAGTGTTTGAATTTCCTGAGCATATTACAAAATAGTCGCTGAGTATCGTGTTTTCTTCAACATGGAGCAAAGTTATATTTTTAGCCTTGCGCTCGTCAAGTATCTTTACTATCGCCTTTGCAATATCAATAGGAGCCGCGGCAGAAAGATCACATGGAGTAAAAAGATTTTCTTCCATCATTTATTCACAATTCCTTTCATGGGTGTCATAAGAAGATTTTTTATAAATTTTTCTCTTCCATATCTCGCAGGGTGAGCAGTGTTGTCGGATGAATTGGCTTTTTTTGTCCTTTAAGATATGCCACTGTGTTTTTCAGTATGTCGCAAACTGTATTATCAAGCGAATCAAGCTTGTCCGTTTCGTTGCGGTTAAACGCCTTATACAGGTTTTCACGGGTCTTTATGCATATTTCATGCGCTCTTCCGGGTTCTATATAGTCTGCTGTGAATATTATTTTATCTATAACGTTCATTCCCGGACGTCCCATTGTGTGACAGCTTATCGCCGTACATATTATTTCGTCGGTATAATCTGCAAATTCATAACGCGCAATCAATGCCCCGGTCAATGAATGTATAACAGCAGGGCAGAGAAGGTCGTTTTCGGTGAGCTCTACTCCGTACTTACCTGCAAGGCTTATCTGGCTGTTTATATCAAGCCTTTTGCTTACGTCATGAAGCATTGCCGCCGTACATACGCGTTTTGTGTCGTCATCGCTCAGAGAGAGAATTTCAGAAAGTTTAAGTGCCTCTGACGCCACCGAGGTGATATGACGGAATAGCGGGGCGTCTACACGTTTTTTTACTGCCTCAATAAGTGTTTCAGATACCGGAATCCGGTTTGAGCCTGTTTTTTCTTCTCTGTAATTCATTTATACAAACCGTTCCTTTTAATATATTCTTCGACTGACGGCGGAAGCAAATCCGAACAACTTTCGGAATTCTTTATCCTGCGTCTTATTTCTGATGAGGATATTTCAACTATGCTATTTGGCAATATAGTTATGTCAGCCCCGTATTTTTGTACATAATGCTGCCGAGCGGATTCTACATCGTTGCTCTTGCCCAAGTACCTGTCCGCGAGAACTATCGAAGCGTTTGAAAATATTATATCAGGTCTGTACCAACTGTCAAGAGTGAGAAACATGTCGGTACCGCAGAGAAAATAAAGCTTTCCTTCTTTGGAAAAATGGAGAAGGGTATTTGCCGTGTATGAAATATCTCCCCTTGATATTTCCCAGTCTGATACGACAGTGGATAAAAGGCCGTCAAATGCAAGGTGCGCCATTTCGAGCCTCAGCCTGGGGTCATCTGCCGTGTCTATGTATTTATGCGGAGGTATATTTGACGGCATTATTATGAGCTTATCCGGAGCCATTGTCTCAATGAAGCACTTTGCTGCCGAGACGTGACCATTGTGTGGAGGAGAAAATGTACCTCCGAATATTCCTATTTTCTTCATGCCTTTTACTTATCGCCCTTCTTTGAGGACTGCGGGAGCTCTATCTTGTGGTGCTTTTCAGAGACACGGTAAAGAACAAATCTGCTTCCTATGGTGTATACCACCTCTGAATCGGTTTTCTGCGCGATTATCTCGGCGGCTTCACGTGCCGTATATGAGCTGTTATCGAGTACTCTCAGCTTTATTAGTTCTCTTGCCTCAAGAGCATTTGATATCTGTTCGGTCATATTGTCGCTTATGTCACCTTTTCCCACCTGAAAAATTGTGTCGAGATCATGTGACAGCTTTTTCAGATACGCCCTTTGTTTGCTTGTCATCTGCCATTCCTTTCATTGATGTTGTGAAGTAAAGTATTATATACAGGCATCCTTCCTGGCGGTATAAAAACTACAGCTGTATATTGAGAACTTCCGGTACCGCGACCGCGGTATTTATATTTCCGTTTGCTTTAATACCTTTAAAGATCTTGTATCCTGACTTATCTTTTTTTGTCGAAGTATTTTTTCAGCTCGTCTGCCAGAGCTTCAAAAGCCTTTTTTCTGTGACTTACTGTATTTTTTTGCTCAGGGGTTATCTCAGCGAAGGTTTTGTCAAATTCGGGAAAAAAGAACAGAGGGTCGTACCCGAAGCCTCCTGAACCGCGAGCAGACTCTAATATTATTCCGTCGCACTTCCCGCGGCAGAGTAATATGTCTCCGTTCGGAAATGCGCACGCCGCGGTACAGGCATAATATGCGCTTCTGTCGCTGCTTCCGGATTTTTCAAGAGCGTCCAGAAGTTTTGCATTGTTTGCCTCGTCGTCACACGGGTCTTTTGCGTACCTTGCGGAATGTACTCCGGGTGCTCCTGCGAGCGCATTTACGCAGAGTCCGGAATCGTCAGCTATCCCTATATATCCAAAAGACGCGGGGGTTTTTGCCTTTATCAGGGCGTTTTCTTCAAATGTCGTTCCGTTTTCGTCAATGTCCTCATTAAAGCCTATATCATCGAGAGAAAGAAGCTCAAAATCAAACAAAAGAGAGCCTGAGAGAATCTGTTTTATTTCTTCGATTTTTTTCCTGTTTCGGGAGGCAAGTACAAATTTCATTTTGTAATCGTTCCTTTTCCTGAGCTAATCATGCGTTTTTGTGCTGTCTTAAATTTTTTTCGACTTGAATGAGTCAGAAGAATCAGGTCAGTAATCCGAAAAAACATCGGAAAAGTAAATATATTTCGTAAATATCTCATTCAAAGAGCGCGTCAACATATTCCGAAGGCACAAAAGGCTGCAGGTCGTCTGCGCCTTCTCCTACACCGATATATTTAACCGGTATATCGAGCTTCTCCTTGATGGCGAAAATTATACCGCCTTTTGCTGTGCCGTCGAGCTTCGTCAGGATGAGTCCTGTTATATCGGCGACATTTTTAAATTCTTCAGCCTGATTTACGGCGTTTTGTCCCGTGGTGGAATCAAGCACCAGCAGTGTTTCGCGCGCGGCGCCGGGAAGCTCTCTTTCTATAACACGATTGATTTTTGCAAGCTCCTGCATAAGATTTTTTTTGTTGTGCAGGCGTCCTGCAGTATCTACAATGAGCACATCGGCGTCACGCTTTACAGCCGCGTGCGTGGCGTCGAAAACCACAGCAGCGGGATCTGCTCCTTCGCTTTGCTTTATGAGTTCAACTCCCACTCTGTCTGCCCATATCTGAAGCTGCTCTATCGCTCCGGCTCTGAATGTGTCTGCTGCGGCAAGAACGACTTTTTTTCCGTCTTTCTTCAGATTTGAGGCTATTTTTGCTATGCTGGTGGTCTTACCAACGCCGTTTACGCCTATCACCAGAACTACCGACGGTTTTGAGCCAAGCTCAAGAGGCTTTCCTTTGCCGAGTATGTCGCATAATATCTCTTTAAGAGCTACGACTGCCGAATCCGGGTCCTTTATCTTTTCTTCCTTTGTCTTCGCGCGCAGGCGCTCTATGATTTTTTCCGTAGAGGAATACCCGACATCGGCACAGATGAGCATTTCTTCGAGTTCTTCAAGAGTTTCCTCGTCTACCCCGGACGAAAACAGACTTCTTATCCTTCCGAAAAACGAGCTCCTGCTCTTGAAAAGTCCATTTTTAAGTTTTTCAAAAAAACCCATATCAGTTTACCTTTCAGTTGACTTTCAGACATTGATCATTTGCTTTGGCTTTTTAATCCTATTTTTTCCTCAACCTCGGATACCTTTACCGAGAGCAGCTTTGACACGCCGCGCTCTTGCATTGTCACTCCGTATAAGGAATCAGCTGCTTCCATCGTGCCTCTTCTGTGTGAAATGACTATGAACTGAGTCATTTCAGAAAAGTTCTTGGCGTAATTTGCAAAGCGTGAAACGTTTACTTCGTCAAGAGCGCTTTCTATTTCATCGAGAAGGCAGAATGGAGGGGGATTTATCTTGAATATTGCAAAGAGAATTGCGATTGCCACAAAGACCTGCTCTCCGCCGGAAAGGGAAGAGAGATTCTTAATTACCTTGCCGGGCGGAGAAACTATTATCTCCACTCCCGTTGAAAGCACATTTTCTGGGTCTGTAAGCTCAAGCTTTGCGCTTCCGCCGCCAAAAAGCTCTTTGAAAACGACTTTGAAATTCTCATTGATGAGATTGAAACTTTCCTTGAACTTAGTACACATATCTCTTTCGAGGTCGGTTACAATCTGTGTGTACCTTTCTCTTGAATCGTTCAGGTCGTCTATCTGAGCGGTCATATCGTCATATTCTTTTTTTACCTGCGTATATTCCTCTATTGCCCCGACGTTTACATTTCCGAGCTCTCTTATCTTTGCGCGGAGCCTGTTCTGCTCCGTAACGCTTTTAGAGCGTGTTTTTTCGTTTATTTCAGGATAACCCATTCCGCACGCCGCCGTGTAGGTAAGCTCGTAGTCCTCCCAAAGGCGCTCTGTCAGCTTGTCCTTTTCTCCAAGAAGGGAGGAACGTCTGTTTTCAAGCTTTGTATATTCTTCAAAGCACACATTACGTTCGTCTGTTTTCAGCTTGGTGCGCTCCCTGAGTGCCTGTGCGTTTTTGTCAAGCTGTTCCCGCCTGTCTTCAAGCTGACTTACCGCAAGCTCGGCCTGCTTTATGGCTTCGTTGAGCTTATCGAGCTGAACGGCGAGCGTTTGCACATTTTCACGGTTTGAAACAAGTGCGGCTTTTTTGAGCTCTGTCTCGTTATTCACACCGCTTTTCCGTTTTGCAAGGCTATCATAATCCGCGAGCATATTGTCAAGAGATAGTTTTGTGGCTTCCTCCTGCTTTTCAGCAACGGTTATTTCAAGCATTTTTTTGCTGCGCGCTTCTCCGAGGCTTGTCATTGAAAGCTCTGTTTTACGGGACTCTTCGGACAGGGAAGAGATGGTTTGCTCAAGGGATGCTATGTCCGAACCCAGCTTTTCGTTGTCCTTTGTAAGAGTTTCCACAAGCTTCATTTCGGAATCATCCTGATTTTTTATATGCTCTTCGGAGTTTCGGAGTGAATCTGCTGTGTTCAGATCAAGTGTAAGCTTGTCTTCTATGTCCTTTTTCTTGTTTTCCTCGGTCTTATACATGGCTGCAAGTAACAGATATCCGTCATTGAGCGCATCAAGCTTGCCTGAAAGCTCATTGAGTCTGTCGGCTTTCTCGGCAGACTGCTTTTCCAGTTCGGCAGCCTCTCTGTTCAGACGCTCCGCTTCGTTTATCAGATCGTCAATCTCACCTGAGCGTGATAGGATACCGCTTTCTTTTTTTGCAGAACCGCCTGTATATGAGCCTCCGGCGTTGATTATCTGTCCGTCGAGTGTTACTATCCTTACTGTATATCCGGAGAATTTTGCAAGAGCAGACGCATTGTCCAAATTATCAAAGACGAATGTTCTTCCGAGCAGCGAGCTGATTACTCCGGAATATTTGCCGTCGCACTCTGCAAGCTCATTTGCCATTCCGACGTATCCTTTAAAAGACGATGCCTTATCAGGTGTCAAAGAAGGCTTTGACGGACGTGAAGATGTTATCGGACAAAATGTAGCTCTTCCTGCGTTCTCTCTTTTAAGAACGGCAATCGCATTTTTTGCCGCGGTTTCATCCTCGGTTATTATGTTTTGAAGCGCGGCGCCGAGAGATGTCTCTATTGCGAGAATATATTCGCGCTTAACACGTATGAGCTTTGACACAGGACCGCATATTCCTGCAAGTTTCCCGGATGCCGCGACATCAAGTACAAAACGCACGCTTCTCTGATATCCCTCAAAATGCTCTTCCATGCGTGTAAGAGCTACTGATTGCTCACGTTTTGACAGGGCGGCAACTTTCGCCTTTCCTGCGTTTTCATTCAAAGCCGCAATATCTGCCTTGAGTTCCTCTATTCCTTTTATAAGTACTTCTTTGCGGGCTTGCGTCTCCGACGCTTCATTTTTATACGCTTTCAGCTTTTCTTCGCATTCTGCAATACGGCGCCTGTCGTTTTCTACTTCTGAATTGATGTCGTTTATTTCGGAGCGTATATCGTTTATTTTTTCTGCTACGAGCTTTCTTGAGCTTGTAAGACCCGACAATCTGATCCTGTTTTCTATGACCTTGTTTTCACAGTTTTTCTTTTCGCTTTCATACTGCTCCTGTTCCTTTTTAAGGTCGGAAAGAGCATGGAGAATCTGCGCATGTTCAGTGTCTATATCGGTATATTCTGAAGAAAGGCGGTTTTTGAGGGAGGTGTCTTTCTTCAGCTTTTCTTTCAATATTTCTTTGTTTTCAAGATAATTTCTTTCGAGTTTTTCTATGCTTTCAAGTTCCGAGCTAAGTCTTTCTATTTCAGATTCGTTGTGCTCAGCTTCTTTTTGCGCCAGCAGTCCGGCTGTTCTGAGCTCGTGCATTTGCCCGGTTTTTTCTGAAAGAGTCTCCTGTGCTTCGCGCAGCAGGGATTTGTTCTCTTCGCTCTTTTGATAGAGCTCCTCGCTCTGCTTTTCGAGAGAGTTTATTGAATCATCGCACATTTCGAGCGCATGCTTGGACATATTGTAATTCCGCTCAAATTCTTCAAATCTGCGAGCTATGTCAGAGATGTCAAACACAGCAAGAGAAACGTCAAGGGCTTTTTTCTTTTCGTAAAGATCAAGATACAGGCGTGCTTTTTCTGATTCCTTTGAAAGCGGTTCAATTCTTGCCCCGAGTACCGACACTATGTCTGTAATTCTTACTAAATTGTTTTCGGTTTCGGCAAGTTTTCTTTCCGCCTCCTGCTTTTTATATCTGTATTTTGAAATTCCGGCCGCCTCTTCAAAAACATAACGCCTGTCCTCGGATTTTTGCGCAATTATTTCCGATATTTTTCCCTGACCGATTACAGAATAACCCGTCTTTCCTATACCGGTATTCATAAACAGCTCCACTATGTCTTTCAGACGGCTCGGAGCGCCGTTTATAAGATATTCGCTTTCTCCTGTCCTGAAATACCGCCTTGTTACAGTTATTTCATTGTAATCGGAAGCGATCCTGTTGGCACCGCTGTTGTCAATTGTAAGGGATACCTCCGCAAAGCCCATGGGACTTCTTTTATCCGTGCCGCCGAATATGACATCTTCGAGCTTTACTCCGCGTATGTTCTTGGCAGAAAGCTCGCCGAGGACCCATTTCACCGCATCTGAAATATTGCTTTTTCCGCTTCCGTTTGGTCCGACTATGACTGTCATCCCGGAATCAAAGTTTATTTTTGTCCGCTCCGGAAAAGATTTGAATCCGTGGAGCTCAAGTGACAGTAGGCGCATTGGCATTCTCCTTGACTGAAATTTTGATATCCTTGTCTTTTACTTCTTCAGATTCTTTGAACTGAAGTGAGCGCACGGGATAGTTGTCCTCTATCCATTTGCGGTTTCTTTTCTTTTGTCCGATGACTTTTGAAAGGCTGCCATTTGAACAATACACTGTTATATCGCTGTCGTCCGATATATTTATCCTTTTCAGGCTTTCTTCTATGATTACACGATAATATTCGTTTATGCAAAGCTCGCCGAGCGCGGGATGATAAGCTCCTGTTACGCCGGTATCGTTTCTCAGGGTTTCTGTCTCACAAAGACCTATACGTATCACATCGACATTGTTCTTGTAGAATATTCGCAGTACCTTTGCAGAGCGTTTTGCCGCCTCTTCTGTCGTCAAAGGAGTGTATACGCCTGTTTGTGCGAGTCGGTGAAGTGCAGTGTTTGAAAAAACTACTGTCGGATATACCCTTGCCGCATCTGCTCCCATTTCGCATATCTTTGCAGCAGTATACATTTCGTCGTCAGGGGCAGAACAGGGAAGTCCTATCATCATTTGGCCAACAAATTCAAAGCCTTGACTTTTTATAAGCGATGCGGCATTTTCGGTTTGTAAAGCAGTGTGCCCGCGTCCTGATGCGAGCAACACTTTGTCTGACATACTCTGTATACCGAGCTCTATCGTGCGCACCCTGAACCTTTTCAGTACAGACAGTACTTCTTCGTCTATATAATCCGGTCTCGTTGAAACACGTATTGATGATACCTTGCCGTCTGATATATACCGGTAAGCCTTTTCAAGTATTCTTATCATGAGCGTGCGGTCTATCCCGGTAAAGCTTCCGCCGAAAAATGCGATCTGTATTCCCGAAGTATCCGGATGTTCCGTTGTAAGAAACGATCCAACCGTATCATCTATCGAATTTATATCAAATTCTTCACATTCGGTTATTTCATGCTGATTACAGAAAACACAGTTATGCGGGCAGCCGAGGTGGGGCACAAACACCGGTATATTTATGTGTTCAGTTCGTCTCATCTGATGAGTACCCGAATCCGAAATATGAAAGTGCTTCGCGGGCTGCGTTCTGCTCGGCTTCCCGCTTGCTCGACCCTGAGCCTTTTCCGATTACATTGCTGTTTATCCTTGCCTCTACCTCAAACACACGCTTATGTGCCGGCCCTGATTCGCTTATTGTTATATAGTCAAGTATTTCTCCGTTTTCCTGCTGTACTATCTGCTGAAGCGTTGTTTTGTAGTCTGTGGTGTTTCTTCTTCTCAGAATACCATGTATATGTCCTTCTGCATACGGGAGCAGAAACTCTTTTACTTTGTCAAGACCCCCGTCAAGGTATATTGCAGCAAGAAGCGCCTCAAATGCATCAGCAAGTATAGAGTCCCTGTCGTTTCCGCCGTTCTGGCTTTCTCCATGGCCAAGACGCAGAAATTCTCCAAGAGATATCTCTCTTGCAAAACGTGCAAGCGTCTTTTCACAGACGGTCTGCGCACGTATTTTTGAAAGGTCACCTTCGGGGAGCTCCGGGTACTCTTCAAAAAGAAATTTGCTCACTATCACCGACAGAACAGAATCTCCGAGAAACTCAAGACGCTCATTGCTTTTGGTGTTTTCTCCCTTTGAAGTAGCTTCGTTAGCATATGATGAATGCGTGAGAGCTGTCTTCAGAAGTTTTTTGTCGGAAAAACGGTAGTTTATTATATTTTCGAGCTTGTCCATGTGACCTTTATACCTCTCATACTTTGCTCCGGATTGCCGGGGCGGGGTTTACTGAATGATTTTTTTCTGGTTGTCTGCGAATATATCCGCAATGTCTTTTATTATATTCATGTTATAGTACGCTATTGCCTGTCTCACGGCATTCTTTATCGCTACGGCATCTGATGAACCATGCGCTTTTATAACAGGCTTTGATATTCCGAGAAAGGGCGCTCCTCCATGTTCTGAAGCGTCAAAGTTACGCTTCATTGCTTTCAGCTTTGCTCCGCATAGCAGCCCGGCTGCCTTGCCTGAAATTGAATCAGAAAGAACTCCCTTTATCTTGCGCAGAATAAACGAGCTCATACCTTCGATAGTTTTGAGCGCGATATTTCCGGTAAATCCGTCGCAGACCAGTACATCGCATTTTGAAAAAGGAATATCTTTTCCTTCTATATTTCCAACAAAATTTATGTTTTCCGAATCGCTCAGCAACTTATAAGTATCGATCTGAAGCTGGGTTCCTTTCTTTTCTTCTGTTCCGTTGTTTAAAAGTCCTACGCGCGGATTTTCCAAATTATATATCCTGCTCATGTAGATAGACCCCATCACAGCGAACTGGTACAGAAAATTAGGAGTCACCTGGACGTTTGCTCCGGAATCAATAAGGAGAGTCGGTCTTTCAAGAGGCATTATCGTAGCTATCGCGGAGCGGTCAACTCCTTTGATCCTGTGTACAAAAAGGGTAGAGCCAACGTGCATCGCTCCTGTGTTGCCTGCCCCGACAAAAGCGTCTGCTTGACCTTCTTTAAGCATTTTGAAAGCTATTCTCATGGATGAATCGCTTTTATCCCTGATGGAAAGCGGCGAGTCCTCCATTGTTATGACATCAGGCGCGTGGCATACAGTTATACCGCTCAGAGAAATATCCTGCTTTTCGGCGCTCTTTCTTATGACTTCCTCGTCGCCTACAAGGATCATCGATGCCAGAAGCTCTTTTTTTGCAAGTGCAGCTCCTTTTACGATCTCATCGGGGGCATTGTCGCCTCCCATAGCGTCAATAACGATCTTCATATGTAACTACCTTTCTTTGATGAGCCACGGGTAAAACGGGCTTGGGCTGTCTTTCATGAACAAAAAATTTTCTCATTCATTTCTTCAGTTATACCGAGTGCACGTTCCGATATTTTTTCGTTTCTGAATGATTTTTTTCCTTTGACCTTGTGATCCAACGGGGCGATTATTCCGAAATTCACATTCATTGGCTGGAAGTCTCCGGTACATGAGCTGATGTAGTGCGCAAGGGCTCCTACTGCGGTGGTGTCCGGGAATATAACCGGTGAAAGTCCGAGCGAGAGACGCGCTGCATTTATGCCTGCTACAATCCCGCTTGACGCCGATTCTATATATCCCTCGACACCAGTCATCTGACCGGCAAAGAATATATTCGGGGACTTGCGCAGCGCATATGTTTCAGACAGCAGGGCAGGAGAGTTGATAAATGTGTTCCTGTGCATCACACCGTATCTCAGAAATTCTGCATTTTCAAGACCCGGTATCATTCTGAAAACACGCCGCTGCTCTCCGAAGAGAAGGTGGGTCTGAAACCCTACCATGTTGTACATCGTACCTTCTTTATTCTCTTTCCTGAGCTGTACTACCGCGTAAGCGTCACGTCCGGTTGAAGGCAACGGGAGGCCGACAGGCTTTAGAGGACCGTACAAAAGGGTGTCTTTTCCGCGCTTTGCCATTACTTCCACTGGCATGCAGCCTTCAAACACCGCGAACCCACTTCCTGCTTCGAAGTCGTGAAGCTGAGCCTCTTCAGCGTTGACAAGCGCGTCATAAAATCTTTCGTACTGTTCCTTGTCCATAGGACAATTGAGATAACACGCCTCCCCTTTATTATATCTGGAAGCTTCAAAGACCACACTTCTGTCTATTGTCGAAGCATCTATTATTGGAGCCGCCGCGTCAAAAAATGAAAGGCTGTCGGAGCCGAGCAGTGACCGAAGATATCCTGACATTGCGTCGGATGTAAGCGGTCCGGTTGCAACTATAGTTATCTCGTCATCCGGAATGCCGCTTTTTTCCTCGCATTCAACAGAGATAAGAGGGTGCGATCGTATCTTTTCTGTTATATAAGCTGAGAACAGCTTCCTGTCGACTGCAAGAGCGCTCCCGGCGGGTACTTCGCATGCATATGCTGCTTCCATTACCACCGAACCAAGCCTGCGCATTTCTTCCTTCAGGAGTCCGACGGCATTTGTAAGCTGATTGGATCTCAGTGAATTTGAGCATACAAGTTCTGCAAAATTTTCGTTCGTATGAGCAGGGGAGTACTTTTTAGGCTTCATTTCAAAAAGCCTCACCCTGATTCCGAGGCGCGCGGCGGCAAAAGCTGCTTCGCAGCCCGCAAGTCCGGCGCCTATTACGTTTATATAGTCCTTTTTCATTTCAATCCGTATTTATCTGTTATTCATTATGACCGGCTTTGCTCGGTTTGCTCATCATCCGGAAGTCCTTTGCCGTACATTTCACACTCTTTATCGGTACATACAGGCTTATCCTTGCCTTTTTTGTAGTAAAGAGGCTTGCCGCACGAAGGGCACTTCAAATCCGATGGCTTATCCCACGAGGAATAGTTGCAGTTCGGGTAGTCGGAGCATGAGTAAAAAACAGTTTTGGACTTTGCCTTCTTCATTACTACCGGTTTCCCGCATAACGGGCAATTCACGCCGAGAGTGTTTTCAACGTTCATGATGTTGCGGCATTTCGGAAATGCAGAACACGCGTAAAACTTTCCGTATCTTCCGGTGCGCAGAATCATTGGAGAACCGCACTTGTCACATATTTTGTCTGAGACAGGCTCGTGCTTCTCCTCGTCCGAGGCTTCTTTTATCGGTTTGGTGTTTTTACAGGCGGGATAATTGGGGCAGGCAGCAAATTTTCCGTATCTTCCTGATTTTACTACCATCACTGCGCCGCATTTTTCGCAAATCATGTCTGTTGTCTCAGCAACAGACAGGCTTTTATTCTCGGTTGTCTGGGTCTGAGCACGTTCAAGGTCGGTCTTGAATTTGTCATAAAATTCAGACAGCACGCCTTCCACAGTGTTTTTACCTGAGGATATGTCGTCGAGCTCGTCTTCCATCTGTGCGGTAAACTCATAGTCTACTATTTCAGGAAAATACTCCTTCATCAGGTCAGTCGTCACACATCCAAGTGAAGTCGGTACGAGCATTTTAGACTCTCGTGTAACATAACCTCTTGAGATAATGGTGGTTATTATCTGCGCATACGTCGATGGTCTTCCTATTCCTTTTTCCTTGAAAAAATCTATGAGCGATGCTTCGCTGAATCTCGGCGGCGGTTCAGTGAAATGCTGTTCGGGCCTGACATCGACAAGTGTGAGGACATCGTTTTCGGAAAGAAAGGGCAGGGTAGCCGATTCGTCCTCGTCGTCTCCGCCTGTGTCTCCGGATACCGCCAAAAATCCCTTGAATCTGAGTGTCTGTCCGTTCGCCTTGAAAATGTATTTCCCGCATCTTATGTTTGCACTTACCGTATCGTACTCGGCTGCCTGCATTTGGCTTGCAACGAAGCGTTCCCAGATGAGTCTGTAGAGTTTATACTGGTCGCCGGAAAGGTGCTTCTTTATCTTATCCGGCTCTAATTCCACACTTGACGGGCGTATTGCTTCGTGTGCATCCTGGGCGTCGCTCCTTGTTTTATATACACGCGCAGACTGCGGATAGTATTCTTCTCCGTAGTTTGACACGATGTATTCTTTTGCCGCTTCCTGTGCTTCCTTTGATATTCTCAGCGAATCGGTTCTCATGTAGGTAATGAGTCCGCGGCTTCCGCCGAAATCACTTCCGAGGTTTACGCCCTCATACAGCTCCTGTGCCACTCTCATGGTCTTCTGAGCCTGAAATCCGAGCCTTCTTGCAGAATCCTGCAGCATAGATGAAGTTGCATACGGGGCAGACGGGTTCTTGTGTTTTATTGATTTTTTAACGCTTTCTACAACGAGAGGATTTTCACCGAGAGCTTTTTTTATGACTTCGGCATCATTTGCGGATGAAAGCTCAGTTCTTCCTTCATCTGTACCGTAAAATTTTGATGAGAAAACACAGCCTTCGACGTTCTTGTGAGAAGCGGTCACCGTCCAGTATTCATCGGGCTTGAAGGCTTGTATTTCACGTTCACGTTCGACGATTATCCGCGTAGCGGCAGATTGTACTCTCCCGGCCGAAAGTCCGCCTCTTATTGTCTTCCAGAGAAACGGACTGAGTTTATAGCCAACTATCCTGTCCAGCAGTCTGCGCGCCTGCTGTGAGTCAACAAGCCCCATATTTATTTGCCTTGGATGCTTTATGGCTTCCTTTACCGCAGTCTTTGTCACTTCGTTGAATGTTATGCGATTGGTCTTTGAGACGGGAATATCGAGCACTTTAGCAAGATGCCATGATATTGCTTCTCCTTCGCGGTCGGGGTCTGTTGCAAGAAATACTTTTGAAGAATTTTTTGCTTCTTTTTTGAGGTCTTTTATGAGATTTCCTTTTCCGCGTATATTTATATAATGTGCTTCAAAGTTGTTTTCAATATCTATACCAAGTGTGCTTTTCGGAAGGTCGCGCACATGACCCTGAGAAGCTACCACCTTATATCCTGAGCCCAGATATCCTTTGATCGTCGCCGCTTTGCTCGGCGACTCCACAATAACGAGATTTGCCATATATATACAGTTTCTCCGTTTACTGATGTTTTTTCGCGTATGCCCCGCCGGGCAGTGACTTTATAAGGCCTTTTATTTCGAGCGTGGTAAGAGACACAAGAACATCCGATACCGGTATACCAGACCTGACTATTTCATCTGTAGTTATGCTTCCGTTTTCCGGTATTGCCGAATAAACCGTTTTTTCCGCCTCGCTCATCGGAAGGGTACATTCCGTTTTCTTGTCGCTTTCAGCTTTTTGAGGTACATTTTCCCTGAAATTTTTGTTTTTCGCCTCTCTTTGCATTTTAGGGCGTTTTACGCTGCCAGAATTTTCGTTTGCATCTGCTTCCGGCACTTTTCCTGCGCCGTTTCCATGCTCTTTTTGATATTCATTTTCAGATGTATATACCGGCCTGTTGCCGCTCGCCACCCTTCGGTAAGGTTCATTTGAAATATTGAGTGTACGCATCGGTACAAGTATTTTTTCGGTCTGTATTTTATGCGGAAAAAGCAAATCGTATTCCGCAAGTATGTCGTATGCTCCGGTTATCATCGTCGCGCCGTTTTTTATAAGCTCGTTTGTGCCGCAGCTGTTCATTTCACCGATATTTCCGGGGAGTGCAAACAGATCTCTGCCCTGAGAAAGAGCCGTCCTTGCAGTTATCAGAGCTCCGCTTCCTTCACTTGCCTCAACGACAAGTGTGCCAAGACAAAGACCGCTTATTATACGATTTCGTTTCGGAAAGTTGTAGCCGGCGGGTTCAGTGCCCGGAGGGTACTCTGTCATGAGCGTCCCATGAAGCGATATCTCATATATCAGATCGCGATTTGATTTTGGATATACAACATCTATTCCGCAGCCTAACACTCCGATAGTGTGACCCATGACATCAAGACAACCGCGGTGACAAAAAGAGTCTATACCCGCTGCAGCGCCTGATACAACAATAGCGCCGGCGCGTGCGAGATCTCTTGATATTACATAGGCGTTGTTTTTCCCGTATTCGGTGTAGTTTCTTGTGCCTACAGCGGCTATGCACACCTCGTTATCTATATCCGGCAGAGAGCCCTTGTAGTACAGAATCACCGGAAAGTCAGGAAGTCTCAACAAGCGCTTGGGATAGTATTTGCTGTCAAACGAGAGAATGCTGACGTTGTGAGTCATGCAGAAGTCGAGTATCCTTTCAGTCTGGTCTGTGTTCTTGTCTGACAGCTGTTCGGCAAGTTTCTCACTGATTCCGGGGACTGCAAGATATTCGCCTTTTTCGGCATTGTATATTGCCTCTGCATCATATCCGAAGTGCTCCGCCAGTTTGCAGGCAGTGCGCGTCCCCGGCACGACTCTGGTGCTAAGCCAGACGCTGTATTTCAAATCTGACATTTATTGTTCCCGCCTTAGATTTTTCTTTTGACGACCTTTGATTTTTGACGATATCTGATCCGTACAGTAATGCGGATCTATTTTTTGATACGTCTGTATCTCTCCCACATCAGGATTCCTGAGGCAGCAGCTACGTTCAGTGATTCACAGCCCGCTGACATCGGTATTGAAATGCTTTTATTGCATGATTTGATTATTTCTTCCGGAAGACCGTTTCCTTCATTTCCGACAACAAAACAGGAGCGGTCGTTGATGACGGCATCTGTCACTGGTACAGAGTCATCAGATACCCTTGCTGCGTACACGCAATATCCCTTTGATGTAAGGTCGCTTAGCGTTTTTGAAAGGTCAGGTGTGGTCATAGTGTCTATTCTGAAAAAAGCCCCCATTGAAGCGCGTATTGTTTTACTGGAGTATATGTCCGCGCAATCATCTGAAATTATCAGAAGGTCATTTTCAAAAGCGCCGGCACATCTCATTATAGTTCCTACATTTCCGGGGTCTCTTACAGAAGAAAGACAGAATATCTTTATATCCGGAGTGCCGCTATATATTGTAGCAAATTTGTGACGGTTGTCAAGATATTTTGCTACACAAAAAACACCTTCGGGTGATTTTTCAAAGGATATTTTTTCATATACGCTCCTGGAAACAAGGATCTTCTCGGTTTTACTGTCAAGCGTTTCAAATACATTCTTGTTTTCTTCTGTTGCAAATACTCTCAGGAGGGGTGTGTTGTTTAAGAGCGCTTCTTCAAGTAGTTTCAGGCCTTCAAATGCAAAAAGTCCGGTATCGCGTCGATATTTTTTTTCCTTCAGCTTTGTCGTTTCCACTATCAGAGGATTTGATCTCGATGTTATGTACTGCACGGTATACTCCTTAAAGACCGATATTATTCAACGCCTTCTGAAATAGCCGGTCATGAATAAAATGTGTTTTAAAAATTTCATAAATCAGTGAGTGTATCAACCTGAATTTTACCATGAATTTTTTTATTACAAAAGGATTTGCTTTTCCGCGATACGTAAGACATAATATCGCTGTGTCGTTATATGGGCAATGTGTGATTCCTGCTGCATACAAATAGCGAATAATTTAAACAGCGCCGAAAAAAAGGGAAGCGCGAAATACGAAAAACCCGCTTTGGGCGGTTTTATACGCCCAGAGCGGGAGATAATCAAAGCGCAGCCTTTGCCTTTTCGCAGAGCGAGGCGAATGCCGCCTTGTCCGATACTGCAAGCTCAGAGAGCACTTTTCTGTTAAGGTCTATTCCTGATTTCTTAAGACCGTTCATGAAGCGGCTGTAATTAATACCGTTTACCTTGCACTGAGCGGATATTCTGGTTATCCAAAGAGCACGGAAGTCTCTTTTCTTGAGTTTTCTTCCTGCAAAAGCATAATTGCCGCTCTTCATTACAGCTTGCTTTGCCATCTTGAAGTGCTTGCTCTTCGCTCCCCAGTAGCCTTTTGCAGCCTTAAGCATTTTATTTCTTCTCTTGCGCGTCATCATAGCGCCTTTGATTCTTGCCATTTCAACAATACTCCTTTTCCTGATCGATCAAACTCAAAACTTCTGAATGAGGGTCTTCACCGCGGGAGCCATCGAATTACTGAGATAGCCGCCTGTGCGGAGATGACGTTTGCGCTTTGATGTCTTGAGACCGAGTTTGTGACGATGGTGCGAGTGATTTATCTTAACCAAACCGTTCTTGGTTAATGAAAATCTCTTTGCCGAAGCCTTATGTGTCTTTATTTTTCCCATGACTGAGAAACTCCTTTCGTGTTTATGACTGCTGTGTTTGCTCTTGAGCCGGCTTTGAGGCAGGCTGCTTTACGGGGGAAATCATCATTGTCATCGAACGTCCTTCCAAAACAGGCTCTTTATCAACCGTACCGACGTCGGAAAGCTGATCACGGAATTTGTCAAGAAGCTGCTTTCCTGAATCCTGACGCGCCATCTGACGAACCTTTTTGTAGAAAAGGATTACCTTTACCTTATTTCCGCCCTGAAGAAATTTTCTTGCGTTATTGGCTTTGGTGTTGAAGTCATTTGTGTCAATCTGAAGAGTCAGCTGTATCTCCTTTGTGGCTACCTTTACCTGATTCTTCTTAGCTTCCTTTTTCTTTTTCTCTCTTTCGAAACGGAACTTTCCGTAATCGAGTATTCTGCACACCGGCGGCGTGCTCTGAGGAGAGATGAGCACCAGATCGAGGTCCTTGTCGTACGCGCTGTCGAGAGCGCCTCTCACCGTCATAAGACCCAACTGTTCGCCATCCGGGCCTATGACCCTGACCTGTGTGCGTTCGTTGACAGCGCCGGAAATGATACTCTCATTTACCAGATGCTCTTTTTCGTTTTTGTCGTTACGATTGTTGAATGCTATTTTCAAGCACCTCCGATAAAATAAAAATGTGCGGGAACAAACTCCGCACACAAATCACCGACAGCGCCGTTCGGCACGCCGGATTGATCCATATTAACCGGACACGCAAAGAGCCCGCCGGTGAGAACGGAGCCGTTCTTCTTCTTTGACACAGGCGATTCTATCACATAAAACGCGCCGTGTCAATAGCTTTTACCAAAAATTATGCTGCAAATCACAAAAATATTTATTCTTGCACTTTTTACGTTTTGCTGTTGATTTGCCCGCGGAGGGGTGGTATAATCTTTCCGTCGGACACTGCGCATTTGTCGTTGCATGCTTTATTTGGTATGTGTTTACCGATGATGTCGCAGATTTCATGTGAATTTGTCTGACAATTCTATTGGCGATTCTGTCTGGAGGAAGGGCAAGTATGATACCGGCTTTTAAAATCGGATTCAGGATTAAAGTTGCGCTTTGGTTTGTCACAGTGCTTGTATTTGTGGCACTCATATCCGGGCTTATATATGCCGTGGCCGGACTGGTTTTCAAGGGAAGAAATGACGACGGGCTTATAACATATTCCTACGGCGAAAAGGGAAGCCGTATGTCTGAGTATCAGGTATCTTCCTCAGAGTATGTGGAATCAGGAAAGGCTTTTATAGATTTCAGCAGGATAGCTTCTGATTGCGGATTTACGGTAAGCGCAGACGAAGGTGAGATAAAGTACATAATAGACAATGGATCAAACGACAGTGTGAAATTTTATTATGACAGCAGATTTGCCTTTGTGAACGACTTTGCAGTTTTTCTTTCAGAAAACGTGCGGGTCTCGCAAAATGGACATGTATTGGTACCGGAGGATTTTATAACGGGGTTTGTAAACGGAGTTGAAGTTTTGTTTTCAAAAAGCAAAATATCAGTGGAGTACGATCCGGATGAAATAGGTTTTATTCCCAACAAAAATCCTATACCGCCGATAGAGACGTAGTACCGGAGAAATGTCGGAGAAATATAAAATCGTGTTCACGGGCTTTTCTGACGGAACTGCATGTTACCTGACATATGTCGCCTGACATATGTCCGTCAACAACCGGAAAACACGTTTAATTATTCGATATTGAGGCAAACTTTATTGTGACGCCAGAATCCGAAGCGAATATGGAGGACTGAAAATGCCAGGACTGTCAAAACGTGAACTCAGACAGAAAACTATATGCGGGGTGCTGCTTGCACTTATAGGTATAGCTCTGCTTGTGCTCGGGGTTTTGCTTTTCACAAAAGCGCTGAACAAAAACAGCAATGCGGTACAAGATAATGATAAAGAGTCTGATGCCGGTACTGTCTTGGATAGCTCTCGGCAAGATGAAGAGGACTTGCCGGCATCATCGTACAACATAGATATTTCAGAATACGAGGAGTATATATACACCGAGGATGAAAAGTATCTTATGCTTGTCAATCCTGAAAACAGCTGCGGTAAATATGTTCCTGACGATCTCGTTTATTCGTCAGATGCGACAGAGTACGATTTTTCAGGTTATAACATTGACAGGGTTGTATTAAAAGCTCTTACTGCAATGTGTCTTGAAGCTGAAAGCGACGGGATATTTGGTATAGATATAACAAGCGCATATCGCTCGTACGCCTATCAGGACGCCCTCTTCGGGCATTATTGCGATCAGGAAATGAGCAAAAACCCATCTTTGACAAGGAAAGAGGCCGAAGAAATAGTGAGCACATATTCCTGCAGAGCGGGGACATCCGAGCATCAGACCGGCCTTTGTGTCGATTTAAGGGTGAGAGGGGATAACGACAGTCTTCTTGAAGAAAGCTTCGCCGACACGGGCGCCGGGGCGTGGCTTGCGGAAAATTGCGAAAGGTTCGGGTTTATTCTCAGATTTCCAGCGGAAAAAACTGATAAAACCGGTATAATTTACGAGCCGTGGCACTTCAGATTCGTGGGCTATAAGGCGGCAAACGAAATGAAATCCTCTGGGCTTTGTCTTGAAGAATATGTAGAAAAACTCGGAATATAATTACAGTTTAAGATATAGTTCCTTGTGCGCGTGGTTTGATTCTGACATACAGTTTGAAAAATGCGATAGGACGGATTAAATGACGCCGGATGCCTTTGTTTTTTCTATAAACAGGTAATTTGTGTTTTACGTCTCAATGTCGTTGGCTCGTAATATCATGAGCGCTCCGGTGTGAAAAAGATCTGTATTTGCTGAATTTGGATTTGAATATGCTGAATTTTTTATGTTTTGCAGTAAAATACATCGCTTACGCCTTCCATAATTGTGCACGATGCCTATTGAGATTTTTGAAGATAAGTGATATACTATACAGGCGTTCAGCATATAAGGCCCGTTGGTCAAGAGGCTAAGACACCGCCCTCTCACGGCGGAAACATGGGTTCGATTCCCGTACGGGTCACCAGAGGTCACGGCGTTTTTCGCCGTGGCCTTTTTGCATTCGCCGCTTCTTTGGATTTTACTTTCAGCTTTTAATGCATCATTTTGTTATGCTATTCTGTCGCTTAACGTTATTCAGCCGTTCCCCAGGCCCTGTAACTTTTTCGCTTCATTTGTTGGATAAAATATATTTCGGATACGTTCTTACAGGGAAAAAAGATCATCCATACGGTTTATGACTTGCAGCACGATGTAAAGATATTGTCAGACCATAAGCTCCTTGAATAAATGATGGCTCTTGTAACGGTCTGGCAAGGTATATTCGGAGATGTTTATGAAAGACGCTTTTTTTCCGCGCTGGTTTACAACAGATGATTTTGCAGGTCTTGAAAAAATCTCGTATCTGTGCAAAGAGAGGGATAGAAGGGAAAATGCCTCTGTATTGAGCAATTACCACGTGCTTGCGCGTGCCGGATTTCATTATTCGGGCAGTGGCCGCGTCTTTGTAAGAGTGACTGCCGACGACTATTATATACTTTATATAAACGGAATACATGTATCAAGGGGTCCGGCTCCTTCACATCATACTCACCGTTATTATGACGAGATCGAGGTTACACGGTATCTGCATACAGGAAATAATATTTTTGCTGCGCATCTCTACTATCAGGGACTTGTAAATCGTGTGTGGGAAAGTGGAGACAATCGTTTCGGAATAGGGACCGAGATTGAAAATATCGACAGCGGCGAAGTGACACAGCCGTTCTGGAAATACAAAAAAACAGAGGCATTTTACGGTCGTGTTGTCGGATACGGCACGGATTTTTCTGAAAACTTTGATTCAAGGCTTTGGGAATCAGGGTGGAATACAGACGAATATGACGATTCTGACTGGAAGAATATGGTCGAGGAAGATCATGATTATTCCTTTATCAGAAATCCCGCACGTCCTGTCGGTGTTTATTATATGAAGCCTGAGAATATAAGATATTCCCGCGGAACATATTTTATAGATGTCGGAAGGGAAGTCGTAGGCTCGCTGCGCATAACTGCAAATGGCAAAAGCGGTCAGAATGTATTTATTCGTTTTGCTGAAGAGCTAAACGAAGACGGGACGGTCCGGTACGACCTTCGTGCAAATTGCAGGTACGAGGAAAAATGGACTCTTTCGGACGGCGAAAACATTTTTGAAAATTACACATATAAGGGATTCAGGTATGCCGAGATAAAATCCTCTGATGCAGAAATAATGTCCGTTGATGTGATGTGCAGGCACTATCCGTTTGACGATGGATGCGTTGAAATTGATACTTCAGATGAGAAACTGAACATGGTGTTTGCGTTGTGCAGGGACACTATAAAATATGCTACGCAGGAAAGTTTTATTGATTGTCCTACCAGAGAAAAGGGTCAATATCTTGGGGATGCATTTATAGCAGCTCATTCGCATGCCCTTCTCACAGGAAATACAGATATGCTTGAAAAGGCAGCGTATGATTTTGCAGTTACAGCTGATATATGCAATGGGCTTATGGCGGTAAGCTCATGCTCCTTTATGCAGGAAATTGCGGATTATTCGCTTATATTCGGGGAAATGGTCCTTCTTGCGTATGAAATGAACGAAAAAAAAGAGTTTCTTTGCAAATATTATGATTACGTAAAAGGAGTAGTTCTTCACTTCAGAAAATATGAGAGACAGGATGGAATGCTGTCTTTTGTGGACGACAAGTGGAATCTTGTTGACTGGCCCGAAAATATGCGGGACGGATACGACTTTGAGCTTTTAAATCCAATAAGATCTCATGACGTGCATAATGTTATAAATGCATACTATGTAGGAGCTCTTAAAACGCTTGTGCGTATTGAAAAAATTCTCGGAAAAAATGTGTCTTTTGACACTGAGCCCTATGAAAAAGCGTATGTAAAAGCTTTTATGCGTGAAAACGGTCTTTTTGCCGACAGTGAGAAAAGCGGACACTTTTCGCTGCATTCAAATGTCTTTGCGCTTTATTTCGGACTTGTTCCGGATAAATTTGAAAGGGCAGTGGCTGACTACATAATACAAAGGGGTATGTGCTGCGGGGTATATGTGAGCTATTTCCTTCTGAAAGCACTTTCCCGTGCCGGGAGAACCATGGAAGTATATAACCTGCTCGTAAATGAAGGCGAGCACGGATGGCTAAACATGATACGGGAAGGAGCAACTACGTGTTTTGAAGCGTGGGGAAAGGGACAAAAGCACAATACTTCGCTCTGCCATCCGTGGGCAACTGCACCTATACCGGTAATTATTGAGGATCTGCATATTCCGGTAAAACGGAAAAATATTATTTGAAAAACATTATGTGTGAACTAAAACACTTCAACTGCAAAAAACTGCCTGTATCGGGTTCAAACCTGGTACAGGCAGTTTCTGATTATTTCAGACGGCATTTCAGACAGAGGAGCGCCTTTTACAAATTATCAGCGTCAATCGTTATGCGGCCTTGCGCCGGTGCTGTGTTAAAAAGCGCTTGGCTCGCGGAACAGAGGCGGCATTGATGAAAAGGGCGTTCGTAATTTCTTACGAACGCCTTTATGGTCGGAGTGGCGCGACTCGAACGCGCGGCCTCTTGGTCCCGAACCAAGCACTCTACCAAACTGAGCCACACCCCGGTATTGCGGCGTTTCCGCCGAACGCATAACATTGTATCACATAAAGCAGCGGTTGTCAACACCCAAAATATAAAAACAGCAGATGAAAAAAATTTTTCTGCATCATGTAGTCAGAAAACGGTACGGATACGCGCAAAGCGCAACACCCGTACCGTTTCTTATGGGGTACTTCAGCTGTCTTTCAACCACATTACATGACATATGTATGGACATATCATATACTCAAGCCAAGGCGCTCATGATACAACATTTGTAGGTGTGCCGGAGATAAAATTCCTGAGATTTCCGAATACTATGTCGATAAGTCTTTTGCGCGTTTCATACGGCGCCCATGCTACGTGAGGTGTTATAGTTATATTTGGCGCTCCGTAAAGGGGACAGTCTCTTCTCATCGGTTCTTCGGTGAGAACATCTATTGCCGCTCCGGCAAGGTGACTGCTTTCCAGCGCATCGAGCAAGGCATTCTCATCAAGTACTCCGCCTCGTGATGTGTTTATGAAGTAGCATCCCTTTTTCATAGCTGAAAAAGCTTTGCTGTCAAAAAGACACGCTGTCCTGTCTGTAAGAGGACAGTGCACTGTTAAAAAATCAGATGAAGACAAAAGCTCCTGAAAGTCTACAAAACGAACATATGAGTATCTGTTATCGGTACACGGAGTTCTTGTAGAGGCAATGACGTTCATCCCGAACGACCTGGCTATTTCTGCTACAGCTTTCCCTATGCTTCCAAAGCCGAAAATTCCGATAGTTTTTCCGAACAGTTCTGTCGTATCGTATACGAACGGCGAAAAGCTCCGGCTGTTTATCCAATTGCCTTGTGCTACAAATGAATTGTATTCCGCGACCTTTGATGCATAGTTGAGAATAAACGCAAACACATGCTGTGCCACCGAATTTGTAGAGTAGCTTCCTGCATTACATACAGTAATACCAAGCTCCCTTGCAGCACATATATCTATGTTGTTGTACCCGGTTGCAAAAAGACCTACATATCGAAGATGTTTTGCGGAGTAGATTGCATCTCTGGTTATAAGAGATTTGTTGCATATCACCGCTTCTGCCTCTTCTATACGTCCGGCAACTTTATCCGGAGCAGTAATATCGTATATTGTCAGGTTTCCAAGCTTTAAAAAAACGGAAAGGTCTATGTCTCCGTTTGTGACGGTGGCTGCGTCAAGTAATACTATTTTCATCTTGCATCATGCCTTTCATATCGTACGTATACGCTTTATGAGTGAGATACGGCGAAATTCACCGAAGATCAATATCACAGGCGCACATGTCTTCAAATGTTTCATGACGCACCGCGAGTTTTTTATATCCGTTTTCACCAACCAGCAATATTGCCGGACGAGGTATCCTGTTGTAGTTTGAAGCCATTGAGTAATTGTATGCTCCCGTGGTAAGTACGGCTATTATATCTCCTCTTTTGGGTTTTGCTATCCGTACATTTTCCTGTATCAGGTCCCCGCTCTCGCAGCATCTCCCGGCTATCGTGCATACGTAGTCACAGTCGTCAGCCGCACGGCTTGCATTCAGGACGGTATATTCAGATTGATACAGCGCATACCTCGGATTGTCGGTCATTCCCCCGTCGATGGAAACATAGTTCTTGAATCCGGTTATTTCCTTTACTGAGCCGACGGTGTAAAGTGTTGTCACAGCATCCGCTACTATGCTTCTCCCTGGCTCCATCAGAATTTTTGGCATTCTGAGAGAGAATTCTTCACAGCGCGCACGTATATGAGAGGCCACATCCCTTATATTTGCGGCTATGTCAATGTGAGGATGACTTTCAACATATCTTACGCCGAATCCTCCTCCGAGATTGAGAACCTCTGTCTCATATCCGTACTGCTTTTTTATTTTTGCTATGAATCCGAGCATTATGTCGGCGGCGTCGCAGAAAGGCTGGCAGTCAAATATTTGCGAGCCTATGTGGCAGTGAAATCCTTTGAGTTCTACAGAGCGGCATTTAAGCGCTTTTTCGGTAAACGCCAAGGCCTGTCCGGTTTCTATCGCTTTGCCGAATTTTGAATCTACATTGCCGGTTATAACCGCTTTGTGTGTGTGGGGGTCTATGCCGGGGGTTATTCTCAGCAGCACCGCCTGCCTGATTCCTCTGTGTGATGCGTATTCATCTATTTTGTCAAGCTCTTCGTCATTATCTACGATGAAGGTCCCTATGTGCGCATCTATTGCAGCCTCTATATCGTGGTCTGTCTTGTTGTTTCCGTGAAAATATGCTTTTGAAAGCGGAAATCCTGCTTTGGAAGCAGTGTATAGTTCTCCGGGGGATACAATGTCTGTCCCCATTCCGCATTCGTTCACCAGTCTGTATATTCCTGTAAAGCACAATGCTTTTGAAGCATATAGTGGAAGTGCATCGTCTCCGAAGCATTCCCACATTGTGTCGGTATAAACACGGCAGTTTTGGCGGAACTTATCTACGTTCATCACGAAAAGGGCGGTTTTATATTCTTCAGCAAGTGATACGGCATCATGACCGGCAATAGTGAGATGTCCTTGTTCATTTACGGCAAGGTCAGGGTAGAGCATTTCTTTTTTTTCCTTTGTTATCATAATATCCTTTCAAGACGCCTTACGGCCTCTTCAGTATCCTCTCTGCTTCCGAACGATGTAAGACGGAAATAGCTTTTTCCTTCTTCTCCGAATCCTTCTCCGGGAGTTCCGACGACCTGTACTTCATTGAGCAGATAGTCGAAGAAATCCCATGACGACATCCCGTTCGGACATTTCAGCCAAATGTACGGAGATGAAACTCCTCCGGTAAACCATATTCCTTTTCTTGTTAAAAGCTCTGCTATAACGGCGGCATTTGCCATATAATAGTCTACGAGTTCAAGACATTCAGCGTGTCCTTTTTCAGAAAGAGCAGCCTCTGCGGCACGCTGGATCACGTAAGGGACGCCGTTGTATTTGGTTGTCTGGCGTCTTTCCCATAGGCTTTTAAGTCTGACGCCTGATGCTTCAAGATTTGCAGGCACAACCGACCAGGCGCATCTGGTCCCGGTAAAGCCCGCTGTTTTTGAGAAAGAGCATATTTCAACAGCGCATTCGCGCGCGCCTTCTATTTCATATATACTGTGCGGATAATCGCCTTTTATATAAGCTTCGTAAGCTGAATCAAATATAATAAGAGATCCTGTTTCCAGTGCAAAATCGACCCAGACTTTCAGCTGCTCTCTGTTGTATACCGCTCCGGTTGGATTGTTGGGAGAGCACAGATATATTACGTATCCGCGTTTTGGTATATTTTCGTCCGGAAGCGGAAGAAAACCGTTCTGGGCATTGGCTGAAATGAAGGTCACGTGATTCCCAGACATTATGTTGCTGTCAAGGTATACAGGGTAAACAGGGTCTGGAATCAGTACTTCATTTGAGCCCAGTATATCGACTATATTTCCTACGTCGCTCTTGGCACCGTCGCTCACATATATTTCGTCCGCCGGGATATCTACAGACATCCTCGCGTAGTTGTCGGAAATGGCCTTCCTGAGAAAATCGTAGCCGAAATCTGGAGCGTATCCTCTGAAAGTGGATTTTTCTCCCATTTCTTCAACCGCTTTGCGCATTGCTTCGATTACAGACGCTGTCAGCGGAAGGGTGACATCGCCTATTCCGAGGCGTATTATTTTTGCGTCCGGGTGTTGTTGCGAAAACATTCTGACTCTTTTGCCTATCTCTGAAAAGAGATAGCTCTGTTTCATTTTTTTGAAATTCTCGTTTATTTTAATATTCACAGGTCTCATAACTCCCTTCATATACCTTTGTGGCGCTCCCGGTCATAGTAACCGAGAGTTCTTTGCTGCATACTATTTTCAGATCTCCACCGATAAGCTTTACGGTTACTTCGGAATCCGGCATACATATGCCGTTTACAACAGCTGCCACGACCGAGGCGCAAGCACCGGTACCGCAGGCATATGTTTCTCCGCTTCCGCGCTCCCACACCCGCATTTCAAGGGTGTTATGGTCTATAACGCGTACAAATTCCGTGTTTATGCGTTCCGGAAACATGTGATGATTTTCAAATTCAGGACCTATGCGTTCAAGCTCAAGCCCCTTCACATCGTCCGTAAAAATAACGGCGTGCGGATTTCCCATGGAAACGCAGGTGACGCTGTATTCTCTGCCGCCGACAGAAAATGGTGCGTTTATCACTCTGGTTTCAGAAAGTACAGGTATGTCAGCAGGATTGAGCGATGCGGTCCCCATGTCAACAGTCACATTTTTCACCTTGCCGCTTATATCATCTGTATCAAGGACAAGGTGTTTTATCCCGCTGAGAGTTTCTATATCAAGCTTTTTTTTATTTACAATATTGTTGTCATACAGGTATTTTCCGACACATCTTATCGCATTTCCGCACATTTTTCCTTCGCTTCCGTCTGCGTTGAACATGCGCATTTTTGCGTCGGCTTTGTCGGACGGGCATATCATCACAAGCCCGTCTGCACCCACTGAAAAATGCCTTTTCGACATTTCAACAGACAGGGAAGAGGGATTATCAAGCTCTCTGTCCATGCAGTTGACATATATGTAGTCATTTCCTATACCGTGCATTTTAGTGAATACAACATTCATTTTGTTCATAATAAAAACGGCGTTCTCCTTTTCTGACCATATACGTGTATTCTGCTATATCTTTACCATATCATTTACCGAATACAGACCTGCAGGCTTGTCTTTGATGAAGACTGCAGCAGTTATAGCTCCCTCTGCAAACAGAGAACGGCTGTGAGCTTCATGCCGCAATTTTAATGTCTGCGTTCCCGTCGATATCATTACTTCGTGTTCGCCGACCACATTTGACAGCCGTACAGAGCTTATGCCGATCTCATTCTTCTCGCGCTTTTTCATTCCGCTTCTGCCGCAGTTTATGACCGCCTCAGGTCTTACTGTCCTTATTTCTTCAGCTATCATCAGTGCGGTTCCGCTTGGCGCATCCAACTTGTTCACATGGTGTGTCTCCACAATCTCTATGTCTGCATCAGGGAACAGCGCCGCTGCGCACTTTGCAAAAGAACAGAGCGCCGCTATACCAACAGACATGTTTGCCGAGAGAAAAACAGGTATTTTCTGCGCTGCATCCTCTATTATTTCGCGCTCATTCTCGTCATGTCCTGTAGTCGCTATTATAACAGGAATATTTCTTTTGACTGCATATGGAATGAGGCTTTTTACTGCTGTATGGTGTGAAAAATCCACTATGACATCAGCCTCGGAATCAAAATCGTTGATATCCCTGTATATATTGTCTGACGGCTCTGCATTTACATCTACCATGGCGGCAAGCGACGAGCCCATATATCCGCCTGCGGCAAGAGAAGAGAGTTCCTTGCCCATTCTTCCCAAAGCTCCGTTGACTATTATCTTCATTTTCGTTATCGTTCCTTTCCTGTGCCGAACAAATGTCGCACACTTTCCGTACCTGTCCGGTTTGTAGCCGTCTTACAGCAGGAGCATACAAATCCCGGAGGTGAAAAATCATACCATATTTTCACAATTCAAAACCTCATTACCGGGTTTTGCAGACTGCAGCGCCGTGGCATAATCGACAGCTCCGGCCTTTTTCGGCGCCGTTCCGGTTACGTACATTTCTGCAGCTGTCAACTTTGTCGCGGGCATGTGGATGAGAGGGTGCTGGAATGTGAAGTGCTTTTTACCCGTTGCCGGAGCGTTTCACCGCAGGGCAAGCGGTGAAACGCCACGACTCGGTTTAATCTATCCCCTATGTTAATCTATCCCCTATGTAGCAGAGTCTGTTGCCGGTTATACGTTCAGTCCCTGTTCGCGCATCGCCTCAAGAAGTTTTTCTTCTGCTGCCTTATCCATCTCTATAAGGGGGGCTCTTAAATAATTGCGGCAGAAGCCCATTGCCGCCATCGCAGCCTTTACAGGTATAGGGTTTACGTCAGAGAACAGGGCTGATATGAGCTTGTGGTATCTGAACTGCATCGCCGCGCTTCCGGAAATATCATTTGCAAAAAATCGGGCACACATCTCGTGCGTCTGTCTCGGAAGAAGGTTGGAAAGCACCGATATTACTCCGGACCCGCCAAGTGCCAGGAGGGGGACTATCTGGTCGTCGTTTCCGGAATAGAGCGCAAGTTTATCGCCTACATATGACATTGTCTCGACTATTTTTGCAATATTTCCGTTTGCCTCTTTTATTCCGACTATATTTTCATGGTCCGCAAGAATACGGTATGTATTCGGCTCGATATTTACTCCCGTGCGCGACGGCACATTGTATAGTATCAGCGGTTTATCCACTGCGTCTGCAATGTCTGTATAGTATCGCACGAGCCCTCTTTGCGAGGTCTTGTTATAGTACGGTGTTACCACAAGAAGTGCATCTGCACCCGATTCGCAGGCAAGCCTCGCCAGCTTTATTGCATGCGGGGTATCATTGCTTCCTGTTCCTGCAATTATCGGTACCTTTTTGGCAACACGCTCTGCGGCAAAAGCTATTGCGGCTATATGCTCCTCATCGTTCAGCGTGGAAGCCTCTCCGGTGGTACCGCATATGACAAGAGCATCTATGCCGTTTTCTGCCTGCCAGTCAATAAGTTTTCCAAAGGAGTCGTAATCGATCCCGTCGGGCGTCATTGGTGTGATAAGCGCTGTTGCCGCTCCGGTAAATACCTTTTTTTTCATGGTATCGATCCTTTCTGAAATAAAAAAATAGCTGAACCTGTCAGCTATCGTTATATAAAACCCGCCGTGTTGAGCTTCCCGGCATAAATTTTTAATATAACAATAGCGCTCCGCATATCAGCGACAGTCGGACAAATCTTATTTGCCAAACCAGGTCCGGCGGGATACCGCGCTCCGCCGTCCTTCGGCGACTTCACCTTTTGCGACGCACACCCGCGGAAGGTGATGTAAAGCGCCGCTACTCATTGACCAGTCGCACCTCTATATGTTTATTACATTCTATCACGTCCGATAATAACTGTCAACTTTTTTTTTGCTTTTGCCGTAATTTCTTTTGACTTTGTCATATAAGGACAGGGAAGTTTCATAACGATTTGTATGTTTTGACACACAGTTCGGCTTTCTTTTCAATAAAGATAAAAAAAAGATAAAAAAATTCTGAAGATTTTTTTGAAAAAATGTTTACAATTAAACAATCTCATGATATAATCACAGTTATCAGGATGAACGACCGCAGAACAGGCGGCATATTTGTCGGAGGTCATTATGAACGAGTTCTTACAATGCCTAACTTCTTTTTCGAAGGTCTACAAAAGTTATCTGAAAAAGTATGAGGAGATAGGTGAAAAATACAATCTATCTAAATCTGACATTAAAGTTCTTGCTTACCTATCACTTAACAAGCATGGTGATACAGGAAGGGAGATCTGCGAGTTCTGGGGAGTGTCAAAAGCACTTATTTCCCGCTCTGTCGAAGATCTGTTTCACAAAAACATGGTCGCCTTTGTACCTGATACACAAGATCGCAGGACAATGCGCATCGTTCTTGACAATGAGTCGGATGCAGTAGTCGAAGAGATAAAAGCAGAGCGCCGCAGGTTTAAAGAAAAACTGGCAAACGGTATTACCAAGGAAGAGTTTGAGATTTTCATGAAAGTGCTCAGACAAATGTACAACAATGTAGTTGAATAAGTAGACGAAACAGTATATGAGATTTTCGGTAATATAAAGTAAAACGCAGAAATCAGTTTGAATTTAAGAATTAATTACAATTTAATCATAAATAATCACAATGTCAACGATACCGCAAAGGGGGTAATTAAAATTTCGGCATACAGGAAAGCTCACGACGGCGCAAGTGCTTCCGCCGCTTCAAAGAAAAAAGCGACAGCTATCACAAGAGCAGAAGAGATACGTCAGCTCACCGATAAGGTCAGGTCACATTCGATTGTCAAAGAAGAACTTTTTGAAAAATTCGACGTAAAGCGCGGACTGCGAGATAAAAACGGCGTCGGTGTACTGACGGGACTTACAAACATATCTGAAATACGTTCCAAAGAAATTGTAAACGGGGAGGCGCAACACGTAGCCGGAAAATTATTCTACCGCGGTATTGATGTAGAAGATCTTGTCAACGGATGTAAAGCCGACAACAGGCTCGGATTCGAGGAGACCGTATATCTTTTGCTTTTCGGTGAACTGCCTGATTCTGCGCAGCTGAAATCGTTTTGCGAAATGCTTGCCGAATACAGGACTCTTCCTTCTTCCTTTGTCAGGGACATAATTATGAAGGCCCCCAGCAGGGATATGATGAACACACTTGCAAGAAGTGTTCTTACAATGTATTCATATGATCCAGACCCGGACAATACCTCGTTGGAAAATGTTCTGCGTCAGTGCCTTCAGCTGATTGCAATTTTCCCTTTACTGTCCGTATACGGATATTGTGCATTCAGCCATTATTACAACGCCGGGAGCCTTGTTATACATTCTCCGCAGAAAAACCTGTCCACCTCAGAAAATATATTGCATTTGCTGAGACCCGACAGCTCTTTTACCGAGCTTGAGGCAAAGGTGCTCGACACCGCGCTTATACTTCACGCAGAGCACGGAGGCGGAAACAACTCATCCTTTACAACAAGGGTCGTTACTTCTTCCGGGACAGATACATATTCTACGATTTCTGCCGCCCTCAGTTCTTTGAAGGGACCGAGGCACGGGGGAGCAAATATAAAGGTTGTTCGGATGTTTGAGGATATGAAAAAATCGGTCAAGGACTGGACCGACGATGACGAGATTGCAGCATATCTTAACAGGCTTCTGGAAAAACAGGCGTTTGACAATCAGGGTCTTATATACGGCATCGGACACGCGATATATTCTGTCTCTGACCCAAGAGCCGTGATGTTTAAATCGTTTGTCAAGAAGCTGTCCGCTGAGAAGGGACTTGACCGGGAGTATGCGCTGTATGAAGCTGTAGAACGTATTGCTCCAGAGGTAGTTGCCGCAAAGAGAAAAATGTATAAGGGAATATCGGCAAATGTCGATTTCTACAGCGGATTTGCTTACCAGATGCTGGGATTGCCGACCGAATTGTACACACCTATATTCGCCGTTGCACGAATTGCGGGGTGGAGCGCCCATCGTCTTGAAGAACTTGCCAACAACGGAAAAATAATAAGGCCTGCCTACAAAGAAGTATGCGAGAGAAGGAAGTATGTCCCTCTCAGCGACAGGACGTAAGGCTGTCGATATGCGGCGCACTCTGTGTGCCGCATATTTTAGACGGCAGATTGTAGGGCTTTTCTGGTTTTCAAAAGTTTTTCGGATTTATCTTTGCGCTCATGAGTATGATTTACAGTAAATCTTTAGAGATTTGTCTGAAGTAGCGTCAGAGATCGTGGTAGCAAGCGCTTCTTTTTGATTATATTGCCGGAATTACCGTTTACACAAGGTTTATCATTTCGCTCTAATATAGTTTCAGGATATTTTTACTGTAAGTTTGATGGGGTGGTGTATATGTTCAATATCCTTGTTGTTGAAGATGATGATAAGCTGAGAGGGCTGTTTTGTGCTGTGCTCGAAAAAAACGGATATAAGCCTATTCCTGCCAAGGACGGTCTGCAGGCACTTGACGTTATAGACAACGAGGTTGTGGATCTGATTGTTTCTGACATAATGATGCCAAATGTAGACGGTTACGAGCTTGTTTCGTCGCTTCGGGACGCCCGTTACAGCATGCCTGTCCTGATAATAACCGCCAAGGAAACATACGAGGACAAGCAAAAGGGCTTTTTTTCGGGGGCAGACGATTATATGGTAAAGCCGGTTGATGTAAATGAAATGCTCTTAAGGGTGTCTGCTCTTCTGAGACGTGCTAAAATAGCAAACGAAAAAAAGATTACGGTTGGCTCCACTACGTTCGACTACGACGCTCTGACAGTCTCATACAATGGATGCGAGTCGCTTCTTCCTCAAAAGGAGTTTTATCTGATATACAAGCTTTTGTCATATCCAAATAAAATATTTACAAGACAGCAGCTGATGGATGAAATATGGGGAATGGATTCGGAAACGGATGAAAAGACGATAAACACGCATATAAACCGTCTCAGGGACAGGTTCATGGACAACCCGGATTTTGAGATCGTAACAATACGCGGTCTCGGATATAAAGCGGTTAAAAAACAGAATAAACAGTAAAAAATTGAAGCAACCGGGAACAAACGGTACAAATAATAAAAGCGGGAGAACGGCAATGAAAAAAGAAAGAAGACGGAATCTCAGAAATACGGCGCTGTGGTTGCACTTTACAATTACAATATTTGACATTTTCCTGATAGTATCTATTCTTCTGTTTGTTCTTGCCCTTGCTGCCGACAGACTCGGCTTTTTCAGGCAGCACTCCCCCAGTCCTCTTTTTCTGATACTGATGATGCTTATAATAAGCGTTATATCAGCAACATCTATATCAGCCCTAATAGCCAAAAGAGTTCTTATGTCCATTTCTGAGATGAGCAGAGCAGCACAGGAAGTGGCTAAAGGAAATTTCGATGTCAAGCTTTCTGAAAGCAATCACATTCTTGAAATATATGAGCTCCAGCATAATTTCAATATCATGACCTCTGAGCTTCGGGGGATAGAGACTCTGAGAAACGATTTTATAGTCAACGTATCTCACGAATTCAAGACTCCTCTCGCAGCTATAGACGGATACGCCACGCTTATACAGGACCCGGATATGCCGGAAGATGAGAGACTTGAATACATAGGGATGATAATAGAATCTGCGCGGCAGCTTTCAAGGTTGACCGGAAATATTTTAAAGCTGTCAAAGCTTGAAAATCAGGAGTTGGTATATGATAAAAAAGAGTACAGTCTCGATGAACAGATAAGACAGGCTGTATTGTGGCTGGAGAGAGAATGGAGTCCTAAAGACATAAACTTCGAAATAAATCTTGAAGAATGCAAGTATTACGGAAACTCCGACCTGATGATGCAGATATGGATAAACCTGATAGGAAACGCTGTGAAATTCACGGACAACGGGGGAAACATCTCAATTTCTCTTGTCAGATGCGACGATAAAGTGATTTTTACCATTACAGACAATGGCATAGGTATGGATGAAAAAACCAAGGAACACATATTTGAAAAATTTTATCAGGCTGACGGAACACGAGGAAGGGCGGGAAACGGTCTTGGTTTAGCGCTCGTTAAAAGAATAACCGATATGTGTAAGGGTGAAGTGAGTGTTGAAAGCAGCCCCGGTGTCGGCTCGCAATTCAAAGTTGTGCTACCGTTAAATGAGCAGAAGAGGGAACGGTAAAAGATGTCATGCACGGTTGCAAAGTGCGTCCCGATTCAAGCATTGGAAGTTTCAGTTATTCACATGAATCTGGTATTGAAAGGCAAAACTGCTTGTCAGAAAAATCGGCGGGTACCTGCAATTAAGCAGATATCCGCCGATTGCCATTTCTTATTACATACGATAAAAAAACATATACGTTAAAAAGGCTTGTCAGCGGGAAAATCCGTAGACAGCTTTCTGACCGAGAGCATCTGATATTCTGAGGAGTCTGTTATATTTGGCTATCCTTTCTCCACGGCAGGGTGCTCCCGTCTTAATTTGTCCCGAATTTGATGCAACAGCAATGTCCGCTATCGATGTGTCGCAGGTTTCGGCGCTCCTGTGGCTTATTATTGTGTTATATCCGTTCCTCGATGCATACGAAATAGCCTCAAGCGTTTCTGAAAGACTCCCTATTTGATTAGGTTTTATCAGCACGGCGTTTGCAGCGGAAATCTCAACACCTTTCCGTATTCTTTTTATATTTGTTACAAACAGGTCGTCCCCAACGATCTGAAGTGAAGGATGGTGCGAAGTGAAGTCGCAGAATGAATCCCAGTCTTCTTCAGAAAAAGGATCTTCTATTGATATTATTGGATATTTCCCGATAATAGATGAGTAATATTCCGAAAGCTCAACTGATGTCATGATTTTATTTCTTTTGGGAAGGTGATATTCTCCGCCGTCGTACCATTCTGAAGCCGCAACATCAAGGGCAAGCGAAATTTCCTCACCAGGAACGTATCCCGCCGCTTCTATGGCATCTGTTATATAGGAAAGCGCTTCCTCATCCGTCGATAAAGACGGGGCAAATCCGCCCTCATCGCCAACAGAAACAGATAATGAATTCTTGGAAAGGATTTTTTTCAGCTGAGCATATGTTTCACAGCCCATTTTCATGGCTTCATGAAAATTTTTTGCTCCTACCGGAACTATCATGAATTCCTGTATATCGAGATTGTTGGAGGCGTGCGCACCGCCATTGAGTATATTCATAAGCGGGACAGGAAGTGTATCTGCCAAAGTACCTCCGAGATATCTGAATAAAGGCATATCATATGAACGGGATGCAGCCTTTGCGCATGCAAGCGAAACGGCAAGGATTGAGTTTGCGCCAAGGCGCATTTTGTTTTCTGTTCCGTCCGCCTCTATCATTTTTGAGTCAATAAGGTATTGATCAGAGCATTCCGTTCCGGACACTGCGTCGTTCAGTACAGTTTCTATTGCATTTACTGCAGCGTATACACTTTTGCCTCCGAAATCCCTGTCATTGTCGCGAAGTTCATGAGCTTCATATTTTCCTGTCGAAGCCCCTGAAGGGACTGACGCTGCTCC
>CALXXF010000003.1 GCA_944392615.1 uncultured Clostridia bacterium
CCGCCGTGTACCGAACGGTACGCACGGTGGTGTGAGAGGTCGGCTTCTCAACTAATGGGAAGCCTCCTACTCGATTTTGAAAAACTCAGTTTACATAATTTATGGCGTTCACAAGAAGAGGCATGATTTCTTCAGAAATAAACTGAAATTCGAGATATTCATATCCGAAAAACGTTTCGAAATCCTCTATTGTAGAGATCCCGTTGTAAAGAAGATAGATATAGTAGTTGCTCTCGTAGTAATCAAACAGCTCCTTGAGTTTTGATTCATATGTCTGCTGGTCAAGCTCAAAGTCAAGTCTCTCGCACAAAAGCGCCATTATCATTCTGTCGCGGTATTCTGCAATCGCGTTTGAATCTGCATATTCCTGCGCCTGTTTTTTTACATCCTCAGTTAGCATTTCGTCTATTTCTTCCTGAGTCATAGAGGAGGTATCTCCGAGAATCTGATACAGAGCGTCGCTGTAATAGGCGTTGTAAAGATATTCGTAGGCATCGCTTGCCATCTCCCCGAATTCAGCAAGCTCAGATACCTTTGTGTATGCGGCAAGCTGCATGCAATAGTCTTTTATATATTTTTCAAACGCTTCTTTTGTCTTGTATTCACCGTTGGTATATTCATTTACAATCTCGTCTGTGAGCTCCTGCGGCATAGTGACTATATTGTCTATCGTTATCATTGCTTTCAGTTTTACCGCTGCGTCACAGCCGAATTTTTCGGCCTGTTCCTCCGTAAGCGTGAGCTCCACGCTCGCCGTACCGTACATGTTCTTCCCGAGGAGTGCAACCCGTACTGCTGCGGAGTCAAAATAAGTGTCAAAAACGGCGTCTTCATTTGAAATGTCGAATTCAATCGTCTTCATTTCCATAAAATCGGACAGCTCTCCAGTCTGCTGAGACGGGTCGTCAAGACTGTATATCACAGACAGGGAAAGATAGCTTCTTTCATCGACAGTGACCCGCGATACGGAATTTATTGTCACGTCGAATATGACGTCAAGGCCTTTGAGCTCGTCAGTATATGATTCAGGGAACGTGACCTCTATGGAAACAGTTTCGTTTTCAGAAGCTCCGACAAGCTGTTCTTCAAATCCCGGTATGAATTTGCCCGATCCGAGTACAAGGTCAAAGCCCTCCTCATCGTCGGCATTTGACATTCCGTCTATTGATTCCTGTGAAAGCTCTACGGACGGGTCGGCGGGGCGGCCGGTATAATTTATATTGACGCTGTCGCCCATTATAGCGGGGCTGTGTACCTGCACGTATTCTGTCTGACCTAAGGCAGATAAGATAAGAGACAACTGCTCGTTTACGAGCTTGTCGACCTCTGAATTGTTTATATTTATCTGTGAAAATTCAGGCAGGCTCACATAAAGGGAGGGATTGTCGTATGCGGTTATGACAGGCCTTGTCACAACAGATGAGGACGGAGCGTTTGTGTTGTCGGATTGTTCTTTCGTCTCTGTTTCTGAGGAGCCTGATGCACAACATGTAAATATTATCGTAAGACACAAAAGCAGAGCGGACAGAAGTAATATTTTTTTCATACATGGGGTTTCCTTTCATGCAGTTTTTAGGGACAGGGTAAGCGATAACGGTATACATCGGTTCAAGGAGCACAGGTCGAAGATATTTGCCTGATGCCGCCGGAACCGGTAGATTTTTTAAGTATAATTAGTTTTACAAAAAGCCGTTCCGTCAGGACTGCGACATGCTTCCGGCTCTTTGCTTTCATTCGTAGAGCGGTTCTTTTGGCGAGCAAGTGTTATAAAGCCCGCGAGCCAAGCCCGCGACTCAGGCACGCGACTCAGGGCACGCGACTCAGGGCACGCGACAACTGTGAAATCAAACGTGAGGCGTCGGCAGAGGGTGAATTGCCTGGCGCCTGGTTGCCGGTTCCGAAAGTGCTATACATTATACGTAAACGACTTTTTCGGCAATGACCGGAAGTAATTTCTGGTATTTGAACTGGGTTTCCAAATACTCTCGTCCGAGGTAATCTGCAAGCTCTTCGGGGGAGGTTATGCCGTAGGTATAGAGCATGAAGTAATAATTTGTCTCGTATGATTCGTAGAGCTCAGAGAGCATTTGCTCATATTCTTCATCCGAAATGGTTATGGAAAGCAGTTTGAACAGATATTCAAGGAGAAGACGTTCGTGAAGCTCCGCTATTGCATTCTCCCTTGCCGTGTTCTCCACCTGCTCTGTAAGCTCTTCAGTCATGAGCTGTGCAAGCTCCTCTGATGTAAGAGAGCTGATATCTCCAAGAGCGGCGTACAATGCGGAATTGTAGTTGTCCGAATAATAGGTATTGTATTCCTCTTCGGGAAGTTCGTCGGTATATACGGCTGCATCCGCGATAGCCTGAAAGGCAAGGTCCTCGCGTATCATGTCCCGGAGCAGCTGTTCATACTGCTCGCTTGACTGATATTCCCCGTCGGTAAGGGAGTCAACAAGCTCGTCTGTGAGCTTTTCAGGGGCTTTGTACGCCGAGGTTATTTCTGCACTGAACAAAAGCTCAACATCTTCGTCATACCCGTATACAGCGGCATTTTCAGCCGGAAGGATGAGAGTGAATTCGAAACTTTCGGAAGGGCTGCGTCCGATGATAAATTCTTTTACATCTGCAACTCTGAACTCAATGTCAAACGCAGCGTCATCGTCTGAAAGAAGAAGGTTTTCAGACGTTTTTTCAAGAAGGGTGAGAATTGTGTCAAGAGGCTCGTCGCCGTTTGCAAGCTCTGCCGAATATCGCAGTGTCACCGAGTGCTTTTCGTCTATCACCTGCCGTGAGACAGATACGACTGTCACATCAAATTTTATTTCAAGCCCTTCAAGCTCTTCATATGCGGCGGTTTCTTCGGTGTACTCTACGTTTACCTCAAATGGAGAGTTTATATTCTTGCCTATGGCGGCATCTTCTATTTCAGGTATAAAATCCCCGTCTCCTACCACGAACTCATATCCTTTTTCATCAGATGTGTTCGTAAGCGACTTGAGGATCTCATCGGACAGCTCAACTGAGTTGTCTGTCGGAATGCCGGAGTAGTATATGCATATCTTGTCGCCTTCCATTATTGTCGCATCCGGTTCCTCAACAGGCGTGTAAACCTTGTCGGAAAGGTTGATAAGTAGTTGTTCTATAAGGTCGTCAAAGGTTTGCTCTATATCCGCGGTATCTACTGTTATCTGGCTAAGCTCAGGCAGCGACACATATTTTTCAGGAGTGTCGTACGCCGACGAAGAGCATGAAAACAAAGACGAGCAGAGCAAGGCTGCTGAAAGTGTAACGGCGGATATTCTGGCGGCAAGAGCCGCAGTCTTGTTTTTTTTCATGATTTATATTTACTCCGGTTAAGGGTATATTTAAGCTTCTTTACAACTGAAAAATCATTTGAAAGCAGAACACGGACCTTGTTCTCATACTGACACAGCGAAGAACAAAGTCCGTGTTATTGTCACATTGCTATACGGCGCCAGGAGTTCCCGGTTGCCGTTTTACGATTATTTCGTTCCGGTACCCCTGCTCAAACGATGCACACTACAGACGCAACGCCGGCTGCGTGAAACAGCATGTTCGGCTCACAACTGAAAGTGGTTTACGCTTCGTCAGGAGTTGATGTCGTTGCAGTCTCTGTTGTGACAGTGCTGTCACTGTTCGTATCACCCTCTGCATCATCTTCGAAGGTGACCTTTTCGGGAAGGATTTCAAGCAGCTTTTCATATTTTATCTGGAGCTTGAAGTAATCCTCTCCGCCCATATATGACACGTACTGGTCAAATGTGAGTATGCCGTAGTAATAGTAGTAGTAGAAGTAATTGGCGTCGAAGCTGTCCTCTTCCTCAGCCATGCGTTCTTTGAATTCTTTTCTTGAAAGAGTTATGTCGAAGAGTTTGAAAAGAGCTTCCATGGTGAGTCTTTCTTTGACAGACTCTCTTGCCGAATAGGATGCCTTGGTCCGGATTTCATCATAATCGGAGTCGCTCACAAGGTCTGCGATCTCTCCGGGCGTGTAGTCGTTGAGAGAGGGAAGGCTCGAAAGATCGTCCGCCTCCTGCAAAAATTCAAGCAGATACTGCTCGCAGTAATTCTTGTACACGATTTCCCACTCGTCATAAGGATATTCCTTTACAACAGTCGCGTCTGCTATCGCTTCATATGCAAGGCTCTTTCTGAGCTCGCCTTTGAGGTGCTCCTCATACTTGGAGGCAGTTTCGTACTCTGTATCAGTGTAGCGGTTGACAAAATAGTCTGTCCACTCTGGCTGTGAGGTGGCGTCGTTAATGGTTATAGTAAAGTATATTTCCTTGCCGAGATAGTCTGCATAATCATCGTCCTCATAATCCTCTGGAACGGTGATTTGTATAGCAAATTCTTCGTACAGGTGTTTTCCTATGAGATATCTCGCAATATCGTCTACCGTGAAGACTTCACCGAAAGCGGTCTCATCAGATTTTTCAAAATCCACATCGAATTCGTCTTCGTCAGGGAAGAGCTCGCTGAAGTCAGGCGCCTCTGTGGTTTCTTCAGCCGTGGTGTCATCGCTTTCACCGGTAGTTTCAGAAGCCTTTGAATCGGGATCTTCGGTGGTTTCGGGTTCCTCGGTGGTTTCGGGCTCTTCAGTGGTTTCATCAGCTTCCGTGGTTATTACGGGGAGTAAGATATCGCTTACATCGTCTTTGTTGTCGGTCACCGTATATGATATCTCAAGGTCGTGGTCTTCTGTTATGGTTATCCTTGCAATAGCCTTGACGGTAACTTCATAGGTTACGGTTACGTTCTGAAGCTCAGACTTTGAATTGTAGGTATTAGAAAATTTCGCCGTTATCGTGAGCTTGTCTCCGGCTTTTTTCCCGATCAACTGTTCTTCAAAGCCTTCCACGATGACCTCAACCTCGTCATCGTCGTTCTCACTGTTATTGTCATTCTTGGTTGTATAGTCCACCGGGAACTTGGAGGAATCAGAGCCTATTGTCAGATAGTAGTTTTCTCCCGAAAGAGCTTCAAGAGCACTGTCAGAAAGACCTTCCTTATCAGGTGTACCGTCGAAGTCTATCAATACCTGATCGCCCTTTTCAATTACCGCATCCTCGTCTGAAAGGGGCTCAAAAACAGTTCCTGCGGCACCCTCGCGTATTGATTCGATCTCTTCATCAAGGGCGTCCTTCATTTCTTGGGACGTGATAAAGATCTTACCGACGTCCGGAAGAGTTATATAATCGTTGGGGTTGTCATAAGCGCTCTTGCAAGCGGTAAGGCTTCCGGCAAGCATGAGAAGCGCAAGAATAAGAGCGAGAATTTTCTTAGTTCTCATTTTTCAAAAGGTCTCCTTTAGATTATAGACATATGATTCGTTTGCAGACACAAAATGTATTTTATCACAAATTGTTCGGATAATAAAGAGCGAAAGGACAAAAAAGTCTAAAATTTACTTTTTGTACATATTTACCCCTGTCGTGCCGGAGCTCTTACTGCTGGGCTTCAGACGATTCCTCATAATACGGGTCTATCATGAGACTCTTGATTTTTGGCCACGCCGCATAGCAGTCGGTGAAAAGCACAATGCCGGCAGTAAGCAAAAGAGCGAGAGCCGCTCCGAGCGGCAGGAAAAGAATACAGAGCTCAAAGTTGACGAACAGAAGTAGCAGTATTCCCAGTAGCGAAAGAAAGTTTCTGCCCGCACCAAGTATTGCGAGGATGAGTGCGTTCTTGAAAATCTTCGGGATAGAAAGCTTGAAGGTGACGAGCATGATGTAGATGTATTTGCGCATAAAAATGTAAAGCAATGTCATGAATATCGTCATGTAGAAGAAAATCCCGAACAGCGTTGAGTGAAGGTTTCTATAGTAGAAAATGATACCGTATACAAGGTCAAACATTATCACTAAGTCTACGATTCCGAGAATTATGCTCTGTCGGAGATTCCTCTTTATCGCATACCAGAAGTCACTCCACATGAACATCGGTTCACCCTTTACCATGTTGCGCATATTGTACGTTATTCCTGTCATCACCGGTCCGAACGTCAGGGCGAAAAGTACCAGGAATATCACCAGAAAGGTGATCGTCACCGGAGTGAGAACTGGAACATCGGTTACCATGGAGTGTACCGACAGATAGGCGTTTATCAACGGAGAACCCTGACTTATCATAGATGCCCCGTAAAGCGGACCGTAAAATTCGCTTGTAGGTGCCGATGTGGAGGGACCAATGACACCGCCGCGAATCAGAAAAGCCACAAACAGCGCGACGTTTCCCAGTATGAAATAAAGGTTCAGTGTGATGATCCTCGACATGTTACGCCATAGCAATTTGAAGTAGAACGAAAGATTGCGCGGCGAATTACGGTCGTCATCAGCCTCTTCCTTGCGGTCCCGCCTGTAAAACCAGTCGTAAAAATTCAGAAAGCCCCTTTTTTTGTCATTCTTCAAAAAATCACCCTCCGTAATGCCGCACTGTGCGGCAGGAGTATTTTGGCACATCCTCTCCTGTCAAATCAGCCTTCGGGTTCAGCCAAGCAGGAAAATCAGAGCATTTTTCAGGAGCATCACAATGACTACAAAGCCTGTGAAGAACATTATCTGAAAAATAAGAGACGAAAAATGTTTTTCACTGTAGCCCGATGACCTGTAGACAGAAAGACGCAGCGCAATGCATGCGTGAAAAAAAACAAACATAGCAGAGGAAACGGCGTACACAATATATATACCCGTGTCCGGATGAGTTCCGTAGAAATATACCGACGAAAACCCGCAGAAGGCTGCCCTTGCAAACAGAGGAGCGTAAACGCAGTTTCGGGCACAGAATCCGGTCTGCTTTACCGGTATCATCGCAATAACAAAGGAGGCAAGCACATAGCGTAGCTCTCCTGCAAAATCCGTTGCAAAAGCCTCAAGAGGTTGCTGCACCGAAAAAAAAGAATACACCGGCGCCGGCGCATGTCCGAAAACGTCGTATCCTGCCGCCACCATGACGGCAAGGCCGAAGGCATATCCGGCAACGGCGGCTGCAAGCGTTCTTTTACCTTCTTTTGGGACAGCTCCCGCTCTTTTGTCCATGTTATCCGTACTATTCATGTTATCCATGACGATGTCTCCTTTTTTTATGACTCAAAGCATTATATGGACGTTTCGTCACATAAATGTTCGCTCCATAAAGAAGAAACCACATTTAAAAAACATGTTCAAAAACACGTCTTTGGAAAACATGCGTCTGCAGGAATCGTGTTCTGCTTTGCTATACCGGCGTTTACAATATCAGTCATACGCCCGCATCTTACCTGTTCTGCGGTGCCGACGGGATAAAGCAATGAAGCGCACGGCAAAACAGGATACCGTGTAATTATATCATGCAATATGCTTTTTTTCAAGCTTTTTTTTGAATTTTGTGTGATACTGTCGCGAAAATAACTTGATTTATGACAGCGATCATGTATAATTATATAAGGTATATCGGTCAGAAGGACTGATTTCATTACTGCCATGAAGCAGTGATTTTCTGTCTGTGACTTTTTGCTGAAAGAGAGGTGCCAGTTGGAAGATTCAAGATGTTTTTTTGATCTTGACCCAGTGATATTATGTGGGCAGGTGATACTCAGAAAAATGCGCATGAGCGATGCACCCGATATGTTCGAATATTCACGTCTTGAGGACGTCACGCGATATCTTCTGTGGAGTCCGCATCCTTCATGCAAATACACCAAAAAATATTTGTCGTCGGTAATGAGGCAGTACCGGAGGCATGAGTTTTTCGATTTTGCCATCCAGCACATTCAGGATGCCCGCATGATAGGAAGCTGCGGATTCACGACTATCGATGCGGTAAATAATTCGGCTGAAATAGGATATGTCATAGCGCCTGAATATCAGGGCAGACATATAGCAAGCAGTGTTGTCGCCTCTGTGCTGCGTTTCGGCTTTATCAATCTCGGATTCAACAGGATAGAGGCAAAATACATGACCGGAAATGTCCGTTCGAGAGCGGTTATGGAAAACAACGGAATGATTTACGAGGGAACGAGAAAACAGGCAATGTACATAAAGGGAGAATACCGGGATATAGGGGTATGCGCCCTTACGAAAGATGAATACACGGCGTTGTTCGGCGACTCGCCGGTTTCTGTCCTCCGCTCTTCAGGTCTGTATTGATAATCTGCGTTATCGCCTTTTTATATTGCAAGCCTTTTTGTACCGCAGGCCTCTTGGCGTGACGTGGCTCTGTGTGACTGACTGCTAAGGTAAAATTTCCGTCTGCATACTGTCTGCAATGCGGCAGTACTGTCTGTAAAGTATGTAAAGCAGTCACTTTATCCGGAACTCAGAACGTCTCAACGGCAATACAAGCGGGATTGTCGACGGTGAATTATAGCCTGCTACAGGTTAGAAAAGGCACGGAAAATCAAAGTTGAAAGCGGTATGGGCCAATGAGCACGGCGGGTGCGAAGAAGCACGGGCCATGAGGATACGGTGTTTTGGTTCGGCGGCGCGTCGCTTGTGAGCGCCTTGCACAAAAAACGACTATATGTGAGCTCGCAGAGTTAAGGTGTGGCGCGGTGATTTGCCGGTCTGCAAAAACCGCTTTTGAAACGCTTCCGAAATTATTATTTTATTAACCCTTTGTTCATCAAAATACATGAATGATGTGATATAATGCAATGAACACTTTTAATACGCTAGGGGAGTATTGATGAAACAATATACCCGGTTATTTTAAGCTTTCTCGGTGTTCGTTCACCTCGGAGGTATCTCTTTTGGAACAGATAAAAAAAATGAGGACACTCAAATATAAAAGGAAGCTGCGCCCTACACAGACGCTTATACTCGGTTTTCTGTGCGTTATACTGGCGGGTACGTTTCTACTTATGCTCCCGGTATCGTCTGCTTCTGGCTCTGCGGTCCCTTTCAGTACCGCGCTGTTCACCGCCACGAGCGCGACCTGTGTCACCGGTCTGTCTGTGGAAGTTACAAACGAATACTGGACTTTGTTCGGGCAGATAGTGATACTTGCTCTGATTCAGATAGGCGGTCTCGGCTTCATGTCCATGGCAGTCCTGTTTTTCATGCTCGTAAAGAGGGCGACGACACCGTACGACAATATGATAGTCGCGCAGAACTTTTCTTTGCTCAATAACGAGGACGCCGCCTCCGTTTTCATGAAGAGAATAATAATTGGAACTGCTGTTTTTGAAGCGGCGGGTGCAATCATACTTGCAGTGCGGTTTATACCTGAGTATGGCGTCGCCGACGGGATATATAAGGGAATATTCCATGCGGTCTCAGCTTTCTGCAACGCCGGATTCGATATAATAGGACCATCCAGCATGGCTCCGTTTTCGGATGATTACGTTGTTATGGGGACTATTTCACTGCTTATAATGCTCGGCGGGATAGGCTTTGTAGTGTGGGACGATGTCAGAACGTCGATACTTTATAAAAAGCGGCTCATGATGTATACCAAGGTAATACTGATCGCCACAGGCGTCCTTGTTATAGGAGGGACAGCTGTCATAGCGACTTTGGAGTGGAACAGTCAGACTCTTGAGGGCATGGGCCCGTTCAGAAAAATTTTCTGCTCGTTTTTTCATACAGTGTCGCTGAGAACCGCCGGATTTTCCGTCTTTGACAATGGACTGCTGACCGACTCGTCCAAGGTCATTTCAATGGCGATGATGTTTATTGGCGGTGCGTCCGGCTCCACTGCCGGCGGAGTCAAGATATCCACCGTCACGGTGCTGCTTGTTTCGGTAGCCAAGATCGCCTCCGGACACGACGACGTGACTATGTTTAAGAGAAAAATACCCCATGCAATGGCTCTGAGGGCCACCTCTCTTGTGATCATAGGTCTCGTTATAGTTATAAGCGGAGCTATGATACTGGATGCCGTAGAGCCGGGCGTTATGATGATGGACGCTACGTACGAGACTTTTTCTGCGTACTGCACCGTCGGAAATTCGACGGGCATAACTTCATCTCTGGGAAATGTATCAAGGTATGTGCTCTGCCTTCTCATGTTCATGGGCAGAGTGGGAATATTGACGATAACTTTTTCCTTGTCGATGAAACGCGCACAAAAGAAATCGGTCATATCGTACCCGGAAGCGAAAATGCTCATAGGGTGATCGGTTTGCAATGTAATTGTGCAGCATTTTTATGCTGTACCGAGTGAGCGCGGGGACAACTGCGCGTTTCTTTGTTTTTCATATTTGACGGGTATCTGAAGGACGGATGCCCGAAAACAAACAGAGAGGTAGTAGAAATGAGTTCATTTTGTGTGATAGGTCTGGGAAGATTCGGTCAGACGATCGCTACGGAGCTTGAAAAAAACGGGCATCAGGTCCTCATAATAGACTACAATGCAGCCGTGGTGAATGCTCTTTCCGATATGGTGACCAACGCCGTAGTAGGCGATCCCATGAATCCGGATGTTCTGAGAGCGGCGGGCGTAAAAAACTACGATTGCGCGGTCGTCTGCTTTTCCGAGCGCATAAACGATTCCATAATTGTTACGATGATGCTCAAGGAAATGGGAATAAAAAAAGTCGTTGTCAGGGCAAATTCGGAAATAGATAAGAAGATATTGTACAAGATAGGCGCCGACAGCGTGGTGTTTCCTGAACAGGATATGGGTAAAAAGCTCGCGTACATGCTTGATAAAAATGACGTCATGGAGCATATTCGTTTTTCTGATGAGTATTCAATAGTGGAAAAAAAGGTGCCGCTGTCCTGGATCGGAAAGTCAATTTTAGAACTTGACGTAAGAAAAAGATATCATATAAACATAATTGCAATATGCGATAACGATAAGGGAACCATAAACATAAGCCCCTCTCCTGAATACTGTTTTGAGGCCTCGGATGTCATAACTCTTATAGGCTCCAACAAGGATATAGACAGAATATCAAAGGACGGCTGAGCATACATGACCGTCCGAAGAACGGGCTTGTCAGCCCCAGCCGAAGGTGCATGCTGAAAACCGCCCGTGTATGGCATGAGAATACATGTTGCGCAATTTGCGCAATCGGTTACCGGGGCGAGGCATGTTTTTAGTAAAACATTATATTGACAATACATGACCGGTATTGTATAATCGTCTGTATGATGTACGCGGCACAGCTGTCTTACCGGTGAAATGAACCTGTAAGAGGGTGTCTTTCGGATGCGTACAGCAAATCTGTTAACGGGAGAATCTAAGATGAACTATTTCGCTATTGCTCTTGAGGACGCTGCGGGATCTTCGTCGTCGGCCGGACTTATATCCACGCTGCTTATGGTGGCGGTTGTTGTAGTTGCCTTTTATTTCTTTCTCATACGTCCTCAGAAAAAACGTGACAGAGAAATAAATGAAATGCGTGATTCGCTTTGTGTTGGCGATGAAGTCACCACGATAGGCGGTATCATAGGTAAAATTGTCAGCATAAAGGACGAGACCTGCATGATCGAAACCGGCAGAGACAGGGTGAGAATTAGGTTTCTCAAATCTGCCATAAGATGTGTGGACGTGCCTGCCGAGGCTGAGAGAGCGCGCATTGCAGCTCTTAAGGCTGAAGAGGAGAAAAAAGAAGCAGAGGAAAAGGCGCGTCTGGAAGCTCAGCAGGCTGCCGGAAAAGAGGCAATGAAGGCGGGAAAAAAGAAAAAGAAGAAATCTTCTTCGGTCGGTCAGGAAGAAGTGATGACCGCCGTACAGACCGAAACGCCTGATAATTCGTCTGAAAGCGCGGAAGGTGCAGACAAAAGCAACACGACTGCCGGTGATAACAAAGCAGAATCCGCAAAAGGTGCGCCTGAAGAAGCTCCTTCACAGGACAGCGAAAAAGCGTGAATCTTTCGTCTTCGCTCGCGCACGTATTCATACTTTACATGCTGAAATGACAATTTATCGCTCAAGGAAGTTTGTGACTGCCGCGTTTGCCCTGCGGAGGCGTATTTTGTGTTCATGAAGATTATGAAAAATGCCGCTTGGGTTTGCAGCCTTTCCGTTTCAGGATACGTCTTGTAAGTCCGCAGCGGGTCGATTTCCAAATCTCACATGAGAATGAGCCAAACAGTATAAATATAACTGTTCCTGCGTCGATCGATGGGTCTTTTACAGATATCGGTCGGCGCTTGTCTATAAATATTTTCTGACATCCATGCAGCCGCATATACGCCTTGTTTGAAATATTGTCGCATTAGCGTGTAATTGCGTGCACTGTATCCGGCTTCTTCATCAGAGATTCTTACGTGCGATATATTTGCGAGGTTTTACAGTGCCGCCTGAATTGTGGCGACGCTTTCTTGATTGGCACCGACCCGATATACGGACAAATTGTAATAGATTTCAATTCACATGCATAGTTATTAACAGAAATGTTAAGGCGGTGTGTGTTTTGAAAAATAACGGTTTGGTCATTCGGGCGTTCTTTTCCGCACTTATGGGTCATTGCATAGCTATAGTTTTTATATTGGCAGCAGCTCTTGCCGTACTTTCTTTTGAGGACCCGTCATCCGGAAGCGGTCCGATTGCAATAGCGGCTGTTGTAATTGGCGCACTGTTCTGCGGATTTTCCGCCAGACGCCTGAGTCTGGGCTTTGCCGGAGGAATTCTCAGCGGTGTAATGTATGCAGCTCTTCCTTTTGTACTGTCGTTTTTCGGTGAGGCAGGACTTTCATCCGGTAAGCGGTGGCTGATGGCGGCATGTGCTGTAGTAATAGCATCAGCGGTATCTGCTCTTACTCCAAAGAAAAAGAGAACCAGTGTCGGAAAGCGCAAACGCAACCTGTATCGCAATGCGCGCCGGTGAAATGCATGTCTATCTGCTGATGAGGCCTTTCCAGTGCCATTTTAGGGCGATATTTTTAAGTGTCTTTTATTTTACCGTGCGTGAAATATTATATTGGCGTCGCTGAACGTTACATCGCGGGGCCGCTGTTTCTGAATCTGATGACGAAACTAATTCATCTGCCGGATGTCAAAGCCGTTGCTGTCAGGGCTTTTTTACCCGTAAATCTACGCGGTGCCGCCGTGAAAATTGCGCTTCGCTATATGAGCAAGGCTTGTTCTGACTCTTTGCACGCGGGAAGCGAGGCGAGGCTGGCGGTCATATGTGACGTATCGGCGGCTGAATACGGCTTTGTGCCTGCGACAATGTCCGTTCAGAATCTGTTGGATCAAGAAAAGTGTAAACTTGTGGTTGACTGAATTGGCGTCCTTGAATCTGCATCCGGAATGCATTGCACTCCAGACGCAAATGCACTGCCGGTTTGGCGTCAACCTTTGGGTGCTTTTTGGCTTTAATGACTGTGGCATGGTGCAACCATAGGTTTACAACTCTGGCATCGCAGAGACTTTTGGCAGTAAATGTTTGAAACTTTTGCCGGAAATCTTGCAAAATGTGAATTTGTGTTCACGGAATAACGACTTATAACATATGATCTGGTGGTATGCTACGCGGTACATACGGCACTATGTCTCATAAGAGCGCCGTGTGAGTCATCTAAAACAGCATTTATGTTGATCTGCACATCAGATTATCGCAGAAACACTTATCTGAAACGTTTATATATTTTGCGTGAATTCTGGATGCCCCGATACAAGCGGGCATCGGCAGTCATATAAAGAAGGGAAGTGCAGGAAGTGATAATTGACGAGGAGAGAAAACTTGTTTTTTCCGAACAAACGAACCTGCTTGAACAGGCGGCATACAAGTATGAGCTTCAGGAGCGAGAGGAGCCGAATCTATACAGAAATCTTTTTGAATATGACTCAATCCCAAAGATATCCTTTAACCACAGGAACGTTCCTATAAACATGCCGAAGGAGATCTGGATAACCGATACGACCTTTCGCGATGGTCAACAGTCCACCTCGCCGTTTACCACAACGCAGATAGTAGACCTGTACAAGCTTCTGAACAAGCTCGGAGGGCCGCGCGGTATAATCAGGCAAAGCGAATTTTTCGTTTATTCGCCTAAGGACCGAAGGGCGGTGGAGGAATGTCTTGCACTTGGGCTTGATTTTCCGGAAATCACTACATGGATACGGGCAAGCGATAAGGATTTCGAGCTTGTCAGGGAAATAGGGATAAAAGAGACTGGCATTCTTGTATCATGCTCCGACTATCACATATATAAAAAAATGGGACTGACCCGGAAGAGCGCTCTTGAAAAATATTTGGGAATAGTGAAAAATGCCCTTGACCATGGAATAAAGCCGAGGTGTCACTTTGAGGATATAACGAGAGCGGATTTTTACGGCTTCGTGCTTCCTTTTGCGGAGGAGCTTGTTTCGCTCGGAGAAAAAGCAGGTGTGCCGATAAAGATAAGAGCGTGCGATACAATGGGGTATGGCGTGTCTTTTCCGGGTACGGCTCTTCCGCGAAGTGTCCAGGGAATTATATATGGACTTCAGCACTACGCTGGGGTGAGCTCTGAAATGCTTGAATGGCACGGTCACAACGATTTCTACAAATCGGTGAGCAATGCCTCTACCGCATGGCTTTACGGCTGTTCCGGGGTCAACTGCTCGCTTCTCGGTATAGGTGAGAGAACCGGAAACTGTCCGCTTGAAGCTATGGTAATAGAATATTGCTCGCTGAGAGGCACTTCTGACGGGATGAATCTTCCTGTCATAACCGAAATTGCAAACTATTTTGAAAGAGAAATCGGATATGAAATACCGGCGCGCACGCCCTTTGTCGGAAGAAACTTCAACGTGACGAGAGCCGGTATTCACGCAGACGGTCTTTTAAAGGACGAAGAGATATACAATATATTCAATACCGCCAAACTGCTTAACAGACCTGCATCTGTGGCAGTGGATATGCACAGCGGTCTTGCAGGTATTGCTCACTGGATGAACAGCTATTTTTCGCTCTCTCCTGAGGAGTCTATCGGAAAGCAGCATCCCTCCATAGCGAAAATGAAGGAAATAATAGACGCTCAGTATTCGGACGGCAGGACCACTGTTATGGGTGATGACGAGCTTGTCAACATACTTTCTGATATAGATTTTGAGCTTTATGAAAAGCTTTCACACATACACATTCATAAAAATACCGGAAACTGATTATCACCGTGTGTCTGTTCTCATTTTTTTCTTTTGAGTGCATTGCTATTACTTGCCGGAGCGCGTGGGGTTTGTTACTACGCAGGTGGTCTTGCAGATATTAGTATTCTTGCGGACGCATGGGCTCTTGCAGACATGCGGGAAAAAGCCGTGCCGAAAAACGCTGAGATCAACACCAGCTCACATAATTTGGATAAAAATAATATGAATAAAAAAATGCCGCCGGTTGATGCCGGCGGCATTTTTTCACAGATTTGACTTTCGCACAAACTTTGCGGCTTAAGAACAACCGCAATACATGGCCTCAGATGTCAGTGTATAACGCACTTTTCAGTGTCTTTGTCAAATATATGGATTCTGGAGGCGTCTATAGCTACTTTTATCGTATCGCCGCTTCTTGCGGTTGAACGAGGAGAAACTCTTGCAGTAAGGCTGCAATCCTCGGTCGATGTGAGATAGAGATATATCTCGGCGCCCATGAGCTCTGTGACGTCGACGACCGTTTCTATAGTAGAATCGGGATTGCTTTCTATGAAGGCTGCGTCATCCTTTATGCACTCAGAGCGTATGCCTGCAATGACTTCCTTGCCGATATAATCCTTAAGCGCAGGGTCATTTGCCTTTTCAGCGGGAAGTTTTACGTAGTTCTCTTCCCACTTTATGTAAACATCTCCGCCCTTGTCAACAAGAGTACAGTCGATAAAGTTCATCTGGGGGGTTCCTATGAAGCCCGCGACGAATTTGTTGCAGGGATAGTCGTAGAGGTTCTGAGGAGTGTCAACCTGCTGAATTAAACCGTCCTTCATGACCACTATCCTCGTAGCCATCGTCATAGCCTCTACCTGGTCATGTGTAACGTATACGAATGTGGTTCCGAGTCTTTTGTGTATCTTCGTGAGCTCTGTTCTCATCGCGGCACGGAGCTTTGCGTCGAGGTTTGAAAGAGGCTCGTCGAGAAGGAAGACCTTCGGGTTACGGACTATTGCTCGTCCGAGCGCAACACGCTGCTTCTGACCACCGGAAAGCTGCTTCGGGCGTCTGTCAAGAAGGTGCGAGATGTCGAGAATCTTCGCCGCCTCTTCGACCTTACGCTTTATTTCCTCCTTTGGCACCTTGCGGAGCTTGAGTCCGAAAGCCATGTTGTCGAACACGGTCATGTGAGGATAAAGGGCGTAGTTCTGGAACACCATCGCGATATCGCGGTCCTTGGGCGCGATGTCGTTTACAAGCCTGTCACCAATGAAAAGCTCACCCTCGGTGATCTCCTCAAGTCCTGCTATCATACGAAGTGTAGTGGTTTTTCCGCATCCTGAGGGGCCGACGAATATAATGAACTCCTTGTCCTTGACTTCAAGGCAGAAATCGGAAACGGCGGTAACGCCTCCGGGATACTTTTTATACAGATGTCTGAAGGAAATACTAGCCATGAACAGCCTCCTGAACATTTATTTTTCGCTTTTATTCTAACAAAAAGGCGAGGAAATTTAAAGAGGCAAATCCCCGAATTTCAGGATACATATTTGTGCATGTTATACAAGCACAATTCGCTTTTTTCCTTATTGCAGCACAAAAAGCAAATGTTTCTCTTAATATATTAAAAATATAAGCAATTTTCCCTTTGCTATTTACAAAAAAAAAATTATATGATATCATACCCACGTATGCTGATGCGGCAGGATAATTTCCGGTTTATTTCCGCAGCGGCTCCGTCAGGGAGTCGGTCGGAGTCGCGCCGGGCACAGGGCAGAGATGCACACGCACGGTAAGCGCTCATGTATCAAAGCGCCGCTGTGGGCGTCACTTCGGCACATGTTTAACATGTTTAAGATGTGACTTTCGCAGCAATGCCGGCGCATAATGGCGATTGCGGTTTCAGACTGCGTATACACCTGAATCACGGTGAAAGGAGCATATGCGTGAGGATAGACAAATTTCTCTCTGGCGCCGCGGTGGCTTCCAGAAAGGAAGCGGCGCGCGCCGCAAAAAAAGGCGCCGTGCTTGTCAACGGAAAGGTGGTCAAAGACCTTTCTGTTCACATAGATCCGGAAAATGACCGGGTTATATATGATGGCAGGGCGGTGGAGTACAGAAAATACATCTACGTAATGCTCAACAAGCCTGCCGGATATGTTAGTTCAACAGATGATCCCGGAGCGCCTGTGGTTACCGAGCTTCTCCCGGAAAACCTGCAAAAAGCACAGCTTTTCCCGTGCGGGAGGCTTGACAAATATACTGTCGGGCTTATCATTCTGACAAATGACGGAGGCGCTGCACATCGTATGCTCTCTCCGTCCCGTCATGTGAGCAAGACATACTATTTTGAGCTCTCAGACGCACTTTCAGACGATGACAGGAAGAGACTTGAGGCTGGTGTCGACATAGGCGGCTACGTCACAAAACCATGCAGTATAGAGCTTATTACAGACAGGAGCGGAAACATAACAATAACTGAGGGAAAGTACCATCAGATAAAGCGAATGGCAGAAAAGGCAGGAAACAGAATCACATTTCTCAGGCGCATTTCATTTGCTGGTATAGAGCTTGACGCAGGTCTTCCCGAGGGCAAGTGGCGGTATCTCAATGAAAGCGAGCTTGCTGTTATATCGGGGTATCTGTCCTGATATATACGGATATGGGCGGTGATTACCGGAACAGAGCCTGTATTGCTTTCTCACATTCAGCATGCACTGAAATTTTACCATAAAACTCTGTCGAGGCTATTTGCAGAAAATAACAAAATCCGGAAGGATGTTCATCAAACCTGCATTTAACCTGCATTCGCTGCTGACGCCTTTGGCTTTTTCGCCACTTTTCATACTGGGTAACTGTCTGAAATGGCGGGGGTAGTGTCCCGCGCTTCCGCACGTGAAAATCTTATACTTATATGTCATACACAATCATAAACACGATTTACAAATGGTACCGTGTTTCAGCGAAAGGAAAAACGAATGAACAGGAAAATATCTTTTGTACTCTACGTCGTTCTTGCTGTAGTCGGACTTGCGATACTTGTCATGGCGGTGCTCTCCCCTTCTGTGGGCGGTGCTTTTTCCGGTATGCCGATAGTTATCGTTTTGTTCCTTCTTGCCGCCGCGATAGCAGTGTCTCTTATTGCCTTCAATCCCAAAAAGAATGCGTATTCCATAGGATTCTACGTGCTCCATGTCGGAATAATCATGTTTCTCTTGGGAAGCTTTGTCTTTACCGTTGCCGGAGAGCGCGTGAATCTGTCCCTGATGGAGGGAGACAAAACATATTATAATCAGGTGTCGGCAGGAGATGAAATAATCGACCTTGGGATAAATGTAAGGCTTGAGAATTTTACCGAGGAACTTTACGATGACGGAAATCCGAAATATTATGAAGCAGTGCTCGGCTTTTATGACGGAAGCGAGCAGTTCAGTAAAAGTATTACGGTGAATCACCCGCTGTATGTCGGAGAATGGAAGATATATCTGATGGGTGTCAGCGAATCGGAATCCGGCGCTTCATATGTCTCGTTTCTGTTCAAAAAGGACGGTGCGGAGTTCCTTTCCACTTCCGGCATAATTCTCACCATTGTCGGTACATTCTGCATGTGTATTCTTAAGCCGAGAGACAAGGTCAGATATGATAGAGTAACTGCAGCAGATAGTCCGGCGGCATCGGAAAGCCGACGCGGAAGTCAGAGCGCAGGCTCCGGAAAGAGAGGCAAAAAATGACAGATATTTCTCTCAGAATAATTTGCATAGTTACGGCGCTTGTATATTATGCGTCGTTCATCTGCACTTTTTTCAAATCAAAATATTCGGGCAGGGTATCAGTAGGAATATGGATCGTTGCGGTTGCCATGAACGCTGTCATAGTCGGAAATAACTGGATAGTCAACGGATATATGCCGTTTGTAAGCATGTATCAGGTACTTACGTTTCTCAGTCTGACATTCGCCATTGTATACATATACGTCAGGTACATGCACAGCGGTGCGTTCATGCGCCGTTATTTCATAGTGGCGCAGGGCGTCATAATGACAGGCGTGTCGTGCATGGACCAGACTTCAGAATGGTCCTTCCCGCCTGCGCTCCAGTCTGCATATTTTATACCGCATGTTTTTTCCTATATGATATCGTACTCTCTGGTGGCTGTTGCAGCTATACTCTGTGTGGTGTCGATAGTCAAGGAACGCTCTGGAAACAGCAGTGAACTGCGAATTTACGAGTGGGGAATGTACAATCTTGTTTGCACGGCATTTCCGTTTATGGTTTGCGGCATGCTGCTCGGGGCTCTTTGGGCTAACGCATGCTGGGGAAATTACTGGTCATGGGATAACAAGGAAGTGTGGTCTCTGGTGACCACTCTTGCCCTCTGCGTGTATCTCCATTTCAGACGTTGTCCGTCTCTTAAAAAGTATTCAAAGTATTTCATAATTGCCGCGTTTGCTTTCGAAATAATTACCCTCTTCTTCGTGAATATGTTCGGCGGTTCATCCGTTCATTCGTATAGTTAAGTAGGAAAATGGATAAATACAAGCACTTTTTTGCCTGCCTGAGCAGATTTTATGTCGTAAAATGTATAATATGCCTATAAAGCAAGCGCTGTTTCAATGTCGATTTATGCAATGTTTATTCGTATATTTGTAATTGCATTTAAAGCGATTTTGGAGTACTATTAACATAGGTATGGACGTATCCTTGTTTTGCATAAAAAAAACACGGAATTATCCGGAGGGGTACTCTGTATAACACAAACACAAATACAAACACAAGACACAAGAAACGGAGGATTTTTCTAATGGCAAAAACCAGAAAGTGGCATGTTCTGCTTTGTGCTTTGCTCATTATTGTTGCCGTTATCACGCTCATGTTCGTGGCTACCTCGTGCAAGAAGAAGCCCGGCACGACAACGGATGACAGCACACAGGCAGTGCCCGGCGGTTCCTATGATCGCACGGACACGAGCGGCACTAAGGTAGACGCACTTGTTTCGGGCGGTGTGGTCGGAGATATGTCCGAATACACTTCCGTGAATGGCGTTGTCGTTCTTGGAAACAGCATATATGTTTCCGACGAGACGGGAAAGAGCATATACAAGCTCTCCATGAGCGGATCTGTTGAGAAGACTTACACCTCTGAGAACACTGTGAACAAGGTGGCGACCGACGGAGAGAACATATACTCTCTTGAAGGGGGACTCGCCGGCACCGTGGTGAAGCTCTCACCTGAGCTTGAAAAGCTCGGCAGTGCGCAGGCACAGCATACCCCGAATGACATGGCGGTTTACAATGGCGTTGGGTACGTTCCCAACAGATTTTCAGGTACCGTCAGCGTGATCAAACTTTCCGACATGTCTGTGGTAAAGACGATCAGTGTAGACGGAAGAGAGCCTGCAGCCGTGGTGACTGTCGGCAACAATATATATGTTGCATGCCATCTTCCCGACGAGGCGTCCACAGAGGATGTAATGTCTGCCAATGTATGCATAATCTCTGCGCAGACCAATGAGATCACCAGGACGCTTGAGCTTGTCAACGGTTCCTCAGGAGTCAAGGATATATGCGTTGCGCCTGACGGAAAGACAGTTTACGTCGCTCACGTCATAGGAAGATATGCCTTCCCGACCACACAGCTCGACAGGGCATGGATCAACTCAAACGGCTTTTCCATAATTGACACAGAGACCCAGAGCGTAAAGTGCGCGCTCCTTCTTGACGAAGTGGACTACGGTGCCGCAAACCCGTGGGGAATAACAGTCACCTCAGACGGAAAGTATCTCTGCACCGCAATTTCCGGACTCAATCAGGTGATGGTAGTAAACATAAGCCGCATGAACACGCTGATCTCCAATGTCGAAAAGGGAAGGGGACTTGTGGATTCTCTTGACCAGATAGTTGATTATCTGCCCTTCCTCAACGGTGCAAGGGAGAGAATTGAAGTCGGCGTAGGAGTGCGCGAAATATTTGAGTCGGACGGCAAGCTCTACTGCGGTCTTTACTTCGACGGTGCCATTGACGTAATAGACCTCGGCAGCAACGACGTCACAAGGCTTTCATTCACAGAACAGCCTGAGGCTTCCGATGTAAGGCTCGGTCAGATATACTGGAGCGACGCCAACAACTGCTACCAGAAGTGGCAGTCCTGCAATTCCTGCCATCCTGATGCCATAGTTGACGGCTTCAACTGGGATAACCTTAACGACGGTCTCGGAAATTCCAAGAGCGCAAAGTCAATGCTTTACGCTCACAGGACTCCTCCTGTAATGGTTACCGGTATACGTGCCAACGCTGAGATAGCAGTGGCGGCAGGTATGAAATTCATACAGTTCAACACCCTTTCGAGCGAAGATCTTGCCTACATAGACGAGTATCTCAAGACACTTTATCCCATTGAATCACCTGCCCTCAATCGCGACGGGACGCTTTCCGCTGAAGCGGCAGACGGCGAAGCTCTCTTTGAGGCAAACTGCGCGTCCTGCCATCCCGCTCCTTTCTATACCGATATGAAAATGCACGATGTCGGTTCTGCAAAGCTCGACCGCGAGGACGGGAAATATGACACTCCTACCCTTCTTGAAGTCTGGAGGACAGGTCCGTATATGCACGACGGTTCACTCTATACGATAGAAGAGGTCGTCAGATTCTTTACCGACGACAAGCTCACCGATGCTCAGGTTACCGCTCTTTCTGAGTACGTCAAGTCTATATGCGGAAAAGATGAGCTCTACGGCGTAGAGCAGGTCCGCGCTTCTCTCAATGACGAGGAAAGCTACAATATTTACGTTGACGGCGCATCCGTATCTACGATAACTGTCAGAAATCAGAGTGAAAAATCTCCTGCAAGCGTCGTGGTTGCATTTAACGTCTATGACAGCAACGGCAAACAGGTTTACTACTGTGATGCTGTAGTAAGCTCGGTAGCCTTTAATTCTACGGCGGTCATAACGCTCAAGCCTGCAGACGGCAAGGAAGTCGTTCTTCCTGAAGGCGGTTCATACGCCGTGACTATCTATGACAGCACAGGCAAACCCATTTCGTCTACTCTTACGATCAACTGAGAAAGGAGCGTATCATGAGAAAAAGATTATTACTTTTTGTTCTCTGCATTGCGATGGTGGTCGGCAATGTCTCCGGCCTCACATTAGTGTCGACTGCAGCACCCTCTGAGAGCGACACGGAAGTTTCGTATCTCGAAGGCTCTGATCTGCTCTACGACCTTATGGAGTTCTCCACCACCTTTGTGCTTGCTCAGCACAAAGCGCTCGGCGGATCTCATTATGCTTATACAGAAGGACTTTTCGAGGAATCCACCGGTGATTCTCCTGAGGGAACTGAGAGCAACTTTGTCGCCGGCTCACGTCTTGTACTCATAAAGCTTGAAGCCGAGGGCAATCAGGTCAAGAAGACAGAAACAGTTATTCTCAAGTCCCCCATGGGCTGCATACGTGACCCTGATGTTTCCGCCGATGGCACAAAGGTCATTTTCTCCTGGAAACAGCGCACAAACGATGATTTCCACCTCTATGAGATGGAGCTCACGTCAGGCGAATATGAATACAAGCAGCTCACCTTCGGATCAGGCGTTGCCGATATTGAATGCCAGTATCTTCCCAACGGCGAGATAATTTTCAACTCGACTCGTGCCGTTCAGACCGTTGACTGCTGGAAGACCCCGGTTTCCAATTTGTACAAGTGCTCGGCTGACGGATCTAACATAATCCGTCTTGGATACGATCAGGTACACACAACGCTTCCCTCTGTGACTTCTGACGGCCGCGTGATATATACCAGATGGGACTACAACGATAGAACCCAGATGTGGATACAGTCGCTGTTCCAGATGAATCCCGACGGAACGAACCAGACAGAGCTTTACGGAAATAATTCCAACTTCCCGACAACGCTTACGCATGTGAGAGAGGTGCCCGGCACAAACGGCCTTTACATGGCAATTGCTACAGGTCACCATACTTTCCAGGGCGGTAAGCTCTGTTTCGTTGACGTTACCGACGAAAGAGATGGCAAGAACTCGGTTACATTTCCTTTCCCTGATGTCGGAACAAACAAGAACGACAGTGTGGATACCTTCGGTCAGGCCGGACCGATATATCAGTACCCCTATCCTATAAACTCCGAGGAGTTCCTTGTTTCGTACTCTCCATCCGGTTGGGCAGCAAACAAGGCAGCTACTCCTTTCAGTATCTATCTCATGAATACTGACGGCGACAAAATAGAGCTTGTCGAGGGAACGTCCGCTTATCCCTGCGCTCAGATAGTTGCTGTAAAGACCAGAGACATGTTCGTCAGACCCAGCATGGTAAACTACGCAATGACTACGGGAACGTATTATGTTGCCGATGTATATCAGGGCGAAGCTATGAACGGTGTTGAGCGCGGAGATGTAAAGCAGATACGTGTTGTTGCACTCGACTATCGTGCTTATGCTATAGGTGCTACCGTGGCGTCCGGTTCCGGATCCGCGGACCCATTCACTCCTATCGCAACCGGTAATGGTTCATGGGACGTAAAGGTTGTTCTTGGTGTGGCTACCGTGTATGAGGACGGTTCTGCAATGTTCTCGGTACCCAGTGAAACACCTGTCTACTTCCAGCTTCTCGATGAAGACGGAAATATGATCCAGACTATGCGTTCATGGTCTACTCTCATGCCAAACGAGATATATTCCTGTGTCGGCTGCCATGAGGACAACAATACAGCGCCTCCGGCATCCTCAAGACCCACAATGGCTATGGAGGCAGGAGTCGAAGAGCTCAAGCCCGATGTCTGGCAGCAGGATGATGAGGACTACGATCCTTACACCAGCAAGATAGGCTTCTCATATATCGACGAGATACAGACTATCTTTGATAAGAGCTGCGTGTCATGCCACAACGACGAGACCGCTGCGTACATGGAAATCAATGTTGATGGCATGAACAACAGCGGAGTTGAAGCGACTATAAAGGGCGAGGAAATAGAAATATTCCCGATAGGTTCTACATGGAAGTATAAGATATCCACAACCGATTCTCCTGTTTCCGGGTGGAATACGCTCGGCTTTGACGATTCATCGTGGGCAAGCGGCAAAGGACCTTTCGGAGACAGAAACGAAAACGGCGTGACTGTTGCAACGCCTTGGAACGGCAGCAACAATTACATCTGGATACGCAAAACATTCACTATAGAGGATACAGAAGATCTCAAGAATGCATACCTCATGCTCAGAACCTGGTATGACGACAACCCTGTGTTCTATCTCAACGGCACAGAGATATTCAGAGATACAGAGGGAAATGCGTGGGTTGATAATTATACCACGATAAACCTCGGAACCAAGTACAATCATCTGCTCAAGGAAGGCGAGAACGTCATAGCCATCTACTGCAAAAATACTTCCGGTGGCAGACAGATAGACACATCGCTCTATTTCCTCAAGCCTGATCTTGAAGCCGGGGAAGAAGTAGGACAGATTTCTCTTGAGGGAACCCTTATAAACTCCGACCGTATGAAGAAATCCTTCCCGCTTTCTTATCTCGTTCTTACTGCATCCAGACCAAACGGTTCTGTGCAGTGGGTTGGAACATCGACAAATAAGTATATCAACTGGATTTCGTCGATGAGCGGCGCTGAAATAATAGATCCTTACACCTATGGAGCAATAACCTCTCCGCTCATAGAGAGGCTCAGAGACGGTCACGGAAATCTCAGCGAGACAGAGATACGTACAATAGCCGCTTGGATCGATCTCACCGTGCCTTGCTACGGTGAGTACGATGTGAACAACAACTGGAACGCCGATGCGAAGCAGGAGGCTGAAGAAGAGCAGAACAAGCGCGACTATTATACCATGCTCAACGACTACGCACGCATGTCACTTGCCGGAACCCTTCCTACAGGAGTTATTAAGGCTACCTACAAGAGTACCAGAATGGAGGTAAGCGGAGAGGCAAATGGAATACTCACTCTGTATGTCGGTCAGAAATACAGAAAAGGAGATACCATTACGGTGACTCTGCCTGAGGGAGAAAAGTATATCGGATTCACGCTTACTGCAAAGATGGGAGAGTCCATAATATACTGCCCAGACGGTACGTTTACCTATGTTATCCCGTCGCTTGCTTCAATGGTATCCACCATTAGCCAGTCGTATGCGAATACCACTAATAACATCACGATAAGACTTCTCACCGACGAAGAGCTTGCTGAAAAGAGAAATCTTGCCGAGAACTCTTATGACTATACCAACAATGCTTCACAGCCCTCCGACATAACCGGACAGTATCCTCACGCTACTGCAAGCAGTGAGTGGGAGAATACCAAGGGCGACCTTGACTTCCTTGCGAGAAATGCGATAGACGGATTTACCAACAACAAGGGACACGGTGCTTTCCCTGTTCAGTCATGGGGACCCGCAACGACACCCAACCAGTGGTTCGCAATCGATTTCGGAAGAGAAGTCAATGCTGAGGAGCTCGGAATCTTTATAAGATACGATGTTTCGCACGATACTTACTTCAAGTCCGGTGTGATTGAATTCACATATGCCGACGGCACGACTTCTACTCAGAATTTCACGCTTGAGTGGACCGGTGACGAGCAGATCATAGAGCTTCAGGCTACCAAGCCGATCGTCTCAATAAAGCTCAAGAACCTTGTGTCGGCTAAGCGGGGAAGTTGGGCTGCGTTCTCAGAGGTTCGTGTATACGGAACCGAAAAACAGTGAACTGCCTGAAGCGTTAGAAATCGCATCACAGTAAATACCGCCGCGGGTACTTCCGCGGCGGTATTTTTAATTTACAGTGTACGGATATTTGCGAAAAGGCGCTTGACGGCGAGAGATTGTCGGTGATAATCCGTTTTATCAGGAAATGAAAGCAAATAGTACAGGGTCGTATCTGGAATAACTTGCTATTTCGGACACACTTCGGATCAGAATAAATACGTGATTCCGACGGAATAAAAATGTACCCAATTTCAGGCAAGCAGGTACACAATAAATTAATCTTATCATGACATTATCAGTAATGTCATTTTCTTATTATAACGTGCGTTTCACCTGCGCAATTCCTTGCATGAGGTATCATGCTGTTCTGAAAAATGAAAAAATGAAAAGCGCGACAAGACGCCGAATTCGCGGTCGGCCTGTCGCGCTTTATCAGATTGAGGATTTGAAACGACCATAGTCTGACTGCTGATGATCCTGCCAGAGTTTTTCAAAATTAAAGGTTTATTTTGTTTATACAGCTTGTCTTGTCTAAGGCATTTATCTCCCTGTCACTGCATGTGAGTATTATTACCTGGGCAATTGTTTCGTCTTTGGCACCGACGTTGCTGTAATTGCTGAGCAATGTCAGTACGTTTTTCAGACGTGAATCATCAAGGTATACAAATGATTCGTCAAATATCACGCACGGCGGGTCGGAGGTGCGGAAAAGCAGCTTTATCAGTGCGAGTCTGAGTGCAACGTAGGAGAGAGCCTTTGTGCCCTCGCTCATGAATCCGAGCTCACGTGTGGGAGAGGAATCCGTATTTTGAAAAGTCATTTCAAGCGAGCTGTCGACATATATCCCGGAAAGCTTTCCGTCGGTGGCAGATCTCATCATTTCCGAGGCATCTCTGGTGAGCGCCGGTGCTATTTTTTCGCGGAGTGATTCGCTTGCGCGTATCAGGACCTCACGCGCGAGATAACAAGCGTTATGCTTTTCTGTAAGCTCATTTTTCAGCGCTTTCAGTTCGGAAAGCTTTTCGGACATGGCGTGTGTATCCTGAGCTTTGCTACCAAGCGCCGCCGCGTCAATTTTCAGGGACTGAATTTTCTCTTCTATCGCCCTTTTGCGGTTGGTATGAAAGGCAAGGCGCCTTTCTGCTTCTGCCCGGTCTTCGGAACAGTCTTTGGTATATTCGGTGCGTTTAACAGTCTCAATACATTTTTCTCTTTCATAGCCTGCGCATGATACGAGCATAGCATCGTAAGCAGAAGTAGCCGAGTTCAGTTCGCGCTCGCACAGGCGGATATCGCTTATTGCAGAATCGCATGAGGACGCGCTTTTTGACAGTATCGCTCTTATAAGGTGTGAATTTTCGCGCGGACACGCAATTCCCCAGCGCGAAAGAAGCTGTGCCGCCCGTCCGACAGCGTCGGCAAGCGCTCCTGAACACGCCGCTATGTCAGAATCAAGCTCTGAAAGAATATTTTTCTGTTTTTCATATTTCTCAAATGCTGCCTCAGAAGCTTCGAGCTTTCTTACTGCCGGAATGATTTCTTCTGAATTTATGTCAGAAAGAAGCTTTTCCAGCCTTTTTCCAAAATCCGAATATTTTCTCAGGGAAAATGCCGAGCAGAGCATCATCATCGCAGCCAACACAAATGAAGCAAAAACAGGCAGGGCAACATTTCTGATGAGTCCCGCCGCCGATACGGCAAGCAGTGTGATTCCTGTAACTGCAAAAATGCCGGCAAGTACCGAAAAGATGACAAGCGCCCGCTTATATGCAGATATTTTTGAGGAGAAAGAAAACAGCTTTTTTACCACTGCTTCGCGCCCGCCGAGTTCAAGCGCTGCTTTGTGTATTCTTTCATATTCATCTCCGGGCTTTGCTACGGGAATGTCGTCTCTGCGCTTTACGGCGTTTTTCAGATTGTTTTCAGCCAATAATATTTCAGATTCAGAGGATTTGAGAAGCGATGAATATTTTTCATCAGGTAAAAATCCGTTGTGCATGTATTTTTCAGTCAGAGCGTTGTGCTTTTCCGCAAGCGCTTCTCTTTTTCTCTCCGCGTTGTCGAGGGCATCCAGTTTTTCAAGGATGTTTTCGGCTTTTATCCTTTCAATAACGTCGCTGTAAAATTTCAGCTGATAATTGCATTCGTCAAGCTCTGCGGTATACTTATTGAGGCTTTCGTTTTTTTCGGCAAGCGCCGAATTTACAAGCACAGAATCTCTGATTTTATTTTCCAGTTCGCCTATTTCTCCTTCAAGCGTAAATATTCTTCCGCCTTTTTTATTTTTATGGAGAAGAAACACCCTGGCATCGTCAAGTTTTTTCAGAGCAGTTTTTACACTTATTGATTCGTCAGCGGAAAAGAGTATATTGTTTATGGCGTTGTTCATTCCGGCACTGTCTACAAGATTTCCTGAGCCCTGAGCAGAAAATGCAGTCTGTGCAAACACATCTTCGGAGACACCGAAGAAAACTTCTCCCGGACACCTGCCGCGGAAAAGCTCTGTGTTTGTGTCTGCATCGGTAATTTTTACACTTTCTTTACCCGAAGCCTTTGCCGCAGGGAGGAGAGTTCTCTCTATTCGGTACCTCTTTCCTTTGTCATTTAAAACAATGCTTCCGGACGAAATTCCGCTCTCCCAACTGGTATAGCGTGATTTTTCGGTCATGCTCTGATCAGGGGTTTTTCCGCTCATCCCGTAGAATATAAATTTCACAAAAGCTGCAAGTGTGCTTTTTCCGCTTTCATTTTCGCCGTATATTATGTTTATTCCGCCGTTCAGCTCATATACCTTTTCGCTGAGAGAGCCGAAAGAGCCGATTGATATTTTTTCTATATACAAGATATTCACTCCGATCGGTCAAGAAGTACTGCGCAAATTTTTCTGATGTCGTCTATTTCGTACCTTGCATGAAGGCCGCTTTTCAACGGAATTCCGTGCGGGTTGTAATAGCAGGCGTCTATACCGGCAAGGTTGGCTCCTTTTATGTCGCTTGTTTGTGAGTCACCTACCAAAAGACATTCAGAAATATCAAAATTTTTAATATTTTTTTTCACATGGTCGAAGAAGACCGGGGATGGTTTGGGCTCTCCGATGCTTTCAGAAACAAATATATCTTCAAAGTACGCTTCTATTCCGCTTTTTTTCAGCCTTTCTGTTTGTACCGCATAATCCCCGTTTGTGACTATAAAGAGTCGTTTCCCTGCGTCATAAAGCCGCTCTATGACATTCACCGCACCCGGTATCAGGACAGAGCAGTCCGAAAGGGTGCGTTTATACAGAGAATTGAATCTCACGGCGTCTATCTGAATCCCGTTTTTTTCGGCAAGTATTCTAAAACGAAGGGTGTAAAGCTCTTTTCGCTCTATTTTCTTTTCTTCAAGCGCTTTCCATAGGCTGTCGTTTATTTTCCTGAAGCTCTCAAAAAGCTTGTCCGTGCAGTCCACTCCGAGGGCAGAGGCAGCTGCGTGAAACGACATTTCCGCACTTTTGTCAAAATCAAACAGAGTGTTGTCGGCATCAAAAAGTATAATTCTGTATTTTTCCATATCTGCTTGTTCCGGATTGTCTGTCCGGTACTCCTGAGTTATTTCCGGCGCTGTATATATTTTTATACTTCACATGAGTTTTTGATAATTGCATCGGATGCATATAAACCGCGGTTGTCTGCTGGGACAGGGAAACGTCCGTTTTTCACTGTATAACTGTATCAAATAATCGGTAAAAACCTGTGAGTCCGCGCGGCAAAGACGCAGTAAGATGTATTAGACAGTACCTGTGAATCCGCGCGTCTTAAATTTCGCAGTAAGTATAATATTTTAAAACCCGGCTGAATAAAGAACGGCTTGAAATAAATAAACGATCTGCAGGACCTGAAAATACAATGTGAGCTTTCAGAAGGAAAGTGCTGCGTACTGTTATATTTCGATGTCCCTCCCGGAGAGGGCTTCAAGCGCATATTGAAGAGCTTTTGAAGCCAGCCTTTTTTCACCGTCATCTTCAGATCTGAGCGAGTCCATCAGAAGGCGGCACACCTCTCCTTTTATTGTCGGGTCTGTTGACAGCTTGTCAAGGTCAAACGCAGGGCAGGTGCGGTCTTTTATTTCTACGTAATAAAGCTCGGAGAACACAGGGTCAAATGATTCCGGAAGGTTTGCGGAATCCGCAAGGTATCCGTGGTAGATTATTCTCAGAAGCGTATCGGAACCGTAACCTGCTTTTTTGATTGCGAGAAGCGTGGCGGAGGCTATATCCGAGCTTGTCATCTGCGGCACGACATATATTTCTTCTACTGCGTATATCCTCTTGCACAGCCTGTAAAAGGAGCTTTTGATATTTGCAGTTGTTCCGTCCTTGTCTACAGACGTTAAAAATGCACCTCTTTCTCCGCGGTCGTTAAAGGCACGCGGTTCAAGACTTCCGCAATATCCGTAGTGTGTTTTCCCGGTACGTTTTATACCCGGATCGTTATGTATGTGCCCAAGAGCAATATAGTCAAAGCCGGATTGTTCTATGTCCCGGAGCATAATCGGACAATCGCCTCCGTCGCCCGACAAATTTCCATGCCCTACGAGCAGGTTTATGTCTTCCTTATCTTTTTCAGGAACGGTGAAACCGCTGAATGGCGCTTTTTCGAGAATGGGAGAGGTAAAGGCGTATCCGTATATGTTTACGGTCCTGCCCCGTATGTCCAATGTCACCTTTTCAAGGTGAGAATTTTTGAAAATATGGACGTTTGCGGGAAAAGAGACCTTTCCATATACTCCGTCAGGAGTGTAAAAATCGTGGTTTCCCGGTGAAATAAAAAAGCGGCATTCAGGAAACGATGAGAATGTGTCGGCTACAAAAGAAGCACAGTCGCCCGGAACGTTGCGGCTGTCAAACAGGTCTCCTGCTATCAGAACTATATCTGCGCCTACGGTTTTTGCCCAGAATATAAGAGAAGAAAATGCCGCGCGCAGCTCGTTCTTACGAGCCTGTGATTTCTGAAGATCGTCCATGGCGAAGGGACTGTCAAGGTGAATATCGCCGCTATGTACTATTTTTATCAATTTGCGCCCCTTGTGACGACCGTATTGCAAAAAGCAATGCAATTTAAAAATGCAATTCCATTATATTTGGTTTTGCATTTCCGGTTATCGTCGTTTTGAAAATTTAAAATATCGGTCTATCGGTCAAAATATCACGGCGGAGTAAAGCAGTGTCCGCCGCACACCTGATATTATACAATACTGCCAAACTGCTGTCAATCGTAACACACAAAATAAAAAGCGTTTTTTCATCGGGATTTTGCGACTGAAGTCGACCTGAACGTCGATTGACAAGGCGGGATATTTGTGATAAAATACCGGGTGGCGGAAGAAAAGTTTTTGTTGTTTTAAACTGTCTATATGGTGCATAGTTACATACCGCCGCAGCCTGATGGCGGATTCTGCATTACAGATTTATATGTGTTTAAAAATTAATGCACCTCCGTTTTTGTCGCTATCCTGTGCGCTTTTTCTCAGGACGACCGGCATGAAATCTGTATCTATGCCGACGGCGGGTGTCTTTGTACTTAATGCTTGCAATAAAGAGGATATCTGAAAATGGCTACTTACAGACAAAACAGGTTAAATGAAGAGATAACGAGAGCTCTCGGAAACATAATACGCGATGTTAAAGAGAGGAGCATACGCGACAATGTCGTTACCATAACCGCTGTGTCATGCGCTCCGGACCTTTCCACAGCCCGCGTTTATTTCTCATATATTGGAAGCGCAGAGCAGAAGGAGATAGAAAAAGGTCTGAAGAACGCAAGCGGATATATGCGGTCTGCGCTTGCAAGGACGCTGAATCTGCGTCAGACGCCGGAGCTCATATTCAAGTACGATACGTCAATAGCAAAGGGCGCCGAAATTGAAAAAATTCTTAATAAGATAAGAAATGATGAAAAGAGCGGCGGGGATGACGAAGATGAGCAATAATATTACTGTTAGCGAAATTGCCGGCAAGCTTTTGAACTGCAGTGATGTGCTGCTCCTTTGTCACACAAATCCCGATGAGGATACGGCGGGCTCAGCATACGCCCTCTGTCTGGCTCTCGAAAGTGCAGGTAAGAAGGTAAGGATAGCGTGTGATAAAAAGCCGCCGAGAAAGAGCGCAGGTTTTATTGACGCATCGCGCTTTGAAAATGATTTGCAGGCGGAGGACGGCACCCTTGTCGTAAGCGTCGATGTGGCGTCTGTTGGGATGCTCGGCAGTTTGTGCGATAGATTTTCCCAGAGAGTGGATATACGTATAGACCACCATGCCGTCAGCGAAGAATTTGCACATTTCAACTACAACCGCCCGGACGCTTCGGCGACCGCACTCATAGCGTATGAAATAATAACCGAAATGGGTGTTGTCCTTGATGGGGCTATCGCTTCATCGCTTTATGCAGCACTTGCCGCAGATACCGGCGGATTCCGGTATTCCAATACGACGGCACAGGCTCACAGAGTGGCGGCAGACCTTATAGAGCACGGTGCTGAATATGTTGGAGTTTCAGAAGCTCTTTTTGAAACCAAGACACGCAGCAATCTGAGGGCTTACCGCCTTGGAATTGAAAAACTCGATTATCTTTACGGCGGAAGAGCCGCCCTCCTTGTTATAACCAACGACGACAAGCGGGCAAACTCCCTGACCGACGAGGATCTCGACGCACTTTCATCTCTCACAAGACAGAGCGAGGGTACAGAACTTGGTCTTTTGCTGAAGCAGAGTGATGAGAATGAACAGAAATTCAAACTTTCGCTGAGAAGCCGCAGCAGCTTTGATTGCGCGGAATTCTGCTCAAGATTCGGCGGCGGAGGTCACGTCAGGGCAGCGGGTGCTTCAATATATGCCGACAGTCCGGAGCAGGCACGCCGTAAGCTGCTTGCTCTTCTGTCCGAGTACAAGGTATGAGTATCTGTCGGTCCGATGGTCGTTGTACAGGCAATTGCCGTGGATATTAAAACAGCGTATTTTTTTCTGTCCTGAAAGGAGGAGCGTCATGTCGGTTCAGGAAAAATCAGGGATCCTTCTTGTTGACAAGCCTTCAGGAATGACGTCGCACGACGTGGTTGCGATTATCCGCAGGATATACAAGACAAGGCAGGTCGGACACACCGGTACTCTTGATCCAATGGCGACCGGTCTTCTGGTCGTCCTTGTGGGCAGCGCTGTAAAGGCCTCTGAATATCTCATGTCCGATCGCAAAAGCTACAGAGCAGGTTTGCGCCTCGGAATAACCACCGATACGGAGGATATAAGCGGAAATATTTTGTCCTCGTCAGATAACCTGCCTTGCTACTCAGATATCGGGAAATGTATAGAATTTTTCAGAGGACCTGTTTACCAGATTCCTCCTATGTACAGCGCTCTTAAGGTAGGCGGAAAGAAGCTTGTTGACCTTGCGCGAAAAGGGGTGGAGATAGACAGAGAAAAACGCCTGGTTTATATTTACAGGCTTGAGCTTCTTGGAAGAGAAGGGGAGGACTGGCTTCTGGATGTGACCTGCTCAAAGGGAACGTATATCAGGACTCTTTGCTCTGATATCGGAAAGAGCCTCGGCTGTGGGGGGACAATGAGTTTTCTGCGCCGGACGGGATGCGGATGCTTTTCGGTCGATGACGCCGTTGGCCTTCCTGAAATAGGCGCTCTTGACGACGATTTGAAAAATCAGCTCATTATACCGCTGGAATCGGCTTTTTCATCACTTCCTGTATTGCGGCTGCCGGCTTTTTACGAGAGGCTTGCCAAAAACGGGTGTGAAATATATCAGAAAAAGATTTCATCCTCTTACCCGGTTGGGACAAGACTCAGGGTATATGATGGAAAAGGCTTTTTTGCTTTGGCAGAGATATGCGAATACCCGGCGGGAAGCGCAGTCAAGCTCATAAAGAGATTTGATTCGGGCAACGGCTGATTATGAATGGATAATACGGCTCGCGGAATGATCTGCCTGCAATGGCGACAATTTATATATAAAAAAAACCGGACTGATATTTTGAAAAGGTCCGGGATTTTTAAGTGCTGCCGCTGCCAGATGGAATACAGGCGGCTTTTATTCATTTTGTCAAAATTTCTACACAAGTGCGAAGTATAAAAATTTTGTTTAATCCATGCCATTCAAGGAGTTTAAGGTTACGTGGCCCGGATTTGTGAGGCGGCACAAATGGCACAAGCGATACCGGTGCGCCTTTTGATGACGAAAGCCAGGTCGTGAAAGCCAGGTCGTGAAAGCCAGGTCGTGCGCGAGGACTTCAGACTGTGTTACCGCTTTTCTGAAGTGATTTTTCGCGCTCAAACAGCATTTTCAAATACTGCCCCGTATATGAGCTTTCACTTTGCGCAACTTCCTCCGGCGTTCCTGTAGCTACTATGCATCCGCCTTTGTCTCCACCCTCAGGCCCCAGATCTATGATATAGTCGGCAGTTTTTATCAGATCGAGATTGTGTTCAATTATTACCACTGAGTTACCGGCGTCCACAAGCCTGTCGAGTACATATATGAGTTTTTTCACGTCGTCCGAGTGCAGGCCTGTTGTAGGCTCGTCGAGTATATACATAGTCCTTCCCGTGCTTCTTTTTGAAAGCTCAGCGGCGAGCTTTACACGCTGTGCTTCGCCTCCGGACATGGTAGTGGAGGATTGTCCTATTTTTATATATCCGAGTCCGACATCATACATTGTTTTGAGGCGCTTGTAAAGCTTTGGAAGATTTTCAAAAAATTCCATTCCTTCCTCTATGGTCATTTCCAGAACGTCAGAAATATTTTTCCCTTTGTACTTTACCTCAAGCGTGTCTTTATTGTACCTCTTTCCTTTACATGCGTCGCACGTGACAAACACATCGGGGAGAAAATGCATTTCTATCCGTTTTACGCCGTCCCCTTCACACTCTTCGCAGCGTCCGCCCTTTACATTGAAAGAAAAACGTCCTGACCTGTATCCACGCGCGTTCGCATCGGGAGTTGATGCAAACAGCTCGCGTATGTCATTGAAAAGTCCTGTGTAGGTTGCGGGGTTTGACCGGGGTGTCCGTCCTATCGGGCTCTGGTCGATATTAATGACCTTGTCAAGTGCCTCTGTCCCCTCTATGCGGTCGTGCTTGCCCGGCGATGTATAGGCGTGATTAAGCTTGGAGGCAAGTGCTTCGTACAATATTCCGTTAACGAGAGAGCTCTTTCCGCTTCCGGAGACCCCGGTTATGCACACCATCATTCCGAGAGGAATCTCAACATCTATGTTTTTGAGATTGTTTTCTTTGGCTCCGCGTATGAAAAGACTTTTTCCGTTGCCGTGTCGTCTTACGTCCGGTGTCTCTATACGCAGTCTTCCGCTCAGATAGCCGCCTGTGACAGAGTCTTTGTTCTGCATGACCTGCTCCGGGGTCCCGCAAGCCACGACCTTTCCTCCGTGAATCCCTGCGCCGGGTCCTATATCTATGATATAGTCTGATGAAAGCATGGTTTCCTCATCGTGCTCTACGACAAGCACGGTGTTGCCGACGTCACGGAGCTTTTTAAGCGTGGCTATCAGCTTGCTGTTGTCGCGCTGATGGAGACCTATAGACGGCTCGTCAAGTATATATATGACCCCCATGAGAGAAGAGCCTATCTGGGTGGCAAGCCGTATTCTCTGCGCTTCTCCGCCAGAAAGCGTTCCCGCTCTTCTGGAAAGGGTGAGGTAGTCAAGCCCTACAGACACGAGAAAGCCGAGCCTCGATCTAATTTCCTTCACCACCTCATGCACTATCTTCTTTTCGCTTTCGGTGAATGTAAGCGAATTTACGAAATCAAGCGCTTCGGTTATCGGCATTGAACAAAATTCATGTATGTTTTTACCGCCCACGGTTACAGCAAGTACAGAGGGATTGAGCCTTGCTCCTCCGCATGCGCTGCACGGAATATTTTCGATGAATTCATCATAGTACTCGTCGTGACCGGTGCTCATACGTTGTTCTATGATACTTATCACGCCGTCGAAACGCACTGTCTGTCTCGAAATGCGCGTATCAAAAACACGGTCTACTGTGTATGTCGTGCTTCCGCTGCCGTAAAGAAGAACGTTGAGCGCGTTTTCCGTGTAGTCGCGAATTGGCATATCGAGCGTAAAACCGTATTTTTCACCGACAGCTTTGAACAGTGGCCCGTTCCATGTGTTCTCATCAAGGCTTTTGAACCCGTTGACATGGATGGCGCCCTCTCTGAGAGACAGACTTTTATCCGGTATTATCTTGTCAGGCGAAATCTTTGGCATTTCGCCCAGACCTGCGCACTCTGGGCAAGCGCCGAACGGGTTGTTGAACGAAAAGTCGCGCGGAGAAAGTTCGCTGAATGATATGCCATGCTCCTCGCATGCAAAATTCAGTGAAAACGGCATTTCTTTTTCTCCGTCGTCACCCATTGTTATTATCACAAGATTTCCGCCTGACAGTTTTATTGCCGTCTCAACGGAGTCTGACAGGCGCGGTCTTATGTCGCTCCTCATTATGAGCCTGTCTACGACTATATCTATGTTATGCTTGATATTTTTATCAAGATTGATATTTTCAGACAGGTCGTACATTATTCCGTCTATCCGGGTTCTGACAAAGCCGCTTTTTTTAGCATCATCGAGCTGCTTCTGGAAGCTGCCTTTTTTTCCTCGTGCGAGCGGAGCGCAGACCATGAATTTCGTTCCCGCGTCAAGGCACAGTATCCTTTCTATTATTCCCTCTACGGTCTGGCGCCTTATCTCCTTTCCGCATACGGGGCAGTGTGGAACACCCACTCTTGCATAAAGCAGTCTCAGATAGTCATATATTTCCGTTACGGTTCCGACTGTTGACCGCGGGTTGCGAGACGTGGTTTTCTGGTCGATAGAGATTGAAGGCGAAAGTCCTTCAATAAAGTCAACGTCGGGCTTGTCGAGTTGTCCCAAAAATTGCCGTGCATACGACGAAAGAGACTCAACGAACCTCCGGTGTCCCTCGGCATATATTGTGTCAAAGGCAAGAGAAGACTTTCCGGAGCCGGAAAGTCCGGTCAGCACGACTAATTTATCGCGTGGTATTTCAACATCTATATTTTTGAGATTGTTTTCTCTGGCGCCTTTTACTGTAATGTATTTCTGTTCCAATTTATTATCCTCTTCCTGAACACTTATAAACCTTGCTCTTAAAGCTGTGCCCGTTAATTTACGGTTCATTGCTTTCGGTGAGCGTTCTTATCTTGTCCCGCAGATATGCGGCAAGTTCAAAATCAAGACGCTGTGCGGCATCCCGCATCTGTTTTTCAAGCTCCGGTATTTGCAGAGCGGCGGTCGTATCTGCATGTTCGCGCGCTTTGCCTTTTGTTTTTCCGCGCTCTTTTGTCCTGGAGTGCGGATCGCTTCCTGTTTTGAAGTCTATCAGTTCGCGCACGCTCTTTTTTATCGTTTTTGGCACTATTCCGTGTTCTGTATTGTAGGCGGTCTGGATTTTCCGTCTGCGTTCTGTCTCTTCTATTGCCGCTTCCATGGACGGAGTTACTGTGTCTGCGTACATTATGACGTGTCCGTCTGCGTTTCGTGCCGCCCTGCCTATCGTCTGTATGAGAGAACGCTCGCTCCTCAGGAAGCCCTCTTTGTCGGCGTCGAGTATTGCGACAAGAGAAACCTCCGGTATGTCGAGTCCCTCTCTGAGAAGGTTTATTCCGACAAGGACATCGAAAACGCCGAGGCGCAGGTCGCGTATTATTTCACTGCGCTCAACGGTATCTATCATATGATGGATGTACCGTACTTTTATCAGGTTCATCTCAAGATATTCTGTCAGATCCTCAGCCATTTTGGTTGTGAGTGTTGTAACGAGGACACGCTCGTTTTTCTCGGCGCGGAGTCTTATCTCACCCATAAGGTCGTCTATCTGTCCCTCGGTCTTTCTGACCTCCAAGGACGGGTCAACAAGCCCTGTCGGGCGAATAAGCTGTTCTGCCACGCAGACAGAATGTTCCTTTTCATATTCCGCTGGAGTAGCTGATACGTATATGACCTGATTTATCTTTTTTTCAAATTCATCGAAAAAGAGCGGTCTGTTGTCGTATGCAGAGGGAAGACGGAAGCCATAATCTACCAGCGATTTTTTACGCGCCCTGTCTCCACCGCTCATCCCGCGAACCTGTGGTATTGTTACATGAGATTCGTCGATGAACATTATATAATCCTTCGGAAAAAAATCCAGAAGCGTATAGGGTGTTGAACCGGGTTCTCTCCCGGAAAGTACTCTTGAGTAGTTTTCAACACCGGGGCAGAAGCCTATTTCACGCAGCATTTCAAGGTCGTATTTCGTGCGTTCCTCTATGCGCTGCGCCTCGATGAGCTTGTTCTGGGAACGAAAGTATTCGGCGCGTTCTTCAAGCTCCTTTTCTATTTCAGAAAGAGCCGCCTCTCTTTTTTCCGCGGATGTCACATAGTGCGACGCAGGGAATATTGACGTATATCCGAGCGTGCGTATGAGCTCGCCTGTGACTGTGTTTATTTCGGATATGCGGTCTATTTCATCCCCGAAAAACTCCACACGCACCGCCTTTGATGCGGAGGACGCCGGTATTATTTCCACAACGTCTCCTCTTACCCTAAATTTGTCTCTTTTGAAGTCAAAATCGTTTCTGTCGAAGTTAAGCGAAACGAGTCTTGCCGTCAATTCCTCCCGGCTCATTTTCATTCCTACACGCAGTGGAAGAACCATGCTGAGGTATTCTGAGGGATCTCCGAGTGTATATATACAGGAGACGCTGGAAACTATTATTACGTCTCTGCGTTCAAACAGAGCCGATGTCGCACTGTGGCGAAGGCGGTCTATTTCGTCGTTTATGGCAGAATCCTTTTCGATGTATATGTCCTTGCCGGGTATATATGCTTCAGGCTGGTAATAGTCGTAATACGACACAAAATATTCAACGGCGTTGTCGGGAAAAAATTCCCTGAACTCTGAGCACAGCTGTGCCGCAAGCGTCTTGTTATGGGCAAGAATAAGGGCAGGGCGATTTACTTCAGCTATTATATTTGCCATGGTAAATGTCTTGCCGGAACCGGTGACACCGAGGAGTGTCTGTCCTTTAAGACCGCTCTTTATGCCTTCAGACAACACTTCGATTGCCTGTGGCTGGTCTCCTGTTGGCTTATATGGCGCTTTGAGTATGAACTTGTCCGTAAGCATATCACCTCCGTTATCATGTAAACCTTACCGGTATACGCGCATACATCCTGTCATTGTGCATAGGTGCGGATATATGCCTTGCGCTGTACATACCGTGCGATGTAAGAAGCATTAGTATTTTTTTACCGCATTCCGAAAGGAAGACAGGCGATTTTTGTTCAGATGTCAGCCGCTCCTGATATTATAGCACAAATGTTCGCCGAATAAAAGACGCACGGACAATATTTTTGCAACTTTCTTCAGCAAGCAAAAATATTATCCGTGTCATAAACTAATTCTATTCTTCTGCGGCTTCAGAGGCGTCGAAAAAAGCATCGGGCACTGCGCCTACGTTCAGCGATTGCGCAAGTATCTGTGTGCTGTTCACCTTTATGTCGTTTCTCTGTCCCCGGCAGTATACAAATATCTGTATCTCTATGTCAACTGATATTGTGTGCAGAGTCTGATTTATTCCTGCAGAAATCACGCCTGACGTTGTTTCTGCCTTTACGGATGAATACATTACCGTGTTCACGCTTATATCAAATCCACGCCCGGACAGATAACGCGGGGATATCACATCTCCCAGAGGTACGTCGATCTTCATGGCGTTGTTTCGCGATAAAGACGCATTTATTTCCTTTACGATTTCAGCTTTTACCTTTGCAAGATTGACGCTGTTGACAAATACGGAATTGACCGTCCCGTCTTTGTCTCTGTTTATAAGTGTGAAACTTGAGTAGTCGTAGTTTCCTCCGCTTATCACGTTGCTCACTGATTCGGCAATTATTGTCTCTATTTTTCCCTGTGCAACTGTTTTGGCATTTTCAAGAGCTATAGGAGCTGCGAGGTCATATAATCTTACAGCACAGCATATAAAAATGACACACAGTACCAGCACAAGAATTACAGCGGCTTTTCTGTAAGTCTTTTTTCTGAAACGACGTGAAAAAGCTCGTCGCAGATTCATTCAGAACCTCTCCCTTCATACTGTACTTATATGGATATGAGAAAGGCCAGGTATTTATGAGAAAAGGCTACTGAGTAAAAATTTACAAAAGCGTCACCAAAGCGTCATTGAATAAAGCTCATGTATATGATAAAATCCACTTCAGTTGTCCTGGCTGCGGGCAGGGGATTCGGGCAGGGGATTCATTATATGGATTTACGCTGTCTTATGCACAGTACTCTTTGCAGAAGCGTCCGGGGTGCGGGCAAGGACATTTAAGGACTTTTCATGCCGGAAAAAGGCACATTTAAAAACTATTTTCATTTCGGCAGTTGCCGGGAAAGAGCGCAAAGACGTGAAAATATCGGTTGTCATACCAATGTATAATGAGCACAGTATAGTTTGTGATACAATAAAGAGTCTTGACGCACAGCTCAGGTCAGATTTTGGCGCCGGAGAGTATGAAATGATATTTGTTGATGACGGAAGCACGGACGGGTGCAGGGATTCAGCCCTCTTGCTTGCCTCAGAATATCCTGCACTGCGTGTGCTCGGATATTCTCCCAACAGGGGCAAGGGCTATGCCGTGCGCTGCGGAATGCTTTCCGGCAGAGGGGACTTCATACTTTTTACAGATTGCGACCTCGCTTACGGTACGGCTGTCATAAAAGAATTTTATGACAGATTTTCAAACGGCGCCGGCGATGTGATAATCGGTTCAAGAGCCATACATGATTCAGGTTACGAAGGGTACACCTTTAAAAGAAAGGTAATGTCAAAGGCGTATATGAAGTATCTGAGTGTTGTCGCGGGCTTTGATCATACCGATTCTCAGTGCGGAATAAAGGGATTTTCAAAGGACGCCGCTTTTGGTATTTTTTCAGTTTGTACCTGTGAAAGGTGGGCTTTTGATCTTGAAGCGCTCCTTTTTGCAAAGGATTTCGGCTTTAATGTGAGCGAGGTCCCTGTCAGAATTATTAATCACAGGGACTCTAAGATAAATCCGGTAAAGGACGCCATAAGAATGACCAAAGAAGTCAGGCGCATAAAGAAGGAACGCAAAAACAGGCTGAAAAACGAAAGAAATAAAAAAGGTAGCAGGGTAAATAGATAAGCACATAAAAACAAAAACGAACGACTTGTCGTTCGTTTTTGTTTTTATGCATATACGTTATCCTATCATCCGAGTCTCTTTGCAGCCCGGCAGTTTTTTCCTTAAGCTTAAGCTCATCCTTAAGCTCATAGAACAGAAAGAATTTGCTTTTAATGGGTTATTGAGCCGTAGATTCGGCATGACGCCTTTTTTCGACCAGCCTTTTTATCAGCTTTTGTATTTCCACAACGACGACCACTGCGACTGCAAGGGCCAAAGCTGTGACGTATTCGCGAACTGAGACAGGCGTGAAGCCAAAGGCATCTGCAATGGGCGGTATCTCAACTACCGCAGTGGTAAGAATCAGCGAGAGCGCGAAAGCGCCCCAAAGGAAAATATTCTGTGAGCCCATAGTGAAAATGGATTTTGTCCTTGAGCGCATGTTAAGAGAATGGAACACCTCAGTCATAGAGAGGGCAATGAACGCCATGGTCATACCGTGACCGCTTTCCTGTTCCCAGACCGCAAAGTTTCCGAACTGATAATAGTATCCGATGAAGAAAGCCACGACCGTTATTGCAGCTATCACAAATCCCTGGAATATCACATCTGCAAGAAGACCTTGCGCAAAAATTCCGTCCTTTGAATTTCTCGGCTCACGTTCCATTATGCCCGGCTCAGCCTTCTCGACTCCGAGCGCAAGTGCCGGGAAACAGTCAGTGATGAGGTTTATCCAGAGCAGGTGCACAGGTTTGAGTATTGTAAAACCTATCAGAGTCGCCGTGAATATTGCCAGAACTTCTGAAAGATTCGAAGAAAGAAGAAACTGTACTGACTTCCTTATGTTGTCGTAGATCCTTCGTCCTTCTTCAACGGCGGATATTATCGTTGCAAAGTTGTCGTCTGTAAGGACCATGTCGGCGACATTTTTAGTAACATCTGTTCCTGTTATCCCCATGCCGACGCCTATATCGGCGTTCTTTATTGAAGGCGCATCGTTTACGCCGTCGCCCGTCATTGCCGTTATTTTGCCGCGCGACTGCCATGCCTTGACTATGCGGACCTTGTGCTCCGGCTGAACTCTTGCATAAACCGAATAATCTGTTATGTGCTCTGCAAGCTCATCGTCGCTCATTGAATCGAGCGCAGCGCCTGTTATTGCCTGCGATTTATCTGATATTATACCCAGCTCGGTTGCTATTGCAACAGCCGTATCTATATGGTCGCCGGTTATCATAACAGGTCTTATCCCGGCGCCGCGGCACTTTTCGATTGCCGCTTTTACTTCCGGGCGCACGGGGTCTATCATGCCCGTTAGACCAATATAACAGAGCTCCTTTTCAAGATACTCAGGGTCGCTGCTTTCCGGAGCGCCTTCCCAGTCCCTGTAAGCGGCGCAAAGGACGCGCAGCGCTTTATCCGCCATCGCCTTATTCTGTCCGAGTATCTCCTTGCGCATATCGTCGGTAATCGGCACTTTTTTGCCGTCGGCAAGGATATGAGTGCAGCGCTTGAGAACCTCGTCGGGTGCCCCTTTTGTATACTGAACTGTGCCGTCAGGTCCGTTGTGAACCGTTGACATCATTTTGCGCATGGAATCAAACGGCGCTTCCGCTATTCTTGGATATTCTTTTTTGAGGGAGTTTTTCGGAAGCGAGAGCGAGAGCGCGTAGTTAACGAGCGCACATTCGGTAGGCTCTCCTATGACATTTCCGTCGTCGTCCTGCTCGGCATCGGAACAAAGAGCCATAGCGCGGGCAAGCAGCTTTTCGTCGCTTCCGCGGTGCTCTACAACGGTCATCTTGTTCTGTGTGAGCGTACCTGTTTTGTCAGAGCATATTATTTGTGCGCAGCCGAGCGTTTCCACAGCAGTAAGCTTTCTTATGACAGCGTTGCGCTTCGACATGTTTGTGACGCCTATTGACAGAACGATAGTGACAACGGTGGCAAGACCCTCAGGTATAGCCGCCACGGCAAGAGAAACAGCGACCATGAAGCTGTCAAGTATACCGTGCAGACCGAAGTCTCCGTTTTTTATAAATCCTACGGCAAAAATTATCACACATATTCCTATTACCAGAAAACTCAGTGTTTTGCTGAGCTGAGCAAGCTTCTTCTGAAGAGGTGTCTGACCGTCTCTTGCCTGTGTGAGGGCATGTGCGATCTTTCCCATCTCGGTGTTCATTCCGGTGCCGGTGACGACGGCGCTTCCTCTGCCGTAAACAACAGTGCTGCCCATGTATACCATGTTTTTGCGGTCTCCAAGAGGAACGTCCTTCCCGTCATCAGCAGAAAGAACTGCGTTTGTTTTGGTTACAGGCACGGATTCACCCGTAAGCGCCGCTTCTTCTATTTTCATGGAGGCGCATTCAATAACACGTGCGTCGGCAGGAACGGCATCTCCCGCTTCAAGGACCACGACGTCTCCGGGAACTATACGCTCGCTCGGAATAACTGTGATTTTTCCGTCCCGCATGACCTTTGAGGTGGCAGCGGCTATCTTCTGGAGCGCCTCTATAGCTTTTTCTGCCTTGCTTTCCTGCGCAACTCCGAGGACAGCGTTCAAAATGACCACTGCCATTATTATGATAACCTCGGTGAAAGAGCCGTCTTCTTCAACAAAAGCAAGTATTGCCGAGACGACAGCAGCCGCTATGAGTACGATTATCATAGGGTCGGCGAGCTGCTTCAGAAACCGTACTGCTATACTTGTTTTCTTTCCTTCTGCGAGCTTATTGCTGCCGTGCTTGGCAAGACGTTCATCGGCATCGGCAGACGACAGTCCGTTTTCAGAGCTGTTGTACTCCGAATATACGCCGTCGATCCCGGTCAGATATTCTTTCATTGCCAATATTCATCCTTTCATGTTGTGTAGCGACGCATTGCAAAGGGCGAAAAATCCGCAAGTACCTATAAAAAAGACTCACATACTGAAAAGCGTATGTGAGTCTCATTCATTAAGGATAAACCAAACGCCGTGCTTTTGAAAATTCCGGCGTTATGCTGTTGATTTATCCCGCATATTCTGCGGAATTACTCCCTCATCTTTGTAGGCGACGCGGCGCTGAAATCGGTAGTATCTGAGATTATTTTAACTCAAACATCATGTATAGTCAACGCATTTGGAACAAATTTACAATTTTTTAATATTTATCCCCGTACCGATTATTTCCCCCGGAATGCAAATTTATTCGCTGCGCGCTGCAGTTATGCGACCCGGCGGCACATACGCCGACAGCTGACGTCAGATTCCGTGTCAGGAAAGGCTTCAGAAGAAAAGCTCGGCGGTGTCGGCAATAGATTCTGCAACAGTTGGATGCGGATGTATAACTCCGGCAATATCTGAAAAATGCATTTTGCGGGATATGGCAACGGCAAGCTCGGATATCATGTCAGACGCCCGCGGGCACACGAGCTGAGCTCCTTTTATTATGCCGTTTGAATCTGTTATGAGTTTGACAAATCCACGTTCGTCTGTCTCTATGCTCGCTTTTCCGTTGGCACTTATGGGATATTTTTTTACGTTTACAGCTATTTCTTTTTCCGCCGCTTCATCTTTGGACATTCCGACGCATGCTATTTCAGGGTCGGTATATATGCAGCATGGAACGACGCTTTCATCTATGACAGGAGGTATACCCGCTATTATGCAGGCTGTGTTTTTTCCGCATGCCGCCGCATAGTGAGCGAGCTGTACAGCGCCGTGAACAGCGTCTCCTACGGCATATATTCCGCTTCGGCTTGTGCGGTGGCTGGCATCGGTAACTATGGCGGAGCCGACGGTTTCAATAAACCCTGGCTCAAAAATGCCGTCGGTGTTGGCGCGTCTTCCTGCAGCAGATATGAGAAGGTCGCATTCTACAGAATGCATGGAATCTCCTGATACATAATCACAGATGATCCTTCCGTTCTCTTTTCTGCACCTGGTGAGCGCCGCTCCGGTTATCACGTCGATGCCGCGCTTCCTGAAGGAAGCGGAAAGCGTCTGAGATATCTCACGGTCCTGAGTAGAGAGTATGCGGTTCTGAAATTCCAATATTGTGACTTTTTTGCAAAGCGAGGAATAAATCTCAGCCATTTCGCATCCTATCACGCCTCCTCCGACTATGACAACGTCGTTGAAATCGGCCGGGACGTCGGCTTTACCGGTGAGAATATCGTCGCTTGTGAAGGCGCAGTCTTCAATGCCTTCTGCACGAGGAATACTCACCTTCGAGCCTGATGCGATAAGAATATAAGAGCATTCTAAAGTATCGGTATCGTTGATTACCACGAGCCCCTCGGATTTTATCCTGGCGTTGCCCTTTATGCAGTGGATACCCGCTCTTTTCAGAAGAGCTTCCAGATTTGTTCTTATATTGAATACTACGGAGTCAGCCCTTTCATGCATTTTAACTGCGTCATATGACAGCCCTTGAGTAATTATCCCAAGATTGTATGCATTTTTCATATTTTTGTAAAGCTGGGCGGTATGAAGCAGAGCCTTTGTCGGTATGCATCCGCGATTCAGGCACGTGCCTCCTGTCTGCTCTTTTTCTATGAGAGCTACGGACAGACCGAGAGAGACCGCCTTCAGTGCTGCTGTATATCCTCCCGGACCTGCTCCTATAACGGCAAGATCATATTTCATCGTCATGACTCCTGTTCTTTATTTGCTTTGCTCCAGACATGATTTGAAGAGTGTGTGCTTTATGGGGTGTGCGCTCTGTCACAGACGTATTCTGTAGGGAAATATTTTTCACGTCTGTCTTGAGAAAAAATCGTCGTGCGCCATGGCAACCAGGTCGTCTGCCTTTCCTGCGTCTTTTACAGATGAGCGTATGGCTTTTTCAAGCTCCTCCTCTGTGAATTTTCTGCCCAGAAGTGCAGACTCCACCCAGATGTAATCGTCTGTACAGAGGGAATCGGTGTAGACGCGGGCACCGGTCACCACGTTTCCGCTTACGTTTATGCAGAATTCAACATTTCCGTAGCTGAATTTTCTTTCGGATACACAGCTGAATCTGATGCGCCGGCTGTATATCCAGCTTTCTGAGGCTATGTAGTCGGCAAGGGCGTTTATCTCAACATTTGCCTCCCGCGGTACAGAATATTTCCTTGCTTTCCCGTACTCAGATGAAAACGCTTCGGAAAGAAGCGTTTTCATCCTATCGGCAGAAATAACGGTTCCGCACAGGTCGCTTATATTTGCAACCGGTGAAACCACCGACTCTACTGCGCGCGAGGCAAATTTTGGCGACTTGGCAAGATATACCGATAATTTCTTCAAATCCACATCCAGCATCAGAGTTCCGTGATGACACGACGCGCCGCAAACCGTGTAATAGGCGTTTCCTGACAGCTTCTGCCCGTTCTGGTATATGTCGTTTCTGCCGCCGGCAACAGCGTCAATACCGAGTTTCCTCAAGGCTGAGACGACCACATCGGTCTGTCTTTTTACCGAATACACCGGTACTGTCGCGATGAAAGAAAAATTGAGATTGCCCATGTCGTGATAAACGGCGCCGCCTCCGGAAAAGCGCCGGCAAATGTGTACGCCGTTTTTCTTCATGAGTTCTGTATCTACTTCCTTGTAGATATTCTGATTTTTTCCTATTACAACTGTATCGGCATTTTGCCAGAGATAGAGTATTATTTCATTGTCCTTTACATTTGATGTAAGATATCTTTCGACGGCAATATTCTTATAAGGGTCAGATGTCAAAGACTCGTACACATATGTATTAAGTTCTTTTGCACTCATTTTTCCGGAATATACCTCAACACCGGGTTCCGCGCTGCTTCCGCTTCATCTGGGCGTTTTATTGGCGTGTTGTACGGAGCGCCTCTGAGATATTCGGGATCTTTCACTGCCATCTCGTATATTTGCGTGAATGCCTCCGCTGCCTGTTCGAGAGTTTCCTTGGACTCTGTCTCGGTAGGCTCGATCATGAGCGCCTCATGGACGATGAGGGGGAAGTACATTGTAGGCGGATGCATTCCTTTGTCGAGGAGTGCCTTTGCAATGTCCAGGGCGGATACTCCGCTTTCGTGCTTGATTTTTTCAAGCGTCATAACGAATTCATGCATACATATGCCGCCGTACGCCATATCGTAATTCTTTTCGAGAAGATGTTTCAGATAATTGGCGTTGAGTACGGCATTCTTTGCCGTGTCCGGTATGCCTGATGCGCCAAGCGAGAGAATATAGCAGTATGCCTTGAGTACCACGAGAAAATTCCCGTAAAATGAGCGCACCGAGCCTATTGAGTCAGAGGGAACAGAAAAAGCAAAGCTACCGTCATCGTTCCTGACTACAGTTTTACCGGGAAGGAAGGATGAAAGGAAGCTCTTGCATCCCACCGGTCCTGAGCCGGGGCCGCCTCCGCCGTGAGGCGTTGAAAATGTCTTGTGAAGATTCAGATGGACTACATCGAAGCCCATGTCTCCGGGTCTTACTATTCCCATAACGGCATTCAGGTTGGCACCGTCATAATAGCACAATCCACCCGCAGAATGCACTATTTCGGTTATTTCAAGTATATTTTTATCAAATATTCCAACGGTATTCGGATTTGTAAGCATCAGGCCGGCAGTGTCGTCAGAACAGACGGCGCGGAGCTTTTCAAGGTCGACGCAACCGTCGGGAGCCGACGGGATATTGACAACGGTGTATCCTGCCATAGCGGCGGAAGCGGGGTTTGTTCCATGAGCGCTGTCGGGAACTATTATTTTTGTCCTCTTAAGGTCCCCGCGGGATTCATGATACGCACGTATGAGCAGAAGACCCGTGAACTCTCCGTGTGCGCCCGCTGCAGGCTGGAGCGTGAAGTCGTCCATACCGGTTATCTCGCAGAGGCTTTTGGAGCACTCATACATGACTTCGAGCGCTCCCTGAGCACTTTCCTCGGGCTGCAGTGGATGCAGAGCGGTAAAAGCGCGTTCGGATGCCACCTGCTCGTCTATTTTCGGATTATACTTCATGGTGCATGAACCGAGAGGATAAAAACCGTCGTTTATACCGTGCGCCTGCTTTGCAAGTGAAGTATAATGGCGCGATATATCCGTTTCTGAAACCTCCGGCAAATCAAGAGGTTCCTTCCTCAGAAGCCCTTCAGAAAGGGCGTATTCCGGCACATCCGGTTCTTTCAGCAGGGAAAGACCTCTGCCTTTTACTGACTTTTCAAATATGAGTTTCATTTCGTCGCCTCCCCGCATATTTTCAGGAGCCTGTCTATCTGTTCGCGACTGTTGCATTCGGTTGTGCACCAGAGTATGCCGTCCTTTGTAGGCAGTCCTCCGAGTATTCCCTCACAATCAAGCTTTTTCATGAGTTCATCGGAGTTTACCGGACAGCTCGTGAGAAATTCGTTGAAAAATTCGGAAGAGTATATGCGTTTGAAGCCGAGACTGTCAAGAGCTTTTGCAAGATAATGCGCGTTTGAAAGAGAAACAGTTGCCGCGCGGCGCATGCCCTTTTTTCCCATTGCGCTCATATAGCATGCGGCACAGAGGGCGCAGAGAGCCTCGTTAGAGCATATGTTTGAAGACGCCTTTTCACGGCGTATATGCTGTTCGCGAGCCTGAAGCGTGAGCACAAAGGCGCGGTTGCCGTCTGAATCGAGTGTCTGTCCTACGATCCTTCCCGGCAGCTTACGTACAAGCTCCTTGCGCGCCGCCATAAAGCCAAGATAAGGTCCGCCGAATGAAAGAGGCATGCCGAGCGGCTGTCCTTCGCCGCATGCGAGGTCGGCTCTGTATTCTCCGGCGCTTGACAGGATGGCTGCGGCTATCGGGTTTATGTACATTATGTACTTTGCTCCCGCAGCGTGCGCCGCATCGGAAGCTATCCTGCAATCTTCTATACAGCCTAAGAAGTTGACCTGCGCTGTCAGAACGCATGCTGTGGTATCATCAAGCGCAGAAGTGAGTGCGTCTGTATCCGTGACTCCGTCTTTTCCTGGAATGAGCTCTACCGTCATTCCGTTGGCTTTGCAGTAGGTTTCTACCGTACTTATTACCATAGGGTTCAAAAGAGAGGATACCAGCGCCTTGCTTCTCTTCCGCTCTCGGCATGCCGCAACAGATTCTGCCGCGGCTGATGCCCCGTCGTATACGGATGCGTTTGAAACATCAAGCCCGGTGAGAGCGCATATCATCGTCTGATACTCAAATATTGACTGCAATATACCCTGGCTTATTTCTGCCTGATAAGGCGTATAGGCAGTTACAAATTCTTCTTTTGATATAACGCTTCTGACAATTGCCGGGATATAGTGGTTGTATGCACCTGCGCCTCTGAAAATGGCAGTATATACCTTGTTTTTGCGGCAAAGTGCTTCCGCTTTTTCTGAAAGCTCCTGCTCGGAGATGCCTTCCGGAAGAGAGAGATGCTTTATTTTTATTTTTTCGGGGATATCGGCATAGAGTTCGTCAGCATCTTTCATGCCGAGCGCTTCGAGCATGAGCCGCTTTTCTTCCGCCGATGATGGAACATATGTATTCATTCAAGCCTCCGTCGTGATATGTACTCAGAGTGCGGCGCAGTATTCCTCATACTCTGCAGGAGTCATAAGACCGTCAGTAGATGAGATATCAGTGAGCTTTGCTATCCATGTCCCGTAGGGATCGGTGTTGAGAAGAGCGGGATCGCTCTCAAGCTGCGTGTTTACCTCAGAGATTGTGCCGTCCACGGGAGAGTAGACATCTGAAACCGCTTTGACCGATTCTACATCCGAATACGCATCGGACGTGCTGACCTTGTCGCCGACAACAGGCAGCCCGACGAATACTATATCTCCCAGCTGGTTCTGGGCGTAGTCGGTTATTCCTATGTAAGCTGTGTCATTTTCAATTCTGACCCATTCATGTGATTTGCTGTAAAGGCATTCTGTGTTAATATTCATTTTTTCCTCCGTGATTGCAAGAATTGCAATATTTATTTATTGTTTTTTGTTTGTCGGAATATAATGCAAAGTCCTGTCCTGCTTATTTTGAAAAAGCACGCCGTTCCACCGCTTGATTCAAATATAGAATCAGAAAAATATCTCTGCAAAATCAAGTACAGTAAATATGTGCGCGGGAGCAAAGCTTATCGGTACTCGGTCGGCAAGCACTCGGTCGGCAAGGAAAATTCAGCCCAAACGACTCATTTGGCATTGCTGTAGAAGGGAAGGGCAACGATCTCCGCCTCTGTCTTTCTGCCGCGTATATCAGCATAAACACGGGTTCCGGGGACGGAGTATTTTTTATCGACTATAGCCATGGCATAAGAGCCGTTGAGCCATGGGCAGAACGTTCCTGAGGTCGATACACCAATTACTGTATCGCCTATGTATATAGTCTGCTTTTCTCTTATAATACCTTTTCCCAATGCCTTGAGTCCCACCCTTATGCGCGTGGGCTCTCCCTTTTCTTCAAGGGCGCTTTTTCCTACGAAAAATGGCTTGTTCATTTTAACGGCAAACATAAGTCCGGTTTCTCCGGGAGTGGTATTTTCATCCATCTCATGCCCGTAAAGCGGCATTGCCGCTTCAAGTCTCAGCGTGTCGCGCGCTCCAAGACCGCAGGGCACAAGACCGTCGCCCTTCGCGGAATCGAGAAGAATATCCCATATATTTACCGCATTTTCGTTCATCGTGTATATTTCATATCCGAATTCGCCGGTGTATCCCGTTCTCGAAAGGATACAGGGAAATCCTCCCACAGACGAGTTGAAGATTGCACTGTAGTATTTTTGAGGTATCTTGTCTTCAGGAGTGAGCCTCTTTATTATTTCACGCGAGGCGGGCCCCTGTATGGCTATCTGGGATATCGAATCTGAAATATCGGAAAATTCTACGTCGCCGGACAGATTTGATAGCATCCACTCGACATCCTTGGAGCGATTGGCGGCATTTACAACCACCATGTAGTCATTATCGCTCTTTTTGTAAACTATGAGATCGTCAATAAAGCCTCCGTTTTCGTTGAGCATCGGGCTGTACCGAGCCTGTCCGTCATACATTCCGGTAAAGTCGTTTGATAAAAGACGGTTGAGGTTTGCAAGTGCGTCCTTGCCTTTGTATCTGACCTCACCCATGTGTGAGACGTCGAAGAGCCCCGCAGCCTTCCGCACGGCAAGGTGCTCGGCAATAACTCCTGTTTTTTCATACATCACAGGCAAAAGATATCCGGCAAACGGAACGATTCTTGCGCCGAGGGCAACATGACGGTCGTATAGCTCAGTTTTCTTTTCCATTTTTTTCTCCTTAAAATTTATATATTGTTTTTGGTATTCAACAGGGTTTGAATTGATATGCCCGCAGCTCTGTATCGGGTATATCAAATACAAGAACGTCGTCCTGCATTTCTGCGGGGCAGCTGCTCATGGCACGCTTTTTTGTATTTTGTATCTGGATTTTCTGAAAGCGATATCAGACAAAGTTTTTGGAAAAGTGAAGTCTTTGGAAAAGTGAAGTCTTTGGAAAAGTGAAGTCTTTGGAAAAGTGAAGTCTTTGGAAAAGTGAAGGCACTGAAAAAAGGCGCACTTAAAAGAGTGCGCCTTTTCCGTCCGCATTACCTGAAAGATTCTTTCCGAGTCATGTCGGAAATTGCTTCTTCGGCGAGCATCCTACAGCATTATGCCTTATAAACATGCTCTTTTCCGGAAGTGTGTCCGGCAGCGGTCCTTTTGCCTGAGAGTTAATCGCGCATCGATCCCCTTCGGCTCCTTGCGGTCTCTCCCGTTGCCATCGCCCGTATTATGCCGCCCTCCGGGCGGGTTTGTTTTTTTGTTGTGTCACTGCAGATGCTGTTACAGCATTTTGTCATTGCGGTGTGTTATATGAAATAGTCAGCAAGATTCTTGGTGAACAGGCAAACTACTTAACTATGTCATCATCTTCATCTGCGTCAGGGGCAGGCGTCCTATCTTCGTCTGAATTCACCGCGTGTTCTTCAGAAGCACTTGCACGCTTGTTTTTGCGGCGCCCGAAGAAGCCGGGCGGATTTTTGTCGTTTTCCGTCTGCTCTGTATTTATCTGCTCCGCAAGTCCCTTTTTGAGCAGACGCTTGTTTATAGCCTCACCGACCAGAGTATAGATGACGGCGAAGAGCGGCACTCCGAAAAACATGCCGAATATGCCGAACAGCGCACCCATCACGAGTATAGCTATCATTATCCACACCCCGCCTATACCGACCTTGTCGCCGAGTATGTTCGGAGCTATTATATTTCCGTCTATCTGCTGTACCACAAGTATTATCACGGCAAAGACTATTGCCTTTCTGAGTCCTCCGTCAGGAACGACAAGTACAATTATGGCACTCGGTATAGCTCCGAGAAAGGGCCCGAAGACAGGGATAAGGTCTGTAACGCCTATGATAAGCGAAATCATAGGGTAGTAAGGTATTCCGAATATCCACGTGAGAAGATACACTATTATCATGACTATCATGGAGTCGATGATCTTTCCTCTCACGAACTGACCGAATTTTTTGTCCACCGTTGTCATGAAGTGACCGAGCACGATGTTTTGCTTGAAGGAAAAGAAAGCCAAGAAAAAGCGCTTTATCTGCATTATCAGAACTTCTTTTGATGCAAGAAAATATATCGACAGGAAAAGTCCGAGAAGCAGGTTTTTTGCGACGGTAAATATACTTATGAGAAAATTGACAGATGATGAAACTATCGAACCTGTGCCGCCTATGATGGTTTCCACTATGCTGTCTATTGTGCCGGGAATGTCGAAATTGTTCATGAGCAGCTCGTACAGCGAGGCAAAATTCTCATTGGTGTCTATCAGTTCCTGTATTCTGAACGGAATGGAATTTATGAAGCTCGCAAGCTGACCTGCAAGGTCCCTGACACTGCTTACAAGGTTCGGAACCAGAATGGACAGAAACGCCGTGATAAAAAGCAGAAAACATATATACGTGCAGATAAGACCGAGCGCGCGAAGACCTTTTTTGCCTATCTTACCTTTTGAAATACGCATAAACAGCTTTATTTCAAACATTCTGAGTATCGGGTTCAGAAGATACGCGATGATTATCCCGTAAAATATAGGGCTGAACATCTCGCTGAGTACATCTGTGACGGTTGTCAGCGAGTTGTGATTAACTATAAAATTGACGCAGAGAATTGCAAAAAGCACAACGCCGCAGGCGTACACGGCATAGGTAGTGTATTTTTTGTTAAACTGCCACTTCACTTGACGACCTCCACGATAATCTGCTAATATTCTATAACAAAAGCTCCCGAAAATCAACATGTTTTTTTAAAAGTGTTTGAAAGTATTGAAAAAAATTATATAAGATAATATAATACTTATACAGCGGTCTGATACAGTTTTGATATAATGCAGTCGTATGCAGTATTCCATGTTGTACCTGCAGTCCGGGAGAGCGCACTTACTGACAGAGGTATTCATTGTGCCTTTCGTCTCGGATGTGTACCAATTTCGTATTTTATGTCGCTTATGTCGACGTAGCGGACATGTCAAATGTAATTGCGGTCAAATGTAACTGCGTATGAACTGCCGCGGATATATCGCTGGCATTTCACAAAAAGGTGATTTTATGGATTTTTTTTATAAAGATGCGTTTGCTTACGACGGAAGTGACCTCGGCATCAGACTTTCTGAAAACTCAGCGTCGATAATGTGTCCTGCAAAGATAAATCTTTTTCTTGAAATAACCGGAAAAAGAAATGACGGCTATCATACCATAGAGAGCGTAATGCAGAGAGTATCTCTCTGTGACCGCGTGGAAGTGAGGTTGGGAGTCGGAAAGGGAATATCGGCAGTATGCAGTGTCCCCGGAGTACCCTCAGGCGATAAAAACACAGCATGTGTTGCTGCAGAAAAATATCTGAGTGCCGCAGGTGTATCCGGAAGCGTAGAAATATCAATAGAGAAAATAATACCTGTTTCAGCAGGACTTGCAGGAGGCTCGGCAGACGCAGCGGGAACGCTTGCGGCACTCCATGCGCTGATTGGAAGGGTTGATGAGCATGACCTTGCCGGAATCGCGCTATCTGTAGGTGCGGATGTCCCATTCTGTCTGTTTTCTGTAAGCGCACTTTGCAAAGGAGTCGGAGAGAGGATTGCCCCATGCCCGTCGTTGCCTGATTCCTTCATAGTGATTGCAAAGCATCCGGAAGAAGCCGTTTCCACTGCCGAGGCTTACAGGCTCGCCGATTCGGTCACACTCAGTAAAAACGGCTCTCATGCTATTACCGAAGCTCTGAAAAAAGGCGATATAGCACGGGTATGTTCAGAAATGAAAAATGATTTTGAGACAGTGCTTCTTCACAGTGTCCCATACGCACGCAAGGCCATTGCTGTGATGAAGGATTTTTCTGCACTTGGGACAATGATGAGCGGAAGCGGGCCCTCTGTGTTCGGTATATTCGACGATTCCTGCAAGGCAGCTTCTGCGTGCGACTTTCTCGCTTCTGACGGATATGTGTCATTTGTATGCCGTCCGGTGGGATGGCAGCGCGTTCTGCCCTAAGCGCAAATGCCTCCCCGGCAGAATTGTCGCCGAAGTTGCAGCCACAGCCGCAGCCGTATTGCCTTTGGTATACGGCTGCGGCGTTTTATTTCTGACGCATCTTTTTTCATTTCTGCGTTTTTCCATGACAATGCGTTGTCAGAAGATGATATTCTGAGCTCCTCCCGTTCTGTTACTTTTATGAGTAAAGGAAAGAAAAATCTGTGAGGTAAACCCTGCTTTCAAAGACGCGGAGTGCCGAAAAGGTCTGAGCATATATTTGTGCCAAGGTCGTCGATTTTTTCAAAGTCCATGGCTTCTATATAATATTTTTCGAGCTCGTCGTGCATCTCGCCGATTGAGGAAAGTATGCGCGCGGCTTCTTTTTCAGCCAGCTTGCCTATATGTGCCGAAGCACGGAGTTCGCTTTTTATTTTGCCTGCTCCGCGTTCATTCACGAATCTCTCCGTGTTCAGTGTCCGTCCGGTTCGCTCCGAGCCGAGCGGAAGCGATATCAGAAGAGAGCACGAGGGTATTCTTACAGAACAGATCTTTTCGTCGGCAGGTATGCGCGATATTTCTATATCCGCACCGTATTCCAGAAGCTCCCTGCAGAGAATCTCAAAAAAATTATGCGACAGGCACAGTCTGTCACGAAGTATATACGCTGTCTGGGAATCTTCAAAAAGGCTGTCAAAACATACGGAGCCATGTACGCCGAAGGCGCATACCTGCTTCGATGTCACCTTTCCGCCCGCCTTCTGAGGGCGGTGTTTTTTTATAAGCTTTTTCGATACTTCCGATGCCGCTTTTGGGTCAAATATCTCCGCGGCGCGCAAATCATATGCGTCCTCCGCGCCTTTGGCTGAAGCAAGAAGGGCGTATACTCTTTTATATTCACCGCTTATAGAGTCAGTAAGCCTGACAATTTCATCGGTGTGGCGTCTGAGCATACCGACGTCCCAGTATTCGCCGAGGTTTATTATACTGTCTGATGCTCCGGGATATTTCGGGTCGGTCATATGCGGAGCTGTGCCGTCAAGAAATACCTTTCCGAGTTGCGGCAACGCGACGGCATCGAGAGACCTTGTATCTGATGAACAATAATATTTGTTGCACACGATCCCCCTGCTTTGCGCCTCTGCCGCAATCTTTTTCATAAGGGAGGATTTTCCGGTTCCGGGGCCGCCTTTTATTATGTTTTTTGAATATCCGTCAAAGAGCACAGTAAAAAGGGATACAAAACCCCTGTGAGTGTTCATTGCGGCAAAGTATGAATTGCTTCCGGAAAGCGCTGCGGGACTTTCAAAAAAAGACATATACTGTACCTCGATTCATATTCTTTCTGTACAGTATATGTTGTCTTGCTTCTGTTGACATTATGTTATGATTATTGACTCAAAGCGCTTTTTTAAATCGATTGAGCCCGAAAAACAAAAAAAACAAAAAAGCGTCAAAGAAAGAAATTATAAAAAGAATCGTCAATCGTAAAATACGCTCGCATCGGATTTTTGTCAATCAGGAGTTTGCATATCACTCGCGGCGGATTTTTGAAAGCACCAGAGTCGGAACTGAATCTTTAAAAATGTCAACCTTAGGTTGCATCTGTTGCGTTGGATGTATTTTGAAAAAGCGTTCCCTGAGTCTTTAATTATGCCGACGAAATATACGGTATATACCGGTCTTTCGTCCGGGCATTGAAAGACGCACATTGTACGCATCAGAGGCTTTGCGGTGAACTTTAAGATCCTGTTTTATTACAGCCTGTAATATTTCCGCTCCTGTTTTTTTCAAGTACAAAGAAAGACAGTATCGAAGCCGCTGATGCCGCGGAAAGCGCACAGCTGAACTTTCTGCCGTATTCGAGCCTTACGATCTCATCTGCCTGCCTGAGAAGCTCTTTTGAAAGACCACGTTTTTCTCCTCCGACGGCAAGAAGAAGAGGTGCGGACAGGTCGGCATCTGCTACCGGGCGGGAATTCGGTATATCGGCGCATACAATTCTGAATCCGGATCCGGAAAAGATCCGCCCGACCTCTTCTGCGCTTTCACATATGTATATACGCATGCGCTCACTGCTTCCGGCGGAAGCCCGGCATACAACGCCGGCTGCGCTCATCCAGTTTCTCTTGCCGACAACTACTCCGTCAGCACCGGACGCATATATTGAGCGCAGGGCGTATCCGAAATTGTACGGGTCTTCTATACCGTCAAGAAGAACAAAAAAATTTTTTCCGCACAGCTCTTCCTTGCTGAGCATCGGAATAGTCCTGCCTGAGCATACGGTTATTATTCCGCCGTGCGATGTACCTATAGCTATCGAATCTATATGCTCTGACGGGACAAATTCAACAGGAAACGAATGCTGCGCGCTCATTGCCCTTATGTAAGAAAGGTGGGAACGAAGCGCGGCTTTTCTTTCGTTTGATACCAATACTTTTTCTATTTTCCTGTCTGTCACGCCGTTTTCGATCCCGTTCACGACGGCTCTGAAGGATATCATTCCCTCCATTATGTTGCTCTGGCTCTGCTTTTCCGCCTCTTTTATCATAAAATTCAAAACCTCCCGGAAAGACTTGAAAAAATCTGGAAACATGAGGTATCTGGCGCCTTCATGCGTCTGCAATTAAAACGTGCAGAATAGATCTATGCTCATAAATACCGTCAGATTCGTTGCTGTTTTATTGTGCAAACGTCGACAGACACTCAGACACCGCATCGCGCACCGATCTGAAATCGCGTCCTGACGTAAGCCGGTCGCCGGCGGACCGGCGGCAATATAAACCGTCAGCTGCGCGGACCGGCGGCAAAGTAGCCGTCAGCTGCGTAAACTAAAAGTTGCGTTAAGCCGGTAAAGTGACAATCAGAGGTTCGGTCTTTTTAAGCCATGATATCCGGCGTTGTGCGGCGCGCTTGATCTGCGTCTGACATGATGCGGAAACATATTATTTCCCGGCATTTTTCCTGAGCATCATATAGTATCCCTCTCTTGCTCCGCCTTCTACGACGGTGAGATTTTTATGCCCGGATTTTTTCAAAAGCTCGGTATATATTACAATACCCGGTACAAAGGTAGTGACTCTGTCGGGCGCGATATCTTGCAAAATGCGGAGAGCTCTCTGTCTGTCCTGCATAAGATAGACACCGAGCTCAGACAGTCCGGAAAGCCCTATTGTAAACGGCGCGCAGGGATCGTTTATCACCGAACCGGCGAACGGAATTTCTTGCTTTTTCATAAGAAACAAGCAGACAGAGCGTATGGCACGAACAGTCCCGCCCAGAGCGTAAAAGGCGCTGTCGGATGTAAAGTCGTATGCCAGCTCTTCGGCTGCGCTCAGTGCAAATCCCGCAAAAAAACCTGACATCAACGACAACACTCTTTTGTCCGGAATTTTACAGTCGGTTTCATTTTCAAATTTTTTATAAAGAGAGAGTGCTCCGCATGGCAGGGAGATAGCTTTTACCCGGTCATTAACCCTGTCAAAGCGCATTACCTCACAGCTTCCTCCGCCCAAATCGGTGAGAAATCCAGTATCTGCAATGAAGTTGTTTGCAAACAACATTCCGTTGTATGAGAGCTCAGCTTCCTTTTCTCCGCTGATTATATCTATGTCATATCCTGTTTTTTTTCTCACCGCATCTTTTACGGCCGAGCTGTTTGAGGCTGCTCTGAGAGCAGCAGTAGCAAAAAGATACACGCTGCCGCGGGAGCAACCGTGGCAGAGAGCGCTTTGCACAAATTTGTCTATAGTTTCTGTAAGAAGCTCGACGCCTCTTTTGCTTATAGACGACGTGCCTGCCTCTGTGAGCCCTATGAGCCCCAGAGGTCTGGCTTCGCTGAAAACGGCTTCTGCGCTTTCCGAAAAGACAGTGAATTTAACTGTGTTTGAACCTATGTCTATTACGGCGGTGTTCACAAAATGTCTCCTTATCAAAACGAAAATCCATACGTTAGTCTATCATAAAAAGCTGTGTTTGGCAACAAAAAAACAAAAAACGGAAAGCAGACAAGCAGAATGTTATATAAATATATCGGATATATCGGATAACGTCCATCAAGCTCATGACAAAAACCGGGGCAGTACCGGAGGAAAGGAAGAATGCCATGCCGCTTATCTCGGCTTTTATAAAGCTGATTTTCATGTTCCTGCGAGTCGAAGACAAAAACTCTTTTCCGCCGCCTCTTTCGGCGCAGGAGGAAATGGAATGCTTCGAAAGAATGAAAAAAGGCGATGCCAAAGCGAGAGAAAAGCTGATACTCCACAATCTCAGGCTTGTTGCTCATATTGTCAAAAAATATTCTGCAAACGAGAAAAATCAGGAGGATCTCATATCAATAGGAACGATAGGGCTCATCAAGGCTATAGATTCATACGATCCGTCAAACGGAACAAGATTTGCAACCTATGCCGGGAAATGCCTTCAGAACGAGATACTCATGCATTTCAGGGCCCTGAAAAAATCAAGGTGCGAAGTTTCGATAAATGAAACGATAGACGTTGACAAAGACGGAAATCCGCTCACATATATGGACGTCATCTGTACCGATGATACTATTGCAGATGATATTTTTGTCAAAATATCAGGCGCAAAAGCAAGAAGAATAATAAACGCAGTGCTCGGTGAACGGGAAAAAGAGATAATCACCATGAGATATGGTCTGGATGACAGCGACCCCATGACGCAGCGCGAGATTGCCGCACTTCTGGGCATATCACGTTCTTATGTGAGCCGCATAGAAAAATCGGCATTGTGCAAGATACAGGATTGCATGTGTACAGATATGTCACACATTTCCGAGTGATACTCAAATTTATCTGATGAACCTGCATATGCCGGAGAGATGCGCGCTGCCTGAGCGCTTTGCAAAGTATATTCTGCATGTGAGTATAAACGCCGGCGCGCCGTCATATATTTTTATAAAACCGCAAATTATAAAAGCTACAAAGGAGTTTTGCTGTGGATAATACGGAAAACAACGAATTTGAGATAATACCCATGCGCAGGGAGGACAGAACGCAGGGAATGATCGATATCTCAAGGGATTTTATACTTCCAGACATGTATGCAGATATAAAACGCATACTTTTTGCAAACGGAAGAATGTCGCCTGACGGATGTTATGTTTCGGGCTCAAAGGCTTCGTTCGGAGCGCGTATGGAATTCTGCGTCGGATTTGTGACTGACGAAGAAGAAATACGCTGCGCAACATTCAGCTGTGATTTTGAGGGAAATGTAACTGTTGCAGAGGACATAGACAGCGACATTGTATTCATGCCGCGTTTTGATTCGGTGAGCGCGCGCTCTGTAAATCCCCGGAAGATAGGTATAAAGGCAAGGGTAAATCCGGGAATGTTTGTATGGGAAAACAGGGACTGCTCAGCCGGATATCCGGAATCGATAAACTATCCGGACAGAATGACATTTGAAGAAAAAAAAGACAAAATCTCACTTATTAAAATGAAAAGCTTCAATGTGTCCGGAATAGAATCCGGAGACGATATAAGCATAGACGGCACGCCTGCCGTTAAGGACATTTTATTTTGTAATATCACCTTTTCCGATACAGATGCGCAGGGACGTGACAACGCAGTTGCTGTGAACGCATCTGCCGATGTAAGCTATGCCTATACATATGAAGACAGGGACGGCAGTGAAAAAGTTTGCTTTGCCACACATGAAATACCGGTGTCATACTTGATGGAGGCGGAGGGAGTATCGGAAAAGGACCGCTGTTTTGCACGTCTGCATTGCGATACAGTATCTTTTTATCCTGCGGATGACGCAGCTGGTCAGGCAAAAACCATCGAACTTGATTTTTCATATTCCGTGCTTTGTTCTGTATGCACAGCTGAAGAGGCGGAAATAGTAAAGGACGTCTATTCCGTGGTATACGACTGTGAGCCGGAGCAGGGAGAGATAAAATACTCTTCATATATCAGGCAGGACCGCGGCGCTGTAAAATCTGCCTGCCAGACGCCGTTCAAGGAGGACGGAGAAGTCATCGGGGTCGTAGGAAGCGTAAGAAACATCTCGCTTACAGAGGGAGCAGACAAGGGGGCGGAGCTTTCGGCACAGGTCAGTCTCTCTGTGATAATAAGGGAAAACGACGGCAGCACGGTTTGCGAGAACATAGATATGCCTCTGTCGGTACCCGTGGGCGTTCCGTATTCTCCAGCGCTTGAAGGGCTTTCAGATATGTCACTGAAGTCTTGCTCAGCTTCACTCGGCGGAGGAAATATTTCTGCACAGGCGTCGGTCAGCGTATCGTCGCTTACATGGGAAAACAGACGCGAAAAGTGCGTGCGGACAGTAAATGTAATGGGCAAAAGCAAAATCGAAGACAGAAAGGCGTTTACAGTATATTATCCCTGCGAGGGGGAGAGCTTGTGGGATATAGCAAAAAAATACCGCGTTACAAGAAATTCACTCATAATGGCAAACAGTGAAAAAGGCGGAGCAGAAGGGAAGAAGGCACTAATAATTCCCAAAAACAAAAAAAGTATTTTTTCGGGAATCATATGACAAAAACGTGATAAAACTCTTTTGCGGAGGCTTCCGGTCCGCAAAGCCCTATGCCTGAAGCATACTGCCGTTGAGAAACTCCACAAGTGAAGGTCAAAGCGCATACAGCAGCAGTTACAATGATATATGTCAGCTGTCAGAGCAAGTCCGGATACTGCATGCAGAACGTCATCCGGATGAAAGGATAAAGGCACTGTGTGTTTTTACATTCGGAAAAATCGCACAAACAAAAAATATCGGTTTCCAAATAGTATATCAGTCTCCAAATAATATGCGGCGGGCGTCCGATACAATTATCCGGACGCCTGTCCTTTATGTTTATATGTAAAACAGCAGTGCAGATAAAGCGAGCGGTATTACAGGACAGACCGACATATCAGAAAATCTGACCACAGTCGTGTATGAAGCCGCAATGTTCATACTGAAACACATAGCTTGCAGTAGTGGGCGCAAATCAGAAGATATGACGCACATGTCAGGTATCTGATGCGCGCGATAGAGTGCTTTTTACTTTGGTGTCGAACTTGCAAACCGGGATGTTTTAAAAATTTTCAGTCAGAGTCAGGCGCGCTCAGTCAGGGTCGGGCACGCTCAGTCAGAGTCAGGCACGCTCAGTCAGGGTCAGGCGTCTGAAGACCGTCACGAGCTGGCGCATCACTTGTCCGGCGCTTTGCGGACAAGCAATTACAGTATTTTCAAAGCATAAAATTCACGTCCGTGAAAAAAATAAATTTTGAAATGCGGCGCCGACGCAAATTTCTATGCGCGGTACCGGCGCTATATGTTTTCGTGCGAAAGATTTCCGCTGCGGACGGCAGACGCTGCCCGTGCCGTTAAATGCTCTGCATAAGTATTCCCCGCGCAGCTCACTGATATGTGACGATATGCGGAGATGTTAAGGAACTTTTACGGGCGGAAAAACAGCGCCGCTTTTCATTTTGGCATTTTCGAGGAAAGGTCGCTTTCTCGCCGCGGCAAAAGGAACGGCACTGTCTTAAAACGTGTGACTGAGATTTTTCGGAATTTACGGAATAATATTTCTCTGCGTTTGCATTTGACTTTAACGAGAGAAATATGTTTAGAAAAAAGGCATGTCCTGAAAACACTTTCTGAAGGGCATGTCCTGAAAAACGTGAAATACGAAAAAAATCTTGAAAAATCAGAAAACGCACGGCAGACCGCTTTTCCACTCACGGTGTCAAAGCAGTTTTATGCGATGAACAATAAAAACAGAAAAAGAGGCATCGCGGCGGTTCTCTCTTTTTTCCTCGTTGCGGTTCTGGGTCTTACTGGTGCGTTGAACAGCGAATATGCGGCATTTTGCCAGAACACATATTCTGTTAACAGGGCGGTCATGTCGCAAGGCGATACCGCGTACTGTTCAAAAGGTACCGACGCAGACGGACAGGTGATGCTTATTCCGGGAGGAATGGCTTTCGGGGTGCGCATGAATACCAAAGGGGTACTTGTGGTCGGCTTTTCAAGGACCGGCACTGAAGAAAAAAAGAGTCCGGCTGAGCTTGCCGGTATAAAAACAAAAGACGTTATAATAGAGGTAGACGGAAAGAGCACAGATTCCTCAGAAGAGCTCATAAAAGCGGTGAGCGAGACGAAGGGAACCGAATGTGTTTTTACCGTACTGCGCGGCGATGAGCGGAAAAATTTTACCGTTCGTCCCGAAAAAGATGTACAGAGTGGTGAATATAAGGCAGGGATATGGGTAAAAGACAGCAGTGCCGGTATAGGCACCGTGACTGTTATCAATCCTGCTAACAACAGGTTTTCAGGTCTTGGACACGGAATATGCGACAGCGACACAGGCGCGCTGATGCCGTTTGGCTCCGGAAACGTGTATGACGTGTCGGTCGTAGCCGTCAGAAAAGGAAAGGCAGGAGCTCCGGGTGAAATAAAGGGCTTTTTTGACAGCGCCATATGCGGTACTGTAAGTGATAATACCGCAACCGGAGTCTGCGGAAGACTCATAAAATACGACACTGCAGAGCTTTCACGCCCTCTTCCGCTCGCCGAACGCAGCGAGGTCAAGGAAGGAGCCGCGTATATAAGATGCACTCTTTCCGATGACAGGATCGGCGAATATGAGATACAGATCAAGAAAATAACCGACTATGACGGAGAAAGCAAAAATTTTGTGATTGAAGTCACGGATGAGAGGCTTCTTGCGCAGACCGGGGGCATAGTACAGGGAATGAGCGGAAGCCCTATAATACAGAACGGAAAAATCGTCGGAGCCGTAACGCATGTTATGGTGAACGAACCGAGGACCGGATACGGGATATTTATAGACAATATGCCGGATATAGTCAACTGATCTGTTCCCTTGGCCTGGGGCAGGAGAATGTGATACTGCATTTGTATATAACGTAAACCTGCTCCGGAAGGGCGGAAGAGGGCGTTTTGCCCTTTTCCGCCCTTGTCTTTTATTGTACTGTTTGGCAAATTCCGGTTGACAAAGCTGACTTTTGGGTTTATAATCTGTCCGGCACGTGTGTTCTTCGCACAGCCGGCATGCATCATGAGCCGGATGGCGATGCTGGCATGCATGTATGATATTCTCTTGTGCCGGTGCGCTCGGACGCTGTGAGCGGATTTTCTATATTTTCACGTATTTTTTATAACGTATTCTTTATCATGTATTTTTCGTGAGGTGGACATGCCGAGATTTTTTATTGAACGTGACAGAATGTCCTCAGGTGCCGTTGAAATAAAGGGTGAAGACGCAAGGCATATCGCGCTTTCGCTGAGAATGGCAGTCGGAGATACCCTTGTTCTTTGCGACGGGGAAGGATATGAATATACCGCGTCAATAGAGAGCATTAACCCGCAGTGCGTGCTGCTGTCCTGCGGAAAAGGGCGTCAGAGCTTTTCAGAGCCGCCGTGCTTTATAACGCTTTATCAGTGTATTCCGAAATCGGATAAATTCGACACAATTATACAGAAGGCGGTTGAGTGCGGGGTGAGCCGGATCGTTCCGGTGAGATCATCCAGGTGTATAGCTGTCGTAAAAGGAGAAAAGGAAGAAAAAAGACTTGAGCGCTGGAACAGAATCGCTCTTGAAGCAGCCAAGCAGTCCGGGCGTGGCAGGGTCCCTAAAGTGATGCCGCCGGAGAATATTGCGGTGTCGGCTGAAAAGATACTTGCTTCCTGTGTCGGATTTGCCTGCTATGAGAATGAACATGGGAATATGCTTTCGGATTTCTTGCCGGTCGACAAAAAGCCGGGTGATATCTCCTTCCTCATAGGTCCGGAAGGCGGGCTTTCAGAGGAAGAAGCCGCGCTTTTCAGAGGGCACACCTGCTCCCTCGGCAATCGCATACTGAGGACAGAAACTGCCTCGTCCTTTGTCCTCTCATCCGTGTCTTTTCTCTACGAAATGTCATTGAAATATTGATTTTTGTGCATATTGAAAAAATATCTGAAAAAGAAACAAAAAAACGTAAATATTTTGTTAACTCTAATAAAAATACTATTGAAATCTCACAAAAACAGTTGTATAATACCGTCATATAGAACAAAAGCCGCAGATGACAGAGAATGAAACAGGCGTGCTACTGCACTTCTTTGCCGCTTTGCTCGTTCGCATCCGTCGGAAGTCGCTGCAGTTGTCGCGCGGCACCGATGCTGCAGCCAATAAGAAAGGAATGACAAAAGATATGTCAAACAGATTGTTTCAGGGCATCATATATCAGATGAAGGATGCGGTAGACCGCGTTATAGGCGTTATTGACGATTCCGGTATAGTTATTTCGTGCAGCGAGCTGGGAAGGATCGGAGAGGCAAGGCAGGGCGTCCGTGAAGAGCTGACCTACGCCTCTGACGTCGTGGTCATGGGTGGATATACCTACAGGTCACTCAACACTGCGACGAAGAACGAGTATATAGTTTTTGTTGAGGGCGAGGACAAGGTGGCAGACAAGCTCTCTATGATACTTTCAATATCGCTTCTCAATATAAAGAACCTTTATGACGACAAGCATGACAAGAGCTCGTTCATAAAGAACATCATTCTCGACAACATACTTCCGAGCGATATCTACGCAAAATCCAAAGAGCTCCATTTTGCCACCGATGTATCAAGGGTAGTTTTTCTGATCAAGTTCAACGGAAAGAACGATATAATACCCTACGACGTCATGCAGAACATGTTCCCGGGCAAGAACAAGGATTATGTCATAAATGTAGGCGAGCGCGACAGCGTCCTTGTAAAAGAGGTGAAGACTAACTACGATATGAAGGAAATGGAGGAAGTGGCTCGCAATATATCCGACACTATTTCCTCGGAATTTTACACCAAGGTCTCAATAGGCATAGGAACGGTGGTCAACAATATCAAGGACCTTGCACGCTCCTATAAGGAAGCTCAGGTTGCTCTTGAAGTCGGGAAGGTGTTTGATACCGAAAAAGACATAATAAGCTATGACAACCTTGGTATAGGCAGACTCATATATCAGTTGCCGACCACTCTTTGCGAGATGTTCTTACAGGAAGTTTTCAAGAAGGGACCGCTTGAAAGCCTCGACAAAGAGACTCTCATGACTATACAGGCGTTTTTTGAAAACAACCTCAATGTTTCGGAAACATCCAGAAAGCTCTTTGTGCACAGGAACACGCTGGTTTACCGTCTTGAGAAGATACGCAAGCTCACAGGCCTCGACCTGCGTGAGTTTGAGCATGCCATAACCTTCAAAGTCGCTCTCATGGTTAAAAAATATCTTTCTTCAAAGTCAGTGAAATAATTTTTAACGTATATCGCAGGTCTGCGGCGCATTTGCTTCCGGAAGCGGTTCCATAACAAGTGTATTTTTGCTTGTATTGTGATAGTGACCGTGAAAACATCATTACAACAGTAAACAACAGCTTGCCGGAAAGGCAGGCTGTTGATGTTGTGTAGGGCCCATATCGACTCAATATCGCTGTTTTCGCCTGTCCTGAAAACGCTCTTTTATCTACTCGTGTTCTTACCGCGGTTCTGTGCAAAGCAGGAATGCGAGCACTTATGCAGAGTAAAGACTCCGGAGATGTTTCATGCGCCGTGACCTCCCTTCTGAGGTATATTTATAATGAAAAAGCACTTAGCACTTTTACCTGTGCTCTGCGCAGTGTTTGTGACAGCATTGCTTTGCGTCACAGTCACCGCCGCTGTCTGCATGGGACCGCTTTCTGCACAAAAGGAACCGCAGCAGACTCAGGATACAGTCTCCACCGAAGAAGTCGCAGACGATTATTTCGATATTGAAAGACTCGAAGCGGTAATAGAAATGTACGAGGATAAATCGGCTTTCACGCTCGACACCGATGGGCTTACCGAGGCTCTTATAGATGCATTCATAGATTTTACAGCAGACGAATATGCTTCGTATATGACCGCTGAGGAATATGAAGAGTATTTTTCGTCATACAGTGCCGTTGCCACAGGTATAGGAATCCGCGTGGCAAGCGTGTCCGGCAGGATAGTCATAATGGAAGTCGTCGGAGGGTCTCCGGCGGAGCAGGCAGGCTTGCTTGCAGGAGACGTTATTCTTGGAGCCGACGGAGTACTGCTTGACGGTAATAACTCTGAAAACCTTCTTGAGGATGCCCAGGAGCTTTTTGCAAAGGAAGAGGGAAGCGTTATCGAACTGAGCGTAGACAGAAGCGGAAAAAGCCTCAACGTGCAGGTCGAGGTCAGGGAATACTCGGTGAGGACGGTATCTCTCGACTATATTTCGTACTGCGGCAAAAGATTTGCGGTCATAGCTATAAACAGCTTTGATTATGCGGCGCCGGTCCAGTTCAAGGAAGCTGTGGATGAGGCGGAGAAAAATGCGGACTTTATTGTTTTTGATCTTCGCGGAAATCTCGGAGGCCTGCTGTCAAGTGTCAGCGCGATGCTTACTTATCTTGTAGGCGACGGTGTCAAGCTCGCCGAGATAGTTTACAGAAACAGCAGCGATGAAATATACAGCGGTGAGAATGCAAACGACTACTATTTTACAGATAATTCCGTGGGAAGAATAGAGGTTACGCTCAACGGGGCAGTCATATATAATTCCGCGTATGCCCAGCACAAAATGAGCATACCGGCTGCCGTGCTCACAGACGGAAGAACAGCGAGTGCCGCCGAACTGTTTACCGCGGTGCTGAGGGATTACGATCTTGCCACAATAGTCGGGCAGAATACCTACGGAAAAGGCTGTATGCAGGCGACTTACAAGCTTGATGACGGCGGAGAGCTGAAGCTCACGACTGCGTATTACAATCCGCCCTGCGGCGTGAATTACGATGTTTCCACAGACGGTCCGGTCGGGATAGCTCCCGATATAAAGGCAGAAGACGACGCTACTGCCGATACAGGTATAGAGGGCTATGAAAAGGACGCGGTCATTCTTGCGGCGCTTGAAGCGCTGAGCGGAACGGAGCAGTGACAACGACGAGTCTTTGCTTGGTCAGCATGCTGTATATGAATTCCGGCAGCGCGGTCTGTGCACCCGGCAGGTATGTTTACAGAGATATCACGGCATGTGAAGAAGCAGCATGTGAAAAGGTATGTGAAAAAAGCAGCATGTGAAAACTGTTTTCAGGTGCACGGGAAGCCGATGAGAAGCGAATGAGAAGCGCGCGGGATAATTCCCGGCAAAGCTGAAACTGAAAGCGGATTTTCCCTGTGCATATTCAATCTTTGAATGGTATAAACAAATCCATCAAATAAATTTAACGAAATGATTTATCAGAGGTGTTAACATGGCTAACGAAATAAAAGTAACTAACGAGGGTCTGAAAAATCTTAAGGATGAGCTCAACTTTCTGAAGGAAGTAAAGAGAAACGAGGTAGTTGAGGCTATAAGGCTTGCGCTTTCATACGGCGACCTTTCAGAAAACAGCGAGTATGACGAGGCCAAAACCGAGCAGGCAAGAGTGGAGTCGAGAATACAGGAGCTTGAAGAAATACTCAAAAATGTTCAGGTCATAGAAGATCACGAAATAAAGACCGATACCGTAAATATAGGCGCCATAGTCAGCGTTGTCAACCTGAATAACGGAAAAGAATTCGAGTATACAATGGTAGGAGTTACCGAGTCCAACCCGCTCAAGGGAAAGATTTCAGACCGGTCTCCGATCGGAAAGGCTCTTATGGGAAGACGCACCGGAGATGATGTTCCGGTTGAGACTCCCGCAGGACCGATAACTCTTAAAATAGTAAGCATAAGAAAGTAAGAGCGCCACAAGGGGCGGGATTTTGTTTTTACAGTTTCCGGAGCGGACAGCGCCGGAAGACAGCTTGCGCAGATGAGGTACGCTACTGGCGACGTGACAACTTCTTATATTCTGAACCTGTCTGCGAGTACGAAAGGAATACAGAAAAAATTATGAATAACAGCAGTGCCAACAGTGTGAATCAGAATGCAATGGATGCGTCTGAGGAAAAGGAGTATTCTGAAATACTCAGAATACGCAGGGAAAAGCTCTTTGAATTGAGAAAGGCGGGCAAGGATCCCTTTGTCATAACAAAATATGATGTTACCGCAAAAAGCTCAGATATAAAATCTGATTACGAAAAATATGAAGCCTCCACAGTTTCGGTTGCCGGAAGAATCACGAGCCGCAGGATCATGGGCAAGGCTTCGTTTGCAAGCATAGCCGATGCGTCGGGAAGTATTCAGATATATGTCAGAAGGGACGATGTCGGAGAAGAGGGCTATGCCTCATTCAAAAAGTGGGATATTGGCGATATAGTCGGGACGGAAGGGTTTGTCTTCAAAACGCAGACGGGGGAGATATCTGTCCATGCGTCCAAGATAGTGCTGCTGTCAAAAAGCCTGCTTCCGCTGCCCGAAAAATATCACGGGCTTACAAATACCGACCTGCGTTACCGTCAGCGCTATCTTGATCTTATTGTAAATCCTGATGTCAAAGACACCTTTATAAAGCGTTCAAGGATAATTTCGGAGATACGCTCGTATCTTGAGAGCCGCGGATTTCTTGAGGTTGAGACTCCGATACTTCACACGCAGGCGGGTGGCGCGGCGGCGAGGCCGTTTGTAACGCATCACAACACTCTTGATATAGACATGTATCTCAGAATAGCGTTGGAGCTTCATCTCAAAAGGCTTATCGTGGGCGGATTCGATCGCGTTTATGAGATAGGCAGGGTGTTCAGAAACGAGGGTATGGATACAAGGCACAACCCTGAGTTTACCCTGCTTGAACTCTATCAGGCGTATACCGATTACGAGGGCATGATGGAGCTTACCGAGGATATGTTCAGAACGGTGGCTAAAAAAGTACTCGGAAGCGCTGTTGTCAGGTACGGGGATTACACAATAGACCTGGAAAGCAAATTTGCACGCATGACTATGACAGAGGCGGTCAGCAAATATGCCGGTATAGATTTCACGTCGGTTACTGAGCTCAGTGAGGCAAGACGGCTTGCAGACGAGCGCGGCATAAAGTACGAGGACAGGCACGGCATAGGTGATATCCTGAATTTCTTCTTTGAGGAATACTGCGAGGACAAGCTGATACAGCCGACCTTCATAACCGGTCATCCGGTCGAGATTTCTCCGCTTGCAAAAAAAGATCCAAATGACAACAGGTATACCGAAAGGTTTGAGGTGTTCATTCTCGGAAGGGAGCACGGGAATGCTTTTTCTGAGCTCAACGATCCTGTAGACCAGAGGGAGAGGTTTGAATATCAGGCGGCGATGAAGGCACGCGGAGACGACGAGGCGTGCGGAGTGGATGAGGATTTTCTCAATGCCATGGAATACGGCATGCCTCCTACGGGCGGTCTCGGAATAGGCATCGACCGTCTTGTCATGCTGCTCACGAATGCGCCTTCGATACGCGACGTTATTCTGTTCCCCACAATGAAACCTGTCAAGGACGGAAACCCCGGAAGCGAACAGGGCGCTGAGTGTGACACTTCTGCTTCCGGCACGGTAAAATCAGAGCCTGAAAAGATAGATTTTTCGAAGGTGGAGATCGAGCCTTTGTTCAAAGACTTCGTCGATTTTGAAACCTTCAGCCGTTCTGATTTCAGGGCAGTCAAGGTGCTTTCTTGCGAGGCTGTTCCGAAATCCAAAAAGCTATTGAAATTCACACTGGACGACGGGAGCGGCGTGACAAGAACCATCCTGAGCGGCATACACGGCTACTATGAGCCAGAGGAGCTGATAGGCAAGACGTGTATAGCTATTACCAATCTTCCGCCGAGAGCCATGATGGGTGTTGAGTCGTGCGGCATGCTGATAAGCGCTCTGCACAAAGAAGAAGGGGAGGACAAGCTCCACCTGCTTATGGTGGACGACCATATCCCTGCCGGCGCCAAGCTTTACTGAGAAGTATTTACCGCTTCCTGCCGGAAAGCGGAGGGAGCTTTTTATTCACCTGTTCGCGCCGGACTCTAGGAATTTTCCGGACTTACCTGAATCCGGATAAATCTGAATCCGGATAAATCTGAATATGAAAAACGTGGTTTTGCGGGTATGCTGTCGTTTGTTGCAGGACTGACCCGCCGTAGCATGTTCGCCTGAGTGTTCGCCGCGGTATGCTGCTGCATGTATATTGTGCTTATGATCTGTTGCGCGTTCTTTATGAAAGCCACTTTAATATGTGTTTTAGCTGCGTCAGCGGCATGGAGATAACCGTGAAAAAAGTAATAAAATGGCTGGATAACTATTGGTATCATTACAAGTGGCCGACTGTGATAATACTTTTCTTTGCCGTTATTGTCATAGCATGTACGGTCCAGATGGCAAAGAAGACAGACCCGGACATAAATGCCGTATACATCGGGCCGCTTGTGCTTACCGACAGCGCAGTAAGCGCAATGGAGGACATTCTTGAACAGAAAGCCGGAGATCTAAACGGAGACGGAAAGGTTGAAGTACAGCTTACGAAGATAGTTATTCTATCTGACGAGCAGCTTGAGGAGCTTAAGCAGGAGGCGGCAGAAGAGAACGATCAGGTTTACTATGACCCGGCGCTCCGCGCTGAAGCGGTGAAGCAGGCGCGCTTCTATCTGTCAGGCGGTACGACGCCGCTCTGTTTTATCGACAAGTATATGTACGAAATATTCAGAGATGAGGGAATACTTGCACCTCTTTCGGACATACTCGGAGAAAAGCCGGAAAATGCTTTCGACGATTACGGGATCTATCTGAAGGACACCGAGTTCGGTCAATACTACTCGGTCTTTTCAGAGCTTCCTGAGGACACTGTGGTTTGTATGGCCGTCAGGTCCTTTGTCTCTTCGATACAGAACAACAAGCAGGATGAGCAGAGATACAACAATCACGTGGCTCTTTTTAGAAAGATACTTGAGTTTGATGTGTGAATGATATGCTGTGTGCGTGCTGCCAAAGCAGTTCAAACGCCGGCGCGGTATAAGAGAAAAGCGGTAAAATATGCGGCGGTTAAGGACAGTCACGACAGAGAGCAAAATGCGGTATTTAGGATGCGGGTGATTTTAAAATTTGTGTGTTGTACGCACAAGTGATGCCGTATGAACCAACTCCAAAGCATCGGCATAGACAGGATACGAAAAATACAAAAATACAAAAATATAAAAATCAGAAGCGCGCAGAGCTTTGCTCCGCGCGCTTCTGTATATGGCGTGTTTGCGGAAAGATACGAGAAAGTATTTGTGCCTTTTGGTCTGATGTGCGTGTTATTTTGACTTTATCGGCAGATTTACCGCGGCACGGCTCTGTTAAAGTGCAGCCTTACATATTTCCTATAATGAACATGGCAAAATATTTTGCGAACAATTCTGCCGAGCGGACCGCTTCGGAAAGGCTGTTTCCGGTTGTACCCACATACAGCGAAAGAGAACACGGCGCGTACTGCTGGCTGAGGGTCTCCTGCCTCAGCAGAATGCTTCGCATGATACCGGGATTTATATTGCATATCATATCGGTAAGCTTGTATGCCGCGGCAAGATTTGTGTAGTTTATACCGCCTCCCGGATTGCTTCCGACTGCAAACATCAGTTGCGCTCCCGCCTTGCCTTCAATATATCCGACTGAACGTACTATACGGTTGTCCTGTGTATAAACGCCGTCTCTGTGTACGTCGAGAACAAAGCGTATGGTCGGATATTTGGCAAGATACTTGTCTATCACATCCTGCGCCGAGCTTCCGACTGTGTTTTCGTCTATTCTTTCCTGGGCATGGATGGTTATTATACCTGCGGCAGAAAGGACTTCGGAAATCTTTTTTCCCACGGCAAATATATTTTCATCTTTTTCTTCTGACGTAAAGGGAAAATTGCGGTCCGCCTGTGTTGCGCCATCGGGAGAGTAGCATTCGTCAGGATGAGAATGGATTATGAGAACGGTCGGCGCTACCGGATCACAGGAAAACGGAAACTCGTAGCCAGGAAGGCGTGATACATCGGCGTCTGACAGAGTATAGTTCTTTATGGTCGCCTCGGTTTCTGATAAATCTGCAGATACGATTTCCACTTTTTCAGTTTTTCCCGCGTTTGATGAATCAGTCACATCAGGGTCTTCATCAGTACCGGTCGGTTTGTCCTGACTGTCTTTTGTGGCATCGGTTGTCATGCTCTGACCCGGAGCAAAAGCGAGAAAGGCTTCGGCAAGGAATTTTTTTGTGTTATTCTCGCTTATAATTATGCTTCGAACCATGTAGGTAAAGGCGCATATCAAAGCGAGAAGCGCTATTATACACATGAGTATTCTGAATATCTTTGTCCTGTTTCGTTCATTCATGGGCGTTCCGTTCATCTTTCCTCCCCGGCGGATTCAGGCCCCGTTATTGTCTGGGCGCCGATATACCGTCTCAATTAATATTAATATTTTGATTTTTACTTTCGTATTCCGAAATAGCATACAGGTTTATAGCGGCTGCCACTATGGAAGCAAGCTTTTTTGCCGCGGCGTCGCAGTCTTTAGGCGTTACAAAAAAGCTGCGATTGTTTTCAAGAATCTCTGAAAGCCTTCGGTCAATTTCTGCGCCGCTCTTTTCGAGCAGGTCGTATATGAGAGTTGACGAATCCACTATTGTTGGCACTCCTACAGCAATTACAGGAACACCTATGTTTTCCTCGCCAACCGAATGTCGTCGGTTTCCTATACCTGAACCAGGCGTTATCCCGGTGTCTGATATCTGAACCGTCCTCATGAGTCTGTCCACGCTCTTTGACGCCAGGCAATCGACTGCAATCACAACATTTGCCCTGCTCGCAGTTACAGCACCTTTGATGAGTTCTGCACTTTCTATACCCGTATTTCCAGCCACACCGGGGCAAAAGGCAGAAAGCGGTATCCCCGTTTCTTCGTCAGCAAGATGCGAGGTGACCCGTATCTCTTCGCAGCAGAGCGGACCTATTGAATCCGCTGTAAACTCACGGTTGCCTATTCCTGCGACGAGGACCCGCTTCTTTCCTCTGACCTTTTCATTTATCAGCCTTGAGAGCGTTTTCATTATTTCAACGACGACCTCGTTTTCGGTATGCGCGCCCGCTTCGGCGGAATTTGAACCTCGTATATGCGGCGGTTCTTCCTGCCAAAGCGGTCCGAATGATATGGTGACGTAATTTCCGACCGGCTTTCCGACTGCCTTTTCTCCGCGGCCGTCTGTTATACAGACATCAAGTGTTGTCGTGCCGCGTGTGGATGAAGTTCTGACCTTCACGCCTGGGGACGGCGTTTTTTGCGTCACACATCCGCTTTCGGCAGCAAGATCTGTCCGTGCGTATTCAGAATAGTTGACCATGTGTTGCACCTTTCTGCAGTTTATTTCCGGAAGCTGTGGTTTGTGTTTTACATAAGGATTTTTGCCACAAAGCGTGAAATACAACGGGTAAATATCGACGATATTGTAAATTTATTGTAAATAAGCAATGTGTATAATAAACAAAAAAGGACCGCACTTTTGTGCAAGAACACGAAATAAATAAAACATGTGTTTATCGGGAAATAATCTCTTGCCAAAAGCGGGGATTGATGATATAATACTCAAGTAAAAGAAAAGGGCTTGCAGGCGTGCGCGCGTGCGCATGTCCTTTCAGTGACGGTCAAGCCCCCGATTACGGCGATTTACGTGTTTACGTTGAGTAAGGTAATCGCCCCTTATCCGACCGCACAAAACCAAGGAGGATCATATCTTGAAAAACTTCAAAAAAGCGTTTTCGATAATTCTTGCCGTGCTCATCATGGCGGGAGTTATAGCAGTCTTCAGCTCATGCAGCGGCGCGACTAAAGACGATCCCGGAGCGGTGATCGAAATATACATGCCCTATTCTGTCAGTTTCGACCCTGCGGTGGCATATGCGGACGATGCAAGCGCAAAACTCATGTCCCTGCTTTATCAGGGGCTTACAACGATCGACAGTAAGGGCAGGGTAAAGGGCGCTCTTGCCGACAGCTGGGAGACATATACCAACCGTGACGGCGAGAAGGTGCTTGAAATAAAGCTCAAGGATACTGCCTGGAGCGACGGGCAATCTGTCGACGCTGAGGATTTTCTCGACTCCTGGGAGCGCATACTTGATCCGGAATTCAACTGCGAGGCGGCTTCTCTCCTGTTCTCTATAAAGAACGCGGTTGATGTAAAGAACGGTGTGCTCACACTCTCCGACCTCGGTGTCACGGCGTCTACGCGTGATACTCTGACGATCGTGCTTGAGGATTGGGCAGATCCCGATACTTTCCTGCGCAACTGCGCCTCTGTTGCACTTTACCCCATACGCCGGGACGTTATAAACAAGATATATGACAGAGAAACACAGACTGAAAATGACTGGTCTACTCTGCCCGCAATAATGCAGACCAACGGACCTTTCTTCCTCAGAAGAGTGTCCTTCGGTTCACTTGCAGAAGGTACGACGATGCGTCCCTCCATGACACTTGAACGCAACACGAGCTATTACCTTGATCCTGATAAAAACGAAAGCGTCAATCACCTTGACAAATATGTCGTTCCTTACAGAATAGTAGTCAACATGACGTATGGAAATGACGATGTGGCTGATTTTGTCGATGACAAGATGTCTGAATTCATTTCAGAGTACCGCCAGCAGCATGGGGTTGCTCCTGCCGACGACGTAAGAGAGCAGATACTTGCAGCGATGTCTGATGAGGAAAAGAATTCGTACGGAAGCGCTTCTGCACTTGAAGAGGCTGTTAACGAAATGGTTGACGAGCGCGTCAGTCAAATGGTGCAGGACAGGTACAGTATAGAGTACGCCGCAGACTACATATCCAAGATAACTGAATCCAAGGATGCATACGTCGAAATGTATGACGAGGGAACGATACTTTATAACGGAGGTCTCCCCCAGTCGTACGACGGGAAAGTGGTCCTTAAGGATATGATGATAACCGGTTCCTTCTATTTCAACACTGACAACGAGCTTTTTGCCGATGCAAATGTCAGAAAGGCTCTTTCACTTGCCCTTGACAGAAAGGCAATAGCAGAAATGGTGAAGTATGCCAAGCCTGCCGATACACTCATAACCGATGGTGTCTTTGAGACGACAAGAAAAACATCGTTCAAGGAAAACAGCGATTACGGAATTTCCACTACGCAGGATCTTGCAACTGCCCAGTCTCTTCTCAAATCCGCCGGTGTGACATCCGGAAGCTTCAGTATTTCCGTAAGGGCAACCGAGCAGGATATAACGATTGCACAGTACGCTGTTGAACAATGGGAGAAACTCGGATTTGACGTCAGCATCAGGATATACGGCTACAACCTTACCAACTACACCGAGCGTGAGCTTGTTGCCACAGACGAAAGAGACGAGAACGGAGCCATAATAAAGGTGTGGCAGGACGTAGTTATTTACGAAGGACTGTTGCATGACGGATATAACGATGCTTATAACAACGCCGATTTTGATGTAATATTCTACGACGTTAATATGCACTCGACCGATGCATTTGCCGCCCTTGCCCAGTTTGCGGCTGTGTATTCAGGCAGAGCTTATGATTTTTCCGGAACGTCGAATTTTGATGAGCTTATGACCCATGTTACAGGCTACTACAATCCTGAGTATGATGAGATAATGAAGAGCGCGCTCGTTGAAACCGATTCTGCCAAGAGAGCACAGCTTCTCCATGAGGCAGAAGAACTTCTTCTGACCGATATGCCTGTAACGCCGGTTATTTACTATCAGAATGCTTATATAGTTTCTGACGAGCTTGACGACTATACGACGTCTTATTTCGGATATACTATTTTCACCGAGGCGACTTACGACAACTATGTTCCTACAGAAACACAGCCTGTTACCGAGGCTCCTTCTACCGACCCTGAGGAAAGTGAGCAGGCTGCCTGAGAGGCGTGAATTGTACCTGAAATCGTCCGGACAGCTTGTGAAACATACATTCTTACAGCTCTGTTCCTGTGATTCAGGTGGTTTTCTACTAATAATATGCCAGGTTACAAAAGGTCTGAATTCCCCTGCCGAACGCGGGGAATTCAGGTCTTTTTGCAACAAGGGCATTTTAATTCGTTCTGAGAGGTTTTTAAAATGCAGCCCACACAATTGACCGAAAAAAATGATATAAAAATATTTATACTCTACCTTCTCAACAATATAAATCAGCCTATGGAATACGCTGACATAAACGATATTGTGGTTCAGGATGGAATAGTCGGACCTATAGATTTTGCAGAGTGTTTTGCCGAGCTGCTTGACAGCGGGAATGTGATAGAGATAGTTGAAAATTCAAAGTCATATTACATTATTTCCGACCGCGGCATACATATTGCCGAAAATCTCTCAAGCGATCTTAAACGGTATATAAAAGACAAAAGTCTTAAGAGCGCGCTGCGTCTGATTTCATTCAAAAACGGCGGAAACAGTATAGAGACGAGCTTCAAATCGCGTGCTGACGGTAAATTTGATCTTTCATGCCGTATATTAAGCAAAAAAGAGCCGATACTTGAAATAAATATAACCGTGGAGAATGAAAATCAGCTCAATCTTATGAGATACAACTTTAATGACAGGCCGGAGGTGGTTTACCGGGGGGTTCTTGCTCTGCTGACCGGTGAGATTGATTTTTTGTTAAACTGATGTGCTTAATTTATCGCAATGAATTCAGCCTGCGGAATCTGTCTCTTAAACAATCAAACGCTGCTTAATCTCGCTGTATGGCGCTTATCAAAGCCTGTCTCGGCTCGATAAGCGTCTTTTTACAGAGAACAGATTCTTATCCTGTATTTTACTGTCATATTGCACTCAAAAAATAAAAAAAAGTGTTGACAAAATGTAAAATTGTGTTATAATGACTTACAGTAGTCTGACGGGGTCTGTTTTTATTGGCAGGCAAGTGCGTTGCGGAGTCCTGGGTTGTCAGAAATTTCATGTCCATGACAGAAGTGTACTTGTTCTATCATTTTATCGTTACCAAAGGAAGACACTTTCTTGTATCGGTGCTGTCGCATTACAGTGTGTGCTCGCGCAACAAGGCGAGTTATCCCCGTTTTTCGGCCTTTGCGGTCGTTTTCATCTACAAGCGGTTATGCCGTTGAGGTGCTTTTTGGATATTGATGAAAGGCTTTATGCCACGCTTTCTGCTGTAAAACAGGGCGATGATGTTGCTTTTTCCCGTTTGTGCGAGGATTATCGCGCGTTGGTAAAAAAAATGGTTCGCAGTTTCAGCAAGACCATTCCGGACGTCGATCCAGATGATCTGGAGCAGGAAGCGCTTTGTGCATTGAGCGAGGCTGCCAGAAGATATGACCTCGGTATAGCAAATAAAGTGACTTTCGGGCTTTATGCCAAGGTGTGCATAAAGAACAAAATGATTTCGATGCGGCGCAAGTTTGTTGCGCGGAGCAATATTAATCCAGTTAAGGAAGTCGGCACTGCCGGTGAACGGAAGAGCGAGTTGCTCACGTCCGCGTTAGGCGAAGATGCTAAAAAACTTCTCTCGCGCTACGAGTATAAGGTGCTTACCCTCTATATCTCGGAAAGCTCTTACACTTATAAAGAAATCGCCCGCCGTCTCGGCAGGAGCGAAAAATCGGTTGATAATGCAGTATATCGGATCAAAAGAAAGCTCAAGGATAAATATTCCATTATATAGTTATTATTATATTTTCGATTCAAATAACCGCGTATTTCGAATCTTTTGATCTTTATACGTGTATATGCCCGATGTAGCTTAAGTAAGAGCGTTGTAGCAGTGCAAAGGTGACGGTTAAAGTCCGTCCGGGGTAATTACCATTTTTTATTTAAAGCGAGGAGTTAATCATGTACCAGGACATCACATTGAAGTGCAAGGATTGCGGCGAGGATTTCGTCTTTACCGCGGGTGAACAGGAGTTCTACGCGGAAAAGGGCTTCCAGAACCAGCCCCAGAGATGCAAGAAGTGCCGCGACAGCCGTAAGAACGCGGGCAAGGCGCCCAAGGAAATGTTTGAAACGGTTTGCGCTAAGTGCGGAGGACCCGCGAGAGTTCCTTTCCAGCCCAGCAGCGACAGACCCGTTTACTGCAGCGAGTGCTTTGCTGCCATTAAGGCTGCCCAGCAGTAATCTTGCGGCGGTTCGACAGTGCTGCCTTGCGGTTGAGTGCTGTTATCTGACTTCAAATGGCTGAAAAAAGGACACACCGGCGACTGCGCTGTCTTGCGCACGCGGTGTGTCCTTTTGTGCTTGTTTATATGGCAAATGCGGTTTGAGCGCGTATTCACGCAGGCACCGATGTTGTGTTGCTTTTATCCGCCTGACTGCTGCACCTATTTAAATTTCAACTGCCGCTCATTAAGATATCGATCGCTGCGCTTATTTATATATCGTTTATTTGAATGTGCCCTCTGCACTGTACGGTACGGACGCATGTCCGGCACAACATAAGATATCTGAGCCCTGAATTTGTTTTTCATGGTCGTATAATGGATTATTTTGTTTTCTGCTTTTTGAATGGCGCGGGTACTGTAAACTGAAAGGACGGAAATTGTAAAAATGTACAAAAACAATAAAAAAGAAAATGGCGAAAGAAAATACCGTTCCGGTGAAAAAACCGGTTCTGCAAGGCGCATGTCTGATTATACAAGAGAAGTAAATGAAAAAAACTTCCCACATGACAGCATTCAAACAGATGAAAATATAATATACGGTCGGAACGCAGTTATAGAAGCTCTCAAAAGTGACAGGGATATAGAAAAAATATTTATCAGACGCAACGACAGGGAAGGTTCGCTTCGCGTAATAGCCGCTCTTGCTTCCGAAAAAGGAATTCCGTTTGTGGACATATCCCAGGAAAGGCTCGACGAAATTACTGCAAAAGGCGCACATCAGGGAGTAGCAGCTCTTGCATGCTGTGTCGAATATTTGAGTATAGACGAACTTATAAAAGAAACTGAGAATAAAAGTGAACCTGCTTTTTTTGTCGTATGTGACGAGATAAGCGATCCACATAACTTCGGAGCTATCATACGCAGCGCTGTTTGCTGCGGGGCCAACGGTATAATAGTTCCCAAAAGAAGGAGCGCACCTCTTTCTGCGGTGGCAGTGAAAGCTTCTGCCGGCGCAGTAAATTATATGAAATTTGCCAAAGTTGCAAACATTGCGTCTGCAATAGACAAGCTGAAGGAGCATGGGATATGGGTCTACGGAGCCGACGCATCAGGAACATCGCTATGGTCATCTGATATGAGAGGCCCGATAGCGGTAGTACTCGGAAACGAGGGAGACGGTTTGTCAAGACTGGTAAAGGAAAAGTGTGATTTTCTTGTTTCGATACCCATGTATGGACCAATCGACTCCTTTAATGTGTCCTGCGCTGCATCTGTGATACTTGCCGGCGCCGCGAAGCAGAGAAATTCATAATGGGAAGCTTTATGCCAACAGTTTTTTCTATACATGAAGGGGATAAGGATGGGTAGCAGCAAAAAAAAATCCGAGCCAGAAGAAATACTTGAGCGCCTTCTTAAAAAAGTTTCCTCAGATTCATATTCCGACGAACCGTCGCCAAAAAAGTCTTCCGACGATTCACTCACATTTGAGGATATTCTGACAAAGCTGAAAGTTGCCAATTCAGAGCCTGATGAAAACGGACATGACAGGGAATCATTGTCAGAGAAGAAGGAAAATGCCGTTGATGAAAACGAGGACGACGGATATGAAGAGCTTGAATTTGATGATTCTCCAATAATACCGGACTATAAAAATTACAATATGATCGGAAATGTGAATATCCGAGGCGCGGAAAAAGACGGCTTTTCTGGGGTGAATTATGATGCAGGTAGTTCTTCCGGCTGCCTGTCTGACCGTAATGCAGACGATTTTGCTTCCTATATCAGCGATGCTTCTGCATCTGATGACTCCGATGATACTGAGGGCAAAGACTCTGTCGAATACAAACACAGCGCCGACGACGAAGACGCCGACGATGAAGACGCCGACGCCGAAGACACCGACGACGAAGACACCGACGATGAAGACGACGACGATGAAGACGACGACGATGAAGACGCCGACGACGAAGACGCCGACGATGAAGACGCCGACGCCGAAGACGCCGACGATGAAGACGCCGACGACGAAGACGCCGACGATGAAGACGACGATGCCGAAGACGCCGACGATGAAGACGCCGACGACGAAGACGACGAAGAGAACATTGAGGATAAAGATGACTACTATAACTTTGCGATCGATACTTTTTCTGATGATCAACTTGCAGAGCTTGATATAGCGGAACTTTTCGGCTTTTCGGAAATAATACAAAAAGACGCTGATGAAAAATATCTGACATACGATGACAGCGATATTTTGCCGGAAGGTAAGGCTGCTTTAAGTGAAAAAGAACCGAATGATCAAAACGGTTCGGAAGACGATTTCAATGCTGAAACAGGGGCAGACTCACAGCATGGCGACAAAACGACTACCCGTACAGCCGTCAGCCAAGACACTGCTGACTCTGATATTAACGGTGAGCAGGATGTTGCTTCCGACAGTTTTTCTGATAATAGAGAGAATATAAAGAAAGAACGAAAAAAAATCAGCACTCCGATTGAGGATGAGAGCGTTCAGAATATACAGGAAAGCGACAGCGTGCCTAAAGCGGGTCGCGCAAACCGTGAATATACGGCTCACTCTCAGACAGGATATATAAAATCCGGTTACAGAGTCCAGCTGGAGTATGAGACAGTCAGAACGGCGGCAGCCGCAATACTTTTTATAGCGGCGTTTCTTATTGAAAATCTTGATCTTTTCGGAATAGGACTGCTTTCTGTTGCGGTAAATCCTCTTGTCGCCTCTCTTGTATCCCTTCTTATCTCTTTGGCAGCCCTTTGGCTTTGTCTCAGAGAAGCATATGAGGGCTTTTTCATGCTCCTGAAGGCAAGGCCAATGCCTGAAAGCGCTGTTATTCCTCTTTTTGCTGTTTCTGTGATTTATCTTCTTCTGTCTTTTCTGTCCGGCGGACAGCCGAAAATGGTTTTCGGCGCTGTATTTTGCTTGTTTGTATTTCTCTGTAAAGTGAGAACTTTTTTGCGACTGCTCAGAGAAATAAAAACATTTGCTGTCATAAGCTCCGAAAAGCCCAAAAGGATACTGTGTCCGCTTTCAGCTGATATGTCGGTTGCAGAATCAAATGCTTTCAAAGGATATGTCGATGAGAACACTGAAAGCTACTGCGTAAAGCGCTCCCTCTTCTATAGCGGGTATTTTTCTGAAACAGGAAAGTACGGTAAGAAAAAGATATTCTGCGGGATATTTTTGCTCATCGCTTTTTTGGCAGCAACAGTCGTTTTTCTTTCCTCCTTCCTTACAGGCGGGAGTTTTGTCGACGCACTCTCTTATGCTGCGGCATGCCTGTTCCTGACGCTTCCGTTCTGCTGTGCAGTCTCTTTTGAAATACCGCTCTTTTGTTGTGCCGACGTGGCATCGAAACGCTCATGCGCAATAGTGGGAGAGGCGGCTTTCGACGCTCTGTCGCGTGACGGGATAATCAGCTTTTCCGACAACGATATCTTTCCACAGGGCAACATACGTCTTGTGAATATCGTGCTTTTCGGCAAAAAAAATGTAGAAAAGATACTCGAATACACGGCTCTTGTTTTCTACGAGATAAATTCATCTGTCAGTAAGACGATACTTAAATCAATACCATCATATAAGCTTGACGACGGCATAATAATAAACGAGATATACGACGATGGAATAGACGCTCTTATAAACGACGAAAGGGTACTTGTAGGAAGTCGCGATTTTCTTCTTGGATACGGCATTGCTTTTCCGAAGAGCTATCGTGAAAAGAAAACCGGGTACGCTCTTATGTATGTCGCGGTCTCTGATTCTCTTGCAGGACGATTTGATTTCGACTACGCAATGGATCCTGATGTCGGGGACTCGATGCGGCATATATGCGACAGCGGAAAATACATAGCCGTCCGCACTCTTGACCCGAACATTACGCCGACGCTCATGTCTGACAAAATAGATTATCAGAATGTTCCGCTGCGTCTTGTCAAACAGCGCGACGACCGTGAACTCTGGCGTATGAGAAAGAGGGTGTCAGGACCTGTTGTAAGCCTGATTGGCACCAAAGCGCTAATGAGCACTCTCGCCATATGTACAAAGGGTATTTTTTGGCTGAGAGCTGCCGTGATTGCCGGATTTGCTTCATTTGCCGCCGGGTGTGCACTTGTCGCCTCCTCTCTTGCAATTCAAAACGTGTCGTTGCTTAATTCCCGCTCAATAATTCTGTTTCACCTTTTGTGGACTCTTGTTTCTTTCCTTCCTGCTGTATTTATACGCCTGAGCAGACGAAGATCAGACAAAAATGCCGGCAAGGGCGGAAAAGGTAGTGACAAGAACAGAAAAGTCAATAGCGGGAACAGAAAAGTCAACGGCAAGGACTGCAAAGGAAATGTTGAATCTCAGAGAAAAAAATAATTCTCCAGGCAAATCATGCTGTGGCTGAAAGCTTGAATCTCCGGAGTGTCAGGAATGAAAAGGTGCATTCAGGCTGTATATAGTAAAATTTCCTGATGTTTTCTACATTATATTCTTATATGTAATGTCAGTAATATAAAAAAGAGTGGCGCCGCATAAACCGCGGCGCCACTTTTTCAACGCACTTATCGATACTACTTACATAAGGATCTTTATGTGAGCTCAGAAAGCTCAGAAAGACACTGGCGGCAAACGAGCTTGTGCTTATAGAACGTAATATTCTCGTTGCTGCCACAGAAAATGCAGGAAGGCTGATGCTTACGCAGTATTATGTCACTTCCGTCAATGAATATTTCTATCGGATCCCGATCGTTGATATCGAGAGTATTTCTTATTTCTTTTGGAATAACAACTCTTCCGAGCTGATCTATCTGTCTTACTATTCCGGTTGATTTCATATCTTCACATCCTCTTGAGCAGATTGTCTGATGTTCTTGACTGTGATTGTGATCGGCAGACGTAAATTATGACTGTTGTGTTGTGCGTTGCGGTCGTGCCCGTCATGTGCCGTCGCCCAGACTCATTGTACCACAAACCAGATGATAAAACAATGAACAAACTGTCTATTATTTGTAAATTTTGGAAAAATATGCTAAAATTTGGATTTTTTTATCCGATAAATCATTCTAACAGCGATTTAAAAGGCCGATTTGTAAATAAAATGTAAATATTGAAATTTTTTTAATTTAGGTATTGAATTACTGAAGCTTTTATGATAGAATACCAAGGCTTGATGCGTTGACGGCAGAGGTTGCCGCGTTCGGAACCTTCTGGGCGCGGGTAATTTTGCCTGAGTATGTCCGTATCAATCGGGCGGAATTCAAAGTCATGCTTTCGCGTCCTGTAACCTTCCCGGATTTCGCGGGAATTTGTCCGCGAGATTCGGTTTTATGAAGGAGCGGCAAGAAACACCCGGAAGCGTGTACTGCGATGTTCCTGCTTACTATTATCCATAAATAATAAGGAGGAAAATCAAGTGGCAGTTAAGGAAACTCTCAGAATCAAACTGAAAAGCTATGATCACGCGATGATAGATGTGGCGGCTGAAAAGATCGTTGAGACTGCAAAGAGAAACGGAGCTACCGTTTCCGGTCCCGTTCCGCTTCCCACCGACAAGGAAATCGTCACGATCCTTCGTGCTGTTCACAAATACAAGGACAGCCGCGAGCAGTTTGAGTACAGAACCCACAAGAGACTTATCGACGTCATAAAGCCCTCGCAGAAGGCGGTTGAGGCGATAATGAGTCTCGAACTTCCCGCGGGCGTCAGCATAGAAGTCAAGCTGTAATGACGCGGCAGAAAGTTTTACGTCATGTTGGCAGTGCCAACCAATAACTAAAACAGGAGGAAACTTTTAACATGAAAAAAGGCATCATAGGAAAGAAAATCGGCATGACGCAGGTTTTTGATGCAAGCGGAAACGCTATCCCGGTGACCGTCATAGAGGCTGGTCCCTGCACGGTCACTCAGGTAAAGACAGTTGAAACGGACGGATACGAAGCGGTTCAGCTCGGATTCATCACCGTCTCTGATAAAAAGGCGAGCAAGCCCCAGAAGGGTCATTTCGCAAAGTCGGGCGGACAGGTGAAGAAGCACCTCAAAGAGTTCAGGCTTGAGGACATTTCCGGATACAAACTTGGCGAAACCGTCACCGCGGACAAGTTTTCTGCAGGTGAAAAGGTCGACATTACCGGCATGACCAAGGGTCGCGGATTTTCCGGTGCTGTCAAAAGATGGGGCAACCGCACCCTGAGAATGACGCACGGTACCGGTCCTATCCACCGCGAAGTCGGTTCGATGGGAGCCAACTCGTCTCCTTCAAGAGTTTTCAAAAACAAGCACATGGCAGGACAGTACGGCAATGAGCAGGTGACAGTCCTCAACCTTGAGGTCGCCAAAATCGATGCCGAAAAGAATATAATCGCCGTAAAGGGCGCTGTTCCCGGTGCACGCGGCGGAATCGTGTTCATACGCGACACGGTAAAATGCAAGTAATAAGGAGGAATAAGTAATGCCGAACATTAAAGTAGTTGATATGGCGGGCTCGGAAGTCGGTTCTATGGAGCTGAATGAGACCGTATTCGGCGCCGAGGTGAACGAAGCGGTTCTTCACGCGGCGGTCAGAGCGTACCTCCTTAATCAGAGACAGGGTACACAGTCCACTCTCACCCGCACAGAGGTTTCCGGCGGCGGCAAGAAGCCCTGGCGTCAGAAAGGTACGGGAAGAGCAAGACAGGGCTCCACACGCGCTCCTCAGTGGACACACGGCGGCGTTGCTCTCGGACCCAAGCCGAGAAGCTACAGAGTGGATCTCAACAAGAAGACGAAGAGAGTTGCAATGTTCAGCGCGCTTTCTTCCAAGGTTGCCGGCGGCGAGATGATCGTCGTAGACAAGATAGTCCCGGTGACCAATGAAAAGAACAACACCGGCTACAACACCAAGGCAATGGTCAGAATGCTCTCGGCTGTCGGTGCTCCCGGAAAGGTTCTCGTTGTTCTTGCCGACAACTGCGACGAGGTTGTCAGAAGCTTTGCCAATATTGCAGGCGTAAAGACCACACAGACTAATACTATCAATGTGTACGACATTCTCAACTGCAACACGATCGTGTTTGCACAGGATGCGGTCAAGAAAATAGAGGAGGTATATGTTAAATGATGAGAGCTCCGCAGGATGTTATCCTTGCTCCTATCATCAGCGAGGCGAGCATGGATGGATTGGAACTTAAAAAATATACCTTCAGAGTCGCAAAGGATGCGACGAAACCTGAAATTGCAGCCGCTGTTGAATCGATTTTCGGTGTCAAGGTCGGCAGCGTACACACATGCATAGTCCCCAAAAAGCCCAAAAGACGCGGAAATTCCGTCGGATATACCTCCGAATGGAAAAAGGCAGTTGTCACGCTCAAGGCCGATTCCAAGACGATTGAGTTTTTTGACGGCATGAGATAAGGAGGACTTGATAAAATGGCAACCAAGATATATAAGCCTACTACTCCTGGACGCAGACAGATGTCTGTTCCGTCTTTCGAGGAAGTTACCAAGAAGACTCCGGAAAAAAGCCTTCTCACCGTGCTCAAGAAGAATGCCGGACGCAACAATACAGGACGCATTACCGTCCGTCATCACGGCGGCGGCAACAGAAAGAAGTACAGAGTAATCGACTTCAAAAGACGTGATTTTGATGCTCCTGCAACAGTTGTTGGAATAGAGTATGACCCGAACAGGACCGCATATATAGCTCTCATACAGTTCGAAGACGGTACTAAAAAGTATATCCTCGCTCCTGTCGGCCTCAAGGTCGGAGATGTAATAAGCTCCAGCAAATCCGCCGATATAAAGCCCGGAAACACTCTTCCGTTCGAGAAGATTCCGGTAGGTATATTCGTTCACAATATAGAGCTTTATCCCGGAAAGGGCGCACAGCTTGTCCGCTCCGCCGGTGCCCAGGCTCAGCTTATGGCTAAGGAAAACGGTCTTGCGCTTGTGAGACTTCCCTCAGGAGAGCTCCGTAACATAAGACTTGACTGCATGGCGACCATTGGTCAGGTCGGAAATATCGAGCACGACACCATTAACGTAGGTAAGGCGGGCAAGACGCGTCATAAGGGCGTTCGCCCCACCGTCCGCGGTTCGGTCATGAACCCCTGCGATCACCCCCACGGAGGCGGTGAAGGAAAGAGCCCTGTCGGACGTCCCGGACCTGTAACACCCTGGGGCAAGCCTGCTCTTGGCTACAAGACACGTAACAAGAAGTCGAGAACAGAGAAGTTCATCGTAAGACATAGAAACGGCAAATAAGAAGGAGGCGTGAACAAATGAGCAGAAGCTTAAAGAAGAGCCCGTATGTAGAAGAAAAGCTCTACAAGAGAATTGCGGCTATGAATGCAAGCGGCGACAAAAAGGTCCTCAAGACCTGGTCGAGAGCTTCAACCATATATCCCGAATTTGTCGGCCACACTATTGCCGTCTACGATGGAAGAAAGCATATTCCGGTATACATCATAGAAGACATGGTCGGCCACAAGCTGGGCGAATTTGCACCTACCAGGACCTTTAAGGGTCACGCAGGCACAAAGACATCGAACAACGGTTAATGAATAGGGAGGCAGAACTAAATGGAATCCAAAGCACATCTCAGATATGCGAGAATATCTCCTCGGAAGGTTGCTCCCGTTCTTGACCTTATAAGAGGCAAGGATGCCGCCGTTGCTATGGGTATACTCCAGAATACCCGCAAATCGGCTTCGGAGTATCTTGTCAAGCTCCTCAAGAGCGCGATTTCCAATGCGGAAGTCAATCACGGCATGAACACCGATAAGCTTTATGTGGCGGAATGCTTCGTTTGCCCCGGACCCACGCTCAAAAGAGGAATGGCGAGGGCAAGAGGCGGCTTCGACCGTATTCTCAAGAGAACAAGTCACATGACTATCGTACTGAAAGAGAAAGAATAAGGGAGAAGGAGGCATTACCGAATGGGTCAGAAAGTAAATCCCCACGGGCTTCGTGTGGGCGTAATAAAGAACTGGGATTCAAGATGGTACTCAAAGGATGAGACCTTCGGAGATACGCTTGTTTCCGATTACAAACTGAGAACATATCTCAAGAAAAACCTGTTTTCAGCTGGTATTCCAAAAATAGAAATTGAACGTGACAATGAGAGAGTCAGAGTTTTCATCCACTGTGCAAAGCCGGGTATGGTAATAGGACGCGGCGGTACAGAGATAGAAAAGCTCAAGGCAACTATCGAGAAGATGGTTGGCAAGCCTGCTTCTGTAAATGTTGTTGAAGTTAAGCAGCCTGACCTTTCCGCACAGCTTGTTGCGGAGAGCGTTGCCAACCAGCTTGAGAGAAGAATAGCGTTTCGTCGTGCTATGAAGCAGGCGATAGGCAGAGCAATGCGCATGGGCGCAAAGGGTATTAAAATCACTGTTTCCGGTCGTCTCGGCGGCGCAGATATAGCCCGTTCAGAGCACTATCATGAGGGCACGATCCCGCTTCAGACCCTCAGGGCAGATATTGATTACGGAATTTGGGAGGCCAATACCACTTACGGAAAGATCGGCGTAAAGGTATGGATATTCAAGGGCGAGGTACTTCCTGATGTCAAGAAGAAGTTCACGACCATGAAACCTGAGCTCAATGCACCCAGACCTGAAAGACGCCAGAATGACAGAAGAGACGGTCAGCGCAGGGATAGAGATAACCGTCAGGGCGGCCGTCCGTTTAACAATCAGAATCGCGGCTTCGGCGGCAATCGTCAGGGCAGCGGACGTCCTCAGGGCGGGTTCCGTCCTCAGGGCGATCGCAATTACGGTGCGGGAAGACCCGGCAACGCCGGTACCGGTACCAACAAGGAAGGGGGCAACAAATAATGCTGCAGCCTAAAAGAGTTAAATACAGACGCGTACATCGCGGAAGACTCAAGGGCGAGGCAACACGCGGAAACACCATAACGAACGGTGTTTACGGTCTTGTTGCTCTTGAGCCGGCATGGATTAAAAGCAATCAGATAGAGGCGGCGCGTATTTCAATGACACGTTATATCAGACGTGGCGGCCGTGTCTGGACCAAAATATTCCCCGACAAGCCCGTTACAAAGAAGCCCGCTGAGACCCGAATGGGTTCCGGAAAAGGCTCTCCTGAGTTCTGGGTTGCGGTTGTCAAGCCGGGAAGAGTCCTGTTCGAAATGGACGGTGTTCCGGTTGAGGCAGCAAGAGAAGCTATGCGTCTTGCAGGACACAAGCTCCCGATCAAGACAAAATTTGTAGTAAAAGAACAGACCGAATCCGAGGAGGTGTAAGCGATGAAGGCAAAGGAATTAAGAGATATGACTTCCGCAGAGCTCAACACGAAGCTCAAGGAACTTAAAGAAGAGCTTTTTAATCTTCGCTTCCAGTCCGCGATTAACCAACTCGAAAACACTCACAGGATAACGGATGTCAAAAAGGACATCGCGCGCGTGATGACAGTCCTGCACGAGAAGAACGCATAATTACGGAAGGAGAAGAAGTCATGAGTGAAGAAATCAAGCGCCCTATGCGCAAGACCACCGTCGGCAAGGTGATCAGCACGAAGATGGATAAGACGCTCGTAGTAGCAGTTGAAGACAATGTAAAGCATCCTCTTTACGGCAAGATCATCAAGCGCACTGCCAAATTTCATGTACACGATGAAAACAACGAGTGCACAGTCGGCGATAAGGTCAGGATCATGGAGACAAGACCTCTTTCCAAAACCAAGAGATGGCGTCTTGTTGAGATAGTAGAGAAAGCAAAATAAACCATCGGTTATAAATCAATCACAAGTAGGTACAAACGATTGTGCCGAAACAGGAGGATTTTACAGTGATACAGCAGCAAACAATGATGAAGGTTGCCGACAACACCGGCGCCAAGGAGATCATGTGCATTCGTGTTCTCGGTGGCTCCGGAAGACGCTATGCTTCTGTGGGCGACGTCGTGGTCGCAGCTGTCAAAAAGGCAGCCCCCGGCGGTCAGGTCAAGAAGGGCGATGTTGTTAAGGTCGTGGTTGTGAGAACCAAGAAGGGTGTAAGACGTCCTGATGGTTCATATATCAGATTTGATGACAACGCCGCAGTGGTTATAAAGGACGACAAAAATCCCGTTGGAACACGTGTTTTCGGGCCTGTTGCCCGTGAGCTCCGCGACAAGGAATATACAAAGATTCTGTCGCTTGCACCCGAAGTACTTTGAGGAGGGATAACAATATGAGCAATAAGGTACATGTCAAGACCGGCGATACGGTCATACTTCTCAAAGGCGATGCCGGCAATAAGAAGGATAAGAAGGGCAAGCTCGTTACAGGAAAGGTCCTCGAAGTGTCGCCCAAGGAAGGAAAGGTCATAGTCGAGGGCTTCAACACGGTAAAGAAGCATGTCAAGCCCAAAAGACAGGGCGAGCAGGGCGGTATAGTTTCGGTTGACTCACCGCTATATGCCTGCAAGGTTCAGCTCTATTGCCCTAACTGCATGAAGGGCGTAAGAACGAGAAACATAGTTACCTACGAGGAAGACAGCGCAACTGGAAAGAAGAAGAGAATTTCCAAGCGTGTCTGCTCCAAGTGCGGTAAGGAAATATAAGGAGGGTTGAAAGATGGCAAGACTCAAAGAGCTTTATAAAAAAGAAATTGCCCCCGCTCTCCTTAAGAAATACGAATACAAGAGCGTTATGCAGATACCCAAGCTCGACAAGGTGGTCATAAACGTCGGAGCCGGTGACAGCAGGGACAACTCAAAGGTTATTGACAATGTCATAGCAGAGATATCCGCTATATCCGGTCAGAAGGCAGTTCCCACATATGCGAGAAAGTCAATAGCAAACTTCAAGCTCAGACAGGGAATGAAGATAGGCGTAAAGGTTACGCTTCGCGGCGACAGAATGTACGAGTTTATTGACAGGCTCTTCAATTTTGCGCTTCCCAGAGTGCGTGACTTCAAGGGAATCAGCCCCAACGCTTTTGACGGGCGTGGCAACTATTCCCTCGGACTCAAGGAACAGCTTATTTTCCCTGAGATAGATTATGATAAGGTCGAGAAAATACGCGGTATGGATATCGCGTTTGTAACGACCGCCAGAACCGACGAAGAGGCGAGAGAGCTTCTCAGGCTCATGGGCGCTCCATTCGCAAATAACTGATAAGGAGGATACGGCGGAATGGCAAAGAAGTCAATGATAAACAAGCAGCAGAGAACGCAGAAGTATTCAACACGTGAATACAACAGATGCAAGATCTGCGGACGCCCCCACGCTTACCTCCGCAAGTACGGTATATGCCGTATATGCTTCAGGGAGCGCGCATACAAGGGCGAGATACCCGGCGTAAGAAAAGCATCCTGGTAAAATAAAAACAAATGTATAACCGATCTCCATAACCGGAAAGGAAAGAACGCTTTAACCGCCGGTTGCAAGCCCGCAACACTGCGGGCAGCAAGAGATTAACTTGCATAAGGAGGAAAATTGATATGCAAATTTCAGACGTAATTGCAGATATGCTTACACGCATTCGCAATGCAAGCAACGCAAGACATGAGACTGTCGATGTACCCGCTTCAAACCTTAAGAAAGCGATTGCTGATATTCTTCTCGAGGAAGGATATATAAAGAAGTTTGAGCTTATTGAGGACGGCAAGCAGGGAATACTGAGGATCACCCTCAAGTACATCGGAAAAAAGCAGGTTATTCAGGGACTCAGGAGGGTTTCAAAGCCCGGTCTCAGAATTTATTCCGGATGCGAGGATATGCCTAAGGTAATGAACGGTCTTGGAATCGCAATAGTATCTACCTCAAAGGGACTTATGACTGACAAGAAGGCCCGCAAAGAAAATGTCGGCGGCGAGATTCTCGCCTTTGTATGGTAATGAAGGAGGAATAACATAATGTCAAGAATAGGAAGAAAAGTTATAGTTGTTCCTGCTGGTGTCGATGTCACCATAGCTGACGGAAACAATGTTACCGTAAAAGGCCCCAAGGGCACCCTTGTTCAGCAACTCTGCCCGGCTATGACCATAACCAAGGACGGAAGCAATATAACTGTCAGCCGCCCTGATGACGAGAAGGAAAACAGGTCGCTTCACGGACTTACACGTACTCTTCTCAACAACATGGTCGTGGGCGTTACCGAGGGCTTTTCAAAGAAGCTTGAGATAAACGGTACAGGTTATAGGGCAAACAAGCAGGGCACGACCCTCACGCTTAGCCTCGGATATTCACACCCCATCCATTTTTCGGAGACCGATGACATAAAGTTTGAGGTTCCCAACGAGACGACTATAATAGTCAAGGGAATCGACAAGCAAAAGGTCGGTCAGACGGCGGCTGAAGTCAGAAGCAAGAGACCCCCGGAACCCTACAAGGGCAAGGGTGTCAAGTACGCTGAAGAGCACATCCGTCGTAAAGCCGGTAAGACAGGAAAGAAATGAAAGGGGTATAGAACGAAATGGTTACAAAAAGAGATTCCAATTTACAGCGCAAGAAGAGACACAAAAGAGTTCGTTCAAAGATCTCCGGTACATCTTCTCGTCCCCGTCTCTGTGTTTATCGCTCCAATGCTAATATACAGGCTCAGATTATCGATGATACAACCGGAATCACCATTTGCTCGGCTTCGTCTTATGAAAAGGACTTCGGTATGAGCGGCGGAAACAAGACTGCTGCTAAGAAGGTCGGAGAGCTTATCGGAGAAAGAGCCAAGGCAAAGGGAATAGAAGAGGTCGTTTTTGACCGCGGCGGTTACCTCTATCACGGACGCGTCCTTGAGCTTGCCGAAGGCGCTCGCGCCGCCGGACTCAAGTTTTGAGAAAGGAAAAGGTGAGTAAAATGGCTATGAAGAATATAGACGCATCAACGCTTGACCTTCAGGAAAAGCGCGTTGCGATAAAGGTCGTTTCCAAGACAGAGAAGGGCGGACGTGTCAGATCTTTTTCGGCTATAATGGTCGTCGGAGATGGAAAGGGACACGTCGGATACGGACTTGGCAAAGCAGCGGAAACTCCCGAAGCTATACGTAAAGGTATAGAAGATGCAAAGAAAAACATGATAACCGTGTCTCTTAAGGGAAATACGATTCCTCACGAGGTTATCGGCGAATATGGCGCCGGCAGGGTAATGCTTAAGCCGGCTCCCGAAGGAACCGGAATCATTGCCGGCGGAACGGTACGTGCCGTTCTTGAAATGGCAGGTATCAAAAACATCAGGGCCAAATGCCTGCGCTCCTCTAACCCCACAAATGTTGTCAAGGCTACGTTTGAGGGACTCAAGCAGCTCAGAACTGCAGAGGAAGTGTCGCAGATGCGCGGCAAGGATGTAAGCGAGATATAAGGAGGACGACTGAAATGCTTAAAGTAACACTTGTAAAGAGCCTTATCGGTCAGCTTCCGAACACAAAGGCTACCGCGTACTCTCTCGGTCTGCGCAAGATCGGTCAGAGCAAGGTGATTGCCGATATTCCTTCGACCAGAGGCAAGATAAAAGTAGTTTCGCATCTTGTAAAGGTAGAAGAGATCGCCGAATAAGCTATCATATCGCATAAGGAGGAATTAATATGAAGCTCCATGAGATTTCACCGGCGCAGGGTTCTGCCAGGCCGGCATGGCGCAAGGGCAGAGGCACCGGTTCCGGAAACGGAAAAACGGCTGGAAAAGGCCATAAGGGTCAGAATGCCCGTTCCGGCGGAGGAGTTCGCGTCGGTTTTGAGGGAGGTCAGTTCCCGCTTTACAGACAGCTTCCCAAGAGAGGCTTCCATAACAAGTTTGCAACCGTTTACACGGTCGTGAATATCGAGAGTCTCAATGTGTTTGAAGACGGCTCCGTTGTAGATGCTCAGGCACTTCTTGATAAGGGCATTGTCAAAAAGCTCAACGACGGGGTAAAGGTCCTCGGAAGAGGTGAGATTACCAAAAAACTTACCGTCAAAGCGGCTGTTTTCTCGGCGTCTGCCAAGGAAAAGATTACCGCTGCAGGCGGAGGGATTGAGGTGGTCTGATGAAATCGGCAATACAAAAGATCAGAAATATCTGGGCAGCCGTTGACATCAGAAAAAAGATAATTTTCACAGCGCTGATTCTGCTTATATACAGATTCGGTTGCGCTATCCCGGTTCCGTATGTCAACTCTGATATCGTTACTTCATTCGAGGCGACATTTGGTTCCACAATATTTGCCTACATGAACGTTCTTTCGGGCGGCGCTCTCGCTCAGGCAACATTTTTCGCACTCGGTATCAGCCCGTACATTACAGCACAGATTGTCATGCAGCTTCTGACTGTTGCTTCTACAAGGCTGCAGGAAATGTCAAAGGATGAAGACGGTAAGAAAAAGCTCGCTTCCGCTACAAGAGTGCTTACTGTAATCCTTGCTGTCGTAACGTCGATTGCATACTATTTCATCCTTAATAACCAAGGCTGGCTTGTAAAGACCGACAAGGCATTTCTTCAGGCTATTGTCATTATCTGCACATTTACAGCAGGTGCTGCAATAATCATGTGGCTTGGCGAAAAGATAAATGTCTATGGCATCGGAAACGGAATTTCCATGATACTCTTCGCCAACATACTTTCACAGGGTCCTGCAATCGCTGGAAGCATTGCCAATCTTTTCACCTCCGAAGTTCTCGGATGGGGTATAACTTTCGGTGTGCTTACCGTTATTGTATATCTCCTTACTGTGTATTTTGTTGTGTATATAACGAACAGTGAGAGAAGAATACCTGTTCAGTATGCAAAGAGGGTTGTGGGCAGGAAGATGTATGGAGGTCAGAATTCCAATCTTCCTATCAAGCTCAACATGTCCGGTGTTATGCCTATAATCTTTGCCTCATCCATAGTGTCCCTTCCTGCTACTATCATAACTCTTATAGGTAAGAGCGGCGAAGATTCCGGATTCTGGTACTGGGCAAACAGGCTTACACAGTCCACATCGATACTCTATGTTATAATGTTCCTCGTATTCATAATAGCGTTTTCATACTTCTATGTTATGATCTCGTTTGACCCGGTTGAAGTATCCAACAACCTCAAGTCGAACGGCGGCTCAATTCCCGGTATTCGTCCGGGTCAGCCTACGGCAGACTATATCAAAAAGATACTCAACAGGATCACTTTCCTCGGTGCTATATTCCTTGCGATAGTTGCGGGCGTTCCGCTTGTCGTGAGCTGTGTCGCTTCAATTCTGAACGGCTTTGACGCCACAAGCAATTTCTTCGGTTCACAGGTGCTTTCAGGCCTTACAGGTCTCACCTTTGGCGGATCATCGCTTCTCATCGTTATCGGAGTTGCGCTTGAGACATACCGCAACATCGAAGCTCAGATGTCCATGCGTCATTATAAAGGCTTCCTTCAGTAACACACGGTTCTCTAAGGCATGCCGGATTTGTTCCGGCGTGCCTGGACCGTACCTGTCGAACCAGATACAGCTATAAAGGCTGAGTGGCTCGGACAAACAAACACCGATGAAACACAGCGCTTGTCTGTATGATGAGCGCAGATCGTAAATCGTGGAGAATATTATGAAAATTATGTTTTTGGGAGCCCCTGGTGCAGGCAAGGGAACACAGGCAGAGCACACTGCTCAGAGACTTGGTATCCCCACCATATCCACGGGTGCCATAATAAGAGAAGCAATCAAAAATTCCACAGCAATGGGACTTGCAGCAAAATCCTATACCGAATCAGGCAAGCTCGTACCGGATGAGGTCGTCATAGGCATCATTAAGGAGAGACTTGAAAAGGACGACTGCAAAAACGGTTACATTCTTGACGGCTTTCCCCGTACCGTAGTTCAGGCTCAGGCTCTTGATGAGATGGGCATTGAGATGGATGTCGTCGTCAGTATTGAGGTTGACGATGATGAGATCATTTCAAGGATGAACGGACGCAGGGTCTGCGCGAAATGCGGCGCTACTTATCACACTAAGTTCAAGCCTTCGTCGGACGGAATTCATTGTGATAACGACGGAGAGCTTCTGACACAGAGAAAGGACGATTCTCCCGAAGTGGTTGCCGACAGACTTAAGATATATCATGAGCAGACGGAGCCTCTTAAGGACTATTACGCTTCAAAAGGTGTTGTTAAAGTGGTATACGGACAAAAAAATGTTGATGATACTACAAGGCTCACAGACGAAGCAATTGATTCAATAAAGAAATAATGATACAGCTGAAAAACAAATCTCAAATAGCCATAATGCGTGAAGCTGGAAGAATTACCGGCGAGGCGCTGCTTCTCGCTGGCGAGGCAATAAAGCCAGGCGTGAGCACAAAACACCTTGACGACATAATCAGGCACCATATAGAGAGAAGCGGAGCGGTTCCATCATTTCTGGGATACGCCGGTTTTCCCGCAAGTGCCTGCATAAGCGTCAACAATCAGGTGATTCACGGAATTCCTTCCAAAAATACCATACTCACGGAGGGCGATATAGTAAAGATTGACGTGGGAGCTTGTTATAAAGGCTATCACGGAGACTCTGCAAAGACCTTCCCGGTGGGCAAAATCTCCAGGCAGGCTTCCGAGCTTGTCAGGATAACCGAGGAATGCTTTTATCTCGGCATTGAACAGATAAAGCCGGATGCGAGAATAGGCGATATTGGACACGCCGTAGAGGCGCACGCTGTCGGAGCAGGCTTCGGCGTAGTTAAAAAATATGTCGGGCACGGTGTAGGTCAGCATTTGCATGAGTCACCGGATGTGCCTAACTACGGGACCCCCGGACGAGGTGCAAGAATCTGCGTTGGAATGACGATAGCTGTGGAACCGATGATATGTATAGGAAGCGGAGATGTGACCGAATTGTCGGACGGCTGGACTGTTATAACCGCCGAAGGCGGGCTTTCTGCGCACTATGAGCATACGGTCGCTCTTACCGAAAATGGTGTTGAGCTTCTCACAAAAGTGGATTGAAAGATAGTTTTTAGGAGGAATCATTAATGCCGAAAGATGATGTGATCGAATTTGAGGGTACGGTGGTTGAATCGTTGCCCAATGCACAGTTCAAGGTGAAACTTCCAAACGGACATATTATAACAGCTCATCTGTCTGGGAAGTTGAGGCTGAACTATATATGGATTCTTCCCGGTGACAAGGTTACCGTCGAGGTGTCTATATACGATCCTACAAAGGGTCGTATCACATGGCGTTCAAAATAAACAAAACGACCGGCGAACGATCATGACGGCGCTGCGGCATAAGCGTGCGCAGTCGTGACAGAAAGGAACGTACTATGAAAGTTAAACCTTCAGTTAAGAAGATATGCGACAAATGCAAGATCATTAAGAGAAAAGGCAGAGTAATGGTCATTTGCGAAAATCCCAAACACAAACAGAGACAGGGCTAATCAGAGAAGAGGTGAGTAATTAATGGCACGTATAGCAGGTGTGGATATTCCAAATAACAAGAGAGTTGAAATCGCGCTTACCTATATATACGGAATAGGCAGAAAGAGCGCAAACGATATACTTGCGGCTACCGGCATCAACCCCGATACACGGGCAAAGGATCTTACCGAGGACGAGACCGCGAAGCTCCGTGAGGAAATAGAGAACAACTACCATGTTGAAGGTGACCTTCGTCGTGATGTTGCCCTCAATATAAAGAGAATGGTTGAGATTAACTGCTACCGCGGAATAAGGCACAGAAAAGGTCTGCCTGTCAGAGGCCAGAGAACAAAGACGAATGCGAGAACCAGAAAAGGTCCCGCAAAGACGATTGCAAATAAGAAGAAGTAAGGAGTGACTAACGACAATGGCAGATAACAAATCCAAAAAGGTCGTAAAGAAACGTCGCGAGCGTAAGAATATTGAAAAGGGAACCGCGCACATACGCGCAACCTATAATAACACGATCGTCACGATAACCGACGTGTACGGCAACGCTGTGTCGTGGGCATCGGCTGGCGAGCTCGGTTTCAAGGGTTCCAAGAAGTCCTCTCCTTTTGCAGCACAGATGGCGTCTGAGACCGCGGCAAAGGCAGCTGCAGAGCACGGAATGAAGACAGTTGAGGTTTATGTCAAGGGACCTGGAAGCGGACGCGAGTCGGCTATACGTGCTCTTTCGAGCGCAGGTCTTGAGATAACGCTTATAAAGGACGTTACTCCCATACCTCACAATGGATGCAGACCCCCCAAGAGAAGACGTGTCTGATTTAATTTAAGGAGGAAGCTAAAATGGCAAGATATACAGGTGCTTCGTGCAGGCTCTGCCGCAGGGAAGGAACCAAACTTTTTCTCAAGGGCGAGCGTTGCATGACAGGCAAGTGCGCTCTTGAGCGCAGACATACCGCTCCCGGTCAGCACGGCGCGGCAAACAAAATGCTCAAGGAATACGGAATGCAGCTTCGCGAAAAGCAGAAGGCAAGAAGATATTACGGAGTCCTTGAGGGACAGTTCAAGACTTATTTCGAGATGGCCGACAAGCAGGAAGGCGTTTCAGGTGAGAACCTTCTTTCGCTGCTTGAGCGTCGTTTCGATAACATAGTATACAGGATGGGCATGGCGTCCAGCCGCAAGGAAGCCCGTCAGCTCGTGCTCCACGCTCACTTCAGACTCAATGGTAAAAAGGCAAATATTCCTTCGATGATACTTAAGGTAGGCGACGTTATATCGCTGAGAGAAGAGAGCAGAAAGTCCACCAAGATAAAGGAGCTTCTCGAAGGTCTTTCCGCTCAGACTGCTCCCCAGTGGCTTGAAGTTGATAAAGACAACGCGGTGGCCAAGGTGGTGGCACTTCCCAAGAGAGAGGATATTGATTTTCCGTTCGAGGAACAGCTTATTGTCGAGTTGTATTCCAAATAATGATCCACCTCCGTACGCCGCATCAGTACGGATGCGGCGTGCTCACAGCATAAAATTGTCATAGGAGGGTTAGTTAATGATAGAAATCGAAAAGCCCAATATCGTCACCCAGGAAACAAGCGAAGACGGAAGGTACGGCAAATTTGTGGTTGAGCCGCTTGAGCGTGGTTTCGGAACTACGCTTGGAAATTCCCTCCGCAGAGTTCTTTTGAGTGCACTGCCCGGCGTTGCAGTCGTAAGTATAAAAATAGACGGCGTTCTGCATGAGATAACCACGGTCAACGGCGTCAAGGAAGATGTGACTGAGATAGTCCTTAATGTAAAAAGGATAGCGGCTAAGCTCCATACCGACGGACCGAAGACGGTTCTCATCGACATGACCGGACCCTGTGATGTCAAGGCTGGAGATATTAAGGCTGACGGCGATATAGAGATCCTCAATCCGGAGCTTCATATAGCGCAGCTTTCGGACGGCGCTCGCCTTTATATGGAACTCACCTTCGATAAGGGACGCGGCTATGTTTCTCAGGAAAAGAACAAGCAGGAAAAAAGTCCGATTATCGGGACCATATATACGGATTCCATATATACGCCGGTCTACAACGCGAGTTATCAGGTAGAAAACACGCGTCGTGGAAACAAGACGGATCTTGAAAAGCTCACAATTGACGTTAAAACAAACGGAACGATATCGGCAAAGGAATCAATATCACTTGCAGCCAAGATACTCAATGACCATCTCAACCTTTTTGCCAACCTTTCCGAAGAGATGAAGGGAACGCAGATACTGGTTGAAAGGGAAGAGACTATAAAAGAGAAAGTCCTTGAGATGACCATTGAGGAACTTGACATGTCTGTCAGAAGTTTCAACTGCTTGAAGCGCGCAGGCATAAATACAGTTGAAGACCTTATCTGCAAGACGGAAGACGATATGATAAAGGTCAGAAATTTAGGAAAGAAATCGCTCGAAGAAGTTATACAGAAGCTTCATTCCCTCGGTCTTGACCTCAAACACGAGGAAGAATGACCGTTATTTCAATCAGTAATAAGGGAGGTATCGAAAATGCCAGGAACGAGAAAGCTCGGAAGAACTACGGCACACAGAAATCTTATGCTCCGCGGTATGGTTACCTATCTGCTTGAAAAAGGCTATATAGAAACCACCGTTACCAGAGCAAAGGAAGTCCGCAGTCTTGCCGAGAAAATGATAACAATAGCTAAAACACAGAAGCCGAATACGCTTGCTGCATATCGCAAGGCGTCTTCCTTTATAACCAAGGAGAAGGTAGTCAGAAAGCTCTTTGCCGTGATTGCTCCCGCATATGCGAATGTAAACGGCGGTTATATTGCTATATATAAGCTTGGTCCGCGCCGCGGAGACGGAGCAGAGATGGCTCGCTTGAAGCTTATCGGCGCACCGGGCAATGAGACAACGCAGAAAAAGGACAAGGCAGCAACCAAAAAGGTTGAGGCACCTGCTCTGGATAACAAGTAATATTCTGCCAAAAATATTAAAACAGCTTTTTCGTCCATTTCAGAACGGAAAAGCTGTTTTTGATTTTTATTATTGAAGCTACATATGAACTTGTGGATAACCGTATTTAATGCGAAGCGGATGCGGACAGCCAATGTATTCTGCCAGGAATATTTGCTAAACTGATTTGTTCAAAAAATCTGCATGTATCACCTGTTCCGGATCTTACAATACTCCTTGGGTGTTTTCCCGGTCAGAAGCCGAAACGTGCTTATAAAATGGCTGTTGTCGTAAAATCCGCATAGCGTGGCTGTTTCTGTAATGGATTTTCCCGTGTTGAGAAAGTGTTGAGCATTGCTAATGCGAACAAACATTGTGTACTTTTTTATTGAAACTCCAATGCTTTTTTTGAAATCTGAAATCAGCTTGGAACGACTTACAAAAAAATAGTCGGCGAGACCTGCTATTTTTATATCATCTGCATAGTGCGAACTTATATACTTTATAACGTCGCCGATATATCCGGCAGAGTGCGGAACAGGTATTTTTGTTTCGGCAGCGTACTCCGTGACCGTCAGAAGAAGTATCGCAATTTCAAGGAGCGCACGCTGCTTTTTTTTGCTTTTGCAATCATTGAATATTTGCTCTAACTGCTCAAAAACTGCTGAAGCTGTTTTTTCATCAAATGGAATTATTGTGGTTCCCGAAGAGCAAATAAGATAAAAAAACGGTATGAGGTCCCGTATTCTTCCAAGCAGTTCGTTTGATATGTTTATCGTATATCTCTCGTATAGCGGTGAACTTTCTGCATTGGCACGGTGAAGTGAAAAAGGATGGTGTACTATTAACGTAGGACTGTCTATTTTTATTATCGTTGCATTGCTTTCAACGACTGCTTTGCCGCTCTTTACAAAAAGAAATTCATATTGGCTGTGCAGATGACGCAGCGGCATAGTCAGGCCATCAGAACATGTATGCTGAACGACAAGACTGTTTAGACCAAAATCGTCATATTCGTATGTTCGTGCTGTCACTGAGGAGCCTCCCTTTTGTCTTGACAGTGATTGTGCTTTGCTCCGAAAAAGTAAAAATGCTTGCCCCGTTCAAATTACGGCATGCTTTCCAGACAAGATAAAATTTGAAAATAAATTTTTCAACAGACAGTGATTGGAGTTTGCAGCATCTTAATAATCGACTGCATGTTTTATATATCAATGCTATACGGCGCTGCAGTTGAAACAGCGCCGTTCCGTAGTGTTTTTATTGTTTTGTTACTGAGATTCAGAGATTACAGGAGATTATACCGTTTGTCAGCATTAAGTGTCATAATCTTCACTTTCTCCTGTCAGGCATGAGTATTTTCAGCACAGCACTATAAGTATGTGGCATTGTTTTCCGATTATTTTGTGCTGCATATATTGTCTGAAATATCCTTTAAAAGGATCGACACAATCATTATATAAAAATTCTGTCGCATTTTGGTGTTTTATTTTATTATATTATGGGAAAATCGGATTAAAAATAGATAAAACATTCAGCTAAGTAATATGCTAACAAATTTATGCATTTATGTCAATACAAAAAAAATATTTCAAAAAATTTTATAATTTTTTTAAAAAAGGTATTGACAAGGGAAGCGGAGTGTAGTATAATGACAAAGCTGTCCCGAAAAGAGGGCGGCAGTCGGTCCTT
>CALXXF010000004.1 GCA_944392615.1 uncultured Clostridia bacterium
TTTGTACCTCTTGATTTTATAAAAATTGCCCTCGCTCCGTTTTAGAACGAGGGCTTGTGCGTCACTTATTCTTCCTTCTGATATTCAAGAATATCTCCGGCTTCGCAATTAAGCACCTCACAGATTGCCGCAAGGGTGGAAAAGCGGATAGCCGTGACCTTGTTATTTTTGATCTTGGAGAGATTAACGTTGGAGATTCCTACGCGCTCGGCAAGCTCGTTAAGAGATATTTTTCTTTCCACCATCATTCTGTCAAGACGAAGTATGATCTTTCCCATATCTCACCTCTTAAAGAAGTCCGTCAACGTCGTTTTCAAGCTCTACACCGTGAGCAAAGAACTGTGTAAGGCAAAGCACTATAATGCCCATAAAAATTCCGCTCATATCAATGCTGATTTCCGTAGCTTCTGAACCTATCACCAAACGTGCTATAAAGCTCACGAACAGCCCGATTACAGGAATTGCAATCGCAAAAATACCAATTTCTCTGACCAAGCGAACATTATCCTTTTGGAACGGAGTAGTATTTTCGGATTTTTTGAAAATCTTATTCAAGTTGCGGAACACCATAGCCATCAATGCAAGGATGATTACTGAACCGATACCGAAAATGACAAAAGTGGCGGTATCAAGCTTGCCATCAACAACGGGAGCATTGACTTCAAATCCGTAAACTTCGAGATTCGCGCCACAACATTCCTTTGCGTCGAAGCCGACAAAGTATCCAACTAAGTTCGGTGCTGCAACAGAACAAATGATAGCGGCTAACATTAGAGCCACTCCAACCCAATGGAACACCTCTAAAATTTTTGTAATGACTTTTCCAAGCGTGTTAAGTTTTTTCATTGCTTTGATCCTCCAAATAAAAAATGTGTTTTGGTTTAACATTGAATATTATAGCACGAAAATTTATGTTTGTCAATATGTTTTTAATGTTTGTCGATAACTTTTTTGTTCTTGACATTAAAACAGCCCTCGCTCCGTGATGGAACGAGGGCTGTTTTTTCTGTATTAATTAAATCGCTACCCCGAAGGATAGCGATCTTGTGTTATTCATCGTATGACTTTCCGAAAAGGATCTGCATAAAGTTCCGTCTGCCGTAGAGCACGCGGATGATGTGAACCTCGTCACCCTCAACCTTATAAAATGCGGTATAGTTACCGCAGACAAGGAAGCGGTACGGCACTTCAAGACTGATAATAGAGGAAAGCGGTGCACCGATTTCGGGGAAATCCGCAAGCTGACGGATGCGCTTCATAATCTTTTGGGTCGTGTTGATTGCCGATTGCTCGCTGCACAGCTCGTCGGTGATATACGCTTTGATCTCCTTCATATCCTCAAGGGCATCGGGCGTGAAATTGATTTTAGCCATTGCTTACCCCCAGAAGTGCTTCGACCTCCGAGATATCAATATATCCTTTTTCTTTAGCAGAAGCTTCACCTTTGGCAAGCTCGCTCATCAGCTTAAGCGTTGCCTGTGTCTTTTCAAATTCCTCCATATCGACGATGGCGTATCTGCCGCGACCGTTTTTGGTGAGGAATACGGGTTCGCCAACGGCGATATCGCGCAGTACCTCGTTATAGTTACGCAGATCTGATACGGGCTTAATGTTTGGCATCATAAATACCTCCTTCTTTGTTCCTGCTGTATTTATTATACACTAATTCTTCGTAAAATTCAACAGCAAAATCAAAACTTTCATAAAAAATTTATAAAAGCAAGGGATGAACCGCTTGGGAACACCCCTTGCTCTTGGTTTGTGCGAGTATCAATGCACGCATTACGGTTTCTTCGGCAGAGCTGTGAGCATTGTTCATCAGTTGCAGCCATCGCATTTGATCAGTTGCCTTGAGGTGTTCATCAACGCCTTGAGTCTTGGCAAGCTCTACCGTCAGGGTGTTCAGCATTTTGTTTGCCTGTTCGTCCACATTGGCAAGGTAGGCGTTGAGCCGTCCTTCACCGAGCAGGGCGGAGTACCTTCCGCGACGGTGCTGCTTGAGGTAGTCGAGGTGCATCCGTCCGTACTTGCCGATGGGCTTCTGTTCGGGAAGCTCCACATCGGGAACGAGGCAGCCGTTTTCCTTGCGGTATGTACCTCCGAGCTGTTCGTAAATGGTCTTGGTGTCCTTCATTTCTTTGTTCCTCCGTACGTTTTATTTCATCAAAACCTTATACCGTAAGGGAAAACGCGTACTTGACGGTTATCTTGTGTCCTTGCGATATTCGGTTATGACGTTCAAACCTCATAGTTCGTACGGGGTTCATATTGTTAACCATCTGTCCGCCTATAGAGCCGGCCTGACGGGAAGTGAGGTCACCGTTATATCCGTTCTTGATGTTTACGCCGACTTCGCTTGCAGCTTCCATCTTGAATTTGTCGAGAGCTTCCTTTGCTTCGGGTACGAGCTTCTTATTGCTTGATGCCATTTTCTTTTATCCTTTCAATAATAGAATTGAAGAAATTTTTTACGTGTCAGATTATAATTATATTGTCATTATCTGTTTCTGTGGTAAAAAATTTTATTCCTGTTTGTTTTTACACAAAATTAAACTTTTTCTACTCTCTTTCACGTTTCACTATATTTCTTCGAATTTCTTTATTCTGTGATAGAATCAGTTAATTCAATTTTCTTCGTAACAAACATCCTTGTGATTCGATCAAGGAAATTATTGAACGAAGTTTATCTATATTATCGAATCACAAAAAAGATGTGTGTGCAATTCAATATAAATGATTCTTGACAAGGGTTTTGCAGACACGTTTTTTATCCGCCGATACTGCAACCGCGGGATTTCTTTCTTCGTGATTCTGGTTATATTATTTGCCGGTATGACAGAGATATTCACATATATTGTGAGAAAATAATGGTATAATTTGAAATGCATACCTTGTAATAAAACAATATATAGTTTTATTACAATACAGATTATAAAATATAAATGAAATCTGAAACACGAATAAAACCGTAAAGTTACTATTGCTTTTTTTTGAAAAAAATGATACAATATTCAGGATAGATTAGCGACAGGATTAAGCAGCAGTTGTGCATGAATATTTTGTCCTTGTGGAAACTCATTTATTAATTTATGCATGCGGTTATTGTAAATAACGTACCAAATCGCTGCGGCATAGGTTATGTGCCGCGCATGTGGTATAAAATTCTGATAATCTGATAAGCTGTCCTGACGCTTCCGGGAGTAAAGTATTTGTCTTTTGCGTTTTACTATAAAGCTCTTTATTGTGCAAAGAACGCATGAGAGTTTTACGGAACTTTTATTCCTGAGACGTGTTTTATGCTCGATGTATGAGACTTTTCTTTTCGAAAGGGTTTTACTATGTTTAAAATATTAAAACGAGATGTTCTCGCGGAAAATGTTATAAGAATAAAGATAGATGCTCCATATATTGCAAAAAAGGCGATGGCAGGACAGTTTGTAATAGTTATCCCAAATGAAAACAGCGAGCGGATTCCACTTACCGTAGCCGATTATGACAGGTCGCTCGGAACGCTAACACTTATTTTTCAGGTCGTTGGCCGGACTACAGAGGAGCTTGCCGCTTTGGATGAGGGCGACTCAGTGTATTCTGTTGCGGGACCGCTCGGACGCGCGTCTGAATTTGAAGGTATGAAAAAAGTGGCGGTCGTCGGAGGCGGACTTGGATGTGCTATTGCCTATCCGCAGGCAAAGGCACTTCATGAGGCAGGAGTTTGTGTTGACATGATTGCGGGATTCAGAAACTCTTCTCTTGTCATACTTGAAAAAGAAATGCGGGCAGTGAGCAAAAATCTCATTATGATGACAGACGACGGTTCATACGGAGAAAAAGGTCTTGTCACAGATGCTCTCAGAAAAATGATAGACGGCGGTGCAGGATACGATGCTGTAATTGCTATAGGGCCTCCTGTAATGATGAAGTTTGTTTCGCTCCTCACTAAACAATACGGAATAAAAACCATAGTCAGTATGAATCCGATAATGATAGACGGTACGGGAATGTGCGGCGGTTGCAGACTTACAGTAGACGGAAAGACAAAGTTTGCCTGTGTTGACGGTCCCGATTTTGACGGTCACAGTGTTGATTTTGACGAGCTTATACGCCGCAACAACATGTATAAGGAACAGGAAAAGCAATCGATGTCTTTGCGTGAACATTTTTGCAGACTTTATAAATTGTCAGACGGTAATTGAGGAGAAGCGTTTATTATGCCTAATATGCAAAAAGAAAAAACAGCAATGCCGGAGCAGCTTCCGGATGTTCGGAATAAAAATTTTTCAGAGGTTGCGCTCGGCTACAGCGAAGAGCAGGCACTCAACGAGGCTCAGAGATGTCTTCACTGCAAGAATGCCCCATGTGTTACCGGATGCCCGGTTTCTGTACGCATACCTGAATTTCTTGCGCTTGCCGCTAAAGGAGATTTTGTGGGCGCATACCATGTCATAAAATCTACAAATTCTCTTCCTGCAGTATGCGGAAGAGTTTGTCCACAGGAAACCCAGTGCGAGGGCAAGTGCGTGCGCGGAATAAAAGGGGAACCGGTCGGAATAGGCAGACTTGAGCGTTTCTGCGCCGATAGAGCAATGAAGCTTATGAAGGAAAAATCCCCTGATGAAAGCGAGGGCGCAACGAACTCTGCTGAGGATTCATGTATTGAAAAAAAGGCTTTTACTTCCGAAGGCGATGACGGAATAAAGGTGGCGGTAATCGGCTCAGGACCTGCAGGTCTTTCATGCGCCGGGGATCTTTCGTCACGTGGTTATAAGGTCACTGTTTTTGAGGCACTTCATAAGGCGGGAGGCGTTCTGGTATACGGAATACCGGAGTTCAGACTTCCGAAGGACATAGTTGCCTCCGAAATAAAAGAGCTGGAGAAAAAAGGGGTCGATATCCAGTGCAACATGGTTATCGGCAAGGTGCTCTCAATCGACGAGCTTTTTGACGCAGGATTTAAAGCCGTGTTTGTTTCCACAGGTGCCGGACTACCAAGATTTATGGGAATAGAAGGCGAAAATTCAAACGGCGTATATTCTGCAAATGAATTTCTCACGCGTGTCAATCTGATGAAAGCATATAGAAGTGATTACGGCACACCTGTGAGAGCCGGTAAAGCGGTGGCAGTAGTCGGAGGCGGAAACGTGGCGATGGACGCCGCGAGATGTGCAAAGAGGCTTGGCGCGGAAAAAGTGTATGTTATTTACAGAAGGAGCGAGGCAGAGATGCCTGCCCGCCGTGAAGAGATACATCACGCCAAGGAGGAAGGCATAGATTTCAGATTTCTCACTAACCCGGTCAGAATCAATGCGGATGAGAAGGGAAATTGTCGTTTCATAACATGTGTAAGAATGGAGCTTGGCGAGCCTGACGAATCGGGAAGACGCCGTCCTGTCGCAGTGGATGGCTCCGAATATGATATAGATGTGGATACTGTCATAATAGCTGTAGGCACAGTACCCAATCCCCTCATCAGAATGACCACTCCCGGACTGGATACAGACAGACACGGATGCATAATCACGAGCGACGGCGTTACGACTACTAAACAGGGAGTATATGCCGGAGGAGACGCTGTTACCGGAGCCGCCACAGTCATACTCGCTATGGGCGCGGGAAGACAGGCAGCTCAAAAGATAGATGAATACATAAAAGGACTTTCCAAAAAGACAGAATAGTTATCGGAAAAATTTTTCTGCCGGTATCGCTTATGAAAAGCAATGCCGGCAGAATTTGTTAGTAAAAAATTTTATGAAGAGTGAGGCGCTGGTTTATACCTGACAGCACAGCCTATAAACAGGCAGCAAAGAGAAATGGCTCAATACAGCTTTTCAATTTCTCAGCCGGCGTGCAAAACATGTGTACATGTTTGCATGTTAACATGCAGAGCAGTACTGTTTCGTATAAAAGTATTTTCAGACTCAAACGCTCATTACACTGCGGGCGTGTTTCCGTATTTCCCCGAGCAGTGAATAGGGTACATGCAGATCGCCATACCCTGTGCCTATGGAAATGTGGGGTTTCATACTACCGTGATAATCGCTCCCGCCAGATAGTATCAGACCGAGACTGGCTGCAAATGAACGGTACGTCTTTTCCATTTCAGGAGTATAGTCTGTGTAATATCCTTCTATTGCATCTAATCCAAAGCCCTTAAGCTTCTTAAGATATTCATAAAGTTTTTCGTCCGGAAGTTTTATTAAATGCAGGTGGGCGAGAACGGCTACACCGCCTGCCCTATGGATAATGTCTATCGCCTCTCGGTCGGTAAAACAGTGATTTCCGCTGTACGCCGGCTTTCCGCACGAAAGCAGGTCTGCAAAAGCCTGTTTCACCGAAGAGCAGTAGCCCTTGCTCACCAGAAGATTGGCAAAGTGACCACGCCCAACAAGACCGTGCCCTGCAAGCAGTTCTGCTTCCTCGTAACTGACATCATAACCGAGCGAGCGAAGAAGCCGGACTGTTTCCTCATTGCGTTCTTTTCTTGCAATTTTTGAGCGCGCTATTTCGGAAGAAAGAAACTCGTCTGACGGGTCTATGTAAAGGCCGACTATGTGTGTCTCTGTTTCCGATATGACAGAAATCTCTATACCAGGTATAAATTCTATTCCGCAGGCCTTGGCCGCAAGGCGGGCCTCCCCGATACCGTCTGTTGTGTCATGGTCTGTAAGTGCTACGGCGCGCAGACCTGCCGCAGAGGCTTTCCGGATAAGCTGCTCAGGACTGTCGGCACCGTCCGATTTGTATGAATGTGTGTGAAGATCTATATAATCTTCCAAAAAATCACCACCTTAAAGCTCTTACATATGAATTATAACAGCGCCGTTTTTCTTTGTCAAGGGCTACATATCTGTATATATTCGTTTATTTTGTATCGCGTGCCTTATATCAAAAGCTCAGTCTTTATTTATTTTACGTTTATTTTCAAGAGATAATATATGCGGCGTAAGGAGGTTATCGATTTGGGAAAATTTAAATCTCGGATGTACAGCTTTTTCGGGGGAAGGTACGGCACAGACGCGCTTTATTATTTCTTGTTTGCCATAGCGCTTTTACTCCTTGTGATAAATGTGTTTGTCGGGTCATTTGTCGCTTCTCTTATATTATACGGCGTTGCAGCTTCTCTTCTTGTATGGGGAGCTTTCAGGTCTTTTTCACGGAATATAAGCAGAAGAAGGCGTGAAAACGAGGTCTTCACCGGCTTTTTCCGCAAAGTATTTTCACCGTTTGTGCTCGCCAAAAATAAGTTCAGGGACAGAAAAACTCATAAATATATAAGATGTAAAAAATGTCGCGCTGTCATACGTGTGAAAAGAATACCGGGGAATCATTTTCTGCACTGTCCCAAGTGTTTAGAAAAAATAGAAGTGACAATAAAAGAACGGAAAAGTAACAAGGCTCCAAAAAACAAAAACAAAAACAAAAAGTAAAAATCAGTTCTGTGTTTTTCAGCAGAGGTGTATGTTAAGGCCAACAGAGCCAAAAAAGTCTGTCTTTTGCCTTTGCGTGTACTGATATTGAAAATGCCGCGTGGGTGTTTCCTGCGCGGCATTATTCTTTTATTGTTTTTGTATCGGTTTGAATGTACCGCGCGAATCAGATTTTTATTCAAACGATTTTCCTACGAAACTGCCTCCCGCCAAAACAGAAACGGGGTGGGCAACTTCCTTTACTTGGCAATTTCGCTTGATCGTAAGAAATCAGAAATATATATGCGCCGCGTAAGGAAGCGCGAGATGGTACAAAAATGCTCCCCGGGGGCTCAACAAAGATTTGAGAAGCTCCCGGAGGGCAGTTTTTACTTTTCTGACAAACAGAGCTTGCTGAAAAAGCAGCGCGGGTGAGTGTCAGGACACGCTTAAGGATTCTTCAGAACACTATATCATCGTTTGAAATGCAGCGTATCCCATTGTGTGTGAGTATTTCGGTTGTTTTTACGTTGTTTTCAACCCTGATTATTATATATGCTTTATCCTCTTTAATTGCGAGAAAGTCATACATATATTCTATGTTCACCTGAGCGTCGTCAAGTATGCGAAGCACTTTTGCAAGTCCTCCCACTATATCCTGCACCTCTATGCCGATAACCTGATTTATCGAAACGACATATCCGCTGCTCTGGAGTACTTTCTTCGCCTTTTCGGCATCCTTGACTATCAGCCGCAATATTCCGAAATCGGTGGTGTCCGCTATGGTGAGCGCGCGTATGTCGATACCCGAATCCGCGAGTACTTCGGCTATTCCTGACATGGAACCCTGCTTGTTTTCAACAAAAACCGAAAGCTGACTTATTGACATGATTTTTTACCACACTTTCTTCAGATTATCAGGCCCACAGGGGTCCTGATGCGATTATATTTTTCTCTTGTCTATAACTCTTACTGCCTTGCCGATAGAACGGTCTATGGATCCGGGGGCCGCAAAGGTCACCTTTGCATTGACGCCGAGAAGGCTTTTGAGCGCCTCTGAGAGCTCTTTTTCCTTTACCGCAAACTTTGTAACAGTGTCCGAGAATACCTCCTGTGTCACTTCGACTTTTACTTCGAGAGTGTCAAGGTTGTTTACTCTGTCAACAACTATCTGATAGTTAGGAGAATATCCCATGCGCAAAAGCACGGTTTCTATCTGCGAAGGGAATACATTTACACCGCGTATTATGAGCATATCGTCGCTTCTTCCGCGGGGCTTGCTCATCTTTACCAGTGTTCTTCCGCACGAACATTTTTTTCTGGATATAACGCCTATGTCCCTCGTGCGGTATCTGAGAAGCGGAAAAGCCTCCTTGGTTATGCAGGAAAAGACAATTTCTCCCTGTTCTCCTTCGGGAAGCACCTTTCCTGTATCAGGGTCTATGACTTCAATGATGAAATGGTCTTCATTTACATGCATTCCGCTCTGTTCACAGCATTCATACGAAACACCGGGTCCCATTATCTCTGTAAGTCCGTAAATGTCGTGAGCCTTTATGTGGAGCTTTTCCTCTATGCGCTGCCTCATTTCCTCCGTCCAGGGCTCGGCTCCGAAAATTCCGCCGCGCAGGGCAATCTTTGACATATCGACATTTGCCTGCTCCATTGATTCAGCTATGTACATTGCGTATGAAGGCGTGCAGCACAGATAATCCGAACCGAAATCCTGAAGAATGGTTATCTGCCTTGCTGTATTTCCGGACGATACCGGTATAGCTACGGCGCCTATCCGCTGTGCTCCGAGGTGAAGACCGAATCCACCGGTGAAAAGTCCGTACCCGAACGAAACGTGTATCTTGTCCTCTTTCGTCGCACCCGCAGCCACAAGCTGACGCGCGCAGCAATCAGCCCAGATGTCAAGGTCATGCCTCGTATATCCTGCCACGATCTGTTTGCCTGTTGTGCCGCTGGAGGCGTGCAATTCCACGACCTGCTCCATCGGTACGGCGAACAGTCCGTAAGGATACGTGTCGCGCAAATCGCTCTTATATGTAAAGGGAAGCTTCCAAAGATCTTCTATACTGTTTATATCGCCCGGAGTAACACCCTTTTCATCCATGAGCTTTTTGTAGTAGGGTACGTTTTCATATACTCTTTTTACTGTCCTGACAAGGCGCTCATTCTGCCATGCCACAATCTGGTCACGCGACGCCGTTTCAATTTCTTTCTGCCAATATCTTTCCATATAAATTATGACCATTCCTTTCAATGCGTCAATTCAGCGTTCTGTGCGGTCCGCCACTGTCAGAGCGGCGACACGTATGGTCACCGGAGTCATAAGGCGGTATGTAAATTCAGTGCTTCGCTGTTTTGGATCTGTCAAAATTTCTGTCTGCTTGATTTTTCCGTGCAAAGACAGGCCCGGGGATAATTATTCTTCGTAGCCGAAGCCAAGATCAAAAGCTTTTTCGTTTACCTCAATAAACTTTTTGTTGACGATGGCGGCAATTGCTTCTTTCCACTTTTCCCGGGAAATGCTGAGATATCTTGCCAGCCTTCCCATGAGGACAATATTTACCGCTTTTGCAGAGCCTGCCTGCTCCGCAAGTGACAGCGCGTCTATTGCATCGACATTTACATTCATTTCCCGGAGTTTTCCGAGAATTTCCGAGGGATATTCCATGGCGCCTGTTATCACCGGCATGGGGTCTATTTCCTGGGTGTTGACGATTATACGACCGTTTTCGGCAAGATACTTCGTATAGCGAGCGCCTTCGAGCTTTTCAAATGAGACAATGAAGTCTGCCTCTCCCATGTCTATTATGGGGGAATAAACCTTGCTTCCGTAACGCACATACGTCACTACAGAGCCGCCTCTCTGGCTCATTCCGTGTACTTCCGATACCTTGACATCGTATCCCTCGTCGGTCAGAAGCCGACCGAGCAGCTTGCTGGCGAGCAGACTCCCCTGTCCGCCCACACCTACTATCATTATATTTTTTGTCCCGTTCATCTCATCGAACCTCCGGAATTATGTATTGCATCAAATTTACAAAGCTGGACACAAACACCACATCCGACACAGAGAGTGGGATCGACGTGTGCCTTGCCGTTCTTCATGCTTATCGCAGGGCATCCGAGCTTCAGGCACATCTTGCATGAACGGCATTTATCGCCAGAAACAACGAAGGGATCGCCTGTCTTTACATATTTGAGGAGCACGCACGGACGTCTGGATATTATGACAGACGGCTCGTCCTTGGCGAGCTCTTCCTTGAGCACGCGGTCGCATTCATCCAGATCATACGGGTCCACTACGCGGACAGAATTTATGCCGACAGCACGGCAGAGCGTTTCAAGGTCAATCTTTGTCGCCGGATCGCCTTTTATGTTGTATCCTGTCGTGGGATTCTGCTGGTGTCCGGTCATGCCGGTTATTGAGTTATCGAGTATCACTACGGTGGAGGCGGAATTGTTGTACGATATATTGATGAGTCCGGTCACTCCGGAATGAATGAACGTGGAGTCTCCTATTACGGCAACTGTTTTGCCGCTGCCTTCTCCGCTTTGTACTTTGTTAAAGCCATGGATTCCGGAAACAGACGCCCCCATGCAGAGCGTGGTGTCTACGGCGCACAGAGGCGCCTGCGCGCCCAGAGTGTAACATCCTATGTCGCCTATCACCGTTACCTTGTTCTTGGCAAGCGTGTAATACATCCCTCGGTGAGGGCAGCCGGCGCACATCACGGGAGGACGGACGGGGAGATTTTCGTCAAGGCTGTACCCGCCTTGGTGTTTTATTCCCAGAGACGCTGCTACAGACGACTGTGACAGCTCGCCTATTTGTGAAAAGAGGCTTTTTCCTTCGACTTCTATGCCTATCGAACGGCAATGAGTCTCTATAACGCCGTCAAGCTCCTCGCACACTATTACGCGCTTCACCTTTTTTGCAAAATTTTTTATACGTTCGACGGGTAGCGGATTTACAAGACCTATTTTGAGTATAGAAGCGCTGTCGCCCAGAACTTCCTTTATGTACTGATATGCAGTTCCGGATGTTATGACGCCGATTTGTGCTCCTTCATGAATTTCCTCTTTGTTAAAGTCGCTTGTCTCTGCCAACGCGCGCAAATCGTTCATTCTCTTCTCGACGAAAGGATGACGCTTCTTTGCGTACGCAGGCATCATAATGTATTTTTCCGGGTTCTTTGTGTATTTCTTGTCCGGGAGGGGAAGCGGCTCGGAAAATCCAACTATGCTTTGCGCATGGGCAATTCGCGTGCACATGCGCAGAAGAACGGGAGTGTCGTATTCTTCTGACAGGAGAAAGGCCCTTTTTGAAAATTCAAGCGCTTCTGATGAGTCGGCGGGCTCAAGCATCGGGACCTTCGCCGCTATGGCGTAGTGACGTGAGTCCTGCTCGTTCTGGGATGAGTGCATCGCAGGGTCATCGGCAACACATATTACCATTCCGGCATTGACGCCGGTATACGAGAGAGTAAAAAGCGGGTCGGCTGCCACGTTCAAACCGACGTGCTTCATTGCACAGGCAGCTCTCACTCCGCCAAGGCTTGCTCCGAACGCCGCCTCGCATGCGACCTTCTCGTTCGGCGCCCATTCGCAGTATATCTCGTCGTTTTTGGCGGCAAATTCGGTTATCTCGGTTGATGGGGTCCCCGGATAGCTTGAAATAAAACGGCATCCGCCTTCGTAAAGACCGCGTGCTACCGCCTCATTTCCGATTAGCAGTTTCTTCATTTTCTGAGAATACCTTTCTTTTAAGAATACCTTATCTTTCTGAGTAATACCTTTTATTTGAAAGTTACCGGAGAACGCCTCCCCCGAAGGTGACCATTTAATTTACCTACGTGAAAATGCACACCGGTTCCGTGGATTGTAGAAACATTTTAGCAGACAATGTATACCAGCATACTTATGTCGCAATAAACACAGTTTCTGAATCTGCGTTTTCGTAATCGCTACTTCAGAACAGTGTATTGAGCCTTTCTGTAGGCGGTAGGCGTACAGTTCTTGTATTTTTTAAATACCCTGTTAAAATACGAAACGGAGGAAAAGCCTACGTCATAGGAAACAGAAATTATGCTCTCATTTCCGGTGGCAAGCAATTTTTCACTTTTACATACCCTGACGAAGTTCAGGTAATCTACAAAGCTCTGACCGCTTGCCCGTTTGAATATGCGGCAGAAATAAGAGGGGTTGAGATTCTGAACTGCCGACACTTCTTCAAGGGTTATGTCTCTGTAATAATTTTCTTCGATAAACGAAAGAGCAGGGCGTATCTTCTCCACATCTGCCGTTGTGGTCCCGTCACCGCTCGATATGGCACCCTGGCGGCAGAGCTCTGCTGTTATTGAAAACAGTGCCCCCTTTATGGCAAAATCCCAAGCTGTTTTTTTATACTTGTACTCTTCGAGGACGTGCTCAATAAGGCTGAACAAGAACTTGTCCTTGAGTATTGCAAACGGAGTGACAGAGTTCTGTACAAACCTGTTGAAATACTTTCCTGCATTGTTGTCGTCGCTCAGGTAATATTCCTGACGGTACTGTACAAGTATGTATCTGCAAATATCACCGGGTTTATATGTGGCGTGCGGAATCCGTGATGAAACAAATACTACATCGCCTGTGTCCGCGATATGCTTCTTTTCGTTTATAACGATTTCTATCGGTCCCTTTGTTATTGCGAGCAATTCTATTTCATCATGGTAGTGAGGACCGCATATCAGCCCCGGATCTGGCTGAGAAAATACCTGCTCATCCAGAAGAATATTTGCCTTTGGTATGTTTGTTGCAATGAGTTGATTTTTCATAATTGTATGACAGTGTGCCGTGGGTATGTATCCCAGGATGGTTGTACCTTTTAAAGGCCTGTTTTTAAAAAAAGTCAAAATAATTCAAATATTCGCTAAAATCGGAATAGAAAAGAGCGCAAGGAACATGTATAATTATTATAACATCGGGCGGTATGTTTGTCAATATCGCTCCAATAATCTGACGTCTTGCAGGGAGGAAAAAATATGGCTGGAAACGAAAACAAGCTTCTCGATGCTTTTAAGGAAAATCAGACCGTCGAGAAAATAGACCAAAACAGAAAGCTCAGGGTGGGTATCATAGGATGCGGCTGGATAGCCGAAGCACATGTCGTTGAATACAAAAGAATGCCTGATGTAGAGATTGTTGCCGGTGCAGATCTTGTTCCCGGAAAAGCAGAGGCGTTTTTCAAGAGAATGGGACTTGAGGGTGTGAGATGCTATCCCGATCACAAATCTATGCTTGATGCGGAGGAGCTCGACGCTGTAAGCGTATGCACCTACAACGTCACGCACGCAGTGTGCGCTATATACGCGCTTGAAAAGGGCGTGAATGTTCTTCTTGAAAAGCCAATGTCGGTTACTCTGGACGAAGCTGTCGAAATACGCCGCGCCGAAAAGAAAAGCGGAAAAATACTGTCGATAGGTTTCCAGCCCAGATTTGACCCCAACATGAAGATGATAAAAAAGATAGTACAGTCGGGAGAGCTCGGAAAGGTGTATTACATACAGACCGGCGGCGGCAGAAGGCGCGGTATTCCCACTCCGTTCGGCACATCCTTCATTGCAAAGGATACAGGCGGCATTGGAGCCATGGGCGATATCGGATGCTATTCTCTTGACATGGTGATGAATGCGCTTGGATATCCTAAGCCTATAACAATAAGCGGTTATAAATCGGCGTATTTCGGAACTGACCCCAATTTCTTCCTTGCAGAAGGAAAGCCCGCATATCTTGCAGAAAAATTTGAGGTTGAGGATTTTGCAGCGGGATTTGTACGTCTTGAAGGAGACATAATCCTTGATTTCAGGATCGCTTGGGCGATGAACCTCGACACCCCCGGAGATACCATCATAATGGGAACAAAAGGCTCGCTCCGTATTCCTTCCACAGAATGCTGGAACGGCTCTGTAGGCGGACCTATGAAAATATATCATGAGGTTTGCGGAGAGGCTGTTGAGACCATAATACCTATAATCCCCGATCACTCAAAGGGACTTTTCTATCAGAAGATACGTTCGTTCCTGAATGCTGTAAAGGACGGAGGAACCTCTCCGGTGCCGTCTGACGAAATTATAATAAATCAGGCTATAATAGACGGAATAGTGAAGTCGAGCGAGCTCGGTCACGAGATAACCGTGGAAATTCCGGAAGTCTGATTGAATCTGATTGAAAGAGATGACGGAGCAGGTGCAGTATTTTGTCGCCTGCTCCTTCGGTCGACGGCAATTACCTGGTTCAGCCGCTTTTGCGGTGGTTTTGTTTCCCGGTTCAAAAAATCTTATGAAAGGAATAATAAAGTATGAATTTCAAAACAGGACTGCAGTTGTATTCTGTCAGGGATGAAATGGCAAAGGACATGGAAAAGACACTTGCCGCCGTAGCAGATATGGGATATGAGTATGTGGAGTTTGCCGGATATTACGGCAGAAGTTCAGAACAGCTGAGCGAGCTGCTCCGGAAATATTCACTCAAATGCATATCAGTCCATCAGTCTATAGATTTTTATGACAGAGACCCGGAATCCGCCATTGCTTTCCTGAAGGGATTCGGTGTCAGATATTCTGTTATTCCGTGGTATGACGGGAACAAGCTTGCCGACGATGACGCATGGAAAGCGACGGCAGCTGATTTCGCCCGTGTAAGCGCTCTGCTTGAGGCGCATGACATGAAGCTGATGTATCATAATCACGACTTCGAATTCAAGAAGAAAAACGGCGCCTACATACACGACCGTATAATCTCCGATGTACCCGGTATACTTCCCCAGCTCGATACCTGCTGGGTGCATTATGCGGGGATAGACCCGGTTGTCATGCTCGAAAAATACAGCGGCAGGGTACCGGTAGTCCATCTCAAGGATTTTGTATGCAGAAATCTCGCCGCAGGCCCGGTCTACGCTCTTATTGATTCTGAAGGCAATGCAAAGGGCGGCAGTCTTGAGGATACCGGATTTGACTATCGTCCCCTCGGACAGGGTATACAGGATATTCCGGCAATACTCAGAGCGTGCGAGCGTGCCGGTACCGAATATATCATAGTCGAGCAGGACGAATCGAGCGATATGCCGACTCTCGATGCGGCTCGCATCAGCAGAGAATATCTCAGGTCACTGGGAGTCTGAAAATCGCTTACAGTGCCGCCCCGCTGATGTCAGGATTTTTACCGCGGGGCGGCTCAGTTCTTATTAAAGAAGGAAGGATCTTTACAATGAAACTTGGTGTTATGAACCCGATACTTTCGGATATGCCGTTTGAAAAGGCACTCGATTACCTGGCTGGTATCGGTGTGCAGACTATAGAAATCGGTGCCGGAGGATATCCGGGAAATTCACATCTGCATTCCGAAGAACTTATAGGAAATCCTGAGGCAATAAAGAAGTACAAAAACGCTCTGGCATGCAGGGGGCTTGAGATATCTGCCATAAGCTGTCACGGAAATCCGCTGCACCCGCAGAAGGCGGTGGCTGACAGTTTTGATTCCCAGTTCAGAAAAGCTCTTGAAGTCGCCTCTGAGCTTGGAGTCGATACAGTCATAGGTTTTTCAGGCTGCCCCGGCGACTGCGATAATTCGCTTTATCCGAACTGGATAGTGTGCCCGTGGCCAGGCGATAACCTCACCGTCCTGAATTGGCAGTGGAACGAGAAGATAATACCTTACTGGACAAAAACGGCTGAGTATGCAAAAAGTCTGGGAATATCCAGGATTGCTTTTGAAATGCACCCGTCATTTGCAGTATACAATCCGGAGACTCTGTTGAAGCTCAGGCTGGCTGTCGGAGATATAATTGGCGCGAATTTTGACCCGTCACATCTGTTCTGGCAGGGAATAGAGCCTGCCGCCGCAATTTCAGCCCTGCGCGGAGCCATATACCACTTCCACGCCAAGGACACTGCCATAAACAAGTACAACACCGCAGTAAATGGCGTCCTCGATACAAAGAGCTACGGAGATATAGCCGGCAGGTCGTGGGTGTTCCGGACAGTAGGATACGGACACGGGCGTGAAGAATGGACGGGTATAATAAGCGCGCTTAAACTTGCCGGATATGACGGCGCGCTTTCCATTGAGCACGAGGACGGTCTTATGACGCCGAGAGAGGGTCTTGAAAAGGCAGTCGCATTTTTAAAAGAGCTTATAATATTTGATGAAGGCGGAGCCTCAGGCTGGTTCTGATATGACATATACAAACCGTTTTGACGTCCTTCATTATATAATTGTGGATTTTATGCAAAGCACACCGCGCTGTTAGGATACAGCGCGGCGTGCTTGTTTTATAATAGTGGCATGCCTGCTTGAAAAATGTCATTCCAGTCTGCCATAATTTGTGAAATATGTTGACAAAAATGCAGGTGTGTGATATACTTAAAAAGGCGTTGTTGACGCGTCAACAACACAAGAAGACCGGAGGAGAGAACCTGAAATGCTTATAGACAGATACGCAATTTTCAGGGTTTACGTCGAAAGTCTGTCAAAGAATCTTCAGAAATATGAAAACAAAGTAATGTCTGAAATGGGAATGCGCGGCATACATGCGCTCTGCCTCTTCCATCTCGGAAAAAGCAGAGAGGGGCTTACTGCCACTCAGCTTGCCACCCTGTGCCATGTGGATAAGGCGCTCATTTCAAGGACGGTTTCCGAGCTTTCCGAGTACGGCGATGTAGTGAGGGATATGTCCGGAAAGGGAAAATACAGGAGCAGAATACAGCTCACTCTGAAGGGCAGGCAATGCCTGAGGAAGGTGACTCTCGAAATATGCAATTCGATACGGCAGATGAAGGACGAGATAACAAGCGAGGAGCTTGAGACCTTCTATAAGGTGCTTGTGACTCTTGACCGGTATTTGAGTGACGGCAGGGATACAAGAGGCACATAGATGTTACCTGAACGTAAATCCGGGACGCCGCTTTCAGGCTCCAGACGGCGATACCTACAAAGCGGCGGCTGTTCTTAAATTCAGTGCAGGGTAAGTATGAATACAACTGATGCCGATTGAAAATCAAATGAAACTGTATACAGACTGTATACTTTAAGAAAAAGCATATAAGAAGGTATATCGCTATGTCTATGAATTTTATCACAAAACTTCCGATACCGCAGGAAACAAAAGAAAAATATCCCGTAACGCCTGCCGCCATGAAGGCGAAGGAGGACAGAGACGGGCAGATAGCTGAAATATTTACCGGCAAAGACAGCAGAATGGTGCTTATAATCGGACCCTGTTCGGCAGATAACGAGGAGTCGGTCATAGATTATGCCAACAGGCTTGCAGGAGTACAGGAAAAGGTAAAGGATAAGCTTCTCCTGATACCCAGAGTATATACGAACAAGCCCCGCACGACCGGAGACGGCTACAAGGGAATGCTGCATCAGCCGAATCCCGAAGACAAGCCGGACCTTTACAAGGGCGTGCTCGCGATAAGGGAGCTTCATACAAGGGTACTTACTGAGACAGGGCTTTCAACAGCTGACGAAATGCTGTATCCGACAAATTACCGGTATCTCTCCGATCTTCTCTCATATGTGGCGGTCGGAGCGCGCTCAGTTGAGAATCAGGAGCACAGGCTGGTGTCGAGCGGAATTGAGGTTCCTGTAGGAATGAAGAATCCCACAGGAGGAGATCTCTCCGTTATGATAAATTCCATAACCGCAGCTCAGCACTCGCATAGCTTTATTTACAGGGGATGGGAAGTCAGGACAACAGGAAACAGTATGGCCCATGCTATACTCAGGGGATATGTGAACAAGCACGGACAGAGTCTGCCCAACTACCATTACGAAGACCTTGAAATGCTCTACTCCATGTACTCGGCGGCTGGGCTTGAGAACATGGCTCTTATAGTCGATACCAACCATGCAAACTCAGGCAAAAAATATCTTGAGCAGAGCAGAATATGCAAGGAAGTTTTACATTCCTGCCGTCACAATGACGACATACGCAGGATGGTAAAGGGATTTATGATTGAGAGCTATATAGAGGACGGTCAGCAGAAAATCGGACAGGGAATATATGGCAAATCAATAACCGACCCATGTCTTGGATGGGAAAAGTCTGAAAGACTTATATACGAGATAGCAGACACGCTGTGAATTTCGGCAATGCCGCAGAAAAGACGTTGTGAACGCAGTATATGAGGAGGGCATATAACCGTGAACGAATATGTTATAATGACCGATACTTCTTGCGATATCAAAAGTGATATGGCTCAGGAGTATGGTCTTGAGATGATGAAGCTCGGCTCAGAGCTGGACGGAAAGCCGTTTGATGCGCAGACTTCCGAGGATATAAAGCTGTTTTACCGCGGGCTGCGTGAAAAAAAGGACAGCAAGACCTACGCCGCAAACGCGGACATGTTCTTGAACGCTTTCAAAAGGATACTTAAGCAGGGAAAGGATATTCTCTACCTTGCCTTCTCGTCGGCACTTTCAGGCACCTATAACGCCGCGGTTGTCGCGTCGCATGAGCTGTCTGAGGAATATCCCGAAAGAAAGATATACGTTTTCGATACAAAATGTGCCTCATACGGAGAGGGACTTCTCGTGTATCTGGCGGCTCTTAAAAAGGAGGCCGGCGCTTCAATAGACGAGGTGTTTGCGTACGTGGAGGAGATAAGACCTCACCTCTGCCACTGGTTCACAGTTGACGACCTCTTCTTTCTGAAAAGAGGCGGAAGGGTGTCCGCCGCAACCGCTGTCGTGGGTTCAATGCTCTCGATAAAGCCTGTTTTGCATGTCGATGACGAAGGCCGTCTTATAAATGTTGGAAAGGCGCGCGGACGCAGAAATGCTATAAATGAGCTTTTCCAGCATATGAAAAATACAGCGATAGCTCCGTCGGAGCAAACGGTGTTCATAAGTCACGGAGACTGTATAGAAGATGCGGAGCTTCTTGCAGAAATGATACGCAAGGAGTTTTCACCCAAAGAAATAAAAATATCGGAAATCGGGCCGGTTATAGGCGCGCATTCAGGTCCGGGGACCCTGGCACTTTTCTTTCTGGGAACAGAGCGATAATGAACGAAAGGACGTTATACCGCGCAGCATGACTGTACGGTAATACGGTATCATTCAGTATGAAAGTAAACGGAAAGCTCTTTTATAACATGATGATCTCCGCCGCCAACGCGCTTGATAATAACAAGACGGCTATCAATAACCTGAACGTCTTTCCCGTTCCTGACGGAGATACCGGAATCAATATGAGCCTGACTATGAGCACTGTCAAGGAACTCAAGGGCTACGACGGCTCGATATCAGACTGTGCCTATAAGATAGCCGATATGATATTGAGAAGTGCGCGCGGAAATTCCGGAGCCATATTGTCTCTTTTCTTCAGAGGCATGGCAAAATCTCTGAATTCACTTGAAGAAGCAGATTCGGCAGATATAGCCAGGGCACTCGAGAACGGTACCAAAGAGGCATACAAGGCGGTTATGCAGCCGACAGAGGGAACAATACTCACGGTTATGAGGCGCTGTGCCGAAGAGGCTGTGGAAGTCACAAAGACAAGTTATTCAGGAGATGTCATAGGGCTTTTCACATATCTCGTAGCGGTTGCTGAAAGCGAGCTTGCGAGAACGCAGGAACTCCTTCCCGTGCTGAAGCAGGCAAACGTGGTGGATGCCGGTGGATACGGCTTTGTCACGGTGCTCAAGGGAATGCTCTCTCTTCTGAATAACAAGCCGGTTGAGGCGCTTAATCCCGTTGACACAGAGGAAGAAGTCAAGGGCGCCGATTTTTCGATGTTCAGTACCGAGGATGTCAAATTTGCATACTGCACTGAGTGCATTGTAGAAAAGGATGACTTTCATCTCGGCGAGTCCTCCGCCTCGGATCTTTATAATTTTATATGTCAGATAGGCGACAGCGCGGTATTTATAGACGACGAAAAAATAATAAAGCTCCATGTACACACAAATAATCCCGGAGCTGTCCTCGAAAAGGCGATTGTCTACGGCTCTCTGTCAAAGATAAAGATTGAGAATATGCGTTTACAGCATTCAGAAAAGATTTTTGACGAACAGAAAGTCAAAGAATCCAATATGAAACGCCCGCCGGTAAAGGATTACGGGTTTGTCGCTGTATGCATGGGCAGCGGAATAAACGATACGTTCAGGGACCTCGGAGTTGACAACATTGTTTATGGCGGACAGACCATGAATCCGAGCACGCAGGATATTATAAACGCTGTAAACATGACTGCTGGAAGAGTGGTTTTCGTATTCCCGAACAATAAAAACATATATCTTGTGGCAAAGCAGGCAGCTGAGCTTGTGACGGATAAAAGAGTTGTGGTCCTGCCAACCAGGAACATACCTCAGGGTATAGCGGCGCTACTTTCTTTTGACGAAAGCGCGAATGCAGAAAAGAACATCGCCAGCATGGAGGCGGCGATATCCAGAGTCACCTGCTTTTCTACTACCAAAGCTGTGAGGGACTCTGCGGTAGAGGGGCTTGACATAAGAGAGGGAAGTGTACTCGGTCTTGTAAACGAAAAAATAAACTGTGTTGCCCCTACTACAGTTGAGTGCATAGATAAGATGACGAAGGAAATGAAACAGTTTTCTTACGTGACCATATTTTACGGGCAGGATGCAGACAGTAATGATGTAGACAAGGTCTATTCGATGCTTAACGGACGGCTTGCTGACGATGCCGATATCGTCCTTATTGACGGCGGCCAGCCCGTTTACGATTTTGTTATATCTTTTGAATGACGGGATTGTCAGCTGCCGGAGGGCGTTCTTAACTTTGCAGTTCTGCACGGAGGACGGCATGGATGCAGGTCCCGCTCGGCGAACGGACGCTGGAAAGCGGGTTATATATATGCTGATAGCAGACTTTGCAAGACTCGCAGGACGCGGGGTGACCGACGTGCTGCTGACAATGCGTTCATATTACAACATGCAGAAATAATATGTTATAAATGAAAAGGAGCCGGAGGTCACCCTCCGGCTCCTTTTACTTTTACATAAATGGAGTCAACGCGTCCGGCTTTTACATAATCGCAGTCGTTCCTCCGCCTGCTTTTGTGTCTGCAATCGTGACGCTTGGATTTTCTTTTGTTTTTTCATTGCCCGGCAGCACGCTATGCCACAACCGCAAGGGTTACGAAAATGTCGGATACATGTCAGACAGATTCGGCTACAATCTTTTCTGCGAGCTTCATTGCATCGGGGATTTTTGAGAGGTCGTTTCCTCCGGCAGTAGCGCAGTCGGGGCGTCCTCCGCCCTTTCCTCCGCAAACTGCGGCAATTTCCTTCACAAGTTTACCGGCAAGCAAGCCCTTGTCCACAGCTTTTTTTCCGCAGGAAACAATGAAATTGAGCCTGCCATCGTTTACAAGGGAAAATACTGCTATTGTGTCAGGAGATTCAGCTCTTTTGGAATCGCACACAGAGCGCAGGGCATCCTGAGGTATATTCTCCAATGAAGCAGTTACAAGCCTTAAATCACCCACCTGCACCGCGTCGGCAAATGCTCCTGAGAGCTTGGAAACAGTAAGGCTTTGCTGGAGTTTTGCAACCTCTCCGTGAGCTTCTTTTATTTCATTCATTACCGATGAAGCTCTTTTGACAAGGTCTGACGTGTTTGCGAGCTTGAGTTCCTTCGCCGTACTCTCAATCAGCTCATCCTTCTCGTCAAGCAGTGCTATGACATTGAGACCGGTTACCGCCTCTATTCTCCTGACTCCGGCAGCTACGGAAGACTCAGAGACTATCTTGAAAAGTCCTGCCTTTGCCGTGTTGTCTATATGAGTGCCGCCGCAGAGCTCGCATGAATCATCACCCATTTTCACAACTCTTACGGTTTTCCCGTATTTCTCCCCGAAGAGAGCGAGGGCTCCGTATGCCGCGGCTCCATCCTTGTCGGTTATTATCGTTTCTACTGTGCTTCCTTTAAGTATATAGCTGTTTACAAGCTCTTCTGTCTTTCTTATTTCCTCAGGGGTCATTGCGGCAAAATGCTTGAAGTCAAAGCGGAGTCTGTGCTCATCCACATAGGAGCCGGCCTGCTCCACATGTGTTCCGAGTACTTTGCGAAGCGCCGCCTGAAGGAGATGGCATGAAGAGTGGTTGCGCTTTATGGCAGCTCGCCTTTCTCCGTTTATTACGGCGGTTACCGTATCGTTTATCTTTATAGAAAAATCGCTTCCGGAGCAGAGATGGATGTACACGCCGTCAGCCTTTTTTGTTTCGACGACATCTATTTTTCTTCCGTCCTCGCAGACGATGGTTCCGGTATCTCCCACCTGTCCGCCGCCTTCGCCATAGAAAACGGTCCTGTCGAGAATCAGTGAAAACTCTCCCTCTGTCACCATTTCCGCCTCCTCGTCGTCAACTATTATGCCGATGACGCGGGCTTTGCAGCTTTCTTTTTCATAGCCCTCGAAACAGGTTTTATCAAAGTCAGACAAGAGCGACTTTGATGCCTCGCTCCAGCCGCTTATGTTGGCGCGCGCCGCTCTTGCACGCTGCCTTTGCTCGTTCATAAGGACTGAAAATCTGTCCTCATCTATGCTGAGTCCGCTTTCGGCGGCTATCTCTCTGGTGAGGTCGATCGGGAATCCGTAAGTGTCGTAAAGCTTGAAGGCATCGTCCCCGTTTATAACCGAGCTGCCCATCTCTTTGGCGGTTTTCACAATTTCAGAAAGGATATCGCTTCCCTGGTCTATTGTGGATGCGAAGCGTCTTTCCTCTATGTTTATTATTTTTTGTATATAGTTCAGCTTTTCGGTGAGTTCCGGGTATTCGGAATAGTTTTCAGAGGCGACGACTGCGGCTATATCAGAAAGGAAAAGGTCCTTTATTCCAAGCATTCTTCCGTGACGCGCCGCCCTTCTGAGCAGTCTTCTGAGGACATAACCGCGGCCTTCGTTCGACGGGACTACGCCGTCGCAGACGAGAAATGTCGCTCCCCTTATATGGTCGGTGACGACGCGCAGCGAAACATCGCTTTTTTCGTCATCCCCGTATTTTATGCCCGCTTTCTCCGTGACCGCAGCCATTATATTGCGCACTGTGTCGGTTTCAAAAAGGTTGTTTACGCCCTGCATTATGCAGGCAAGTCTTTCAAGTCCCATTCCGGTGTCGATATTCGGCTTTGCAAGGCGGGTGTAATTGTTATGACCGTCGTTGTTGAACTGCGTGAATACGAGATTCCAGAACTCCATGTATCTGTCGCAGTCACAGCCGGGCTTGCAGTCCGGTTTTCCGCAGCCGAATTTCTCACCGCGGTCGAAATGTATTTCAGAGCACGGACCGCAGGGACCGGAGCCGTGTTCCCAGAAATTGTCCTCTTTTCCGAGCCTGACGATGCGCTCTGCAGGCACTCCGATTTCATCGTGCCAGATGTTGTACGCCTCGTCATCCTCAAGATATACCGTGACCCAAAGCTTGTCCTCAGGCAATTCTATTACCTTTGTGCAAAATTCCCACGCCCAGGTTATAGCTTCTCTTTTGAAATAGTCACCGAAGGAAAAATTTCCGAGCATTTCAAAATATGTCCCGTGTCTTGCCGTGAGTCCGACGCGGTCTATATCAGGTGTACGTATACACTTCTGGCACGTTGTCATTCTGTGCCGCGGAGGCTCCTCCTCACCGGTGAAATATTTCTTGAGCGGCGTCATACCGGCGTTTATGAGAAGTATAGATTTGTCGTTTATCGGAACGAGAGGGAAGCTCTTGTGCCGCAATGAGCCCTTGGATTCAAAAAAACTGAGGTATTTTTCTCTCAAATCATTTGTAGATGTCCATTTCATGTCGTTACCGTACCTTACCTGTATAATATACTCTGTATTTTATTGATTTTGTCCTGAAAGGCGGAAAGGCTTTTCCTTCATCAACCGGCGTCAATACAGGGACAATGTCATACCGCCTGCTTTTCCGTTTGAGCGACTGAAGCGCTTTTGAATCGCTGCCCGTATCCTCAATGAGACTTTACTGAGGATTTGAAGAAATCCTTCACCCGTGCCGCCGCCTCGCGCAGGTCGCGGAAAGCCTGCCCTCTGTAGGTCCTCAGGTCAGCGCTGACCCCTGAGGCGTCAATGCCGAGCGAATCAGCTATATACAGGGCTCTGTATAAGTGATACTTCTGCGTAACAAGAAGTGCCTTTTCGAAGCTGACTATGTCCTGAGCCCTTTCAAGGGTCTCATAGGTGGAAAGACCGAGCGTATCTGTCAGCACAGACTGTTCGGGCACGCCGGCATCCACTGCGAGTTTTTTCATTACCTCAGGCTCGTTGTATCCTGATTCTTTTCCGTCACCGCTCATCAGTATTACTGGAAGCTGAGCTTCGCTGTCCGGATTTTTAGCAAGCTCAAGATAAATGCTGACAGCTGTCATGACCCTGTCGTAAAGCATATCAGAAGGTGTGCTGTCGGGCTTTATTCCGCATCCGAAAACTATTATGCAGTCGTAGCCGGAAAAATCTGAGTCACCTGACAATATATTTCCCTCGGTTTTCAGGATCATAGCTGAATTTAATGAAAACACGAGCAGTACACAGACTGCAGCTATTGTGACCATTGTTATCCGTGCGGCTTTAAAAAAACGACGCCGTATCAGAAAAGAACTTTTATTTGTCACTTGTTTCTGTCCCCTTGTCATGAAGTAGCGGAAAAACAGCCGAGGCAGGAAGATGCGGAGGCACTTACATAGGTCAGGATTCCTCCGCCGCTGTCGTAAAGCGGCTCGTCTGAAAGACATACAGCTTGCACTCCGGCATGTTCTGCAAAACAAAGAATCCTGTCACCGTCGGGGTGAGAAAGTACATTTCCGCAAAAGCCCACCGAATTTCCCGGAAGCGGAAGGGCAGCCCCGCCTATAAAGCCGTAGTCGTAACCAGGAAGTTCTATGTAGCCGGGTCTTATGAGGAGTACCTTGCAGAAATTGTCAAGAGCTTTTGCAAGTCCGGGATCTGCGGTTATGACATGGCTTTGCGAAAGGACACACACAGAGCATCTCGTGTATCCCTGTCTTACATTTACCTTTTCCGTGTGCATGTCGAGTATTTCCCGGCATACAGAGTCAAGCCGCGCAAACAGCACGCCTGACAGCGACAGCGCATTAAGCCCTATGTCGCGGGGGTAGCCGGGAAATACGGCGTGATTTGTCAGTGACACCTTCACGCCGAGCGCCTCAAGCCTACTGAAAAAAGCAGGGTTTTCGGCAGAATATTCCGAGAATGTGAGAAGGGCTCCGTCCCCCTTTGGAAAAAAAAGCATGTCGGGATGCTCGCTCACAGGAACTGAAAGCTTGTGAAACGAAGGAATACGCACAGGCTCCACACCGACCATGCGGAGTGATTTTTCGCATTTGTAAGATATTTTTCCGCACAACAAAACAGGGCGGAGTTTTCCGCCCTTCACAGTCGCAGTATTGTACATATGCTCTTCAGCAAAAGACTCTTTCATGATAAGTTGACACCATGCGCGCGGAATTACGGTATTGAGCGCGACCCGACCGTCAAAGCGGACGGCGCGCCGACCGATCGCCCGGCGAATAAACAGCTTTGCCGTGTGATATGTGTGTTATGCGCGCTCTACCTTACCTGAACGCAGGCAACGGGAGCAAACATACGCCGTTCTGTGTGTACCGCCCGAAACGATTTTGACTTTTCTGATGTTGGGCTTCCATGTTCTGTTTGTCTTGCGGTTTGAGTGGGACACCTTGAGTCCGTAAACAACGCACTTTCCGCAGAGTTCGCACTTAGCCATGAGTTTTCTTTCCTTTCCTGAATGAAACCGGAAGCGCGCCGGGTAGGGCGCATTTTCGATCTGTATCCTGATTTTATTGATTTCAAAACAGCACTGTAAATTATATCATAACAAATTAAAAAAATCAATAGCCAAAACAAAAAAATTAAGTGCAAAAAAGATTTTGAATATGCCGGAATTCGGCGCCATGCTGTCGCCAGACTATGCCGCTTGACAACTGAATCGTCTATGAGCATTGCGACTTCTTCGGCCGCCCCTGCTTCTGTACTGAAAAAGCGCAGGCGTGAACAAATCCATCGCAAAAAGCAAAATCCGCCGGTATCCCGCACGCCATATGACGATGTACAATGGACACCCGTGTCGTTGTCTTTTTACCGGCACAATAATTATCTGTCGTCCCTATCGTTCAGCTCATCGTCGAGCTCGTCTATGCGGTGCAGACTGCTTTTCTTTCCGTTCTGCTCAGCAGGAGGTTCAAAAGAGTGTTTGTTTTTGTTCTTGCCGAAATAAAAGCGGTTTTCAGTTCCGTCCATTATCCGCTTTATATTGGAAATGTGTTTTAATGGAATGAATACTGCAACAAAGAAGGCTACAAGCAGCATGCCCGTAGGCAGACCGTAGGTCATGGTGAATTTCATGTCCGGAGTTACTGTCACGGCGCCGTTTATTATATTCAGCGTGGAGTAAAGGCCGTGCTTTACGTAAAGCTCCGGCAAGATCGTAGAATGCATGTATGTGTATATCCTGTTCTGTATCAGCGGATATAAAAGAGACATCATCACGCTTCCAAGCGAGAGATACTTGGATGCCGCTACTATAAGTATGAAGAGAAGTATGCATGTCAGAAATGTGAGTGGGTCAAGAACAAGCACCATTGCCGCAGTTGCAGCTACGCCCTTGCCGCCTTTGAATCCGTAAAAACATGGAAAACAGTGACCGAGAATGCAGAACACACCGCACAGAGCGGCTATTTCACATCCGAACGCGAAGAGCGCCACTGCAACGGAAACAACTGTTTTGAGCGTGTCACCGATCATTACTGCCGCCGCGGCTTTGCCTCCGAAAACTCTTTTCATGTTTGTAAAGCCCGCGTTTTTGCTTCCGTAGTTTCTTATATCGTCGTGGTATATATGCTTTGATATGAGAATGGCAAAGTTGAGTCCCCCTGCGATATAGGAAACGACCGCCCACACAGCCGCAAGAACAAAGAACAGTATGACGTTGTCGGCAAGTATTCCGCGCAGAAATCCGTTCAGCTTTATATACTCAAATCTGTAAACAAATTTTGCAAATGAATCAGCAGCGCTCAAAAAAGATACCGGCATCATTTCTCATCATCTCCTCTCATGCGGATTATGAGCTTTATAGGTGTTCCGCTGAATCCGCACGCCTCTCTTATCTGATTTTCGATATATCTCTGATACGAATAGTGGAACAGGGCAGCGTCATTACAGAATACCACAAATGTCGGCGGTTTTATCGAGGCCTGTGTCATGTAGTATATTTTGAGGCGCCTGCCCTTGTCAGACGGAGGCTGCACACGTGTGATCGCATCTGACAGAAGGTCGTTCAGAACTCCTGTGCTTATGCGCTTTTCAGATTCCTCTTTTGCTGAATTTATTACCGGGAACAGCTTATCGACACGCTGACCTGTGCGCGCCGAGAGAAACACTACGGGCGCATATGTCATATAAGAAAGGGCGGTATTTATATCCTCTGTGAATTTTTTCATGGTCTTGTCGTCTTTTTCGACAAGGTCCCACTTGTTGACGACTATTACAGAGGCTTTTCCTGCCTCATGCGCTATACCGGCGATTTTTTCATCCTGCTCCGTTATGCCCTTGTCGGCGTCTATCATTATGACGCAGACGTCCGCACGGTCGACTGCCATTTTGGCTCTGAGCACGCTGTATTTTTCCACGGCATCTTCAACTTTGCTTTTGCGTCTTATACCTGCTGTGTCTATAAAGCGGTATTTGCCGTACTGGTTTTCGTATTCGGTGTCGACTGCATCTCTTGTAGTTCCGGGTATATCCGAGACAATGAGGCGCTCTTCTCCGAGTATCCTGTTTATAAGCGAACTTTTTCCCGCGTTTGGCTTGCCGATTACAGCAACGTTTATCCTGCTGTCGTCTGCCTGCTCCGTTTCTTCTTCCGGAAGGTAGGAAAACACCGCGTCGAGCAGGTCGCCCGTCCCGTTCCCGTGTACTGATGAAATAGGGAACGGTCCTGATTCAAAGCCAAGCTCATAGAATTCATAAAATTCAGCCGGGGGAGCACCTATTGAATCTATTTTGTTTACGGCACATATCACGGGCTTGCGCGAACGCAGGAGCATATTCGCGATATCTCTGTCGTCAGACGTGAGCCCGGACTTTATATCGCACATGAATATTATTACATCTGCCGATTCTATTGCTATCTGTGCCTGCATACGCATGTTTTTCAGAATAATGCTGTCGTTCTTAGGCTCTATTCCTCCGGTGTCTATAAGCATGCAAGTCCTGCCGCACCATTCAGCTTCATGATATATTCTGTCGCGCGTGACACCCGGTGTGTCCTCGACTATCGAGACGCGCTTTCCGGCAAGCTTATTGAAAAGCGTGCTTTTCCCGACATTTGGCCGTCCTACTATTGCGACTATTGGTTTGGACATCCCGCAGTACTCCTTAATATGATTTTGCCGAGCTGATTACGCTCCATATTATATATTATGGACTGTAAAAAGTCAACATTACACAGCTATCTGTTTTGTAAAGCTTTTAAGAAAAGCCCTCATAACGGAAGACAGCCGATCAGTCATGCCGGGACGCTGTAACGCGCCGGCACGAAAAATCGGCTTTTTTATCCATAGGTTTCCGTATACATATCCGCCAAAGCTTATTTCTTGGCTTCCGGCTCAATTACGACCGTGTTGTTGTATGTGCCGCATACGGGACATACTCTGCCGCGTAATTTATACTGCCCGCATCTGCACATTTCAAGCGCGGGCGAATCAAGCTTCGAAACGCTTGCGCGTCTTGAATCTCTTCTTGCACCGGATACCTTTCTCTTCGGTACTGCCATTAAGAACACCTCCTCGAAAATCCCGACAACCGGGACGTGTCCCTTGTCGTTCTTGTATATAATTTTATTTTTTACTGATGTTTACTCTTTGCCGTCCTCTTCGTCCTTTTTAAGAAGAGCGGCAAGAGGGAGCAGACGCGGGTCTATCTCTTTTTTTGAAGAGCAGCCGCAGTCCCCCGTGTTCAAATCTTTTCCGCACACCGGGCACAGCCCTTTGCAATCCGGCTTGCAGTAGTAGACGCTGTCGAAGCCAAGGAAGATCTCCTCAAGAACCGGGTCGAGAAGCTCCACACTGTCATCCGATATAACGATATAATCGTCGGTATAATCGTCCGCACGTTCGCCGCTACCGGGGTTCTTGTCCTCGGCACGCGTGGTGAGGACCCTTGAAAAAGATTTCGTGAAAGTTCCTGTTATCACGGCGGCGCATCTCGCACAGTTAGTGCGATAAGGGACCGACAGTTCAGCAGATAGGCTGATATACCCAGCAGAGTTCTTTATGACCCCGCTGACCGAAACTTCGTCTTCAAACTCTATACCGTCAAATCCGTCGGGGCGGGGAAGCCTCTCGTCAAAACTGACAGAGCCTGTCTTTCCGGCAAGAAGCGCTCCTATATCTATGCGCATAATGTACCTCCAAAGCGGATACGGCGGGCAACCTGCAAAACGCCGGGCATAATGCCGCGGTATCTGCCGGCTACTCAAAATGCCGCAAATGATATTATAAATAAAAAAAAGACTCCTGTCAAGTCTTTTTAAAAACTTTTGCAACGTTTTGCGCAAAAACCTGAGTGAATCTCTTTTTCATATTCATATTCTGCCTGTCAGAGACATAAAACAGTCGCATGTACAGGAAAAAACGGAGCGGTCCTGAGCGCTTGTTCAGAATGTCGGGCGACAGTGAGGGCAGTGAGTCTAAAGTGTTTTGAGAGCTTTGCGAAGCTGCTCAAATATAAGCTTTTCCTCTCGCGATACCTTTACCTGCGTGATTCCGAGAGCCGTTGCCGTCTGCTGCTGCGACATGTCCTTGAAAAAACGCAGATATATTATCTTTCGTCTTTGCTCGGGTAGTTTTCTTATTGCCTCGCTGAGAGCAATTTTATCGGTTATTGCGTCTGCGGGATTTTCCTTTTCACCCGGAAGATAATATTCAAGAGGCTGCTCGTCCGGGGAAGTGACGTCGCTGAGAGAGCTTATAGGACTGCATGCTTCTATACTTTGTATTACCTCTTCCACGGTTATCCCGCAAAAGGAAGCGAGTTCTGACACGGTCGCCTCTCTTCCATACTGCTGCAGGAACAGCTCTTTGTTTTTCATCACGGTGAGTCCTGTGGACTTCAACGACCTGCTCACCTTTATTATTCCGTCATCTCTGAGAAAGCGCTTTATCTCTCCTATTATCAGGGGCACAGCATATGTTGAAAACATGCATCCGCGGCTCTCGTCAAAACTGCGCGCGGCGCGCAGAAGCCCTATTGAGCCTATCTGCATAAGGTCATCAAATTCGCATCCGCGTCCTGTGAATCTCAGAGCTATACTCCGCACAAGTCCCATGTTTTCTTTTACGAGCTCTTCCAGTGCCTCTTTGTCTCCGGAGGAATATCTTCTCAGAAGAGTTATGTTGTCGTTCATAAGTACCGCCTTTTGACGCTGCGCTTTTCAGCACGCTCTTCTTATTTGCCGAATTTTATTTCTATGTAAAGCGCGGTACCTGCTCCCGGAGCTGACACGACACGGAATTTTTCTGACATTGCCTGCATTATTGCAAAGCCCATACCACCGCGTTCCCCGGACGGATCTGTAGTATAAAGAGGCTGCATGCATTTGTCTATATCCTCTATTCCGCATCCTCTGTCCTTTATTTTTATGCGCATGCTTCTGTCTTCATATGTCTTTGCCGTTATTTCTACCTTTCCGGGTGCGTTTTTGTAGGCATGTACGACACAGTTGGTGACTGCCTCGGAAATTATCACGCGCAGATCCGATATTTCGTCTATGGTGGGGTCGAGTCCGGCAGCGAATGCGCACATTGTCTGCCTTGCGAAGGCTTCGTTGGATGAAATTGCGTCAAATTCAAGCTTCATTCCGTTTATCTGTTTCTTTTTCATTTCAGGCTTGTCCGCCTTTCTTTTTGATTTCAATTTTTTTGTCAAGACCTGATAGCCTTATTATTTTTTCCGTCTGCTGAGACGGATCTGATATGACCAGCCGTCCTCCTATTTCTTCCATCCGCGTGTATCGTCCGAGCATGAGACCGAGTCCGGAACTGTCCATGAAGCCGACGCGGGAAAGGTCAAGCACAAGAACTGCCGGCCGGTGAAAAAATATTTTTTTGTCGATGTCTTCGCGCAGGTGTCTTGCGGCGTGATGGTCTACCTCTCCCTCAATGCGGACTGTCAGCACACCGTCGTCATATTCTGCGCTTATTTCTGTCTGATCCATCGGATTTTTGACCTGCCTTTCATAAATTTTTTCGCCGCATTCCTGCGGCTGCATGTAAAAAAAGAACGGTATTCCCGGAGGGAAAACACCGTTTTCCCATACCCGTAGAATACCATTCCAAAGGCGATTTTTTTGTCACATCGTGAACATTATTTCATTTTTTCCAGCGCTTCTTCCACTTTTTTAAGGGTGTCCTTCCATGAAACGAGCTTTTTCTTTTCTCCGTCTACTACCGCTGCAGGTGCTTTTGAAACAAAATTCTGATTTGAAAGCTTGCTTTCAAGACGCTCTATTTCTTTCAGCGCCTTTTCTCGTTCGCCGTTAAGACGTGCAGTTTCTTTTTCATAGTCTATCATGTCCGCTATCGGTATGAATACCGTAGCCTTGTCGGTGACGATCTGAATGCATTCGTTAGACTTGTAGTGATCGACGTACCTGACATAAAGCGCCCCGGCGAGCTTTTCAAAGAGGTGGTCCTGAGACGGATTGAAAATGTCGGTGTTATCGGTCATGATAATAACTCCCGTTTTTCTCGACGGCGGCACGTTCATTTCGTTTCGTCTCACCCTTATAGCCCTTATCGCGGTTATTACAGATTCGGTTTTCCTTTCCTCCTCGGCAAAGCAGAGGTTTTCGTCATACACAGGGTAGTCTGAGATCATTATGCTGTCCGTCGGACTGGGAAGAGACTGCCATATTTCCTCGGTTATAAAAGGCATGAACGGATGCAGCAGCTTCAGAGATTGCGACAGCACGTATACAAGTACTCTCTGGCAGTTTTTGCCCGAATCGCTTTCTTTGTCAGAAAGGCGAGGCTTGGCTATCTCTATATACCAGTCGCAGAATACGTCCCAAATGAAGTCGTAGAGCTTGGCAAGGGCGACACCAAGTTCAAATTTATCCATATTGGAATTGACCTCGCCGCACAGAGTATTCAGCTTCGATATTATCCACTTGTCCTCACAGGCGAGTTCTCCGATATCGGGAAGCGTATAATCGTCTGTGGTGAGATTCATGAGGACAAATCGCGCAGCGTTCCATATTTTATTGTTGAAATTGCGCGCAGACTCTATTTTTTCGTCTGAAAAGCGCATGTCGTTGCCAGGAGATATTCCGGTAGTGAGCGCAAATCGCAGAGCGTCTGCACCGTATTTCTCTATTATTTCAAGCGGGTCTATGCCGTTTCCGAGCGATTTTGACATTTTCCTGCCCTGTGAATCGCGGACGAGTCCGTGGATAAAAACAGTGGAGAAGGGCACCTTTCCGGTGTGCTCAATTGATGAAAATATCATTCTTGCAACCCAGAAGAATATTATGTCATAGCCGGTGACAAGTACCGAGGTCGGGAAATATTTTTCAAGCTCCGGAGTTTTATCAGGCCATCCCATGGTCGAAAACGGCCACAACGCAGATGAAAACCAAGTGTCGAGAACGTCGTTTTCACGACGCACCGGTGAAGAGCAGTGAGGGCATTCTGTTATTTCTTCGGCGCACACAGTCATCTCTCCGCAGGTGTCGCAGTAATATGCCGGTATTCTGTGACCCCACCAGAGCTGCCGCGATATGCACCAGTCGTGTACGTTTTCCATCCAGTTTGTGTATATTTTTGCAAAACGTTCAGGAACGAATCTGACCTTGCCGCTTTTAACCGCTTCAAGTGCCGGTCCTGCCAGAGGCTCCATCTTTACGAACCACTGGTCGGAGGTCATGGGTTCGACGGTTGTCTTGCAGCGATAGCATGTGCCGACGTTGTGGACGCAAGGTTCCACCTTCACGAGCAGTCCGAGTTTTTCAAGATCGCTTATAATAAGCTTTCTTGCGGCATACCTGTCAAGAGCGTGATACGGCGTGCCGGGACAGTTTATTGTGGCGTCATCGTTCATTATTTTGATCTGCGCCAGATTATGGCGCTTTCCGACTTCAAAGTCGTTCGGGTCGTGAGCAGGGGTTATCTTCACACAGCCTGTTCCGAAATCTCTTTCTACGTATTCGTCTGCAATGACTGGTATCTCGCGGTTTACAAGCGGAAGTATGAGGGTCTTGCCCAAAAGATGAGCGTATCTTTCATCATCCGGGTGGACAGCTACGGCGGTGTCGCCCAGCATCGTTTCGGGGCGTGTCGTGGCGATTTCTATAAAATCTCCGCTTCCCTTGACAGGATAACGTATATGCCAGAAGTTCCCGTTCTGCTCTGTATACTCAACCTCGGCATCCGACAGAGCTGTTGCGCAGTGCGGGCACCAGTTTATTATGCGGTTTCCCCTGTATATAAGTCCTTTGTTGTAAAGATTCACAAATACGGTTTTGACCGCTTTTGAACAGCCTTCATCCATTGTGAAGCGCTCTCTCGACCAGTCGCAGGAGGAACCGAGCTTCTTGAGCTGATTGATTATCCTTCCGCCGTACTGTTCCTTCCATTTCCACACGCGCTCAAGAAATTTTTCTCTTCCAAGGTCATATCTCGTTATCCCCTCGTTTACGCGCAGGCTCTCCTCGACCTTTATCTGAGTGGCTATTCCCGCGTGGTCTGTTCCGGGAAGCCACAATGCGGAATATCCCTGCATTCTCCTGCGTCTTATTATTATGTCCTGAAGGGTCTCGTCAAGGGCATGTCCCATGTGAAGCTGACCTGTGACGTTCGGGGGCGGAATAACTATTGAAAATGCTTCCTTTCCGTCGTTAACGTCGGGGGTAAAATACCCCTTTTCGCTCCACATCCTGTAAAGGGCGTCCTCGGTTTCGCCTGGTGAATATTTCTTGGCAAGTTCTTTCTTCATTATTCTGTACCTCTCTTGCGTCAAAGACCTTTCTTTTGCTTTGCGCCGGATTTTTATTATTTCTTTATTCAACTTCTGCTATTCCGACATTTATGCAGCGTATCTGACCGACAGCTTTTGCTCGACGTGTCTCAGGCATTAGGAACGGCGCCGCAGGGCACCACTGTCATATTTGCCGTAGGAACAGGATTTCTGCACGCCTGCCAGCCGCTGTGCGGCAGGGAGGTGAAGAGATTCAAATAAAAAATGCGTCCTGCTTCAACAGGACGCATTTCATTTGCGCGGTACCACCTGAATTACGCAACGTATTCTGACGCTGCGTCTCTTGATATTCCTGTAACGCATGGAAACGCGGGAGGGGCTACTTAAGTTCACCCTTCCGGCTCCGGGGCGACCTTCCTCCGCAGTCTGCGGTGCGGCTTCTCAGCATACGCCGCTCTCTGTGACCCGACTTTCGGTTACTGCTCCCCATCTCAGCCTTTATATCTGAAAACATATAACTGCGGTGATTATACCACCATAAAAGGTATTTGTCAAGCTGAAAAGACAACACCATACAGTTTTCAGTCAGCTTTGCATATTTATTTTCCGCTGCTTCCGGCGTTGTCGTGATTTCTTATGTCAACTCTGCGTATCTTTCCGGATATCGTTTTCGGAAGTTCGCTCACAAACTCTACTATCCTCGGATATTTGTAGGGAGCTGTGTGCGTTTTGACGTAGTTCTGTATTTCCTTGACAAGCTTGTCGTCGCACACGGTACCCTTGACAGGCACAATAGTCGCCTTTACGACCTGACCTCTTATGGGGTCGGGAGCGCCTGTTACAGCCACCTCAAGTACGTAAGGAAGCTCCATTATAACGCTCTCTATTTCGAAGGGGCCAATGCGGTATCCGGACGATTTTATAAGGTCGTCTGTTCTTCCTACGTACCAGTAATAGCCGTCCTCATCTTTCCATGCTGTATCGCCGGTGTGGAAAATGCCGTCATGCCACGTGTTGTAGGTCTGTTCCTTATGTATCTTGTCATCGGCATTATCGTCATAATAGCCCTTGAAGAGCCCAACAGGGACCTTTTTGTCGGTTTTTATGACTATCTCGCCCACCTCGCCGACCTTACAGGAACGGTATTTTCCGTTTTCGTCTTCTATCATTACGTCGGCATCATAAAGCGGGGATGGCTTTCCCATGGAACCGACCTTCGGAACCATACCTGTCAGATTTCCGATTATCATCGTTGTCTCTGTCTGACCGAACGCCTCCATGAGACTGATGCCGGTATGCTTGAGAAACTGGTAGAACACCTCTGGATTGAGAGCCTCTCCTGCTATTGTGGCATGCTTCAGAGATGAGAGATCATATTTTGCAAGGTTTTCCTTTATGAAGAAACGGTACATTGTGGGAGGAGCGCAGAATGTCGTTATATTGTATCTCTTGAAGAGAGGAAGTATATCGGCTGCGTCAAATCTGTCAAAGTCATAGGCGAATACAGCCGACTCACAGAGCCACTGTCCGTAGAGCTTGCCCCACATGGATTTTGCCCAGCCTGTATCTGATATGGTCAGATGGAGTCCGTCGGGCTCTACGTTGTGCCAGTATCTGGCGGTTATATAATGTCCAAGAGCGTACGTGCATGCATGTACCACTATCTTGGGATATCCGGATGTCCCGGACGTGAAGAACATTACAAGAGTGTCGTTTCCGCCTACTGCCTCGCTCGTCTTCGGGAAGACGTCAGAGTAATTCATAAACTCGTCAAAATCGAGCCAGCCGTCCTTTTTCCCGTTAACAGATATTTTCGTCTTTACCGTTGGGCTTGCGGGAAGAGCTTTCTCAACCTCGTTTGTCGCCTCGCCGTCGGCAGTGCAGACTATCGCGCTTACTCCGGCGGTATTGAAACGGTACTCGTAGTCTTTCTTAAGGAGCTGATTTGTCGCCGGAATGGCTATTGCTCCGAGCTTCTGCAGTCCGAGTATAGCAGGCCAGAACTGCCAGTGACGCTTCATTACCAGAAGCACGCGGTCAGATTTCTTTATTCCGATCGCCCTGAAGTAATTCGCCGCCCTGGACGAGAGGCGGGATATGTCGCTGAACGAAAAGCGTCTTTCGGTCTTATCCTTTGAAAGATGGAGCAAGGCGAGTTTGTCCGGAGTTTTTGCGGCTATTTCGTCAATGATGTCAAAAGCAAAATTAAAGCGCTCGGTATTTTTGAAGTCTATCGAAAGCAGTCTGCCTTCGGAATCCTCTTCCGTCACTATATACTTGTCGCAGACAAGCGGTACTTTTTCGGTCGCGGCAGTTATCTTTTTCTGCTCCGCAGCGGCAGGCTGAGAATATTCCAGAGCTCTTCCGTGCGGGTCTGTGACTATGGCTATGAACTCACAGTCCTTTCCGCCGGTGGCTATCATGCCGTGCGGTTTGCTGCTGTTGTAGTATATCGCGTCCCCGGCATTGAGAATCTCCTCATGACCGTCGATATTCACCTTGAGAGAGCCTGATAGGATGTAGTCGAATTCTTCGCCTTCGTGCGATGCGGTGACGATGGGCCTTTGATTCTCCTCCTCGCTGTACCGCGCGCAAACCAGAAAAGGCTCGCTCATTCTTCCCTTGAAGAAAGAGGCAAGGTGATTGTACTTGAATCCCTTACGGCGTTCAAGCGGAAGTCCCTCGCCGCGCCTGACTACAGAAAATGTAGACAGTCTTGATTCGTCCCCCGTCATAAGGGATGTGATATCCACACCGAATACTTTGGCGCAGTTATGAAGGAAGGTGAAGGAAAAATCGGATTCTCCGCTTTCACATTTCACATACGTCTCTTCAGGTACGTCAATAATGGAGGCGACCTCTTTCGTTGATTTGCCGGATATCAGCCTTAGCTCTCTGAGTCGGGAGGCGATCAGTTGCAGTTGTGTCTGTTCGTTTTCCATGATGAGTTGCCGTATTTATTCTCTGCGAAGAATAAATTTTTCCTTTCCTTCCCTGGTTTTCCGGGAAATATTCATATTTATTGCATCGTCCCAAAAGGTCCGATAAGCTGAATTATATTAAAATTTTTGCGTTTTGTCAATAGACGAAAGCAATAAATTTTCTGAACGCAATGTATGCTCATCTTGTCACTGAAAACATTTACGTCTATGCCACGTTGATTTTTTTATGGAAAAGATCTTTGGCACGCAAAATTTGAAAAACGTCGTGCTCAATACATGGGGAGCGGACGTGTGCGCGCAGGCGTGCGAGCGGGGCGAGTGTGCATGCAGGCGGGGCGGATGAGTGTGCGAGCGGGGCGGATGAGTGTGCGAGCGGGGCGAGTGTGCATGCAGGCGGGAAAAGATATTTTTTATTGTAGAGCGTTTGTTTTGTTAATATAATGTTCATATAAGCGTGTTAAAATCATTAAAAATCAAGCTGCCGTCCAAAAGGACGTGCCTGCCTGTGGTGAAGGGATGTATAACAGTGAAGCTTACCGAACTTTTTGCCAGCAAAAAATCGACCTTGTCTTTCGAGGTGTTTCCTCCGAAGAACACAGACGGCTATGAGAGCGTTTCAGAAGCAGTGGAGAAAATTGCGGCTCTTGGACCAGACTATATGAGTATAACGTACGGGGCTGGCGGTTCAAACAGCGCCTTTTCTGCCGCCGTTGCAAGCGATGTCAAAAAACGCTGCGGTGTCACTCCCCTTGCACATCTGTCGTGCGTTACAGCCACGAGACAGTCCATAACCGAATACGTCAGAATACTCACAGGCGACGGCATAGAAAATGTTCTTGCCCTAAGGGGTGATATTCCGGACGGCGTGGACCCGTCGGGTTTTGAATTTGAACATGCAAGCGACCTTGTCGCGATGCTCAAGGAAATTTCCGGGCTCTGTGTCGGAGGAGCCTGTTATCCTGAGGGTCATCCTGAATCGGCGTCGCTGGCACAGGATATAGAGGCTGTGCGCATCAAGGTCGCCGCCGGGTGTGATTTTCTCACAACCCAGATGTTTTTTGACAACAACGTTCTTTACAATTACATGTTCAAACTGCGCGACAAGGGAGTGAATGTCCCGGTCGTCGCGGGTATAATGCCCATAACGAACGCAAAAAGCATAAAACGGATATGTAAATTGTCTGGGATAGTTCTTCCGCAGCGCTTCCGCATGATAGTGGACCGTTACGGAGACGATCCGGACGCCATGAAGCAGGCGGGGATAGCATATGCCACGGAACAGATAATAGACCTTTACGCAAACGGGATAAAAGCGGTGCACGTGTATGTAATGAACAAGCCTGATGTGGCAGCAAAAATAAAAGAAAATCTGTCGTCAATAGTAAAATAAGCTTTCGTCGATGGTGATACAATACCGCGATACCACAAACTGCAATTAATTATACAAAGCGGTGCAGCAATGCGCCGCGCCGTTTTCTGTAAAAATAAACGCCGGAAGGGAGCGGGCTTGCCCCGTTGTTATCTTTATGAAAGAGCTTTTGAGACTGTGCAGGGAAAGGACCGTTATTTTCGACGGAGGCACCGGCACCCTGCTTCAGCAAAGAGGACTTGCCGCGGGAGAACTTCCCGAAACATGGAATATAACGCATCCGGAGGAAATGACGGCTCTGCACCTTGATTATATAAATGCAGGGGCAGATATAATTAAAACCAACACCTTCGGCGCGTATTCCAACAAGTTTCACGATGATCTTGAACGAATAGTAAGGGCTGCCTTTGAAAATGCCGGTGCCGCCGTAGAAAAAAGCGGGCGCGAGGTCTTCAAGGCGCTCGATATGGGACCTACCGGGAAGTTACTCAGCCCGCTTGGCGATCTGGGCTTTGAGCAGGCTGTGGAAATTTTTGCGCGCACTGTTAGAGCAGGGGCTGAGCATGCGGACCTTGTTCTCATAGAGACAATGAACGATTTGTATGAACTAAAGGCGGCGGTGCTTGCCGCAAAAGAAAACTGCGACCTCCCGATTTTTGCAACCGTCACTTTTGACAAAGCCGGAAAGCTCATGACAGGGGCGGACCCCGCCGCGGTTGTCGCCCTCCTTGAGGGACTCGGAGTGTCGGCACTGGGGATGAACTGCGGCATAGGTCCTGCCGCAATGACTGACACACTGCGTGCTCTGCGTCAATACGCCTCTGTTCCTATAATAGTAAATCCAAACGCCGGTCTGCCTGTTGTCAGAGGCACAGAGACGTTTTATGAGCTGTCTGCCGATGATTTTGCAGAGCAGATGAGCGAGCTCATCGCCGCAGGCGCCTCTTTTGCGGGAGGCTGCTGCGGAACTACTCCGGAGCATATAAGAAAGCTTGTCCGGCGCGCGTCGTCGATGCCTCCGGCACAGATATCATACAAAGACAGGACGGTTGTTTGCTCATATACTCATGCTGTGGAATTCGGAAGCGACCCTGTCCTGATCGGGGAGCGTATAAATCCCACCGGAAAGCCGAAGCTCAAAGCCGCGCTGCGCGAAAGCGACATGTCATATATTGTCGATCAGGGCATAGAGCAGAGCGAAAAAGGCGCAAAGGTATTAGACGTAAATGTCGGCCTTCCGGAGATAGACGAGCCGCAGATGCTTGAGAAGGCAGTGCTTGCTCTTCAGGAAATATGCGATACTCCGCTCCAGATCGATACCTCCGATAAGGAAGCAATGGAGCGTGCGCTTAGAATATACAACGGGAAACCGCTTATAAACTCTGTGAACGGTAAAAGGGAAAGCCTTGACTCTATATTGCCCTTGGCAGCTAAGTACGGAGGCGTCCTCATAGGACTTACGCTTGACGAAAACGGGATACCGGATACAGTCGAAGGACGTGTTGAAATTGCGCTCAGAATATATTCAGAGGCGGAAAAATACGGTATCAGGCGCAAGGATATAATTATAGACCCTCTTGCTCTTGCGGTGAGCTCCGATCCGTCTGCCGCAAAGACGACGCTTGCGACAGTGGCGGCAATTTGCAGTATGGGCGGTAAAACAAGTCTCGGAGTCTCAAACATATCCTTCGGCCTTCCGGAACGTGAAAAGATAAACACCGTTTTTTTCGCTATGGCGCTGTCTGCGGGGCTGAGTGCGGCGATCATGAATCCTTTTTCAGAAAGCATGATTGATGTATATATGGCGTACAGAGCACTTTCCGGTATAGATTCTGGCTCAAGGGAATATGTTTCATATGCAGCAGGGAGCACAGTAAAGGAAAGCACCGTTCAGCAGCAAAGGGAGCTTACTCTTTTTGAGGCTGTGAAAAAGGGGCTTTCCGAAAAGGCTGCCGCAATCACAGAGTCGCTTGCAAAGGAAGGAGATTTTCTTTCTGTAATAAACGGTCATATTGTACCGGCGCTCGATGAAGTCGGCGCGGGATTTGAAAAAAAGACGCTCTTCCTTCCTCAGCTGCTTGCCGCTGCCGAGGCGGCGTCAGCGGCGTTTGACGTTATAAAAAAGCGCATGCCCGCTTCAGCGGCAACAAAGGGAAGGATAATTCTTGCAACAGTTAAAGGCGATATTCACGACATAGGTAAGAATATTGTCAAGGTCATGCTTGAAAACTACGGCTACGAGGTCATAGACCTCGGAAAGGATGTTGCGCCTGAGCTTATCGCGGAGACTGCCAGAACGCAAAAGATAAGGCTTGTCGGCTTGAGCGCCCTCATGACAACCACCGTCGTATCTATGGAGCAGACTATAAAGCTTATACGGGATTCTTGTACAGACTGTAAGGTCGTTGTCGGAGGAGCGGTCATGACAGAGGAATATGCGGCGATGATAGGTGCCGACAAATATGCCGCAGATGCAATGGACACAGTGCTTTATGCCGAAGAGATCTTCGGGGAAAAATCTTTGCGCGCCTGAAGACTGTCGATTCGCGCCTTGTTCTGCGACTCTCACGCCTTGTTCTGCGGCTGTTCAGAAGGTTTGTGACGTCACTGCAAAAATACGCATGCATAAAATCGCATACAAAAAACGCATGAAAAAAATACGCCGCGGAGTGCATCCGCGGCGTAAAATATACTGAAATATCGGACAAAATCGGGCTTGACGCGCCGGCGTCCGGCAAAGGCAGCGGCAGGACAATGGACATCTCCACATAATTTGTATTTGCGCCGGAGTACCTGTTCTGTCGCGCCTCATCGCTTTTATATGTCAGGTCTGCTTTCCGGATGCGCTTTTTGTGATAAAGCGCACCATCTCAGGCAGCGTCGGGAAGCTTGCGCAGCTTATCCGTCAGATTCACAGGGCAGGAAAAAACGCACGCATTTGACAGCGCTCCCTCAGATGAGCGGTTGCTGCTGCTTACAATCTGTCCGTATGTATTCTGAGACTGATTGGAGCTTATCACGTCTCCGTCTGTGGTGAGGATTATATCTCCCAACAGGTCGGTCCTCAGTATTTTGCATGACAAAGATGAAAGCGCTTTAAGTGTCTTTTCGTGCGGGTGGCCGTATGAGTTGTCCTTGCCGCATGATATGATGGCTACCTCAGGGCTGACTTCCTTGAGAAAATCTTCCGTGCTTGAAGAGTCAGAACCGTGATGACCAACTTTTAAAACATCTGATTCGAGTTTTTCAGGACAGCTTTCGAGAAGCTCCTCCTCGCGTTCACTCTCGGCATCTCCGGTAAAAAGAAAGCTGATGTCTCCGTATGTAAGACGTGTGACTATGCTGTCGTTGTTTCTTCCATTGTCGGTTATCTCGGCTGAGGAAAGTACCTCAAGTCTGGCATTGCCGCCGAGGTCGATTGAATACCCGATGTCCGGATGCACCACCTCTGCGCCTTCATTTTCGATTGCCGTCATGAGACGTTCTCCGCATTTCGTTGTCGGAACATAGTCGGGAGTGAGAAAGTTTTTCACTTCTACGGCGTTTATCACGTCGTCAGCCCCTCCGATGTGGTCCTGGTCGTAATGCGTTATTATCATATAGTCTATTGTCGTTACCTTCAGTTCGTCAAGATATTCGATTGTTGGGTGCTCATTCTGCTTTGACGTCTTTTCGTCTCCTGCATCTATCAGCACCGTACTCCCGGTAGGAGAGACGATCAGGCAGGAATCTCCCTGACCGACATCTATGAAGTGTACCTCCACGTCTCCTGACAGCTTCGGCTTGTTGTTCATATCCCTCACGTACGTGTAGGTATAGTAAGCCGCAGCAATTACAAGCAGTATCATCAGTATGCCGAACGATACCCGCCTTGACTTTCTTTTTTTCTTTTCTTTGCCCATTTGATATCCTCCAACAGCTTTTGCGTTATACAAAAGCACTTGACAGACACTGACTGCATGTGCTCAGTTCTGCCTGACGACCTTCAGATTCCGGAAAGCTCGGCAGCACCGGTTTCATGCTTCCGAACTTGCGGTAATATAACTTCCGGCAGCATTGTACAAATGCCATGCATGCTCCTTATACAGCGCCGTGCATACCGGAATAAACCGGATTGAATCGTGAGAAAATGCTTTGTCCTTCTTCGGCGTTTTCAATGCAGTGTCCTGTACTGCCTGTTTTACAGAAACGTGTGTTCTGTACCGGTTCAGTAAGGCTTTGACATATCCATTCCTCTTGCGGCGTAACAGGCGTTTCAGGAATGCAATTCAAAACTTATGGAAGATGACGCGACCGGTGTGATAGCAGTGAAAAATACAAATGAAAAACACAGGTGAAAAATACTGTAAAAAAACGTCAGGGACGGATTATTCTACCATACAATTTGTTTTTTTTCAACCCTTTTTGCAAAACTTGTCGTTAAAGTACGTCAATTAATTCCTGCAAAGCTGATTTTTTAAATAAGTATATTTGAAGGGTCATCAGATCATGTGTGAAAATGTGGCGGCGGATAATTTGAAATTTACAGAATATATGAAAAAAGCGCTTGGACTCGCAGAGATGGCGTTTGATGCAGGAGAAGTGCCTGTAGGAGCTGTTGTTGTGTGGCGTGACGAAAACGGAAATGAAAGTATCGTCGGGCAGGGAATGAATTACAGGGAAAACGGGCGCAATGCTCTCTTCCATGCAGAGCTGAGCGCTATTGACCAGGCGTGCAGGACCCTTGGAGGGTGGCGCCTGCACAGAGCAACGCTGTATGTTACTCTTGAGCCCTGTGTAATGTGTGCCGGGGCGATAATAAACGCCAGAATAGAACGTGTTGTTTACGGGGCGGCTGATTTGCGCTTCGGAGCCTTCGGCGGACATGTTGACCTGAACGCTTTTGGCTTCAACCACAGACCGGAGATAGTTCGCGGTGTTTTATCTGAAGAATGCTCGAATCTTTTGAAATGCTTTTTTGAAAATCTGCGCAACAGAAGAAACAGGAACATGTCCTGATATGACGGACAGATAAAAGAAAAATAAAAACTGTTTTGACACCCGAAAAGCTCTTAAATTAAAATATTTACGGTCATATATACAAAAAACATTGACATTTGCGGCCCAATGTTATATAATACAAACGAAGTAATGACCATGGGGTGGTGGGCGTTTTCGTCGGCTTTTGCATTTTAGATGGCGAGTCCGTCTGTCCATACCGCAAAGCGAAGCGAAGCCTGAAATTCGTATAACGTGAAGAAATGGAAAGAGCAGTCTTCCGCATGGACTGTAACCGGATGTCACGTTGTTCGCGGCGGTCAGGTCATTGACGAGTTTCAAACAATATTTTCATCATTTCCAAATTACCGGAGGTATTTCTGTATGAAAAGTAAAAAATGGCGTATAGCGGCGCTTGCTTTTTTGGCAGTAGTTGTTGTCGTCGCGTCTTTTTCTTTTGCCGCAACCTCGTTTGCTGCAGAGCCGGCTCTTGAGACCGACAGTGACGGATACTACAAGATAGAGAGTGCCGACGACCTCATTGAGTTCAGAAACAATTATTATGACGGAATAAAGGGAAGGCTCTATGCCGATATCGACATGTCCGGCAAGGAGTTCACTCCCTTTGAAAAAGCGATATTCTACTTTGATGGAAACGGTAAAACTATCTCCAATCTCAGCCGCACTTATGAAGGTGACGGTAATATAGGACTGTTTATCGATACCGCTTCAAACGGAAATATGGTGAATTCAAACATAACCGACATAAACTTCAAGAATTGCTCCCTCACCGTCAAGATAAGCGGTACGAACGAGAGCAAGGTCGGTATAGTCGCCGGTATGGCAGACAGAGCAGCTGTTACCGGATGTACGTTTGACAATGTTACCCTCAAGGTCACCGGCAGCGACAGCGTGAACACATACGTCGGTATGGTATGCGGACGCGCTGACTGGGGCTATGATGCAGGGAAAATTCCGGTTAACGGCGTTGTAAAAAGCAACTGTTCAATAACTGCAACAGGCTCCATGACGTATGCGGCAGGAATAGTCGGAGCTCACAGCGGCGACTTGCTCGAAATAATAGGAGCAAAGGTCGATTGTACAATAGACGCTCCCAATAAGGCTGCGTATGTTTATCAGCTCTGGAACACGGCTCTGATCGGTTCCTGCACCACTACTACCGGACTTCCCGCTACGAATTTCCCGGACAAGGTCATGACCATATATACTGTCAATACCACCGATGAGCTCGACGCTTTGATCGCAAAGCTGAACGACGGTACGTATGACAGGATTTCTACATGGATAACTCTTGGCGCAGACCTTGATTACACCGGCAAGACGTTCACTCCCATCAGTCCGGCCGGCGGATATGTCGGTACGTTTGAAGGCGGCGGACACACCATAAAGGGCATAGAGCTCACATATGACGATGTTCAGAGCGGAAACTACGGTCTGCTTATAAACAACCTTTCAAACTCCAATGCCTACGGCAAGATATACAACCTCACGCTTGAGAACTGTTCAATAACCGTTAATGCGGCAGACGGGGCTTCGGACGTGACCGTTGGAGGTTTTACGGGAAAGCAGGACAGAGGATACATTGAAAACTGCCATCTCGTAAATGTCACCATTGAGATGAACGGGGAATTCTCCGGCATTTCTTCTGCCGGCGGTATAACTGGTCACGGTGAGTGGGCTTGCGACGGACGTGTCGGAATAATCAACTGCACCACCGACGCAGCCTCTTCTGTAACAACCAACGGCAGTACGGTCTGTGCAGGCGGTATCCTCGGTTCCTTCAAGTGGGACGACAGGCTTGATATAAACGGCTGTAAGAACTACGCCTCAGTGAGCAGTGCTTATGTCGCCGGAGGAATCGTCGGCAACATGATCGACGCAAAGTCGGCAGACAACGGCATTTATAACAGCGTAAGCGCCGGTCCTGTGAATGCCTCCGTGGCAGGCGGCTTCATAGGCAATTTCGTAGGCAATGCAGTCAAGATCGAAAACAGCATCTGCACCGCTCTCATAACCGGAGATACGACGGATACATTCTGCGCATCCTCTTCCGGAACATGCACGACAGACAACGGAAATACCGATAATGCGATATTCAATCCGCTGTCCGCCGACACATTTGCGGCATATATGCAAACCGCTACTGGTGATATCACCGGCGGAAAACTCAGAGTTGTTATCGTAGCCAACTACGCCAAGATGATAAAGAACAGCGCTGTCAATGTCTCAATAAAATTTGAGCTTAGTGACGGCAGCACGAAGACCCACTCCGGAAAGTTCAGCACAGGAGTACAGGATTTTGAGCTTTTCAGAGAGGTCTCTGCAGGAAGCGAAGTGTTTGAGGCAGCTGACGGAAACGTGATGTTCGGTGCGGTGTACACAGGCGTTCCTTTCTCGGAGCTTGAGTCTGTTACCGTCACAATAACCGACGGCTCAGGAACAGAGCTGTATAAGGCACAGGCTTGACCGATGATTTTGCTTTCGGGCATTGCGGATTACTCTGAGACGGCTGTTTACGTGTGAGTGCCGGAATCAGAGAGCTTTTGGCAGAATATTAAAGAGTGTTCATACCACATAATCATTGCGTGATTAAAAATCCGGACGGCTGCCGCCGTCCGGATTTTTATACAGCCATTCTCATGCCGTGTACGTGAGTTTTATCTCACGAGGCGCGAGGTTTTTATGCATAAAAGCATGGTCAGAAAGTAGCGGCAATATGCTTTTGAGTGACGCTTATTGACAAAGTTGCAAAAAAAATGTATAATTATCGCGTATATAAAATTTGTCACCGTAGTCGGGACGCTTTTTCAGACCTTTGTGCGCGATAGATTGAGTTGCCCGTATATCCGCTTATTATGAAATAACTGATTCGGGGGGGAGATAATGAAGCCAAAACTTTTGATTGTGGGAGATGTCGGAATTGAGATAATATGCGAGCTCCGGCATATGCCTGAACCCGCCGAAGTGCTTGCGGAAGATAAATATTCATTTCTTCCGGGTGCCGAGGCAGGCAATTCCGCCCTTTGTGCAGATGGACTCGGTGTTTCCGCTCAGTTGTGCTCAAGGGTAGGCAAGGACGGTAATGCGGCAAGACTGAGATCGTTCTTCTATGAAAACAACATAGATACAGGTACGATATTCACGGACAGCTCTGCTCAGACTGCACTTACCGTATATCTCTCTGACACATCCCGGGCCAGCGTCAGGACGATTGAATACAGGGCCGCCGCGTCAAAGCTCTGTACGCAGGATGTAGACACGGCTTTGGAAGGCGCTGCGGACATGGTCCTTGTGCTGAAAAACACATCGGCGCCGGTTTGCGTACATATCGCTCAGCGTGCTTCTTCTCTTGGCATACCTGTATTTTTTGAGGCGTCATGTGAAGGGCTGTCCGCTCTTGAGGAGGCGTCTGCTCAGGGAATAGAGTTTATTTACGCGGACAGCGATACTTTTGAGAACTATACGGGTATACATACAAGAGATGTAGAGCACTGTCTTAAGTGTTGCCTTGCCGTTGAGCAGAAGGTAAAGTCACACTTCTACATAATAAGGATAAAAAACAGAGGCCTTTTCGTGTACGACGGAAAATTTTACAATATAGTTTCTGCGACAGATCTCAGCGAAGCTTATGTAAAATGTGGTTTTGCTGACATAGAGGTGGCAGCGCTCGCCTCTGAATATCTGGTATCTGAGGATATCGTAAGGTCGTGCAGAGTTGCTGAAATCGCTGATAAAATTGCAAGACAGTCTGCAACAGTGAGAATACCGTCGAGAGAAATAATAGAGAGCTTTGCTTTGGAAAACGATATAGACCTCTGAGGGAAATGATATGAAAATTCTTGAAAATACCATTTCATTTGCAACATCGGACGGGCTCTCCGAAATTGACGTCAGAAGATTCACCCCTGTCGAATCCGCCGCTTGCGGTATAGTCTTGTTTATACACGGTGAGGGTGGCTTCACACGGTATTGTAAAGAGGCGGCTGAACTGTTCTGCCGTGCCGGATACGTGGTGTTTGCCCCTGAACTTCTGCTGGACGGCAAGACGGCACTGAAACGCATCAGAGGCAACGCACCCGCAACTGCTGCAGGCGAATACCTTGCAAGTGATGTTCTGGATGTGCTCGGCAGGATAAGAGCCAAATACAGAAATCTTCCTCTTTTTCTGTGCGGGGTGGGTACAGGAGCTCTTATAGCTCAGATCGTGATGGCTGAATGCGCTGAGAAAGCGGACGGCGCGGTCTTTGTCGCACCTTTGCGCAGAGGACATGCAGGATTTCTGAAGGAACGTTCGTTTTACGGCAGTATTGCAAAGGCGAAAGACGGATTCAGCATAAAGACAGAGCGTATTTTTTTTGAGACGACCGCTGGGAAGGGCGCTTGTGCCGGGAACAAGGAAAATACATACCCCGGACTTCCTGCCGCTGTTTACGGATATTTTTATCGTCTTATGCGCATAGTCGGCTCCCCGGAGTTTCCCGGCAGGCTTCCAAAGAACAAAGCATATCTCTTTATTGCAGATAAGCGCGATGTACTTTCGGGAAACGGAGCAGATTGCCTTGAAATGACGAATGAGCTTGCTGAGCTTGATTTTTCTGAAGTGACGTGCAGACTCTATCCCGGCGAAAACATGAGCGACGGAGTGCCGGAACCTTACGGCAGGGACGAGCTTGTCTCACAACTTAAAAGCGAGATTGTCGTGTGGCTGAATGAGTGGACAGAAGCGGTTATAGCCGCACGTACGAGCCTATGATTCACACATGGGTATGCATTTCTGCTTCAGGCAGGTTGTCTTTATAAAGCTTTGAGATACAAACACATGATCTTGCCGTCATTTCCTGCCAACACCGGAAAGGACGGGAGTTAAACCGGATCCATTTTATCATCATCAGACTCGCAAGTGCTCTTTGGTCAATGAGCCTGCTGAGAATGATCTTTCTTTATCGGCATTAATTGCCGTATTGTTGAAACGGGGGATAATTATTAACTCAAAAAGGGTTCTCGGAATAGATTACGGAGAGGCGCGTACCGGATTTGCCGTCAGCGACCCGCTCGGAATTATGGCATGCGGGCTTGAAACGGTCAGGTCGGGAAAGCCGGAAATGCTCGCCGGGCTTATAGCGGAATATGCGGAAAAGTATGACGCCGGAGTCATTGTGATAGGGAATCCCGTCAATATGAACGGGACAGCCGGACCTCGCAGCGAAAGAGCCGCAGAGCTTGCCGCAATGGTTGAAAGAATGTCGGGCAGACATGTCGTCCTTTTCGATGAAAGATGCACTACTATGCTTGCGCATAAGATAATGAATGAAACGGACACACGCGGTAAAAAAAGGAAGAAGAATGTGGACACGCTTTCGGCAGAAATAATACTTCAGAATTACATGGACAGCGTCAAAAACAGAAAAAATACGGATGCATGAGCATCCTGAAAGAGCCGCCGGGTGACCGCGCGGCTTTTTTATACCTTTTTCATATTATTGCGTCATGGCGTATTTTTTGATGCTTCAGGTCGCATTTCAACTCATGCTGCATGCCGGTTACAGGCTGTTTGGAGGCACGTGAGCACCGGAAAAAAAGGGGTATAGTCGCTTCTGTCCGATATTCCGGCACGAAGCTTTCTGCAGCTCTATGTTCTGCGTAGTATGCGCCAAAAAAAGGTGGATACAGAATATGCGCTTTTTTTGTCGGGTCTGTATAATATTTGTTTTAAAGGCAAGAATATTATCAGCAAAACAAAAAAGGAGTAAGGGCATATGAATTCCAAATTCAAAATGAACGAGAAAACGGTTACGACTCTTTTGTACGTAGGCGCCGCCGTTCTTGTCGTGGCTATTCTCTGCGTATCTATCTTTGCTTTTGTAAGCCAGAGCAGGAAAGAAAAGAATCCTCAGGATACCACGTCAAACGGTGTTGTTACTACGGAACAGATCCCCTCGGACAATGATCCGGTAACGAGCCAGAACGCTCAGGACACACAGCCTACACCCGATACAAGTAAAAATACAGAAAACGTATCGGATGACGATCCCGATGAGGTGGTGTTCAGAAACCCCGCCGAGGGTGCCGTGGCAAAGAATCACGATACCGAAACTCTTGTTTATTCGGTTACGATGAACGATTACAGAGTCCACTGCGGAGTGGATATAGCTGCCGCTGTCGGAACACCGGTATATTCTGTCGCAGACGGTACGATAACGAGAATATATGATGACTATCTCATGGGTAAATGCATAGAGATAGATCATGGAAACGGAATCGTATCCTGCTACAAGAATCTTCAGCCGGAGCTTCCCGAAGGAATTGCGGAGGGCGCCTCGGTGACTTCCGGACAGCTTATAGCCGGAGTCGGCGAAAGTGCTATAATAGAGCAGAGCGACGAAGCTCACCTCCATTTTGAAATGATGAAGGACGGGGAGTACGTCAATCCGCTTGATTACCTCGCCTACAATCAAAGCGGCGGAGATATGTGATCGTTTCAGGCGTTTGTTCTCACGCACTGACCGGGTCACAGCCGTGACGGGGACCTGCAGAATATGCAGGTCCCTGTCTTTTTTACGCACCAGGAGTGAAATTATCGCTGCTCATTGTGAAACCATCCTGCCGTCACGCCGCCGCTGTCACCTGTGTCTTTTTCAAAACGCAGTCTAACGATATCTGTGAAAAACAAATGCTGAAATTGCCGGAGCATTTTGCTTGCTTGTGCCGGCAGACTTTTTGATAAAAGTATTACTTGACATTTTTCGCCGTTCGGTATATCATATAGCCGTGTTAAGTAGCTTAGGGGGAATGTGTAACATGTCAGATTTTGATAAGAAATTTGCTACAAAGGTGTTTTCCGACAGGGTCATGCGTGAGCGACTTACGCCGGGGACTTATGAGGAGCTTCACAAGGTTATTTCTGACGGAGGTGAGCTCGATATATCCATTGCCAACGACGTTGCCGAGGCAATGAAGGAGTGGGCAATGGAAAACGGCGCGACTCACTACACACATTGGTTTCAGCCCATGACCGGAATAACAGCTGAAAAGCACGATGCCTTTATAAAAATTCAGAAGGACGGCAGTGTCATAGCAGAGTTTTCAGGCAAGAAGCTGATAAAAGGCGAGCCTGATGCGTCTTCATTTCCGTCCGGAGGGTTGAGAGCCACGTTTGAGGCAAGAGGATATACCGCATGGGATCCCACGTCATACGCTTTTCTCAAATCAAACACGCTTTGCATACCGACGGTTTTCTGTTCTTACAGCGGTCAGGTGCTTGATAAAAAAACTCCGCTGCTGCGTTCCATAGAAGCTCTTTCTGCCCAGGCGGTCAGGATACTCAGGCTTTTCGGAAAAACAGACGTCACAAGAGTGAATGCCCAGGTGGGAGCGGAACAGGAGTATTTTCTTATAAGCAAGGAGCTTGCAGCCAAAAGAAGAGATATAACATATACCGGAAGAACACTTTTCGGAGCAAAGCCTCCGAAGGCACAGGAGCTTGAAGACCATTATTTCGGCTCGCTCAGACCTGAGGTTAAGGAGTTCATGACAGACCTTGACAAAGAGCTATGGGAGCTCGGCATATATGCAAGTACCGAGCACAATGAGGTCGCTCCTTCCCAGCACGAACTTGCCCCGATCTTTTGCTCCGCAAATATGGCAACGGATCAGAATCAGCTCACAATGGAAATAATGAAAAAGGTGGCAGACAAACACGGTCTTTGCTGTCTTCTTCACGAAAAGCCCTTTGAGCATATAAACGGGAGCGGCAAGCACAATAACTGGTCACTTTCCACCAACACCGGTGAAAATCTGTTCAAGCCGGGCAATTCACCGTATGATAATACACAGTTCCTTCTGTTTCTCGCAGCCGTTATAAAGGCTGTGGACGAATATCAGGATCTTCTGAGGATATCCGTCGCCTCCGCTTCGAACGACCACCGTCTCGGAGCGGCAGAGGCGCCGCCTGCAATAATATCGATATATCTGGGTGATGAGCTCACTGCAGTTCTCGACGCAATAGCAAAGGGCAAGGAATATTCTGTTGTCAAACGAGGAAAAATGGAAGTCGGAGTAAGCTCGCTTCCGGAATTTGCAAAAGATACCTCGGACAGAAACAGGACCTCTCCCTTCGCGTTTACGGGAAACAAGTTTGAGTTCAGGATGGTGGGCTCTTCCCAGTCTGTTGCCGACCCGAATATGACGCTCAATACTATAATGGCTGACGCGCTTTCCGATTTTGCTGACTTTCTTGAGGCAAACGAGCAAGACGGCGACATCGAAAAAAGGGCGCGGGAGCTTGTGCGCTCTACGCTCATAGAGCACGGAAGAATAATATTCAACGGAAATAATTACTCGAATGAGTGGACAGAAGAGGCAGAGAGGAGGGGCCTTTGCAATTACCGCACTGCGGCGGATGCCATACCCCATCTCCGCGACCCCAAAAACATCAAACTCTTTGAAAAGCACAGGATATTCACAGAGGCGGAGATAGACTCGCGAACCGAAATAATGCTTGAAAATTATTTCAAGGTTGTCAAAATAGAAGCGCAGACAATGCTCGCAATGGTGCGCTGCGATATAATGCCCGCGGTTTATTCATATATAGAAAAACTGTCAAAAATGATAATAGACAAGCGCACGGCAGGGCTTCCCGACGGAAGGGAAAACGATACAGCACGCCGTATCTGCGCCGGAGCGGATGAGCTTTACGACGCAGTCGGAGTCCTTGACAAGGCAATAGCCGGTTCCGATTCACCCGCTGACGCAGAGGCGGCAGCATTTTACATGAAAAACGAGGTGCTTCCGGCAATGCAGGATGTAAGGGCTGTGTCCGATGCGCTTGAAACAAATATAGGAAGGGAATACTGGCCGTTCCCCGTTTACGGCGACATAATACTTCACTGATTGCTCCGCCGACGTGATACGCCGCATGCCCTGACTCCGTTTTACGTGCCCGTTAAGTCAGGATGCGGATAAATCCGCAATACGTGCCTTTTATGCCGGGTCAGATTCTTGCGCACGGCAACCGCACGGCAGATTTTTATGTTTCTGAGCGCGTACATTTCAGGAATTTTCAGAACGCCGCACATTTAAACATGTGCGGCGTTCTTGCGTTATGCTGCTTTTTTTCTTAATCTGTTTCGTTCCGAGAGATGCGGTACACAAAAAATATGCCATTCAGAAAAGTTTACCATAACAGCCGGGTAAAGCATAAAATCACAGTGCGTGTCAATGCGAAAAAGCAAAGACTGAAATATCCGGATACTTCGTAAAGGAAAAAATTCTCTTAACCTGTATCCATGGGTCATGGTCCGGATGCAATTTGAGAAAGAATGGTATTTTTACGTAAAACATGATGACGTCGATTGAATAAAGCCTGTCTTCAAGGTCAAAAATAGACATGTGAAAATATAAAGCCAACCGGAGGACATCGGATGAAGAGGTTTCTTTTGCTTTTTTCAATCGGCATTTTTGTCATTCTTCTGATCTGCATGATAGCACCAATAAGCGAGGCAAAGGGAATATATGAAGGTGTTGTCAGAATCCACATACTTGCTGAGTCTGACAGCGAGGAAGATCAGCAGCTGAAGCTGGCTGTCAGAGACGCCATACTTGAATATTCTTCGGCACAGATGAAGCAGCTGTCGTCTGTTGAACAGGCAAGGGAATATATCGAGAACAACATGGACAGTTTTGTCAGCACAGCTGAAGAGGTCATAAAGAAAAGCGGATACGATTATGATGTCACTGCGGAATTCTGCGTTGAATATTATCCCACACGTCAGTATCTCGACGTCACGATGCCTGCAGGCGAATACCTGTCGCTTCGCATAAACATAGGAAGCGGACAGGGGAAGAACTGGTGGTGCATGGTATATCCGCCGTTGTGCACAAGCGCTGCAAAAGCCGAGGAAGAGCTCATACAGGCGGGGTTTTCATCTAATCAGATACGTCTCATAACGCAGGATGACGACGAGGAATATGAAATGAAGTTCAAATTCATAGAGAGCGCTCAACAGGCGGTTGAAAAAATAAAGGAGCTTTTTTCCTGAACGTCTTTAAGATCGGGTGGGTGTGAATTATGATAAAAGGCTGTCAGCGCAGGATCGTAATGGTGAAAAATCCCAAGAGCGCACTTTTTGAGGAAGCATACTTCATCCTCAGAGAGGAGTGTGCGTCGGAGGAACCGGACAATGACGACATAGTCGGAGAGGCAGAAAAAATAATATCTGCATATGCAGAGAAGAAGACTCGCAAAAAGAGGAAGAGCTTTTCAGTTGCAGAGCTTTTGTTTTTTATATCCGGTACTCTTATATCGGGAATAGTCTATGCAATAATACAGTTTGTTGCCTGACCTGTAATATATTAACAAATGCAACGATATATATTAATTCCATGTTCATATTGTCATGATAAAATTAATCGGTTTTGATTGATCGTTAAAAGGCGGCATCGTCTTGCAAGGGGCGTTTATTGCAGGATATACGATTCCGCTCATACATACGGCTTGTTTCGACGGGCTTTTATTTTCGTGTCCTTATTTCCCTGAGCGCGGGTGTTTTTTCCTGAGCACGGGCGCTTTTTTGCGCCTTTGGCGTATCTTACACGCTGACTGCGGATGTTTATCACTACTGACAGGACACTTTTGCGTTTCGCCGGTCATTGCCGTCATAGACGGCTGCGGCACGCCTGGAACAGCATTTTTCAATACAATCCTGAAAAAAGATTTTAAGACATTGTGAAAGGATCATTAAATGGCAAAAAAGAAAAACAGCTCTAAAATAAAAGTGGCGTTCTTAGGAGGACTTGGCGAAATAGGTAAAAATCTTGCCGTTATAGAATACGAGGACGACATAGTAGTTATAGACTGCGGACTCGGCTTTCCGGACGAGGATATGTTCGGCATAGACCTTGTCATACCTGATACAGAGTATCTTGAGAAAAACGCCGACAGAGTGCGCGGAATTTTTTTGACACACGGACATGAGGATCACATAGGAGCGCTTCCTTACGTGCTCAAGAATCTCAACGTGCCCGTTTACGGCACACGGCTTACAATAGGAATAATAGAGAACAAGCTAATGGAACACAAGCTGGATTTTGTTCCTCAGCTTCGCAGCGTAAGCGCAGGGGATATAATAGAAGCGGGCTCTCTTTCGGTTGAATTCATACGTGTCAATCACTCTATCGCTGATTCGTGCGCCATAGCAGTCAAAACGCCTCTCGGTTATATAGTGCATTCAGGTGATTTCAAGCTTGACCTGACCCCTATCGAGGGCGATATAATGGATATAGCGCGGCTCGGTGAGCTCGGAAAAAAGGGCATCATATTGCTCTTGTGCGAATCGACAAATGCGGAACGTCCCGGATATACCCCTTCTGAAAAGACGGTCGGCAAGACGCTTGACAATATATTCTTAAGATACAGGAAAAAGAGAATAGTAATAGCGACATTTTCGTCAAACGTCCACAGGGTGCAGCAGATTATCGACAACAGCATCGCCTATGGAAGGAAGGTCGCCCTTACCGGAAGGAGCATGCTCAATATAATCAACGCCGCCAATAATCTCGGATATATGAATATCCCGGCGGGTACGCTGATAGATATATCTGAAATAAATAAATTCAAACCGGAGCAGGTCACGGTTGTCACGACAGGGAGTCAGGGAGAGCCCATGTCTGCTCTTTACAGGATGGCATATTCCGAGCACGACAAGATAGTTCTCGGAAACGACGACCTGGTTGTGCTTTCCGCAAACGCCATCCCCGGAAATGAAAAGTTTGTCAACAAAATAGTCAACGAGCTAACAAAGCACGGGGTAGAGGTTTTCAGGGATCCCGCCTTCGGCGTACATGTATCCGGTCACGCCTGCGCCGAGGAACTCAAGCTCATGCATGCGCTTACCAAGCCAAAATATTTCATGCCGATACACGGTGAATACAAGCACCTTGCGGCACACCGGGACCTCGCAAAGTCTATGGGACAGAGCTCAAACAATATTTTCCTCGGTGAAACCGGAATGGTACTTGAAATAGATTCCAAAAAGGCGGCGTGGAACGGGACAATTCCGTCAGGGATACTTCTCGTGGACGGTTACGGCGTTGGAGATGTTGGAAACATAGTACTGAGAGACAGGCGCCACCTTGCTGAGGACGGTATAATAATTGTTACAGCCGCAGTTGCCATAGAGGAAGGGCTTATCCTTAACGGCCCTGAAATAGTATCGCGCGGATTCGTGTATATGCGGGAGAATGAAGAGCTTATAGCCAAGCTGCGCGAAATTGCGGCTGAGGGCATAAACAAAGCTCTTGACAAACATGTTACAGAATGGGCGCAGATAAAAAAGGCCGTCAGCGACGGCATGTCAAAATATATATATCAGGTTACCAAAAGAAGGCCTATGATACTTCCGATAATACTTGATGCCTGAAATATCTGCCGCAACGCCATGCTGAATTATCTGTCGCGGTACCATGCTGAAATGTCGGCCGCGACGCCATGCTTCCGCCCATAATACGCAGATGTTCAGTCGACAAAATCAAAGCTGCCCGACGTCTTTTATCGTGCCGGGCAGCTTTTTTATCGTTTTTTATAAGATTATGGCAGGCAGTTTTTTTACGGTCTTTTTATGAATGTCGGCAGCCGCCTGTCCGGTTCGCTTTACATGCGTGGGGAATATTTGAGCTGGACGCTTGTGACGTATCATTCAGTCGAGATGTTCCTTTGCTGTAGTGGTCACTTTGCGTTCATATGAAGCAAAGGCGGCGTCTACCTCGTTTTTGTCCGGAGCTTTTGTAAAGGCGCTTACGACAGGCACTATCAAAAATCCCAGGAGCATTACGGCGGCGCCGCAATTTATAGGAGACTGCAGCCAGACGGGAAACATGTCCTTGAAAGCCATGTTCGCGAGCATGACAACCGTTGCAAATATGAAGCATACCCATACAGACACCTTGCTGGTACGCTTCCAGTAGAGTCCGTAGAAGAAGGGGGCAAGAAAAGAGCCTGCAAGGGCACCCCATGAAAGGCCCATCAGTTGAGCTATGTATTTTACCGCTTCGCTGGTGCTGGTGTGCTGAAATATGGCTATTGCGGCGGATATAGTGACGAAGATTACGAGAAGCACGCGCATTGTCAGCAGCTGACTTTTTTTGCTCATGTTTTTTACCACATGACCGTTGATAAGGTCAAGGGTGAGAGTGGAGCTTGAAGTGAGAACAAGAGATGACAGCGTGGACATTGAAGCCGAGAGAACGAGTATGACTACTATTCCTATGAGTATGTCGGGAAATTTTTCAAGCATTGTGGGAATTATGGCGTCGTATCCGGACGTATTTACATCCACGTCGTACAGTCTGCCGAATCCTCCCAGAAAGTAGCATCCGCCTGAGACGATAAGAGCAAAAAATGTCGATATAATGGTGCCTTTTGTTATGGCATGTTCATCCTTTATGGCATAGAATTTGCCCACCATCTGTGGAAGTCCCCATGTTCCCAGCGATGTCAGTATTATGACGAAAAGCAGCCCGAGAGGATCAGGACCGAAGAAGGATGCAAACGCCCCCGGATTTGTTCCATCCTCGCTGATACCGGAGAGACTTGCTATAGCTTCTGTAAAGCCGCCGTTTCCGTTCAGAACGGCGGCAATGACAGCTACAATGCCGAACAGCATGATTATGCCCTGTATGAAATCATTGACCGCGGTGGCCATGTAACCGCCTATTACGACATATATGCAGGTCAGCACCGACATTGCTACTATGCATATAGTGTAATCTATTCCGAACGCCATACTGAACAGTCTTGAAAGTCCGTTGTAGAGGGATGCGGTATACGGAACAAGAAATACGAATACTATTACCGATGCGGCAATCTTAAGCCCTTTGCTGTCGAATCTGTGCCCGAAAAACTGGGGCATCGTCGAGCTGTCGTAGTGCTGGGTCATAAGACGGGTGCGCCTTCCGAGCACCACCCAGGCGAGAAGCGAACCGATGAGGGCATTCCCTATGCCTATCCATGTGGAGGCTATACCGAATTTCCAGCCGAATTGTCCGGCGTAGCCGATGAATATAACTGCGGAAAAGTAAGACGTGCCGTAGGCAAAGGCAGTGAGCCAGGGACCAACGGAACGACCGCCCAGGACAAAGCTGTTGACGTCGGAAGCATGCTTGCGGCAGAGTACGCCCACCGAAATCATAATGCCGAAGAAAACAACCAGCATAATAACCTTTATCACCATGTCTGTAACACCTCTTTTCTTTTTACAGAGGAGCGCAAGACAGGTGAAAAAAACGTCCTCTGTTTTCAAAACAGAGGACGAAATAATATTCCGTGTTACCACCTCATTTTGCCATTGCCTCACGACTAATGGCCTCACCGAGTACGTTATCATACTCTAACGCTTTAACGGGCGTACCCGTCTGCTCCTACACGGACGCCGACAGCTCACAGAATGTGCGTCACGTCTTTCAGAGTGCCGCTGGCGGAATGTATTCGCCTGTTTCACACCTGCCGTCTTACACCAGCCGACGGCTCTCTGCAAGGTTGTGATGAGGCTACTTGTTTCCGTTCATCGCGTTTATGGTAGGGATTATATCATTCTGAACGGCATTTGTCAAGATGCTTAATGAAAAAAAGTGAATATCTGCAAAAAATGTGAATTAAAAGTGCGCCGAGGCGATTTCAGCCCATGCCTCCGGTGACTGACGGTATGTTTATTTCCGCAAGGCACTCTGTCACTGCGTCTTTAAGTATTATTTCGCCGGCGGAATCCGCGTTTATTCTCCCTGAAGCGGGATTTTTGACCGAATCTATATGTCCGCGTATATCGGCTTCCACATCCGAATATTCAAAGGCAAAATCACACCCCTGCATTGTACAGTTTATAAGCCTGAGATTTTTGCAGTAGCAAAGCGGCTGGGTTCCTGAGATCCTGCAATTTATAAGTGTGAGACCGTCTGAATACCAGCCGAGATATTCTCCCTTGAGCACAGAGTTTTTCACCGTGACGTTTTCTGAGTGCCAGAAGGCATCTTTAGTGTCAAAATAGCTGTCGTCAACGCACATTCCTTCAACATACTGGAAAGAGTATTTACCACTCATGCGCAGACGGCTTATGTCAATGTTTTTGCTTTCAAACATAAAGTATTCGGATTCTATCACACTTGAGGTTATCCGTATATCCGAGCATCTCCAACCGAACTCAGGCGAGCGGACAGAGCACCTGTCAATTTCTATGTTTTTGCATTCTCGCAGTGTTTTTATCCCGTCTATTGTGCATCCAGAGAGCTTTCCGTCAGAAGCATACCATATGGGCGCTCTCGTCTTGGAGTCAAGGTAACTGTCGCTGAGTGAAAAACGCTGAGCGTGCCAGAGCGGGTACCTCAAAGCGAAGGAGCATCCGGAAATATTTACATCCCGGCATTCCTTGAGCACCGATTCGCCGTCCGCAGGACCTCCGAATATGCAATCTGTAACGTCTGCGCCTGTGAGATTGTACAGCGAGCGCTCCGCATCAAATGTCATGTTTTTAATTTCTTTTCTCATATATGTACACCCCGAAATGTCTTAAATGCCAGATACTGTTTCGGCGATCCTTGACAGCGTCAGGCTTTGCAAATAAATATTCACATGTATAGTTTACTATTTTATTTCTTCTATGTCAATACATGACAATATATAATATATCACCATATTGTCGGGTATGACAGGATGCTTTGACAATACGCGCGCCTGAAAAATCAGATGAAAAGGAAAAACGCGGCTCTTTTCTTAATATAAAGAGCCGCGTACCGTTTTTCAACGGATTTTGTAACGATTGAGTCAGGCATTTCCGATAGTGGAAAGATATGCGGTATGAGTGTTAAGCTGTTGTTTTTGGTGGCGTTGACGTCAGCTTTCAAGCTGCTTTCCGAGGAAATTGGCTGCAGTGCGTACCAGTTTTATCTCTGTCTCGTCGGGGACCCCGTTGCCTTCGGAGCAGAGCGATGCAACGCATCCTATGACGTCGCCCTCTGTTATTATAGGCATCATGCAGCGCACCTGCCAGTCTTCGCTTTCGGTTATCCTCAGGGGCTCTGCTGAATCGGAAGCTGTGTAAAGCGCGCGTTTTTCAACCAGCTCCTCTGCGCGATATGATATGCGTTTGTCGGCAAAATCGCGTTTCGGAAGACCGGCGCATGCTATAACTGCGTCGCGGTCGCATATTACCACCGACAACTCGCATGTCTTATGGAGGGTCTCCGCGTACTGAGCGGCGAACGAGGTGAGCTCGCCTATGGGCGAATATTTTTTGAATATGACCTCGCCTTCATGGTCGGTATATATCTCAAGCGGGTCGCCTTCACGTATCCGCATTGTTCTTCTGATTTCTTTTGGAATTACGACCCGTCCCAGGTCGTCTATTCTTCTTACTATTCCTGTGGCCTTCATTGAAGTAACTCCTTTTATAAACTGTTTTTGCCTGCAAAGATATTGTCTGCAAATTTCTCCGGATTATTCAGATTTTACATCGCAAAAGTTAAAACAAAACAGCCTGTGCAGAAATTGCACAGGCGTGAAATAAATCGTATATCCGGTAAAGATGAATATCCTGTATGGCTTTTCGCCCGACTTAAGGTCATATGATCCTGGCTCCGAAGGGAAACAGCGCGAGTTTTATGAAATGAAAATATTTGATACCAAACGGAATGCCTATTATGGTCATGCACAGCGCTGCTCCAATTACAAGTGAATATACGGCAAGAGGAATGCCGATGAATATTATCCACAGCACATTCAGAAGAAAGCGGACTGCCCCCATGTTCAAAACTATTTTTCTTCCGAACGGAAAGAGCATGTATTGGGCTATCTTAAAAAACTGTATTCCAATCGGGATGCCTATTATAGTGATGCAGAATAAAATTCCGACAGCCGCCCACAGGACAGCCGTCATGAGACCGCCGAAAATTATCCAGAGTATGTTGGCTATAAGTTTCATAAAGACCTCCGTCATTTACATAGATAAAGTCAGGAATTGAGCGCTTTTCACGGATGCTGTGTACCTGTGAAAGCTGAAAGGGCAGTTCCTTCAGCCAAGTTTTACATAATTTCCATGCGTATATGGGAAATCAAGCCTTACTGTACCTTCGTATCCTGCGACGATGTGCTCCTTTACGCATTCCATTGAGAGAAGACGGCGGTTTACCGTTCTGTTTCTGTTGCCTTCAAAGCCGTAGTCGGGCGTTGGCCAAAGAGCAGTTGAAGGAGATATGAGCTCATATGTCTCCGATGTCGCTCCGTTGAATCCGTGATGCGACACCTGTACTATGTCTGCGGAAAGGTCCTTTCCATACATGGCTTCGAGCTTTCTGCACGAGTCGGTCTGTATATCTCCGAGAAATATTATGCGCTGGTCGCCTATGCTCACGGAGAGCACGGTGGAAGTGTCGTTGAATGAGCCTATACGTTCCGGGTAAATGTCCTCGTGGGTGAAAAGCACTTCAAAGCGTACTCCGGGCAGGGAAAAAGAGTCTCCGGTGTGCAGGATATGACGCGGTACGAAAGGAAGATACAGGTCAATGTCATAGAAGAACTCACGTATCGACGAATTGTCTGAGCTCTTCCACGAGGCCGCTTCGGGAAGACTGAGCGACGGGAAATTATAGTATAACCCGTCTATGTCAATATCATGTGAGTGAGCGGAAATAAAATCAAGAAAACATCCGAAATGATCCTGATGGGCATGGCTGAAGAACCAGCCGGCAATATGCACCCTTCCGCCGTACGAAACGCTTTTCATCAGGTCAAAGAGCCTTTCGCCCTGCAGGTGTGTAAAATACCCGCCGTCTATCATGAATATGCTCCCGTCACGCAGTCTGATGAGATACGACATGCCGCAGTCTATCCGGCTGTTGTCGAGGTCTATCTGGAACAGCGAAACGGGGGTCCCCTGACCCTGAAGCGAATATTCTTCACAGGGAAGCTGCCGGCGTAAATTCAGTGGTTCTGTCACAGTTACTATGCGCCTGCGTCCTTCAGAATAATACATATGTATGAATTTGTCATTCAGTACGGCGTCAGTGAAATAATTTGAAGCTGCGCCTGAAACTACAGCTTTTGAAAGCAGTATGTCTGCATTTTCAGCTGCAAGTCTTTCTGTCATTTTTTCATAATCCCGCATGCCGGCGGGACACATAATCTCTGTCACTTTTCCAGCTCCTTTGCCGTTTTATTCTGCAAATACCGATACAAAAGCGAAGAACCAAAAATCCAAACCGCATGCGGGGACATCACTGCGGTTTCTGAGGAATATCGCCTGAAAAAGCCATGAGAGCAGCCCCTATGACCGTCCCGAACTGCGACATCGGCGGTATTATGAAATTGACGTCAAAAAGACGGTTCAGGGAAGAAAATATTTCCTTTGTCTGAGGTATTGAGGTCATATTTCCGGTCAGCACGATATCCCTTATCCCATATCTTCTGGCGGCAAATACCGATTGCATGCCGACAGTTTCAAATATCATATTGATAAGACCGAGAGTTATATCGCTTTTTGTGGCAAGGTCGCTTACCTTGCCGAAGTTAGCTGCGGTAAGCTCAGGAGAAAGTCCCGGATGTACATCATTCTTTGTTATGTCGTTTACACGCAGGTCAACCTTGTTGAGGTCGCCGCTTGCTGCGGTTTCAACAATATTGTGTATGCTTCCGATTCCTGTGAGCAGCTTTGAAAGACCGACAAGAGTGCCTCCTCCTACGCCTGTACCTCCGAGATATTCGCTCTTCTCCCTGTCGGCATAGACTATGGCGGTACCCGTTCCCATCGACACGACGATTGCGCGTTCAAGTCCTGAAAGGTACAGCCCGCCCTTACCTATACAGGGAAATTCAACGAGCTGATGGCAGCTTATCTTATATATCGGGGAAGTGATAAAGGATGAGCCGACTCCGGTCACCATAATGCGGTCGATGTCCGAAAGGTCGAGGCTGTTTTCAGAGGTGAATCTCCCGAATGCCCCGTATGCGGATGTCAACTGATCGTGTGCGCGCACGAATATTGGTTCAATAAGCTTTTTGTTTTCGTCGAAACCCACTATCTTCGTAGTGGAGCCTCCGACATCTATTCCGATGACAACTTTCATAGTCTACCTCCGATAATACAGGTACATACTACCACAAACATGCCGTAAAAGCAATAGATTTAATCGTTTGTTCAAAAATAAAAGACCGTAAGGCAGACTGTACAGATAAAATACAAAAAACATGTTGACACATCGTGCAAAATAGTATAAAATAATGAGGGGAAGCTGACAGGTGTCGGAGCATATCAGGGGTATGCGCCTTCTCACTAATGTTTTACGATTGGATGTGTTTTGTTATGCCGGAAGAAATTAACGAAGAGTTTTCTGATATATACACCCTTATCGACGAAGAGGGAAACGAGGTAGACTTTGAGCTGCTCGAAAAGGCCGAATTTGAAGGCAAGATCTACTATGCGATGGCGCCGGTTGAAGAAAATGAGGGCGAAGACTCCGAGTATGTGATACTCAGGCTCGATTCCGAGGAGAGCGAGGACGATGTCAATCTTGTGACCATTGAAGATGACGACGAATTTGACAGGGTTGCCGATTTCTTTGATGACCTGCTTTTCGGAGAAGTGGATTACGACGAAACCTGACGTTTGCATCTCTGCTCGAATGGAAAAGATGCTTTTTTGCAAAAATATAAATTCCTTCATTTTCCGCTTCTAAAAGGGCGGATCTCCCGATATAATAACAGTGCACGGCTCACTGTCCTGCTTTGTTCGTGATAGCTAAGTAAATAAACCTACAGAATTTTATTGGAGTCCGGAACTTTCTCTGCGGGATGCAGACCTCCCCGGCGCCTATTGCGTCCGGGACGTTGGGAGCGCAAAGCAGCGAAGAGGACACCGCCTTGCACATAGCAGGGTTATATTTCTTTGCTACACGGCACGGTGGGCGTGAAAGCAATAAAGCGCGGGTTTTTCCGCGCTTTTTGTTGTTGCAGCTTTTGGGAACATTTTGTTGTGTTTTTTTTCAAAAAAAAACTTGACAAAACAAAATGTTTTGTGTATAATTAAGGAGTAATAGGCTAGGTGGTCGTTCAGGAGACCATCTGTAGCATATGAAAAATGAAAATTTTCTCCGGGAGATTTATGCGGGATCGATCGGGCAGGCAGAAAACCGGACCGCCTATGCGGCTTCTGCTTGTGAAGAAAAATGATGAGGCGGAGAAAGAGGATTCGATGAAAGTTACATATGTTGCTCCCGAAATCGAAATCACCGTTGTTGATGACGAGGATGTCATAATGATATCCGGACTTGAAATCAAGGCCAGCGGAGAGCTTACTGAGGTTGGCTGGAGCTCTTTGTCATAACCCCTTGCTTTTGTTTAATTGTGCGGCTTAAAAGCGTACACGTCTGGCGTGTACGCTTTTTTGTGTATATGAAAGTGTCGCTTCATGATTTTCCGAAGACGCAGGTATCAGCGCGGCGGCTTATTCACTGATACCTGAAGGATCACTTCCTGTTTGCGGAAAACTTTTAAAACGAGACCTTACTTTGGCAGGGATTGAAGATCATTTGAGATATATTACTCTGTAATAAAGTTAAGGCGCGGCATCTTCAAATGGTGCCGCGCCTTTGCAGGTTTGTTTTTGGCGTTTTCGCTATATTGGTGTTTTTTGCCTCTGATCTCCGGAATGCCATCAGGATTTTGTACTGAGCACATCATTTCAACAACTTACCGGAAATATTCACAGCTTCGGAAAGACATGTCATTGCGCAGCCGTAAAACGCCGTTTGGCTTCATTTACTGCAAGGCCATGCAGCTTCCGGAAAAAACAATTCATACGTTTTTTTGCGGCTGTGAACGATTATTTATTCGGCGCTTTTTCCGTAGTTCGAAAGTACGCGAGCGGACGGGTCATTTACCTTGCAGCCGTCCCAGTCCCTGTTAGGCATCCAGAATCCAGCTATCATTTCCGACTGCCCCTTATAATATTTTTCAAATATCTCTCTGTAGAGGAGCGATTCTTTTGTGAAGGGGGCGGCGTGCGAATATACGCTGCGTTTTAACTCAAATTCTTCATCTGTGTAAAATTCATCGGCGTATTTTTGGAGATAATCCACCATTGAATGGCCCACCGCATCGCTGAAAGCCGCTTTCTCACGGTACAGGATGGAATAAGGCAGAAGTTTTCCTTCAAAGGCGTGTCGCAACAGATATTTTCCCTTGTTGTAGGTGTTTATTTTGAGTTTCGGGTCAACATGCATGACGTAGTCCACAAAGTCAAGGTCGCCGAAAGGAACGCGCGCTTCAAGTGAATTTACTGAAATGCATCTGTCCGCTCTCAAAACGTCGTACATGTGTAATTCTCTCACCCGTTTCTCCGATTCTGACTGAAAGGCTTCGGCAGAAGGGGCAAAGTCGGTATATTTGTATCCGAACAGTTCGTCGGATATTTCACCTGTCAGTAGCACTCTTATATCCGTGGTTTCGTGTATTGCCTTGCAGACAAGATACATCCCTATGCTCGCTCTTATAGTGGTTATATCATACGTTGCGAGAAGGGCTATGACAGTTTCAAGGGAGTTTATTACGTCGCTTTCATCTATTATCACCTCGCGGTGGTCGCTGTGTATATGCTCTGCGACTATTCTCGCATATTTCAGGTCTATGGCGTCTTTACTCATGCCGATTGAAAAGGTTTTTATGGGCTTATCTGAAAATTCGGCAGCTATCGCGCATACAAGAGACGAGTCAAGACCGCCTGAAAGAAGAAATCCGACCGGAGCATCCGAGTCAAGACGCTTTTTTACGCCAAGCGTCAGCTTTTCCTTTATATTCCTGCATACGGTTTCAAGGTCGTCATGACTGTATGTTCCGACAGCGCTCATGTCGCGGTAGCACACAAATCTGCCGTCGCAGTAATAATGTCCGGGCGGGAAGGGAAGTATTTTTTCACAAAGCCCGACGAGATTTTTGGGCTCACTTGCAAATACCATACCTCCGCTTTCGGATAATCCGTAGTAAAGAGGGCGTATGCCTATCGGGTCTCTTGCAACGACAAAATCTTTTTTGCTTTTGTCGCTTATTATGCATACAAATTCTGCATCAAGCTTCCTGAAAACGTCCACTCCGTATTTTTCGTAAAGAGGAAGAAGTATTTCACAGTCGGAATCGCCGGAAAATTTGTAACCGTCTTCCTCAAGCTCTTTTTTCAGTGCTCTGAAGCCGTATATTTCCCCGTTGCATACCGCGTAATTTCCGTTTTTGTAAAACGGCTGCATGCCGTTTTCGTCAAGACCCATTATAGAAAGACGCGCAAATCCCAGCATACCCTGCGGCGTTTCTTCTATGCGCATGGCGTCAGGACCTCTCGACCGTGTTTTTTCAAAATGTTGTATAAAGGTTTTTTCACTTATGTCTTTTCCTGTATAACCCATTATGGAGCACATGACATTCATCCTTTCATTATGGAGTCGCGGTTTCATCACTCCCCTATCGCCGGCAGAAAAGAGCGGCAGTGCGGGTAAATAAAAACGCAGTAAACAAAAATGGTGCAAAAAAACACCTGTTATAAACAGAAGACCGCCCGTCCCGTTAAGGGGGAGCGAGGCGGGCGGTATCTATGTCAAATCGCCGCAGCAGGAATTGTCTCCGCCATCGGAGCTCTATTCCGTCGGGGCAACGATTTGTCTTATGGCTTTTGCGTGTCGCTGAATATATAACGGACAGTCAGATCAGAATGCGAACATACTGTAGCGGTAATACTCGTTTTGTTCGGCTAACCGCTGAGCCCGTCAATCGGTATTCTCAGCGCCGTTTGTTTTGCGGCGCCGTCTGTTTTATCTCACGCCGAAAAGAAGTTCGCCATACGAGGGATATGGCCAGTACTCTGCTTTGCATATCTGCTCCGCCTCGTCAACCGCAGCACGAAGCTTTTGCATGTCGGGGATGATCACATCCTTGTATCTGAAGGAAAGAGTTTCAAGATCCGGAGCGTCCTTGACAGAAGAGAGGTCGTCAGAAAGGGCGCTGTCATATTCGTCTATGGCAGACGAGAGGGAAGAGAGTTTCCTTATGAGCTTCTCCTCATATGTGCAGTCGATACCGGATACGGCCGCTTTTTTTGCGGTGCAGGTCTCTGCCACATCCTTGGTATACGCCCCTATTGCGGGAAGTATATCCTTGCGGACCATATCTGTCATGGTCATTGCCTCTATGTTCAGTGTCTTGCAGTAGTTGTCAAGGAGTATTTCGTGTCTTGACGAAATTTCAGCAACGCTGTAAACCTTGTGCTCGGTGAAAATCTTCAGGTTCTTTGCGTCAAGGAGATGTGCCATGGCGTCAGGCGTTGTCTTGAGGTTGAGAAGTCCGCGCTTGTTCTGCGCCTCCTCGATCCACGCGTCGTCGTATCCATTTCCGTTGAAGATTATCCGCTTGTGTGCCTTTATCGTGGATTTGATGAGTTCATTGAGCGCCGTCTCAAAATCCTCTGCCTTTTCGAGAATGTCCGCATACTGGCGAAGCGATTCCGCAACGGCAACGTTAAGCATTATGTTCGTGCAGGCGATGGAGTTTGCAGATCCCAGCATCCTGAATTCAAATTTGTTTCCTGTGAAGGCAAACGGAGAGGTTCTGTTTCTGTCGGTCGTGTCTTTCGGAAGCTTGGGCAGGACATGCACGCCGAGCTTGAGCTGCGTCTTTTCGGTCTTGTCGTAATGAGTGCCTTTTTCTATTGCCTCAAGGACTGCCGTCAGCTCATCTCCGAGAAATATTGACACAACTGCCGGGGGCGCTTCGTTTGCACCGAGACGATGGTCGTTTCCGGCGGTGGCGACAGCGATCCTCAGAAGATCCTGGTAATCATCAACTGCCTGTATCACGGCGACAAGGAAAAGAAGAAATTGAGCGTTCTCATAGGGCGTTTCACCCGGTGCAAGAAGATTTATCCCTGTGTTTGTGCCTATTGACCAGTTGTTGTGCTTGCCGCTTCCGTTTACGCCGGCAAATGGCTTCTCATGGAGCAGACAGACAAGAGAATGCTTCTTTGCTATTTTCTGCATTATCTCCATTGTCAGCTGATTGTGGTCGGTCGCCACGTTGGCTGTCGTGTATATTGGGGCAAGCTCGTGCTGCGCCGGGGCAACCTCGTTGTGTTCGGTTTTGGCAAGTATCCCAAGCTTCCACAATTCCTCGTTCAGCTCAGCCATATAAGCGGCAACTCTCGGCTTTATTGTTGCAAAATAATGGTCTTCGAGCTCCTGACCTTTCGGAGGTCTTGCTCCGAAAAGTGTCCTTCCCGTGTATATGAGGTCCTTACGCTTGTCGTAGGCATCTTTATCAACAAGAAAGTATTCCTGTTCAGGTCCTACAGATGTACGCACGCACGCCACATCTGTGTGTCCGAAAAGACGCAATATTCTCATTGCCTGCTTGTTGACAGCTTCCATTGAGCGGAGCAAGGGAGTCTTTTTGTCAAGAGCTTCACCGCCGTAGGAGCAGAATGCTGTCGGTATGCAGAGCGTCTTTTCCTTTATGAAAGCATATGAGGTCGGATCCCAGGCCGTATAGCCTCTTGCTTCAAACGTAGCTCTCAGACCGCCTGATGGAAATGAAGAGGCGTCCGGCTCTCCGCGGACAAGTTCCTTGCCCGAAAATTCCATTATGACCTTCCCGTCTGCTGTCGGGGAAATAAAGCTGTCGTGCTTCTCGGCGGTTATACCGGTCATCGGCTGGAACCAATGTGTATAGTGAGTGGCGCCGTTCTTCACAGCCCAGTCCTTCATTGCGTTGGCAACGATATTTGCCACTCCTATATCAAGGGACTTGCCCTCGTTTATCGTTTTTTTGAGCGATGTATAGGTCTCCTTGGGAAGACATGCCATCATGGCGCTGTCGTCAAAGACCATGCTTCCGAAATATTCTGGAATCGTTTTCATTGGTTTCTCCTTTCAGAACCTCTTTCAAAGACGACCGGCATTTTTCATGCTGCCGGCATTCAGAAAAACAAAAAAACGGCAAAGACTGCACAGGAGAGTTCTTTCTCCTGTACGGCGTCTTTGCCGTTCACGCGCTCATTCTATACTAACTTTTTTGACTTGTCAAGTGCTTTTTGCCAAAAAAACCGAATATTTTTTGATTTTTTGCAAAAAAGACAATATGTTTCGAGCAGCTGTGCAAGCTATTGTCTATTTCGCCGAAGGTTGCCACACAGTGTAAAAAACTGACCTCAACCTATTGACATTTTACGTGACTTCTTTATAATTATTAGATGGAACAACGGGGTTCTGTTGCGGGGTACGTGTCCCTTGAGCTCACCGTTGTTTTTTTTGTTTGGTTTTTGCATATGACTCCTTTATTGCATGTAAAGCTGGCTTGGGTCATGCATTCAGCCCTGCAAACTGCCGCTTTGCAGTGACATGTCAGAGTCGTAAGGAAAAGCCTTGTCGCTTTTGAACACGCTCCTGCAGGAGGCTTCATGCTTCATATATGCCAAAGATATGTTGAAACATGTCGTAACAACGAGATTTTACGTGTTGTTAACAAATAATGCTGATGCAGGAGTTATAATATAATGTCAGGCATGATCTTTCTTTTTCGGCTGGTCTTTCTACAGAGAGGTATGTTATAATTTAAAAGTCCGAAGACATCCGGTAGCTCGAACAAGTATAACAAAGACTGGTCCGCAGGTGAAGTCGGATCTTTCATATGAATTGCCTGATTTCGGCGTTACTTGTTTGACCGATTCCGGGATGTTTTGAGGCAAATCTGAATATAAGGAATTTGCAAAAGCGCGGCGTGTTCTGAATAGAAATCAAGGGGTGAGAAAAATGTACAGCAAAAGCGAGGTCATACAGTTTACAGAGCAGGAAGATGTAAAATTCATACGGCTCGCCTTCTGCGATGTATTCGGGGTCCAGAAAAACATATCAATAATGCCATCCGAGCTTGCAAGGGCATTTGATTCGGGGATATCCTTTGATGCCTCGGCGATTGACGGGTTCACAGGAGTTATAGGCTCGGATATGTTTCTTTTCCCGGACCCTTCGACGCTTCATATTCTTCCGTGGCGTCCGTCACACGGAAGAGTGGTGAGAATGTACTGCGACATAAGGTATCCGGATGGCAGACGCTATGAAAATGACAGCCGCGGAATACTGCTGAGGGCAGTTGAAAGGGCTGCAAGAGCGGGGCTTGAATGCCGCTTCGGAGCTGAATTTGAATTTTACCTCTTCAGAACCGACGAAAACGGAGCTCCAACCGGGATTCCGTATGATTCGGGAACCTACATGGATGTTTCACCTATGGACAGGTGTGAGAACATAAGGCGAGAAATATGTCTTGCCCTTGAGCAGATGGGAATTTCTCCCGAAAGCTCGCATCACGAGGTCGGACCGGGACAGAACGAGATAGATTTCAAGTACAGTGACGCGCTTTCGGCCGCCGACCATGCTGTTTCCTTCAAGACGGCGGTGGATACCATAGCGGCACAGAACGGGCTTTATGCTTCGTTCATGCCAAAGCCGCTTATACACGAGAGCGGCAACGGTCTTCACATAAACATGTCGCTTGCCTTGTCAGGACAGGAAGGCACAGAGGCTTTTCCTGAGGAGAAGAACGCCGCGTTTATGGCGGGTATAATGCACCGCATACGTGAAATGACTTTGTTTTTGAACACGTGTGAGCAGAGCTATTACCGTCTCGGAGAGATGAAAGCGCCGAGATATATCTCATGGTCAAGGGAAAACCGCTCGCAGCTCATAAGAGTACCTGCTGCCCAAGGAAGCTACAGGAGGATAGAGTTACGGTCCCCCGATCCAATGCTCAATCCTTATATAGCCTACTCTTTATTGATACATTCGGGTCTCGACGGTATAGAGAATGGAATGAAGCCTTCTGAGCAGGCTGATATTGATTTATATGACGCAGACAAAGAAACTCTCGCACGCTTCGGTAAGTTGCCGGATAATTACAGGGAGGCGAAAGAAACTGCTTCAGGAAGCGAGTTTATTGCAAAATACCTTCCTCCGGAAATAATAAAGGCGTACGAAAACAGGCGGTAGTGCGTATGGTATTTGACTCCGACACATACGGGGTGCTCATTGTCTCGAGCTCTGAAAAGAGCGCCGCATTTATACGCGGACTGCTTTCGCCGAACAGGTTCTATCCTGTAGTTACCGCGGACAGCTCCGGACAGGCAAGGCGTTATCTCGCTTCGTCGGGATTTGATATAATCATAGTGAACACCCCCTTGAATGACGAGGTCGGTATTGAGCTTGCAGATCAGGCGGCTCAGGACACCGGCGCTGCCATAATGCTGCTTGTGGGAGGCGCTCAGTATGAGCATGTTTCCTGCAGGGCGGAAAAAAACGGCATTTTTGCCGTGTCGAAGCCTACCAGTGCACAAACGCTCAATCAGGCCATACGGCTTTTGTGCGTCACGAGAGAACGTATGAAGGCACTTGAAAGAAAAAATATCGACCTGAAAAAAAAGATGGACGAAATAAGGACTGTCAATCATGCAAAATGGGTCCTTATAGAATACAGGAATATGACCGAGGAGCAGGCACACAGATTTATAGAAAAAAAGGCTATGGACAGAAGAATGTCCAAGCGCGAGGCGGCGGAAGAAATAATAAAAACATGCGGCGCGGATTTGCCCGCTTGATGACGATTGCCGCAGGAGGAATGTGATGGCTTTTGAATTTGAAAGCGACAACGAGGAGCAAAAGATACTGATACTCGATTTCGGCGGTCAGTATAAAGAGCTTATTGCGCGCCGAATAAGAGAGTGCGGAGTATACTCGGTGATAATGCCGTACGATACCGAGATTGAAGATATAAAAAGAATGGCACCTGCCGGGATAGTCTTTACCGGCGGGCCGAACAGCGTCAATGACCCGTCCTCTCCGTTCTGCGAAAGACAGATATTTGATCTCGGAATACCAATACTCGGAATATGCTACGGAATGCAGGTGATAGCCCACATGCTCGGCGGAAGCGTTACTCCGTGCAAAAAGAGTGAGTATGGCAGAACTGCCTGTATCGTCGATCCGTCAAGTAAACTGTTTTCATCACTTGAGGCCGAGCAGACGGTTCTTATGAGTCACACCGACATGGTCAGTCGCCTGCCCGACGGGTTTGTCAGCATAGCTTCCACATCGCTGTGCCCTACGGCCGCCTTTTCCTGCGACAGCCGCGGGATATACGGCGTACAGTTTCATCCCGAAGTGGAAAACACTGAAAACGGGACGGCGATGCTCGGTAATTTTTTGTTCAGGATATGCAAAGCGCGCGGCGATTATTCAATGGACGATTACCTCAAAAGACAAATACGCGATGTAAAGCAGAGAGTAGGCGAAAATAAAAGAGTGCTTCTGGGCCTTTCAGGAGGGGTTGATTCGTCAGTGTGCGCATCCCTTCTGTCTGAAGCGATTCACGAAAGGCTTGTCTGCATATACATAGATCACGGTATGATGAGAAAAAGCGAAACAGAAAATATACGGTCTGTTTTCGAAAAAAAGAACCTCAACTTCGTCTATGTGGATGCAAAAAAGCGCTTCCTTGAAAGTCTTTCCGGCGTCGTGGACCCTGAGGAAAAAAGAAAGATAATAGGAAGAGAGTTTGTACGTGTATTCGAGGAGGAAGCCAAGAAGCACAAGAATCCTGAGTTTCTTGCGCAGGGTACCATATATCCGGATATAGTAGAATCTGGTAAAAACAAATCAGCTGTGATCAAAAGTCATCACAATGTGGGAGGCTTGCCCGACAATCTCGGCTTTGAGGGCGTGATAGAGCCGCTGCGTGGGTTATTCAAGGATGAGGTCAGAAAGCTCGGCATTATGCTCGGCCTTCCCGCATCCCTTGTATACCGCCAGCCATTTCCGGGCCCTGGTCTTGCTGTCAGGATAATAGGCGAGATAACCGAAGAAAAGATAGAGATACTTCAGAATGCAGATGCGATCTTCCGCGAGGAAGTGGACAGGCTCAGAAAAAAGCCCGATCAGTATTTTGCTGTTCTGACAGACGTAAGAAGCGTAGGTGTGATGGGAGATTTCAGAACGTATGACTATACCGTAGCCCTGAGAGCGGTGAGAACGAACGATTTCATGACATGCGAATATGTCCCGCTTTCACACAAGCTTTTGTCAAGGGTCTGCGCACGAATAACAAACGAGGTGAACGGAGTCAACAGGGTGGTGTACGACATAACCGGAAAACCCCCGGCTACTATAGAGTGGCTGTGAATTATGACGATGCTCTGCCTGATGTGCTGCATGCCGGGTTGAACCTCTTACAGATGTGTCGCCTGATATGAAATCCGGCGGATACGATGAGATATTGCTGATGTCAAACCAAAATAAACAAAATGGAGGATGAATCATAATGGAAAACAACAAGCGTCCTGAATCGATGGAGAGAATAACGACAAAAGAACTTGCCGATAAATTCATAGAAGAGCAGATAACGGCGATCTCGTCTCAGGTCGGCGACAAAAAGGTCCTGCTCGCGCTTTCGGGCGGCGTGGACTCCTCAGTTGTCGCGGCACTTCTTATAAAGGCGATAGGAAAGCGTCTTGTATGCGTCCATGTCAATCACGGTCTTCTCAGAAAGGGAGAGCCTGAACAGGTCGTGGAAGTTTTCCGCGATAAGATGAACGCCAATCTCATCTATGTTGACGCAGTAGACAGATTTCTCGGCAAGCTGAGCGGCATTGCGGACCCGGAAACAAAGAGAAAAATAATAGGCGCTGAGTTTATACGTGTGTTTGAGGAGGAAGCAAGAAAACTGTCGGGTATAGAATTTCTTGCGCAGGGCACTATTTATCCCGATATATTGGAGAGCGACGGGGTAAAGGCTCATCACAATGTCGGCGGTCTTCCTGAAGACCTTAAATTTTCGCTCGTAGAGCCTTTGAAATTCCTTTACAAGGACGAGGTCAGAGTTGTGGGCAAAGCGCTTGGTCTTCCCGATTCCATGGTGTACCGCCAGCCCTTTCCAGGTCCCGGACTCGGCGTGCGCTGTCTCGGCGCGATAACAAGAGAGAGACTTGAAGCGGTCAGGGAATCGGACGCCATACTTCGTGAGGAATTTGCCAAAAATTCGCTTGAGGGAAAAGTGTGGCAATACTTCACAGTCGTGCCTGATTTCCGCTCGGTCGGCGTTGAAAACGGCGTGCGTACATATGCATATCCGGTTATAATACGCGCTGTAAATACGCGCGATGCCATGACGGCTACTGTGGAGAATATACCGTTTGAACTTCTTCAGCACATAACCGCACGTATAACCTCTGAGGTAAAGGGAGTCAATCGCGTGCTCTACGATTTAACGCCAAAGCCCTCCGGTACAATAGAGTGGGAATGATGGAAGCATAACCGGAATAAAAAATATTAACTGAAAATATACGCAATAAAATATCCGGATTTTTTGCAAAGTCCTGAAAGTTACAGCGTAAGCGACACAGGCATGCCGGGAATATATAAACACGTTGCCGTAAATGGCAGCGGCTGAAAGAGGCTTTTACTTATGACAAAATACATATTCGTGACAGGGGGTGTTGTCTCCGGACTCGGAAAGGGAATAACCGCCGCGTCCTTAGGCAGACTCCTCAAAGCGCGCGGGCTCAAGGTGGCTGCTCAGAAGCTCGACCCGTATATAAACGTCGATCCGGGAACGATGAGTCCCTATCAGCACGGCGAAGTCTATGTTACCGAAGACGGGGCAGAAACAGATCTCGATCTCGGACATTACGAGAGATTTATAGATGAGGACCTGAACAAATTTTCAAATCTGACTACCGGAAAGGTGTATTCAAACGTTCTTTCAAAAGAAAGACGGGGGATATATCTCGGGAGCACTGTGCAGATAATCCCTCATGTTACGAACGAAATAAAGAGCTTTATATACAGCGTGGGAAAGAAAACAGATGCCGATGTCGTAATAACCGAAATAGGCGGTACCACAGGCGATATTGAAAGCCAGCCTTTTCTTGAGGCAATACGTCAGGTGGGAATGGAAGTAGGTAAGGAAAATTCGCTTTACATACATGTCACTCTCCTGCCGTATCTCAAGGCCTCAGGCGAGCACAAATCAAAGCCTACTCAGCATTCTGTAAAGGAGCTGCAGGGCTCGGGTATTTTCCCGGATATTATCGTGCTTCGTTCTGACGAGCCGGTCGAGGACGAGAATATTTTTTCCAAAATCGCCGGTTTCTGTAACGTTAAGCCCGACTGCGTCATAAGCAACGTTACAATACCGGTGCTTTACGAAGCGCCGCTTATGCTTGAAGCTTCCGGCTTTTCGGATATAGTCTGCCGCGAGCTTGGTATAAACGCCCCGCCGCCTGAGCTTTCGGAATGGCGGGCTATGGTCGACAGGATACACAAGAGAAGTTCCTGCGTCACTATAGGGCTTGTCGGAAAGTATGTTCAGCTTCACGACGCATATCTTTCCGTAGCTGAGGCACTCCGGCATGCCGGGTATCTTTACGGCACAAGCGTGCATATAAAATGGATTGATTCTGAACAGATAACCCCTGATAATGTCGACGAGATTCTGTCTGATACGGACGGTATACTCGTGCCGGGAGGATTCGGAAACAGGGGTATAGAGGGAAAGATACTTGCCGCCCAGTATTCAAGAAGGACAGATACCCCGTACCTCGGAATTTGTCTCGGAATGCAGATAGCGGTTATAGAGTTTGCAAGAAACACTCTTGGCCTTTCTGACGCCAATTCGAGAGAGTTCGATGAAAACAGCCGCAACAAGGTTATAGATTTCATGCCCGGACAAAACGACGACATAGATAAGGGCGGCACGCTCAGGCTTGGAAGCTATCCGTGCGTTGTCGCCGGCGGGACGCTTCTTGAAAAATGCTACGGGAAGTCTGTCATATCTGAAAGGCACAGGCACAGATACGAATTCAACAACGAATACCGCGAGAGGATGACCGCTGCCGGACTGGTCATAGGAGGAACGTCTCCGGACGGAAGGCTGGTTGAGACTATAGAGCTTCCGGAAAATACATTCTATATAGGAGTGCAGTTTCACCCGGAATTCAAGAGCCGACCCAACAGGCCGCATCCCCTTTTTAAAGGACTTATTTCCGCGTCAATAGCACGACGTGAAAAGCATGAATACGGCGATGAGTGATGCAAAATTTCGTTGCCGGTGACTCAATTATATATAGACTTGATTTTGTGCGACGCATGTCGCTGAAAGGATGGAAAATTTTGAGAAACGAGTATAAAAGCCCGCTTTGCTCACGCTATGCAAGCGCCGTAATGAAGAATATCTTTTCAGACGATACCAAGTTTTCAACATGGAGAAAGCTCTGGATAGCTCTTGCGGAAAGCGAAAAAGAGCTCGGCATAGATATAACCGACGAGCAGATTGCCGAGATGAAAGCCAACATATACAATATAGATTATGACAGGGCAGCTGCTTACGAGTCTGAGGTAAGGCATGACGTCATGGCACATGTCAAAACTTTCGGGGACTGCTGCCCCAAAGCAAAGGGCATAATACATTTGGGAGCTACCTCGTGCTATGTTGGAGATAATACTGACATAATACAAATGAGGGATGCACTTGTACACATAAAAAGACTTTTGGTCAGCTGCATAAGTGCCGTCTGCGATTTTGCCGAAAAACACAAGGCTCTTCCGACGCTTGCTTACACACATTTTCAGGCCGCCCAGCCTACAACGATGGGAAAGCGAGCTACTCTTTGGGCGCAGGACCTTATTTCAGACCTGTCTTTTCTTGATTTCCAGCTTTCATCGCTCAGGCTGCTCGGCTGCAAGGGTACGACCGGGACGGGGGCGAGCTTCATGGAATTGTTCGACGGAGATCACGAAAAGGTAAAGGCACTTGACAGAAAGATAGCCGAAAAAATGGGATTTCCGGGGTGTTATCCGGTATCCGGACAGACATACTCGCGAAAGGTGGATTTTGCCGTACTGTCTGTGCTTTCATCGATCGCCCAGAGCGCGGCGAAATTTTCAAACGACATAAGACTGCTTTCTCATCTGAAGGAGTTCGACGAGCCGTTTGAATCAAAGCAGATAGGCTCATCTGCCATGGCATACAAGCGCAATCCGATGAGAAGTGAAAGAATAGCTTCTCTTGCCCGCTATGTGATGACAGACCTTATGAATCCCGCCATAACCGCGGCGACACAGTGGTTTGAAAGAACGCTTGACGATTCCGCGAACAGGCGTATATCCATTCCTGAGGCATTTCTCGCCACAGACGCCATTCTCGCTCTCTATATAAACGTTGTTTCGGGCGGAACCGTGTATCCCAAAGTCGTAGAAAAGCACCTTGCACAGGAGCTTCCGTTCATGGCTACCGAAAACATAATGATGTACTGCGTCAAGGAAAAGGGAGCAGACAGGCAGGAAATGCACGAGGCGATACGCGAGCTTTCTGTGGAAACTGCAAAGGAAATAAAGCTCCGCGGAGAAGAAAACAGGCTTCTTGAAAAGATACTGAATGACAAGAGATTCTCACTTTCCGCAGATGAAATGTCATCAATAGTAAAAAGCGAGAACTTTACGGGACGAGCAAAGGAACAGACCGAGGAATTTCTTGCCGAAGTCGCTTACCCGGTGATAGAAAAGAACAGGGAGTTTCTCGGCGCAGATGTCGTTGTAAATGTCTGATTAAAATCTCTTTTTTATCCTCAAATTGAGTCTGAAGCGTGGGCTTTCGGTCAGCGGCAGGAGACTTACTTGTCCTGTCGCAACAGCGGCGCTTCTTAAACGGCGGCGCGCTTGGAAAATGAATTGCAATGGCAGGTCATCTCATCCATGCCGCAGATTTTTCTTTACAAACCTTTGTCAAAAATCTTGTAATCCGGTCGGTTTTCGCTATTGCATTTGATACGCGACTGTGGTATACTTAACAGGGTGCGCCTGTTGCGTCAGGATGATCCGGCACTCCGGTTTTTCTGCGCCTGACAACGGCGCGCTCATACACACATAAAAAAATCAAGGGGAATTCTGAAATGTTAACAGCTATTGCCGGTATAAACTGGGGAGATGAAGGAAAGGGAAGGATGGTAGACCTCCTTTCCGCAAGCTATGACATTGTGGCACGCTATCAGGGCGGCAACAATGCCGGACATACCGTGATAAACGAAAGAGGAAAATTTATCCTCAATCTTCTTCCGTCAGGCATACTCCGTCCCGATACGGTAAATGTTATGGGACCCGGTATGGTCATCGACGTAGAGCATCTTTTTCACGAGGTGGAAAAGCTCCGCAGCGCCGGTATAGATATCACGCCTGACAATCTTAAAATAAGCGACAGGGCAACTATATGTATGCCTTATCACAAGCTGCTTGATATTCTTGAGGAGGACAGGCTCGCAGATGCCAAATTCGGCTCTACAAGAAGGGGAATCGCGCCTGTTTATTCCGACAAGTATATGAAGAAATCGTTCAGGATGGGCGACCTTCTCGATATGGATTCGGTGAGAAGACGTATGCCTGCAATAGTTGAGTGGAAAAATCTTACCGTAAGCGGCGGGTACAAGAGTAAGCCGGTTGACAGTGATGAAATGATAGAGTGGCTGACTAGCTACGGTCTGCCGTTCAAGGACTATATTATCGACACCACCGCATATGTAACCGACGCCGTTGCAAGCGGGAAAAGCCTGATGTTTGAAGCACAGCTCGGCGCGCTGCGGGATATAGATTTCGGTATATATCCTTATACGTCCTCTTCCTCGACAATAGCGGCTTATGCTCCTATAGGAACCGGCGTTCCGGCGCTCAAGCTTGACAAGACGATAGGTATAATGAAGGCCTATTCCAGCTGCGTAGGCGAGGGACCGTTCACCTGCGAATTGTTCGGTAAGGACGGGGATATGCTCAGAGAGGCGGGCGGCGAATACGGCGCCGCTACCGGAAGACCGAGACGTGTCGGCGGATTTGATGTTCCTGCTTCTCGTTATGGCGTGCTTATTCAGGGCGCTGATGAGCTTGCACTTACAAAGCTCGACGTTCTTTCGCGCTTCGACAAGATACCTGTCTGCACAAAGTATTCGGTAGACGGCGTGCTGACGGAGTCCTTCCCGACCGGGGATCGACTTGTACACGCAAAGCCGGTCTATGAGTACTTTGACGGGTGGGGCTGTGATATATCATCATGCAGGAGCTTCGGACAGCTTCCGGAGAACGCGCGCAAATATATACTTTACCTCCAAGAACAGGTCAGATGCAAAATAAAATATGTGTCTGTCGGCGCAGACAGAGAACAGTATTTTGTGATGGACTGACGGTGTCTGTCAGGTTTATATCCCGGAAGCGGACTTTCTCCGGTTGTTATTTGTTTCCGGAGAGCGTGCCGGCATGATAACTTAAATGTTACAGATTCATGATTACCATAAAAATGTGACAAATAAAAGGACAGGATTGAAAGCAGCCGATCTGTGCCGGAAAACGGCAGGGTACTGCAATGAGAAAGGGTATGTTATGGAAAAAAGAGAGCAACTTTACGAAGGAAAAGCAAAGAAAGTATACAAAACAGATGATCCGGAGCTTTACATCGTCTCCTACAAGGATGACGCCACTGCTTTTAACGGACTTAAGAAGGGCACTATTGAGGGAAAAGGCTCTATAAACAACCGTGTGAGCAATTTTCTCATGAAAAAGCTCGAAGAAAAAGAAGGCGTTCCGACACATGTGGTAAAGGAACTGAATGACAGAGAGACTCTGGTAAAAAAAGTATCTATCGTTCCTCTTGAAGTCATCATACGCAATATAGCGGCAGGCTCTCTTTCCAAGAGACTCGGAATACCGGAGGGAACTCCCATGAAGACTCCGGTGCTTGAGTATTGCTACAAGGACGATGCTCTCGGAGATCCTATGATAAATGATTATCACATTCTCGCCATGGGAATCGCCACAAGAGAAGAGCTTGACACAATTGCAGCTTATTCCTTCAAGGTCAATGATTTTCTGCGTGATTATATGAAGAGCGCCGGCATAGACCTGGTCGATTTTAAAATAGAGTTCGGAAGGACATCCGACGGAAAAATCATCCTTGCCGATGAGATTTCTCCCGATACCTGCCGCTTCTGGGATATAAATACTCATGAGAAGCTGGACAAGGACAGATTCAGAAGAGATCTCGGAGGGGTAGAGGACGCATACAACGAAATTCTCAAGAGACTTCTCGGAGAGTGACGCATTTATCGCAACGCAAGGGCGGGTAACCGTCCTTGCGTTGCCCTGCAAATGCCTCAGGCGCCGCGGTGTGTTCAGAAAGTAGCAGCAATAATTTTACTTATTTTCTTCATGGCACGGCAGTTTGTGGCATCAAAATCTCTTCTGCAGCTATTGACAAATATCGGCATTTATGTATAATATAACAGGTTTGGAAAAAGGCTTGCCGGCTCGTGTCTGCCGGGACGCAATATTCTGTTCTGTTTTATTTTGTTTTGCAAAAAACTTCAGGAAATGGCGGAATGAAAATGGCGGATTTTTTAGATAAAGTACATGAGGAGTGCGGTGTTTTCGGCATATACTCAAATGAGCGCTCTTTTCTTGCCCCGAAGGTATACTACGGACTGTATGCGCTTCAGCACAGAGGGCAGGAGAGTTGCGGTATAGCTGTGAACGATTCCGGCGTTTTCAGATACTATAAAGATACAGGACTGGTGAGCGAGGTCTTTACCAACGACATAATAGGGTCGCTCGGCCAGTCGCAGATGGCAGTCGGACACGTGCGTTACGGTACCACCGGAAGCTCCGACAGGGCAAATGCCCAGCCGATAGTTATAAACCATAATATAAACAAGATGGCGACCGTGCATAACGGAAATCTGACAAATGCTGTACAGCTTAGAGAGCAGCTCGAAAAAAGCGGAGCTATATTCCAGACCACAAGCGATACGGAGGTTATTTCTTTTGTGGTTTCACACGCTCTTCTTGAGTCGGAAGATTCGGAAAAGGCAGTGCTGAGCGCTCTTGGAAAGCTGGACGGTGCTTATTCGCTCATATTTATGTTCAGGGATAAACTGGTTGCGGCGAGGGACAGGCACGGGTATCGTCCGCTCTGCTACGGAAAATGTCCCGATGGGAGTTTTGTAATAGCGTCGGAGACATGTGCCCTTGACGCTGTGGACGCTTCGTTTGTGAGAGATATTCTTCCCGGAGAGATGGTCGTTTTTGACAGTGACGGAGTAAGGAGCGACAAATCATTCTGCTTCACCGCAAAAGAAGCAATGTGTATTTTTGAGTATATATATTTTGCCCGTCCGGATTCAAAGATAGACGGATATTCGGTGCACAATGCCAGATTGAGAGCAGGCGAATTCCTTGCAAAGGAACATCCGGCAGACGCGGATGTCGTTGTCGGGGTGCCTGACTCAGGTATAGATGCTGCGATAGGATATTCAAGATATTCCGGCATACCATACGGGATAGGGTTCATAAAAAACAAATACATCGGCAGGACGTTTATTTCACCGGGGCAAAAGTCGCGCGAGGACAAGGTGCGCATAAAGCTGAATCCGGTATTTCAGACAGTCAGCGGAAAAAGAGTCGTTCTTGTCGATGATTCGATAGTCAGAGGTACTACGAGCGCGCGCATTGTAAAGCTGCTCAAAGATGCCGGAGCTCTTGAAGTTCACGTCAGAATAACCGCTCCTCCGTTTATGCATCCGTGCTACTACGGCACCGATATAGACTCAAGGGAGAATCTCATTGCCTGCAAGCATACCGTAGATGAGATAAGAGATATTATAGGAGCCGATTCGCTCGGCTTTTTGAACACGGGCTTTCTTTCAAGGCTTCCGTCCGACGACATGGCCCACGGATATTGCACGGCATGCTTTACCGGCGTATATGATACCGATATACCGCTGGTGCGGGGAAAGGACCGTTTTGAATCCTGAAAATATCGGGGGTCCTTTCGTTTGCTGCCTGAGGCACTCCCTGTAAACAGAACTTTTGTCACACAGATCCTGCGTATTCTGTCGGTCGTGTGGCACAGCAGGGGGCGGAATAAAAACAGAAAAGCAGTGACAACAGAGAGCTCCTGTAAGATAACAAAGCACCACACTGTATGCAGAATATACAATAACGGAAAGGAATCGACCAGAATGAAAAAGTACTTAGTTTTAGAAAACGGTATGACTTTTGAAGGTGAAGCTTTCGGCGCCGATAAAGAAGCTGTTGCCGAGATAGTTTTTACCACCGCCATGACGGGCTATGTCGAGACGCTCACTGACCAGAGCTATACCGGACAAGCCGTTGTTCAGACATTTCCTCTTATAGGAAATTACGGGGTAATGTACGAGGATTTTGAGAGTTCCTCCGTTGCCGTTTCTGCGTATATAGTGAGGGAGTATTGTAAGACACCGTCGAATTTCCGCTGTGAGGGGGATATCGACGGATTTTTAAAAAAATACGGTATACCCGGGATATGCGGTATAGACACCAGGGCACTTACAAGGGTTCTGAGGGAACATGGGACTATGAACGGCATGATTGCCGATGATCTGTCTCACGCTGACCCTGAAGAGATAAAAGCATACAGGATAGTGCGTCCTGTGGACAGAGTAAGCAGGACAGAGGAGAGAATAGTCAATCCTGACGGAAAGTATTCTTTAGCACTTCTGGATTTCGGAGTCAAGGAAAATATAATAAGGTCTCTCGCTTTGCGCGACTGCATGGTGCATGTTCTTCCATTCGACACCACAGCTGAAAAAATAATGTCCATGAATGTAAGTGGACTCTTTCTGACAAACGGTCCTGGAGACCCCGCCGACAACGTCGAGGTGATAGCGAATATACGGAAGCTTTGCGGAACAGGACTTCCGATAATGGGAATATGCCTGGGGCACCAGCTTCTTGCGCTTGCAAACGGATTCAGAACGCGCAAGCTCAAATACGGTCACAGAGGTACCAATCACCCTGTAAAGGATCTGAAAAGAGGTCGCACTTATATAAGTACCCAGAATCACGGCTATGCGGTTGTCGGAGAGTCTGTAGATCGCGACATTGCCGACGAGCTTTTTGTGAACGTAAACGACCGAACGAATGAAGGCCTCGTTTATAAGAAAATACCTGCGTTTTCGGCACAGTTCCACCCTGAGGCCTGCGGAGGACCGACCGATACTTCATTTCTTTTCGATGACTTTATCAACATGATGAAAGGAGGTGCTGAGTAATGCCTCGTAATCCCGAAATAAAAAAGGTTCTTGTCATAGGCTCAGGCCCGATTGTAATAGGACAGGCGGCGGAGTTTGACTACGCCGGAACACAGGCGTGCCGCGCACTCAGGGAGGACGGAATAGAGATAGTACTCGTAAATTCCAATCCCGCTACTATAATGACAGACCGCACAATGGCGGACAGGATCTACATTGAACCGCTGACTCTTACGACGATAAAGAGGATAATAGAGAAGGAAAAACCAGACAGCATACTTTCCGGTCTCGGAGGACAGACCGCTCTTACCCTGTGCATGCAGCTCGCTAAAGAAGGATTTCTCGAAGAGCACAACGTAAGACTTCTCGGCTCCTCCCCTGAATGCATAGATAAATCCGAAGACAGACTGCTGTTTAAGGAGACTATGGAGAGCATAAATCAGCCCTGCATTCCTTCCGAGGTCGTCAATACACTTGAGGATGCTCTCGTGACCGCATCCAGAATAGGCTATCCGGTCATAGTTCGTCCGGCCTTTACCCTTGGCGGTACAGGAGGGGGAATAGCAAATAATCAGGATGAGCTGAGGGAAATAGCGCGTACTGGACTTTCTCTTTCTCCTATAACTCAGGTCCTTATAGAAAAGAGCGTTGCAGGCTGGAAGGAAATAGAGTTTGAGGTAATGCGCGATAAGGACGGAAACACAATTACCATATGCTCAATGGAAAATCTCGACCCTGTCGGCGTCCATACGGGAGACAGCATAGTTGTGGCTCCTGCTCTTACACTTGCGGATAAGGAGTATCAGATGCTCCGCTCTGCGGCTCTCAAAATGATAGAAGCGCTTGGAGTGGAAGGCGGCTGCAACTGTCAGTTTGCCCTTAATCCCGATTCTTTTGAGTATGCCGTCATAGAGGTGAACCCCAGAGTTTCACGCTCGTCCGCCCTTGCTTCAAAAGCAACGGGATATCCGATAGCTAAGGTGGCTACTAAAATTGCTCTCGGATACAGACTTGACGAGATAAAGAACGCAGTCACCGGAAACACCTATGCTGCATTTGAGCCGGCTATAGACTATGTGGCGGTGAAATTTCCGAAATGGCCGTTTGATAAGTTTGTATATGCAAAAAGAACTCTTGGCACTCAGATGAAGGCTACCGGAGAGGTCATGTCGATAGCCGACAATTTTGAAGAGGCGCTTATGAAGGCAGTCAGAGGCGCTGAGATTTCTCAGGAGACCCTTCTTTCTTCAAAATACGCCGATATGAGTGACGAAGAAATAGACAAATTCATAAAGGAGCCTACCGATATCAGGCTTTTTGCCATAGCGGAGGCAATCAGGCGCTCAAAGAGTCTTGAGGATATCCACGCAGAGACAAAAATTGATTTCTGGTTCCTTGAAAAGATAAAGAATCTCGTCGATTTTGAGACATGGATGAACGGAAGAAAGCTTTCTTTCGGCGAGTATGTAAAGGCAAAGCGCATGGGATTTACCGACAAGGCGATAGCCGCTGCGACAGGCATGCCGGTGCGTTTTTCGGTCAAGCCGACATATAAGATGGTCGATACATGCGCAGGAGAGTTTGCTGCTCAGACCCCGTATTTTTACGCCTCCTATAATGTCTCCGACGACGGCGTTATGAGCGAAAATGAAGCCGATTTCAACGATAATCCGGAAAAGAAGGATACAATAATAGTTCTCGGCTCCGGCCCTATAAGAATAGGTCAGGGAATAGAATTCGATTATGCAGCGGTGCACTGCGTACGTTCTCTTAGAGCGCTCGGCTACAGGGTCGTTATAATCAACAACAACCCGGAGACGGTTTCCACGGACTTCGACACCTCGGACAGGCTTTATTTTGAGCCTCTCATGCCCGAAGATGTCATGAACATCATCGCTCAGGAAAATCCTATAGGAGTTGTCGTTGCCTTCGGAGGGCAGACGGCGATCAAGCTCACAAAGACCCTCAGTAAAAACAATGTCAACATAATCGGCACGTCAGCTGACAGTATAGATATGGCAGAGGACAGGGAGCGTTTTGACGCACTGCTCGAACGACTCAGCATAAAGCGCCCAAAGGGATATTCGGTGCTCACTGAGGAAGAGGCTCTCAATGCCGCGCAGACGTTGGGTTACCCTGTGCTTTTGCGCCCTTCATATGTCCTCGGCGGTCAGAATATGACCATCGCTTTCCACGATGAGGATGTGTCCGAGTACATGAAGATAATACTCTCACAGGGCATAGAAAACCCGGTGCTCATAGACAAGTATATACAGGGCAAGGAAATCGAGATCGACGCCATATACGACGGCGAGGACGTCCTGATTCCGGGCATAATGGAGCATATAGAGAGAACAGGTATACATTCAGGCGACAGTATCGCGGTGTATCCCGCTACCCACATATATGACGACATGGCTCTTCGTCTTGTGGCAACTACAAAGAAAATATGTGAGGGGCTCTCTTCGATAGGTATAGTAAACATCCAGTATATAGTTGTAAACGACGACATCTATATAATAGAAGTGAACCCGAGAGCTTCGAGAACGGTTCCGTATATGAGCAAGGTGACCGGCGTGCCTATGGTCGATGTGGCTATCAGGGTGAGCCTCGGAGAAAAGCTTCGCGACATGGAATACGGCACGGGATTCTACAAAACATCTCCTTACACGGCGGTCAAGGTCCCGGTGTTCTCGTTTGAAAAGCTCACTGACGTTGACACCCAGCTCGGTCCGGAAATGAAGTCTACCGGAGAGGTGCTCGGAATCGGGCGCGATTTGTCAGAGGCGCTTTACAAGGGACTCATAGCGGCAGGGTATAAGATGTACAAGTCGGGCGGCGTGTTTATAACAGTCAGAAAGAGCGACAGGCACGAGATAGTCGATCTTGCCAAAAAATTTGACAGCCTTGGATTCAAGCTCTATGCCACCGACGGCAACGCCGAGACGCTTCGCGAGGCAGGCCTTGAGGCAGAAGTAGTCATGAAGATACATGAGGGTGAAAACAACGGAATACGTCTGCTTGAATCAGGAAAGGTTCAGTATATAGTTTCTACGTCGGCAAAGGGAAGGCTGCCTGCACGCGACAGCGTGAAGCTCAGACTCCGCGCCGTTATGCTCGGTATCCCCTGCCTTACTTCAATAGATACTGCAAACGCACTTGCCGACAGTCTCATGAGCCGTTACTCCGAGATAAATACGGAGCTTGTGGATATAAACAATATGAGGGGCGAAAAGCTCAAGCTTCACTTTATGAAGATGCAGAGCTGCGGCAACGACTATATATACATTGACAATGCGGAAAACAAGGTAGAGTCTCCGGAATCCCTTTCGGTTTATATGTCGGACAGGCATTACGGTGTCGGAGGAGACGGAATAGTGCTGATAAGCAACTCCGATGTTGCAGATGCAAAATTGCGCATGTTCAACGTCGACGGCAGCGAGGGTCTTATGTGCGGCAACGCTCTGAGGTGCGTTGGAAAGTATCTTTATGACGTAAAGGGAATACGCAAGGATATCATAAGGATAGAGACTCCCAGCGGTATCCGCGAGCTTGAGCCCGTGACGAAGAACGGCATGGTGGAGAGAGTGAAGGTGAACATGGGCAAGCCCTCCTTTGAACCGCGCCGCATACCTGTGCGCCTTGACGGTGAATCGGTAATAGATCGTGAGATCGTTATCGGGGCTGAGCGCTACAATATCACCTGCGTCTCAATGGGTAATCCTCACTGCGTTGTATTTACCAAGGGAATAGAAAAGCTCGACCTTGACAAAATAGGACCTGAGTTTGAAAACAACAGAATATTCCCGCAGAGGGTAAACGCAGAGTTCGTGCGTGTTGTGGACAGAAAGACCATAAAAATGCGGGTGTGGGAGAGAGGCTGCGGTGAAACATTTGCATGCGGAACCGGAGCGTGCGCAGCGGTTGTGGCTGCATGCGTCAACGGCTACTGCGATATGAACTGCGATATCCGCGTTATTCTGCCCGGCGGGGAGCTCACTGTCAATTATTCAAATGAAAAAGTCCTGCTTATCGGAAACGCCGTTTCTGTGTTTGACGGTATGATAAGTATCTGATCTGTCAGAAAGCCTTTACGGGGGCGGATGTGTGTTGTCGCGTCCTCCCCCGTTTCCGGTATTCTTAATTGCAATCTTCTTTGCTGTATTTCCTTGCAAGGATAACATATAACGATAAAAATATTCATCATGCGTCTCAGAATGAAACGCGGACTCCGGCTTGAAAGTGCATAGCGCCAAATCTGAGCAACGGAGGAGACGGGTGTAACTGAAAAAGTCCGGAAGGATTGAAAAGCCCGGAAGGGCGGGGAAAATCTGAATCAGCAGGAAAGGGTATGGTCATCATATGAAAGACGGATTTATAAAGACTGCCGCGGCGGTGCCGCCGTTGAAAGTGTCGGATTGTTCTTACAATTCGGAGCAAATAATTCGCCTTATAAAGCAGGCTCGGAGCGAAAGCGTGTCCCTGCTGGTTTTTCCTGAGCTTTGCGTAACAGGATACAGCTGTTCGGACCTGTTTTTGCAGGACAGGCTGCTTTCAGCCGCCGAAACGGCGGTCAGAAGAATAGCCGACAGTACAGCCGGATGTGATATGCTCGTATTTATAGGAGCTCCGGTGTCATTTATGGGAAAACTGTATAACTGCGCTGTCGCTCTCCATTCGGGCAGAATACTTGGAGTTGTGCCTAAAACCTTCCTGCCCTCGTATAATGAATTTTATGAGCAGAGACAATTCACAAAGGCGTTTGAAGGAGTAAAGACGCTGAATTATGCAGGCAGCGAATGCTGTTTCGGAACTGATATTCTGTTCTGCTGCAAAGAGGTAAGGGAACTGATTGTGGCATGTGAAATATGCGAGGATCTCTGGATACCTCAGGCGCCTTCTGTAAGACATTGCGCCTCAGGCGCTTCAGTCATTGCAAATCTCTCCGCTTCAACTGAATCGATAGGAAAGCCTGAATACAGAAGAGAGCTTGTTTCGGTGCACTCATCTACAAATTTGTGCGGATATATCTACTGCGGAGCCGGGTCAGACGAGTCGACTACCGATCTTGTTTATTCTGGCCATTCGCTTATATATGAGAGCGGAAGGCTTTTGGCGGAAAAAAAGCCGTTTTCAGACAGCGAGCTTTTGGTGACTGAGATAGATGTCAAAAGAGTGGCGTTCGAAAGAAGGCGTATGAGTGACTTTGTATCATCGGCAGACGACGGACACCGCAGCGTTTTGTTCTCGCTTCCTGTTACTGAAACAAAACTCACGCGCTCTTTTGAGAAAAGACCCTTTGTTCCGTCAGATGAGCATGATAAAAACAGCCGCTGTTCATTTATAGTCGAAATGCAGGCAGCGGCGCTCGCAAAGCGCATGAAGCACACAGGTGCAAAGACGGCGGTTGTGGGCATTTCTGGCGGATTGGATTCAACTCTTGCGCTGCTTGTAACAGTAAAAGCATTTGAAAAGCTCGGTCTGCCCTCTTCAGGAATAATGACTGTCACAATGCCGTGCTTCGGAACAGGAAAACGAACGAGAGAAAATGCGCAGACACTTTGTAATTGTCTTGACACAGAATTTGTTGAAGTCGATATAAAAGAGGCGGTGCGCCTCCATCTGGCTGATATCGGACATGACGAGACGACCTATGACGTCACGTATGAAAACGCACAGGCAAGAGAACGTACACAGGTTCTCATGGACCTCGCCAATAAATATTCGGGGATTGTCATAGGTACCGGAGACCTGAGTGAAGCGGCTCTCGGATGGTCTACCTACAACGGCGACCACATGTCGATGTATGCTGTGAATTGCTCTGTGCCGAAAACGCTTGTGAGGTATATCGTTAAATTCTTTGCGGATACGGCATCGCTCAGAACCGATGAAAAAGGGCAGCGTCTTTCGAAAACACTGTACGACATAATAGATACTCCGGTGTCGCCAGAGCTTATTCCTTCTGACGACGGTTATGAGCCTGGTCAGAAAACCGAAAAAATACTCGGTTCATATGAGATTCATGACTTTTTTCTTTACTATTTTGTTCGCTGTGGATTTTCATATGACAAGATATTGCGCGTCGCACTGAAAGCCTTTGAAGGCTCCTTCGGCTGCGACGAGATAAAAGACACGCTTGATACATTCTTCAGACGCTTCTTTTCACAGCAGTTCAAACGCTCATGCGTTCCCGACGGCGTAAAGGTGGGCTCTGTATCACTGTCTCCGAGAGGGGACTGGAGAATGCCGTCAGACGCGAGCGTATCCGACTGGCTTCAGAGCGTGAATCGCTTTTAATGCACATAGAAATCAGGACAGGTATCATACTCTCTGAAATAAAAAGAGTATGAGGCAGGCAAAAAATACAAAAAGCTGCAGCACAGACATGCCATGCAAAAAAAGGGTATCAGCAGATACCCTTTTTTGTGTTTCAACTGCCGCAACAGACTGCAAGAACAAAGAGAGGAAAAAAACAGAACACGATGCAGAAGCGGCATGCCTTCTGACTTTCACAGCAGATGACAAAATCAGTCAGAACTGCTGCAGGTCTTTATAAAAAAATCCGAATCAGGCGCCTGATAAAGCAATGCCTGATTCGGATTGTATTCTCGTGGTGGACCCGGTGGGACTTGAACCCATGGCCTCCGCGTTGCGAACGCGGCGCTCTCCCAACTGAGCTACGAGCCCGAAAAAGCAGAAACCGCTCATATTAAAAAGCGGTTTCATTTTGTGGCGGAGAAAGAGAGATTCGAACTCTCGAACCGTTTTACCGGTTACACGATTTCCAGTCGTGCGCCCTCGACCAGCTAGGCGATTTCTCCATGTGTAAGATCTCCGGGCCGACAGAACGCAACCAGGAACCAGTACATGTCATCTTTACAGCTCCTTGCAGTGCTCCTTCGGTCGGTGCAGGTGATATTCTATCAAAAAAAACGTGATTTGTCAATAGCGGCAGGAGATATTTTTTCACTAATTTGCAAATAGTACATTTATGTAAACCCGATAACTCCAGGTTGACAAAATGCCCCGGTATGTTTATAATTATAGAGTCCGACAACACAAATACATCAATGAAACTTTTTCAAACTTGTGCCGGCAGGAGATGGATCTTATGAAATACAGTGCGGTGATATTTGACCTTGACGGAACTCTCCTTGATACCCTCGATGATCTTGCTGACAGTGTGAACTATGCGATGAGTGCCTGCGGATTTCCGTTGAGAACTCGCGAACAGACACGTCTTTCTATAGGAAACGGAGTTCTGCGTCTTATAGAGCTCTCTGTTCCCGGCGGAACAGGGAACCCCTTGTATGAAAAGTGCCTTTCGATATTCAAGGATAATTATTTTGCGAACCGCCGCAACAGGACAAAACCCTTTGACGGGATACCTGAAATGCTCAGAGGACTTAAAAAGCTCTCGGTTCCGACCGGAGTTGTGTCCAATAAGTTTGACAGCGCCGTAAAGCAGCTGTGCGCCGAATATTTCGGCGATTTGATCGACGTAGCTATAGGAGAATCCCCACAGGTGAGGCGAAAGCCCGCCCCGGATTGTCTTGAGGAGGCGATGAGAATTATAGGTGTGAATCCCCATGAGTGCCTGTACGTAGGAGATTCAGATACCGATATCTTTACCGCCAGAAATGCCGGGGTGGACTGCGCCTCTGTTCTGTGGGGATACCGTGACGAAATGATCCTGCGCTCTGCCGGAGCAAACAAAATCATATCTTCGCCTGAGCAGATTTTGAAACTTGTCTTCGGCTCGGCGATCTGAGCCGTTTTCTGAAAACAGTATTTATTCTTCGGGTACGTATATACTGAAGTGTGAGAGTGCCTCTTTGGCAGCTTCTGCAGACGAAATATCGGTACTGTTGCCTATGACTGAAATATTAAACGCGCGGCACTCATATCCTTCCCACCATTCATCGGTAACCGTGAATGACTGTGTTGTAACAGCTGACGGTCTGGCAGATTGCTTTTTTCCGAATGTGTCCCAGCGCTCCGGACGATACTGCCATCCAGAATCAACTGTTATGACGCTTCCTGCCGGAAGCGTTTCTTTTGTGAAAAGCTGTGTTGCAACAAAATATTTTGAATTATCGGCGGTTTTTGTGAGCTGAGAATGATTTACAGAGTCGGTTGTGTTCCAGTATGCTCCCGCTGTGTAATCAAACGAGAGCCGGCGGTATCTGGAGAGGTCCGGCGCTTCTTCAGAACCATCGTCCGGAAAAATTATCGCTCCTGGGTCGTCTTCTATCTCGGCGTCCTTCGGAACATATATCCTGAAATGCGACAGAGCCTCTGCGCTGTCTTCATCAGATGTTATATCCTTGTTGTTGCCCAGTACCGAAATGTTAAAGGCTCTGTATGAATACCCCTGCCACCACTCGTCTGTAACCATAAACAAAGCGGAAGAAACCGGATCAGGTCTGCTCGACTGTACGCTGCCGAAAGATGCCCATCTTTCCGGGCGGTACTGCCATCCTGAGTCTAACACAATGACACTGCCTGCGGGAAGAGAGTTTTTGGTAAAAAGCTGTGTGGCTATAAAGTATTTGGAATTACCCGCAGTCCTTATCGGCATCGAATGGGAGGAAGGATCGGTGGTGTTCCAATATGCGCCTACTATATATTCAAATTTTATTTCCCTGTAACCGGACAGATCAAACTCTTCTTTTTCTGTATACGCCGAATCGGAAACGGCAAACGGGTTTGCGGCAGCGCCGGCTACCGATTCAACAATTATTTTCTTATCTTCCTCTGAAAGAAAAAGACTTGAGGGAACATATTTTATATCTTCAACGTCGGTGCCGGTAAGCGTTGAAAACCAGCAATAGCCTACTATGAGACGGCCGAGGTCGCTCATGTGGTAACCGTCGCGCGTAAGCGTGTCGCCGAAATATGAGGTGCGCGCGTTCTGTATTGCCGTTCCTGACGGAATAATGAGCCTGTAAACGTCTTTTGTAAGTATCTGTGAGTTTACAGTGCTGCATATGGCATTGTACATAGTCATCTGATCGTTGTCGTATTTCGGAAAGTCGGCGTGCGTGCTGTTTGATTGGTATGCCCAGGTCATGTGCCATGCCAGCTGTGCATTTTCGTTGGTTTTGTTCTCATTTACGTATTCAATGAGAGAAGGTAATCTGGAATAGGAGCGCTCGACCCCTGAGTATCCGCTGGCCTGCTGCATTGTTATTATGTCCCACTCCTCGTCGCGCAGTCCGTCAAGCAACGACGCCCCCTGTGTTGCCTTGAACACGCCGTCCGTGTTTTTGTAATAGGTATACTCTTTCGCGTCTCTCACTGCGTTTGCGTGATGCTTGTCGAGCGTGCAGCCTCCTATGTAAAGATTTCCGAGTACTACATCATCTACGCCGTATGCTTTGGCGATGTCATACAGGTATGTCATGGCATCATCGCTGAAGCTGTTTCCTATAGCCAGTATTTTCAACGTCTTATCGTCCCATCCTTCGTTTCTGTAGTTGTTGTCCTCAGGGGAATTTCCGCCATCCTGTATGCCGGTCGTCACGCTTGGGGACGAATCTGCGTCATCGGTGTCATCCTGCTTCACAGATGAGCTGTCAGAAGGTCCCGCAGTTCCGTCGGTGATATTTCCGTCGCCTTTTGTGTCAGAGACGCCGGAATCGCCGGAGCAGCCTGCAAATACCAGCAGTGCAAGAATAATGAGAAATGTAAAAAGCAGTGCGCGCGATTTCAAATCGTTCATTTTCGTCTCCTTAAGCAGTATTTTCTTGATTTGTGCTGCCTGCAGTCTTTTGCACCGGAAATTATGCGGATACCACAGGGTTTACACATGTGAATTATAACACAAGTCCGCATAAATGTCAATCTGATTTGTGCAATATAACGAAGACACTCTGCTCAAACCAGAGCAAACTGATTGTTGTGTATCACGCTCAGAATTTCATAAACATTTAAGCAAAACACAGGCAGGACAAAACCGAAAAACATTCCTCATGTACGCAAGGATTATATTTACACAGGGTAAAAAACGATTTGCATATTGACAAAGAGGCTTTTTTGTGATATACTCAAAGTTAACACGGTGACGGTACACTGAGTGCCGCGTGTTAATAAAATACTGAAAGGATACATATTTTTTACTATGGACGACGGCGGTAGTTGTACCACGCACAACGGGATTACCACCAACAAACATGATATTGTCGGCATAACCAGCGTTTTTTGTATTAAAATGCGGGCTATGCTTTTTTTGCTCAAAATGAGGTATAATATGTGAGTTTTGCATTTAAAACGGCACAAATATATCTTTAATTTTGGAGGAAAAATATCGTGAGCGACTTATTTTTGCAATTAGGACTGCAGGTACTTCTTATAATTTTCAACGCTATTTTTGCCTGTGCTGAGATAGCGGTGATATCCACAAACGAGGCGAAGATTTCAAAACTCGCACAGGACGGAAACAAGAGAGCCAAAAGGCTTGAAAAGCTCAAGAGCAAGCCGGCAAAGTTTCTTTCTACGATCCAGGTAGCAATAACTCTCTCGGGATTTTTGGGAAGCGCTTTTGCCGCAAGCAATTTCTCGGACAGAATAGTCACCGCTCTTGAGGGCGCAGGCTTGTCTTTTCCGGGAATTGATACAGTTACGGTCATAGTTATAACACTTGTCCTGTCTTTTGTCACCATAATTTTCGGCGAGCTCGTTCCCAAGAGAATAGCTATGAAATATGCCGAAAAGCTTGCGCTCGGAATGTCAGGGCTTATAACGTTTATCGCGTTTATCTCGGCGCCTATCGTCTGGCTGCTTTCAATCACCACCAACGGTGTGCTCAGGCTCCTGCGGATTGACCCCAACGACCCTGATGAGGAGGTCAGCGAAGAGGAAATTCGCCTTATGGTGGATGTCGGCTCTGAAAAGGGAGTAATTGACGTTCAGGAAAAGGAAATGATACAAAACGTCTTTGAGTTTGACGACCTCACCGTCGGTGAATTTGCAACTCACAGGACTGACATAGTGATACTCTGGCTGGACGAGGACAACGAAAAGTGGAAGCAGACCATACATGAGACAAGGCATTCAATATATCCTGTCTGCGGTGAATCTGCCGATGACCTTGTCGGAGTTCTCAATGCTAAGGATTTCTTCCGTCTTTACGGTCAGCCACGCGATGTAATAATGAGCGAGGCAGTGACAGATGCATATTTTGTACCAGAAAGCGTAAAGGCTGACACACTCTTCAAGCAGATGAAGAAAACAGGAAACAGATTTGCCGTTGTCCTCGACGAATACGGCGGTGTCTTCGGCATCGTAACTATGAACGACATAATAGAGCAGATAGTCGGCGGTTTTGATATCGAGACAATAGAGGAAGAAAGAGACGAAATTGTCGACCTCGGAGAAGACAAGTGGCGTGTCAAGGGAAGCGCCGGAATAGACGATGTCTCGGAGAGAATCAATGTTCCGATAGAGTGTGACGATGAGTATGATACCTTCGGCGGGCTTGTGTTCGGTCTCTACGGCTCGGTTCCGGCAGACGGAAGTACATTTGAAATAGACGTCAATGACTTCATCCACGTGAGCGTGGAAAAAATAGCAGAGCACAGGATAGAGAGTGCTGTTGTCACCGTCACAAGACCGGTCGCAGAAGGCGAAGAAAAAGGCGACTCAGACAAAGAAGAGCCCTCGCGCAAGGACAAACGCGAGAAGCCGGAAGGACAGGAGCAGGGCACTCAGCCCGAAAAGATCGATAAGACAGCCGCGGCACGTGAGGCTTGACACAAGAGGCTTGAAGCAATGTGCTTGAAGTAAGAGGCCTGACATAAGCGGCAATGCACGGGATGCATAGTCAACGGCGTCGTGTTGTCGGAGCAAGGTGCCGGCGGAAATATTAGGCGCCAAAAACGGAAAAACTCTTTGTAAAAAGCACCGTATAAAAGCGGTGCTTTTGAGCGGCAGGGAAGTTTTACCGCAGACGCGGCAGTTTTACCGCAGGCAGGGCAGTTTTACCGCAGACGCGGCAGTTTTGCCTCAGGCAGGGCAGTTTTACCTCAGGCAGGGCAGTTTTACCGCAGGCACGGCAGAATAAGCGCTTTCGGAAGCAAAATTAACGAAGCCTTTGTGATAGTGATAGTGCAATTAGTTTCTGTTTTATAATTTCCGGATGTGCGAAAGCTGCGCTGCTAAGTCTGTATGCCGTATTGGGTCCGACGCTTTTTTGAAAAAACATATTAGTCCGATAAAGGAACACGATCGAATGTAGGAACAACCGGACATAATCGTTTTATATTGTGGTTGAAATGATAGTGATACACGGGTGTACAGCTTGCCCGTGAGCGAGGAATTTCACATATGCTTAAAACTAAAGCAAAAGTAAAAAGTGATCTTTTTGAAGGATCGCTGACAAAAAATATTCTTCTGTATGCGTTGCCTATAATGGCGACAGGCGTCCTGCAGCTGCTTTTCAATACTGCGGACCTCGTGGTTGTCGGGCGTTTTGACGGGCCGAATGCACTCGCGGCTGTCGGCTCCACCTCGGCGCTTATAAATCTGATAGTCAACCTATTGCTCGGACTTTCTGTCGGAGCGGCGGTTTCGGTTGCTCAGGCATGGGGAGCCAAAAACAACGAAGTCCTCGAAAAAAACATACATACTTCCATGGCGGTGGCGCTTGTCGGAGGCATAATATTCGGAGCGGCGGGTTTCTTTTTCGGAGGCACGTTTTTGAAAATGATGAAGACGGACCCCGCGGTTATTGACGCTGCGACGACATATATAAAGATATATTTTATAGGTGTGCCTGCGAGCATGGTCTATAACTTCGGCGCTGCTATACTGCGTTCTGTGGGAGATGCCAAAAGACCGCTTTTCTTTCTGACCCTTTCGGGAATAGTCAATATAATACTGAACGTAGTGTTCGTAGCAGGCTTCAGCCTCGGCGTTGCAGGCGTAGCCATAGCTACGTCGATATCCCAGCTGGTAGCCGCCGTTGCGGTTGTTATACACCTTTTGAGGAGCAATGAAAGCTACAGATTGGTGCTTCACAAAATTAGATTTCACAAATCTCAGTTTTTTACCATAGTGAGGATCGGAGTTCCTGCCGGTTTGCAGGGCTCGATTTTCTCCATATCCAATGTTCTGATACAAAGCTCTGTAAACAGCTTCGGGAGCATAGCGGTCGCTGGAAACACCGCTTCTATGTCTGTCGAAGGTTTTGTATATACAGTCATGAACGCATTCGGGCAGGCTGCGATGACATTCACAGGGCAGACTGTGGGCGCGCGCAGAAATGACAGGATCCCTGCGATAGGGCTGAGATGTACGCTGCTTGTTACAGTCATAGGGCTCGCTGCCGGGATTGCGGCATATATTTTCAGGTCGCCGCTTTTGTATATTTTCATGCCCGAAGGCAGTGAGGATACGGCGCAGGCGGTGGCGTACGGTTCTGTCAGGGTGTTCCTCATATGCGTGCCTTATTTCCTGTGCGGTCTTATGGACTGCTTTACCGGCATGCTGAGAGGTATGGGTCGCTCTGTGGTTCCCATGATCGTCTGCCTTGTAGGTGTGTGCGGTATACGTGTAATCTGGATATACACTTTTTTTGCCGCAGAGCCAACACTTGAAATGATATACTATTCTTATCCCGTTTCATGGCTTATAACAGCAGTCGCGCAGTGGATAATGTACATGGTGGCAAAGAACAAAGCCGTGCGATCAGGGAACAATGCAGAAACAAAAGAAGTAAAACAACTTATGAATGTCTGAAAAGAAAAAGTCCGCTCTGATGCCGCATCGCATTGAAGGAATTAAAGCTGATACTGTGTATTCGCATATTACTTTTTAGTGATTCGGTATGTGCCCAGCCGCCGCGGATTAAATCATCTGGGTACGGCTAATGCTTCATTGTAAAATCCTTCAAAATCAGTCAAAATCAGTAATACCGTGAAACGCCGGGCGGCATCTGTCGTTTGCCATCCGTGCTTTTCACGGTATCTGTCGTTATTTAAGGAAAATTTTTGCCCGCATATTTGCGCAATGCCATTATTGACAATATCCGACGCTTGTGCTAAAATATGCGTGTAGTTTTACGGCTCCCGCGTCGATTTTATACGTGCGGAGTATATTCACAAAAGGTCGGTATCGTGTATGAACGCAAACAAATCCAGATTTCGGGGCGCTTTCCGCGTGTGTGCCGTTCTATTTTCTGCCGTGTCTGTTCTGGTGCTGACTCTGCTCCTTTCATCATGTAACGGTATAATGCTCCCTTCTAAGAATGTGATGAACGTCGATATAGGAAGCATTCTCGTTCAGTATCAGGATTCGGGCGGTGCGGGTCAGACCATAGCTGAGGAATCGAATTTCACGGGTAGGTACAGCGGGGTGTCCGGAGCCGTTATGATAACCTCGTCGTCATCCTCCGCTACCGGACAGGTCACCGGAAGAGCATACAATATTTATACAGGCGAGCTTCTTGCATCTGTTAAAGACGGGGAAGAACTGGGATTCATAGAGAGCTTCGGAATACCCAGTGAGCAGGTTGCCGGAATATTCTACGCTTACCGTGATGGCGCCGTATATATTTACAATGAGGACGGAAGCGTTGCTGTCGTTGTTGCTTATTCTGCTGACGCTCTTTCCTTTGAGTCGTATGAAAACGGGTTTTCATTTAACGGAGTAGATTATTACGTCATAAACGGCTTTGTACTTGTAGGCGGATTCAATTCACTTGAGAGCACATATTTCAGAAGCAGTACTGAGTATTTAGGAAGGTATTACTATGTTTCCGATTCAAGTACTTTCGTATTTGACGAGTCAGGTAAGCTGATATACCAATACATAGTGCCCTCTTATGCAGACGATTCATTTGTCTATGTCCTCAATAACGGAAATCTGCTCATACAGTGCATTTATCAGGTGATTGACGGCGAAGAATATGACTACATAATCAACGACACACGCTACAAGCTGATGACCTATTTTGTAAATATCGAGACCGGAAACGAGTCAAAATCCACGCTTGGATACATAGTGCGGGAAATGATAAATTCCTACTATGATGAGAACTTTACGTCTGTCTACGACGAGTCGGTTGAAAATATGGCGGTCATCACCGAAATCGAAAACAACAGGCTTGATACGAATCAGCAGATCAATCACATTTCTCTGTCAAACAATCTTATAACTCTTTTCTCGTATGACGATGTAGTCAAGGGAGCCCTGGATATAGTCCGTATTTCGGAAGACAGGTATATAGTCTATACTTCAGCCGGAAATATTCTTGTGGATTCTGCGGGGCGCCTGATCGGTCAGCTCAATAACTACAGATGCATAACGGAAAAGTATATAGTTGCGTCCGGTAAGATATACGATCACGACCTTGTGTCCCTGCTGGATCTTTCGGTGGACGGTTACGCATATTTTGATTGCATAGGGGACAATATCGTCCTTTCAAGACACAACAACGGCGCTGACGAGATATATCTTTTTGGTTCTATAATAAATGTTGGGGTGACAGACAGATAGAGCCGAAAAAATAAAAAAAAGAAGAGCATATCTGAC
>CALXXF010000005.1 GCA_944392615.1 uncultured Clostridia bacterium
GCCGGTGTTTGCAAATGCGCCCTGTTCGATCAGGACGGGATGATTCGGCATATCCACCGTCATCAGGTCGGAGCAAAAACGGAACGCATTGTATCCGATCCGCTCTACTTTTTCGGGAATGGAGATGGAACGCAGATTGAAGCAATTATAAAAGGTTTCGTCGTGGATCTCGGTGATGTTTTCGCTCAGCTTGATCGACACGAGGGAATAGCAATCTCGAAAAGCTCTTTCTCCGATATAAGTGACGGAGTCGCTGACCGTCACGGATTGCACGGAGGTCAGACCGACGGCGCCGCCGGCAACGACATTGCCGACGATCGAAACACTTTCCGGCCGCTTGTCTTCTTCAATATAGGTATCGGTCATCTTAAACAAATAGCCGTTCACCGAAAATGTGAAAAGCGTCTTGGTTTTTGCCGCGCGATCGGCAGCATTGGTATAGACCGGTGTCTCGTTCAAAGGGTTCCCTCCGATCTCCAAAATGCCGTCGGGCAGTTCGATCTGCTGCATTTCCGTAAGAAGTTTGCAGCCACCAAATGCACCCCCTCCGAGGTATTTCAGACCGGGCGCTATTTTGACATAGGTCAGGTTTTCGCAGTAGGAGAACGCGCCGGCTCCGAGCGTGACGACGTTGCCGGGGATGACTGCGCTTGTCAACCCGCTGTTGGCGAAGGCGCTGCCTCCGATCTCCGTGACTGTCGTGGGAATGGAAACGGAGGAAAGCGAGCGACAGACCCCAAAGGCGCTTGCACCGATGACCTCCAAACCTTCGTGCAACGTCACGCTTGAAAGAGCAATGCACCGGTAAAAGGCGTGGAACGGGATTTCCTTGAGGGAAGCGGGGATATCGACGGATACGAGATTGTCGCAGTAGTAGAAGGCATAATCACCCATTTCGGTCAGATTGTTCGACAGGGTGATCTTGCTCAGGGAACAGTATTGAAACGCATTGATCCCGATCGTCGTGATGGTGTCGGGAAGAATGACTTCCGTGCAATCGTACATGCGGAAAGCGGCGGTGGCAACGGAGCTGACGTCACTCCCGTGGTAGATCGCCGGGATCTTCAGTACCGTATCGGTGGCCTGCCCCTTCGATACTTCATAGGTGCCGTCATACAATAGTTTAAAATGGAGTCCCAGCGTGTAGTCGCTTTCAAGACCGCAGACGCACAGGTGCGAATACTCGTGTTCGTCTTTGTTAAATTGCTCGCCGCAGACGGAACAGATCTGCCAGTGAAAATAGTCGTCTCGGCACCAGTCGTTCTCCGAAGCGCTATGCCCGGCGGGACGGAGAATGTTGTAGCCTTCGGTATACCAACAGCGGCTGCACTGCTTGTAGGCAGTGTGTCCTTCCTCGGTGCAGGTGGCGGGCTGTTCGGGGACGCCGACGAGATCGTGCCCCAAAGCGGCGATCGCTTCGGTTTCCACATGCGACGAGTCGCTCTTGCAGACGCGCTGCCGCTGACCTTCCCGCGTGCAGGTCGGTTCCTGGACCACCGTCCACTCGCCGAAATCGGTGTTCCCGCCGACATCCGCCCCGCTTTCATCGTCACAGGAGGCAAGGCAGATCAAACAGAAAAGGCTCAATATGACCGCAGCTGCATAAAGGAGCTTTTTCCATACTTTTGTGTTTTCAGATATTCTCATGTTTTCCTCCCGATGTTCGTATATTCTGTCAGTTGAGACCTGACAGTCTGTGTAGTTATCATTTGACTTCATTTTCAAGCAGTTGCTCCACACGGTCCGCCAGATAGCATAGCGCACGCATTCTGCCCTTTTCCGAAAGCGCTTTGCAGGGGTCGCTCATTTCTACAGTAAGGACGGTGACCGGCGGCGCTTCCGAGACATACAGCGCAAAGCCGCTTCTGTTTCCGTAAACGGTTACTCTGGCGGCGATACTTCCGTTTTCCGTTTTATCGTATTCGCTTCCTTCCGAATCAAGGATGTCATACAGTGCATACAGCACGAGCTGTTTTGTGTACGGCAGGAACCGCTGAACCCATTTCATAATCGCCGGCCTCCTTTTTAGAATCAGCACTCTGTTTATCTCGCCTTATAATTTTTCAATTCGTCGATTGCCGCAATAACCCGCCTGTTTCCCGGTTTTGCCGTGAATTTTCATAACACGGCATGCCTGAATATGTATCCTGAACTCAAAGGCTGAGCGTCGTTCACCGGACAGTCCTCTGCCTTACTGCCCGGCGATTACTCCGGCAACACGCTTATTCGCCGTTGGCGGTATTTTATTGCAGAAGTCCGCAGAGTCCTGCAGAAGTCTGAGCTATTGTCAATGACAGGCGCTCATTTTTTTCTGCGTCTGACAAGCAAAAATACCGTGACTCCGCCGCATATTACAACGCATGCAGCAACGCCTGCGATTGCGATGCCGGATGCAGAATCCGGAGAGCTGCTTTCCTCTGCCGGGCTTTCTGTTTTGCCGGTGGTTTCCGGAGCGGTATTGCTCCCCGGGTCCGAAGATGCAACCGTGGCCTCGGTGGTGTCTTTGCCGGTGGTTTCCGGAGCGGTATTGCTCCCCGGGTCCGAAGATGCAACCGTGGTCTCGGTGGTGTCTTTGCCGGGTGAATCGTTGTATATCAGGGCACCGTCGGTACACTCAACAGTGATTTTTGCTTTGTATGCACTTTCAAATGCGTAGTTCACTATTGCTTCAAATTCCGCCTTTGTCCCTTCATAGATGATTTTTTCAAGCTTTTCAAAGTTAAATGCCCTTGCGCCCAAGCGCTTGATGCTGCCCGGTAAGGTAAGCGTCCTGATTGAGGTATTAAAAAAAGCTTCGTCCCCGATAGTCTCAAGACCGTCTGATAAAATCACGCTTTCAAGGTTGACGCAGTCTCTGAACGTATAAAGACCAATTGTCTTTATGCCAGAACCTATCTCTACCTCTTCAAGAGATGAACAGCCGGAAAATGCATTGTTACCTATTTCCATAACGCTATCGGGAATATTCATACTTCTCAGGGAAGTACACTTGCAGAAGGCGCGGTCCCCGATAGACAAAAGCCCCTCCGGCAGGGAAATTTCAGAAAGTGCGCCGCATTCATAGAAGCTATAGTCATATATACGCGTCAGGGTCGAAGGAAGCACTGCTTTTTCCAGGGCGCTGAATCCGGAAAAGGACTCATCAAGATACTCCACTCCATCCGGGATGATGACCTCGGCTGTTGTCTGATTTGGGCCCAGACTTTCAATACCGTACACCATCGCACCCTGGTAAACTGAAGGAAATTCCCATACCGGATCTTCAAAACTGCACGAATCTATGGATTTGCCGCTCTTGCCGCCCTCAGTGAAGATATTGATTGTTTTTATCTCGTCCTCAGGCACCGGCGCTGCAATGACAGGCAGTACCGTCGTAAACAAAAGAAATATCAAAAAGGAAACCGATACAAATATTTTTGCGTGTTTCATAATTCATCCCTTTCTGTCGTCGTATGAGACAAATAGATTTAATTCGGGGTCAGTTACTCCCGACCGAATGAGGCGGAGCCATTCGAGCCGAAATAAAATTTATTCCCGCTCTGGTAAACCGAATCAAGCCCGGCGACGGACTTGATTATGGAGCTGTCGGCGGCGGTGTATTCGCTACGATCGTAAATACAGTCGCTCCAGTCGTCCTCCTATACGGCTAATGCCGTTTACCAATGTGGCAAAATAGGCCTGCGCAGTCCGGCCGAGTACCGACTGCATCTCGCCCGGCGCCGGGGTTTCGCTTACCGCCGTACCATAAACCCTCCCCCTGTCAGACATATCCTTGTCATCTTCGGTCACCGATACCTGAAAAGCGAACTGCACACACGTCTGTTTACAATCCAATTATATATGTTTTGCCCATGCTTGTGCAGTTCGCATGTGTGCCATTCTTCCATAAAAAGGGGTTCGTATGTGCGCCATTTTGTAAAATATACAATAAAATATGCAAAAGGGCACCGCTTTCCGTAGAAAAGCGGTGCCCTGCCTGAGCAAATTCATTTCTTTGTAAAATTCATATACTTTTGAAATAACCCGAGCCGTGTTTTTGTTTCGGTCTTTTCGTAAATGGAGGAGACATACCGCTGAACCATACGCCTTGAAATATACAGACTGTCAGCGATTTCCTGCAAGTCGTCGTCGGTGGTCAGAAGTCTTTCCAGTACCTCTGTTTCGCGGGGAGTGAGAGAATAGTGCCGCGCATACAGCTTCAGCCGCTCCTGCAAAGACATCTCCTGTTTTTCAGATATTTCTTTGCTCTGCCCTGATGCGGAAACAGCTCGGCCGATATGCGGCAGCAATACCAGCATGGCTCCGATAGAAAGCAAACAGCTTCCCACGGCAAGTGACGTGCTGCCCACAGTGTCATATATTTTCAGAGCCGGAAGCACAGTCGCAGCTACAGTAAAGCTGCGCACAATACGCCCCATGCCGCTCCACAGCTCAGGACATCTGCTTTTCGGTGCAAAATCCAGAAACATCACTGTGAAAAAAATCACATAAAAGCCGCTGTACAGGTACATAAGCGCAGTACCTGCGAAATAGCTGGCTTCATCGGAAAGAAAAAACATACAGACGGAGGAAATCAGTATGGCGCATACCGTGGCAATCGGAAGATATTTTCTCTCCTTTATGTCCGCAATAAATCCGGCCAAAATCAGTCCCAGCGCATAAAACAACCGGACGCCGCTGTATATATCCCAGGCCTTTTCGGCATTGAAGGCGGTCAGAACACTGTCGATCATTCCTGAGACAAGGCTCATCAGCACAACGGCCGCTATCAGAGCTGCCTCTGTCTTACTGCCCCTAAGGCCGTCTGAAGAATAAGGGAGAGGATTTTCCAGAATCCAGTCCTTAGGAGCCCGAATGATAAAATACATGACAAACGCCACGCTCAGGAAAATACTGATCATAAAAACGACCGATTGCGGCGTCAGATTCTGCACGACAAACTGCAGAGATATCGCCGCACCCATGCCGATGCCTATCATCCTCCCTGTATACCTGCTCCCGGAAAAATACATCGCCGTATTGTAGTATACACAGCCGCCGATATGTCCGGTCAGCAACAGAGCCGCGGTAGAGCTTGCCAGGAAAATAACAGGTCGGTCTGCAATCAACAAAACGGCGGCAGACACAAGACAAAAAACTCCGATTATGAGTAACGCCGCCTTCCTCGATTTCTCCGCTTTGCAGATTTTTCGAAGCAGAGGAAAAGAGAGAAAGCCCAATCCCGTACAGACAAGCCCGAAAGTATATACGGTATTCACTATGCCGCTTCCGAGAATTACAGCGCAGCGTTCATTGATAAACGCTTCAGTCAGCATAAAAGCAAAGAAATACAGCGCAAACCCGAGTCCGCAAAGGAGCTCCGAGGATGTGATCTTCTGTTTTTTCATTAGTCTTCTGCCCCCTAGTCAGCCCCACCGAGTCGCCGATATCACAGTGCAGCGCCCGGCAGCTCCGTTCTGAAATCTCAAGGCTGAAATAGTCGTCATGACTGAGCTTTGCAATCGCGGAAGCCCGAAACACGGGCCATCTGGGCTGGGACAGATTTCTTTGTTTTCCCGTCAATCAGAAGCTTCCGCGGTTCATTATATTGCACAGCCATAGGTCCACCTCGTCGTTGTTTTAGTACAGCATAACACAAAAGCCCCATGAATGCAATGAATATTGCGAAAATTCACATTTTTTCACTGTGAGAACATGTATGTATCAGCGCGTAAAAACAACCATGCACTGCACAAATCGTTCTGCATTGCGGCTGGAGATGTTCCAGGATAATGCTGGGACCCATTACATTGATGACACACTGAAAAAATTGCAATAGCCCGAAATAATCTGCACCGTCTCAGAGAGCCGGTTTCCTCTGCCGGGCTTTCTGTTTTGCCGGTGGTTTCCGGAGCGGCATTGCTCCCCGGTTCCGAAGATGCCGCAGCGGTGGCTTCGGTGGTGTCTTTGGCGGGTGAATCGTTGTAAATCAGCACGCCGTCGGTACACTCGACGGTGATCCTGCTGCTGTATGCGCTTTCAAATGCGTCGTTGACAACGGCTTCGAATTCCCGCCTTTGTCCCTTCATAAGTGATTTTTTCCAGTTTTCAAAGTCAAACGCCCTGACACCCGGCCGCTTGATGCTGCCCGGCAGTGCAATCGTCCTGATGGAAGTGTTGAAAAAGGCTTCGTCGCCTATCGTCTCAAGACCGTCCGGATAAAATCACGCTTTCAAGGCTGACGCAGTCTCTGAACGTATAAAGACCAATTGTCTTTACGCCGGAGCCTATCGCCGCCTCTTTAAGAGATGAGCAGCCCGAAAATGCATTGTGACCTATTTCCGTAACGCTATCGGGAACAGCGATGCTCTGCAGGGAGGCTTTCGGGCAGGAAGTTTTCGGACAGGGAGGGTACCTTTGCCGGTGAGTGTTCATAATGAATTTGAAAAAGAAAAAGTGTCCGCAAAATCATTTGCGAACACTCGATATGTCAGTGGGCTATAAAAAAGATATTTTTGCCGTTTTGCATACGGGATTTGAACTCTCGCGTTCTACTTCTTCTCTATTCACTATTACTTATTACTTCCAAAAATCGACAAGAAAATTTTAGTGAAAAGTGAAGAGTGAAAAGTGAAAAAGTAAAATCGACAAGTCGCTGTCGAGACTTGTCGATTTTTGGTTGCGGGGGGAGGACTTGAACCTCCGGCCTCCGGGTTATGAGCCCGACGAGCTACCAACTGCTCTACCCCGCGATATAAAAACAAGACACGGCCAAACAAAGAAAAGCAACAGAATACAAGCGCAACGCCAGTACCTGAAACCTCATCACCCCGATAACACAGCACGCCATGCCTGATGTACCACGCCGCACCGCTGACACCGCATAGCTGAATGCCGCACTCTGACACCGCATAGCTGAATGCCGCACCGCTGACACCGCATAGCTGTTGAAGCCGTGCTCAGAACAGCGCCTTGCCATTCACCGAAATGGTGCCGGTGACCGGGCTCGAACCGGTACGGGATCTACTCCCACGGGATTTTAAGTCCCGGGCGTCTGCCAGTTCCGCCACACCGGCATCTCCGAACCGCCTGTATAGTATATCATATATCGCGTGAGTTGTCAATACCAATTTTTTATTTTTTTATTTTGCGCCCTGACTGATCTTTTGAGCCTCATTTGGTTCTGACTTTATCTGCTTTATTATACAGCGGCATGAGTCTTTTTATTCGTGTATTGTGCATTATTTGCAATATTGTGTGAAAATCATGAAAACAATCTGCTGTTAGAGCTTATTGATATTGCAATATCAATAAGAATGTGCTAATATTACCTGAGAACGTCTTTGCGAAATATTGGTGTGACGTGTGCAGGGGAGCGCGGGACAGATTTAATCTCCTTGTGTCATGGCGTGAAATATTCGCTGATTTCAGATTGTATTTCCTGCCGATTGTGCTCCTTTTTGAAGTTGATTCCCAAAGATGAAAACAAACTATACAGGGGTAATGAGAAACAATGAAAAAAATTTTTTTAGTCGGTCTGTTTTTACTCGCCGCAGCATGCATACTGTCTGCCTGCACCAGTAAAACGGAAACGACGGATACGTCTTCCGGCGGAACCGACAAGCCCGGAGACCAGACCGAACCTGCAACTACTCCGGCTGTGACTTCGGAGGTTGACGACCAGCCTACATTTGTGGAATCGGAGCATCTCCAAAAGGATGATTCCGGAGTCGAGATAACAAGCCTTTCAAAAAAGCTGAAGATGAACATAGGCAAGGACGAAAGCGGCAATATCGTCTACACGCTTACCGACATTGAAAATGATGAACTTGTGATAGGAAAGAGCAATATGGACCTTGTCACGAGCTCGCTCGACGGCTTCGCAGGCTCGGCTTTCGATTCCGCAGAGGCTTTCATGGTGGATGAAACAAGACCGTATCTGGGAAACGTATCTGAATTTACCGACCGCTGTGTGGCAGCAAGCGTGAAAATGACAAAGGGAGACGTTGTCTATTACATAGAGGTCAAGCTGTATGACAACGGAGTAGCCTTCCGCTACAGACTTCCCGATGTTTCAAGAGACAGGGTGATGGCGGAAAACACCTCCTTCACCATAGCAAAACCGGGAAAGATATGGTACGGAAAGGATTCCGACTGCTACGAGCCGGAAATAACCTCCGGAGTTTATGCTTCAATACCTGTCGGAAACAAGCTCAACGGTCCTATCACGATAGAGCTTGCCAATTCGTCCGGCTACGTTGCCCTGCTTGAAGGCTTCGTAGGCGAGGATTACATAGGCACCTGCTTTGTGAGCGAAGGCTCCGGAGGCGTGTTCAAGGTTAGCGGCTCCTGGACAGCCGGCAAGGATTTTGACACATTCATCGCGACCGGGGACGTCGTTACCGGCTGGAGAATGGTGAACTATTCCAAGGATCTGAAGGGACTTGTGGAGAATTACAATATATACTGCACAGCTCTCGGTCTTGACGGCGAGGAACAGGCGGCGGACGAGGCTGAATGGGTCGAACCTGGCAAGGTCACGTGGTCGTGGATAAATGACCGCGGCGTTCCTTTTGACCCACAGATAAAATATACCCTCAATGCCGCGCGTCTCGGCTTTGATTACAACATAATCGACGAGGGCTACATGAGCTGGGAGGATTACGAGAGCAAGCTGACCGAGCTCGGAACTCTCGGCGAGGAGCTCGGAGTCAAGCAGATAATATGGGCTGCGGTCTCGGCAGGTCACAATGGCTACAGGATAAGCGCGCCCGCTCAGGCATCATCAATAATAAGCAAGATAGCAGACCTGCACATGTACGGGATAAAGCTCGACTTTTTTGCGGCGGAGAGCAATCCGATGACACATGACATCCAGAAGGCGACTCTTGAGGCGGCGCTCGATTATGAGATAATAGTGAACTTCCACGGCGTCCACAAGCCGGTTTCATATGCCGTTCTCTACCGCAACGAGCTCACAAGAGAGGGAATACGCGGTCTTGAAAATATCTCAAGGACCGACCTTGTGAATCAGGCAAGATATTTCACCTCGCAGTATTACACAAGACTGCTCTCCGGTCATGCTGATTTCACTCCCGATGTCAACACCGCCATGCAGATAGCGTCTTTAGTTGTTCTCGATTCGCCTCTCATGGTCATTTCAACCGACCCTGAGGACATACTCGCCAGCGAGGCGCTTGAGATGATAAAAGCCATGCCTACGGTATGGGATACCACCGAATTTCTCGACGGAAAGATAGGCTCGTATGTGTCGGTAGCCAAGTGCAAGGACGGCGTGTGGTTTGTCGGCGGCATATCGGCTTCTGTCAAGCGTGACGTTGAGGTGAAGCTCTCAGACTTCCTTGGCGACGGAAAGTATCTTATGACAATGTGGAAGGACGAATCACTCACTGAAAAGCAGAAAACCGAGGAGGTTGTCGATTCGTCCGATGTTATAAGCATAGGAGAGCTTCAGGCAGGTACCGGATATGTCATAATGCTCACAAAGCTCGACGTAAGCGTGCACGGCGGGGAGATACCCGATTCGCCTGTTCTGGTATATACAGCGTCTGAGGACAGCGTGGTCAAGTACACTCTCGACGGCAGCGACCCGTTGACAAGCGATAGCGCAGTGGTATACAAGGACGGTATAACGATAGATTCCACCTGCACCCTTACGGTGGCTATAGCTTCAGGCGAAGGCCAGGGAAGCGTGCTTTCGTATGACTTTACAAAGACAGAGTACAACAGTGTGGACAGCTCGATGGAGTACGGGGAAGCAAAGACGATCCTCACTCTCATACCCACCCTTGAGGGAGCAGAGATATACTACACCACCGACGGAAGCACTCCCAGCGCTTCTTCTTCGCGTTATACCGATCCTCTGGTGATTTCGGAGACTTGCACCGTAAATGCGATCGCCATATCCGGTGATAATGTGTCGGCTGTGAAGAAAATAGATGTGTGGGTGAGACAGATTATATCCTCCGAGCTTCCCGATGTTTTCATAGGCGGGGATTACAAGGAGGCTGTAGCCGGCTGGAACAACCTCATCGGCATTGACATGAGCATGAACAATACAACTATATCGCTGGGCGGTACGAATACGTCAAACGGTACAAAGTTTGAACACGGTATAAGCACTAACGCCATAGGATACTTCATATACGACATACCCGACGGGGCAGAACGCTTTATAGGCGTGGTCGGCATAGACGACAGCACCTACGCCAATACGGCGGAGGGACACAAGGCCTCTATGATATGCAGCATATCTGTCGACGGAAAGGTACTCTATACGTCCGCTGTGCTCGGTCAGGGCAAATATGAAAACGTCGATATAGAAATACCCGACGGAGCCAAAGAAATACGCATAGATTTCTCCGATGCAGGCGACGGCATAACATGCGACAACGCTTCGCTTGCAAACGCGGGATTTGTCATGTCATAAGAACAGCGACCCGATGCATTTCATAAAAGCTGCGGCAGGCAGGGCGGTTTTGACCGTTCTGCCTGCCGTTTGTTTTACTTTGCTTTTGATGTCGGGCATAACCGCCGCGGCTGATTTCACCGGCGGTTTTTATTTTTGCTGGTGTATGTTATCCCTGCCCCATGACCTGCTTGCCCGCCTATGTGCCGGATACAGCTCTTTTTTCTGAAATACTTAATTTTTTGTAAATTTTATATGTTTGTATTTTAATATGTGGCTTGTTGTGCTATAATCATACAGCGTGGGGTAAAATGCTGTTGTCGGCGTGCAGGCTGTGTCAGGCGGACTCTTTTGGGCGCCGCTTCGTCGTCCGGCATGAAAAAATACATCTGCCGATGCGCGTGAAAGCGGGCTCTTCAGTACGCGCTTGTTATTTTTTGCCATGATATGTGTACAGTGGCATGTTTTGGCTTTATTACGATATATCCTGAACCTGGCAGCTCCGCTTCTGAAGAGGCTTGCGGCGTTGCGTAAACTTATTAGCCCGGTGCTTGCCGAGGCGTTTCGGATTTTGATTTTTCAGAGTTTTCAGATTTTTAAGACATGGATGTGCGCCTCGTCTTGTGCGCGGGGCAGCTACAGACAGCGACGGGAAGGTGTGAACAAATGGATTCGGGTGTGCTTCGTGAGAACGAGGGTAAAATCAGGATAAAAGAGGTCAGGGGAAACCGTTATGAAAGGATTCCTCTTAAAACAAAGCTGATAACCGCTCAGGACGATATAGCCGAGGTGGCGGTGACATATGCGGGCGAGTATTTGCAGAAGTCGGATATTCTTTTTATTTCCGAAAAGGCGGTAGCCTGCTCACAGGGCAGGGCAATCCCCATGAGCGAAATAAAGCCGCGCAGACTCGCTGTTTTCCTTACAAAATTTGTGTACAAGAGTCCGTACGGAATAGGACTCGGAATACCTGAGACAATGGAAATGGCGCTCAGGGAATGCGGGACTCTGCGCATACTTTTTGCCGCCTTCTGCTCGGCTGTGGGAAAGCTTTTTAAGCGACGCGGCTGGTTCTACAAGGTGGCGGGCTACAAAGCCCGCAGCATTGACGGACCTACGCCCAATACGATACCTCCTTACAATACCTGTGTTGTGCTCGGACCGGACAAGCCCGACGCGGTCGCAAAAAGGGTGAGCGAAGCGGTGGGAGCACAGTGCCTCATAGTCGATATAAACGACATAGACGGAGTCATTCTCGGCGCGTCGGACAAAAAAGCCGACAGAACTCTTTACCGAGAAATACTTGCGGACAATCCGCTTTGTCAGGACGCTCAGCAGACCCCAATGGGAATAATACGCAGGGTGTGAAAATATAAATGCCGGTGAAAAGGACAAAGCCCCGATGCCGGACAGCGCGCCGGGTCGTGCTGCCGGACTGCAAAATGTGAATTTCAGGCTGCGTGATGCAGACTGCATGATGCAATGTGAAGTATAAAATACAAAACGTAAAATGTAAGACGAATGAACTCGCTGCCCGGCGCCGTATTTTTGCGGTCCGTACGGCGTTATGAGCGAAAGGAAAAAGCAATGGATAATATCGATATCAAAATCCTGGACATCCTTAAAGAAAATTCAAGAGCGAAGGCGTCCGCGATAGCCGAGAAGATATCTCTTTCGGTGTCGGCTGTCACTGAGAGGATAAAGAAGCTCGAACAAAGCGGCGTGATAGAAAAATACACTCTGTTGGTGGATCAGAAAAAAATCGGAAACGACATATCTGCCGTCATGGAGGTTGGGATAGAGCATCCGAGGTATATGGAGCCCTTCATAGAGTTTGTGAACAGCATACCGAACATAATATCCTGTTACTGTGTGACAGGCGATTATGACTTTATACTGAAGATACTTATAGATTCCTCGGAGAGCCTTGAGCAGCTGTACCGCATGGTCAAGGGCTTTGAAGGCGTATCTGCCACAAAGACCTACATAATACTCAAAAACATAAAAAGCGGCGTGACGCTTCTTCCCCCTGTTGTTTCCTGAGCGATTTTTTGATAAAACATGCCCGGAGCAGCGTACGGCGCTATTTGACGCGCCGCCTTGCGTAAGATCTTAAAGAAAAAGATACCTTCAGCGGCGCCGCCGCTGTCCTTGATAATTTCTTTGCGGTGACGCGGCTGAAGAAAACAGTCGTAATGACGGCGTTTGTTTTGGAAAAAATCAATGTATTTCAGGTCTTTGTCACAGTCATTTTTGGTTGTCATGCTTAAAGGTATCAATATTTTGGTTTTTTTGTCGAAAGGTACTTCACAAAAGCTCTCGTTTGTGATAAAATAAGTCCGGGTGACGGCGCATCGCATGATGAGCCGTTTTCGGGCGTGCTCCCGAATACGGGGCATCTGGCTACTCATCGTTAAAATGTGAAAGGGTGCATGGGTTGTATGAGCAGTGAATTGTTTGGAGAATTGAGCGTTATCGGAATGCGCGGCTGTGAGGATTTTACCAATCAGGTGGACAGGTATCTCATGGAGTGGAGAAGCTCGGTCCACAGTTATACGGTGCAGGCAGACTGTCCGCGGTTCGGAAGCGGAGAGGCAAAGGGATATCTGCATCAGTCAATGCGCGGTCATGATGTTTTCATTATCTCTGACGTCTTCAACTACGGCGTTACATATAACATGTACGGTCAGAAGGTGCCCATGAGCCCTGACGACCATTATCAGGATCTCAAAAGAATAATAGCTGCTGTCGCCGGAAAGGCAAGGCGGCTCTCGGTCATAATGCCGATGCTTTACGAGGGCAGGCAGCACAAGAGAATGGGAAGGGAGTCGCTTGATTGCGCAATAGCTCTTCAGGAGCTTGTCTCCATGGGCGTTGAAAACATAATAACCTTTGACGCTCACGATTCAAGAGTGCAGAATGCGATACCGCTCAGCGGGTTTGACAATGTGCGCTGTACCTATCAGATGATAAAGGCGCTTGTAAAAAGCGTCGACGACATCTCGTTCAATCGGGACGATATAGCTATCGTCTCTCCTGATGAGGGCGGCATGAACAGATGCATATATTATTCCTCTGTGCTCAAGGTTGACCTGGGCATGTTCTACAAGCGCCGCAACTACTCGGTTATAGTCAACGGAAAGAATCCCATTGAGGCTCACGAGTATCTCGGTCAGAGTGTAGAGGGAAAGGACGTTATCGTCGTAGACGATATGATTTCTTCAGGAGAATCGGTAATAGAGGTGGCTCAGCAGCTCAAGGAAAAGGGAGCAAAGCGGATATTTGTTTTTGCCACCTTCGGATTGTTCTGCAACGGGCTTGACAACATGGACAAGGCTTTTGAGGACGGACATATAAACAAGATATTCACGACAAACCTGATCTACCGCACACCGGAGCTTCTTTCAAGACCGTGGTACTGCGAGGTCAACATGTGCAAATACGTTTCTCTCATAATAGACACGCTCAATCACGACGAATCTATAAGCTCGATACTCAATCCTGTCAACCGCATACACGCTTTCGTGGACCGCAAGGTCGGCGAGGGAAGACTCAGGATCTGACGGTACCCTGCATATTATCCGTAGAGCACTGCGTGTGGATGGGACGCTTTACGGCGTCCCGTTTGTGCGGATACGGTTTTTTCGCTTGTTCTTGCCATGTGTACGGCTCGATCAAGCCGGGCACGAAAAAATATCCCGAAGACGAAAGCTTACAGGACGAGAATATATCCGGGCGAAAGTGTCCGGGACAGGAAAAATATCCCGAAGACGAAAGCTTACGGGACGAGAATGTATCCGGGCGAAAGTGTCCGGGACAGGAAAAAGCGCCTTATATACGAAAATATCTGATATTTGAGATATTTTAATGTTTTTTGAAATGCTTTTCAGGCGCCGCCGGGACGCTTCTGCTCTTCCCGCTTCTGCGCCGGGACCCGCGGCGATTTTTTCAGATTTGGTGATTTTAAGTAAATCTGCGGCGTGTAATCCCGTATAATATACATTGATGAACGGAAATATAATTTGTGATGCACAGCGGCGTTTGCCGAGGTAACAGGTTGCCAGCTTTACAAGCAGGCACCTTACGCGTCAGCTGCCGCGCTGGGGAAAGGAGAAAAATGGGCAAATATTTCGGTACCGATGGCTTCAGGGGCGAGGCTAATGTGACTCTCACTGCGGAACATGCGTTCAAGATAGGAAAGTATATCGGACACATCTTTTCAGACGGCGGGAAGCCCGCTCGTGTAGTGATAGGAAAAGATACGAGACGCTCCAGCTATATGCTCGAATACGCGCTTGCCGCCGGACTTACATCGATGGGGGCACAGGCGTATCTTCTGCATGTAACCACCACTCCGTCCGTAGCCTATGTCGTGAATGCCGACGGCTTTGACTGCGGTATAATGATATCGGCAAGCCACAATCCTTATTACGACAACGGTATAAAGCTTATTTCATCCACAGGCGAGAAAATGAGCGAGGAGGTAACCGACCGCATAGAGAGGTATATAGACGGGCTGGAAAGTGAGCCTGAGGCGGCGTTGCGGGACAAAATAGGAGCCACTTTCGACTATTCGCTCGGCAGAAACCGCTATATAGGCTACCTCATATCGCTTGCCACCCGCTCGTTTAAAAATCTGAGAGTAGGTCTTGACTGCGCCAACGGAAGCGCATGGAATATAGCCAAGTCTGTATTTGACGCTCTTGGAGCAAGGACATTTGTGATAAACAACACGCCCGACGGCGTAAATATAAACAAGGATTGTGGATCCACGCACATAGAAGCCCTTGTCAGATTTGTGCGTGAAAATTCTCTTGACGTCGGCTTTGCTTTCGACGGCGATGCCGACAGATGTCTTGCTGTTGACAACGAGGGCAAAGTGATCACCGGCGACCACATACTCTATATCTGCGGAAAATATCTCAAAGAGCGCGGCGAGCTTGAAAAGAACACGGTCGTGACTACCGTAATGAGCAATATAGGACTTTACAAAGCCTTTGACGAAGCCGGAATAAACTATGTGAAAACAGCGGTTGGCGACAGATTCGTCTACGAGGAAATGAGCAAAAACGGATACAGGCTTGGCGGAGAGGAATCCGGTCACATAATTTTCTCAAAATACGCTACCACAGGCGACGGAATACTCACCTCGCTCAAAATTGCAGAGGTTATGCTTGAAAGCAAGATGACTCTTTCAAGACTTACAGACGGTCTTACGATATATCCTCAGCTTCTCAAGAACGTCAGGGTGAACGACAAGCGCGCCGTGCTTGAAAGCGCTGAGCTTGCCGAGCTTGTGAAAAGATGTGAGGAAGCTCTTGCGGACAGCGGAAGACTGCTCGTGCGTGCGAGCGGGACCGAGCCGCTTATCAGAGTCATGGCAGAGGCAAGGACAAAAGAAATCTGTGAAAAATATGTCAGTGCGGTGGCGGAACTTGTTGAAAAGCTTGACCGCGAATATCCGGCATCCGAAGCACAGACGGAAACTGAAGTCACTCCGCAAAACTGAGCTTTCGGTTTTGCGGGTATGTCAGACCCACGACATGTCAGACCGACTTATTTTTATTTTACATGAGAGGATATTCACATGTGCGGAATAGTTGGATATATAGGCGGCGAGCCTGCAGCTCCGCTGCTTCTTGACGGGCTTGAAAAGCTCGAATACCGTGGTTACGATTCGGCAGGCATCGCTGTTTTTGACGATGGCGCCATAAAAATAGTGAAGGCAAAGGGAAAGCTCTCGGTGCTGAAAAATCTCGTGGCGGGAAGAGAACTCACAGGATGCATCGGCATTGGGCATACGCGCTGGGCTACACACGGAGAGCCGAGCGTGCCGAACGCGCATCCGCATTTCAATGCCAGCCGGACAATAGCTGTAGTGCACAACGGGATAATAGAAAATTATACCGAAATGAGAAAGTATCTGAGCGAAAAGGGATACAGGTTTATATCAGACACAGACACAGAGGTCGTTGCTCATCTGCTCGACTACTACTATTCAAAAACCAACGATCCCAAAGAGGCGATAAGCAGGATGCTCACCCGCATAGAGGGCTCTTATGCGCTCGGTATGCTGTTCGCAGATTTTCCGGATACTGTCTTCGCGGCAAGAAAGGACAGTCCTCTTGCAATCGGGCTTGGCACCGGCTGCAACTTCATTGCTTCCGATGCGCCTGCCATAATAAAGCACACAAGGGATGTAATTTACATCGGAAACAGGGAAATAGCGGAAATAAAGAAGGATTCCGTCGAGGTCTTCAATCTCGACCTTGAACCGCTGAAAAAAGAGGCGGTGCGCATAGAATGGGACGTGGAGGCCGCCGAGAAAAACGGATTTGAGCATTTCATGCTAAAGGAAATATACGAGCAGCCCGCCGCAATAAAGAATACCGTTTATCCGAGAATTTCGGGATCCGAAATAAATCTTGACGAAAGCGGTCTTTCCGACGACGATTTCAGCCGATTCAAAAAAATATACGTGGTTGCCTGCGGCTCTGCTTACCATGCCGGAGTCGTTGGAAAGTATGTTATTGAAAAGCTGGCGCGAATACCGGTGGAAACAGACCTTGCAAGTGAATTCAGATATCGCGATCCGATATACGAGAAGGACGCGCTCTGCGTTGTGATAAGTCAGTCCGGTGAAACAGCCGATACACTGGCTGCGCTCAGGGAGGCAAAGAAGCACGGAGTATTCACGCTTGGCATAGTCAACGTCGTTGGAAGCAGTATAGCCAGGGAAGCCGACGGAGTCATATATACGCATGCCGGTCCGGAAATATCGGTGGCTACAACAAAAGCGTACAGCGCTCAGCTCGCTGTGACTTATCTTCTCGCCCTCAAGCTCGCAAGACTGCGCGGAACGCTTGATGACAAAGAATACAGAGATTATGTGGATGAGCTGAAAACGCTTCACGAGAAGGCGGCGCAGCTTCTCGGCGATAACGAAGATATACAGAGATACGCAGCCGGAAAAGCAGGAGAAAGGGATATTTTCTTCATAGGAAGAGGCATAGATTACGCTGCGGCTCTTGAGGGCTCGCTCAAGCTCAAGGAGATATCGTATATCCACTCCGAGGCATACGCCGCAGGAGAGCTGAAGCACGGAACCATTTCGCTTATAGAAAAAAACACTCTTGTCATATCCCTTGCAACACAGCCGGATCTCTTTGAAAAAATGAAGAGCAACTCGGAGGAGGTCGCCTGCCGCGGCGCGGATGTGTTCATGATAACTCAGGCAGAGGCGCAGGCTGACGAAAAGGCGGATTTTTCGGTTTCCATACCCGATGTGCTGCCCGCTTTCTCTGCGTCGCTCTCGGTCATACCATTGCAGCTCTTCGCTTACTACGTCTGCCTGACAAAGGGGCTTGACGTCGATAAGCCGAGAAATCTGGCAAAAAGCGTCACTGTGGAATGACCCCGTCGGGAGCAAAGTGGTATTCTCACAAAATGGCGCTTTGCAAAAGAGGCTTTTCACAAAATAGTGCTTTCACAGAAGAGTTTTTCATAAAATGGAGTTTTTGCAGAAGAGCCTTTTCATAAAATGAGGCTTTCGCGAATTTCGCCAAAAAGTGTTTTCGACAAAGAACGCTTTGGGACGTCCCTGAGTGATGCGGAAACAGAAGGAAGTAAAGATAATATAATTAAAATGCGCCGGGGTGACATTTTATCGGTCACTCCGACGCATTTTTCGTTATGTGTGTAATTTTCCGTTATGCGTGTAATTTGTAGTTTTGCATGTAATTGCCGTTTTGCGTGTGATTTGTAGTTTTGCGTTTGCTGCCATACCCAACGGCAGGGTGCGTTTCAGGGGCACATAAAACGCATACCGACGCCGCCTTCTTATCCAGGTACGCGTCTGCACGCATGCCGAAGTATGAATCAGCCCGTTCTGCGGCGCCCGGCCGCCCCTTCCTATCACTCCTGTTTTTGCTGTTTTGAAAAGAACGGGATGTCAAGCTCCGAAAACCATCCCGGAATATCGGTGTCAGCATCCTCGACATGCCCGCCTCTGACAAGAGCCACCTGTCTGAACCTGAAGGTGTTGTCGTAAAAATATATTTCGTCACACTCGGATATAAGCGGTATGAGAAATTGCTTCATTTCGGCATATCTCTTTTCCATTACTCTTTCATCAATGCCGTGTCCTCCCGCCTGGACTCTTTTCCGCACCCGCTCTTTGGCAATGTCAAGCTCCTCGATACCGATATAGTACAGTATAACCCGGAATCCTTCTCCTTTTGCCTTTCTGGCGAATTTGACTATTGCCTGACCCGGAAGAGTCGTTTCCTGATGAAATGTCTGCCCGCTGTCTATGCACTCTGACAGCTCCTTCATCGCCTGTCTGGCAGCTTTTATCTGAACGAGGTTGTCCTTCCAGTCTCCGAGCTTTGCCGCTATGTCGTCTATGCTTATGCGGCGTCCGAGTTCGACGGTGTCCTTGAGAATGCCGTAAAGAGCAGTCTTCCCGGAGCCGTTTATTCCGGCAAAAATTATATATTTTTTCCCTGATGTGCCGGGACTTACGGCGGCACCTTCCGCTTCCATAAAAACTCCGCCTTTCCTCGTGATGCGCTGTCTGCCGCAGCAGTGTCATCCGGTTTGCCGCAGATGCGGTCCGGGATACCTCAAAGCAGCTTCTTGCCCACGATTTTTTCCTGGTCTATCTGCAGTTTAAGATTTATGAGAGTTCTGTAAAATGCCCGTTCTTCGCGCACAGACGACTTTACGAGCATTTTTTCAAGGTCCTTTACGGACAGGCGGCAGAATGTGGGGTACATATCGCCGGGTGAATCCATTTCCGTGACCATTCCTTTCTTAGAAATACCTTTTTCACAGTCCTGACAGCCCTTTTCGGGAATTCATAACATCTTTTGCCGGCTTGCCTCCGAGCTGAAACAGCCCGCCTGACGGCATTTCTACATCGGCGCGCTGAAGATGGTTTTCTGATGTTGCCGTTTATCGTCAACTATCCCTGCGGTAACTGCACCTGCGGTAACTGTTCGTGCGGTTTCCGAATATGCCGCCAACGTGCCCCTGACTCAGACGGGCGCGCTGCGGCACAGATAAAAATGCTGCTTTATGGTTTTACCTCACTTTTGTATCTGTTCGCTCATATTTTACCACAAAAGGCGCGTTTTTGCAACCATATTGTGCAATGTTTTGAAAATATGTATTCCATTTCACGTTATATTTTACAAATAATTCGATAAAACGACTTTACAAACGCATCAAAAAATGATAAACTATAAGTGGTATGCAGAGTCTGCAAATGCCGGGCCTGCGGCGCTTGTGCCGTATCCCGGAGGACATTCCGGACAAGACCGATGTCATCCGCTCTTTTTCGCTCTTCTTCGGCATGTCTGCGCAGCCGCGCCTTAGGACGGCGCCGGAGTCTGCTACCCTTTTATGCTGTAAAAACGGACAAAATAAATTTCATACACGGAGGATTTTATGTCAAGAACCAAAGTTTCTATGGACGGTAATACCGCCGCCGCGCATGTAAGCTATGCGTTTACGGAAGTTGCCGCCATCTATCCCATCACCCCCTCCAGCCCCATGGCGGAGATGACCGACTCGTGGTCAGCCGCAGACAGGAATATTCTGGGCAAGCCTGCCAGAAACATTTTCGGGGAAAAGGTGAACGTGGTCGAGATGCAGTCTGAAGGAGGAGCTGCCGGCGCCGTGCACGGTGCTCTTGCAGCCGGAGCTCTTACAACTACATACACCGCGTCACAGGGACTTCTGCTCATGATCCCCAACATGTACAAAATAGCGGGCGAGCTCCTTCCCTGCGTCATCCATGTTTCCGCCCGTTGCGTAGCCTCGCACGCGCTCAATATCTTCGGCGATCATTCCGACGTGTACGCATGCCGTCAGACCGGCTTTGCAATGCTCGCCGAAACAAACCCCCAGGAGATAATGGACCTCGGTGCAGTTGCTCACCTTTCTACCATCAAGGGAAGAGTTCCTTTCCTCAACTTCTTTGACGGCTTCAGGACATCGCACGAGATACAGAAAATTGAGGTCTGGGATACGGAGGACCTTGCCGAAATGGTGGACTGGGACGCTATTGCCGCTTTCCGCAAGCGCTCTCTCAATCCCGAACATCCGGTGCTCCGCGGCTCGGCTGAGAACGGAGACATCTTCTTCCAGCACAGAGAAGCATGCAACAGCTACTACAACGCTCTTCCTGCAATCGTGGAAGAGTACATGAACAAGGTAAACGAAAAGATCGGCGCCAACTACGGGCTCTTCAACTACTACGGCGCGCCTGACGCCGACAGAGTCATAGTCGCGATGGGCTCTATCTGCGACGTCGCCGAGGAAGTCATTGACTATCTCAGCGCCAAGGGCGAAAAGGTCGGACTTGTTAAGGTTCGTCTGTACCGTCCTTTCTGCGCGGACAAGCTCTCTGCGGTCATCCCCGCAAGCGTCAGAAAAATAGCCGTCCTTGACAGGACGAAGGAACCCGGAGCTCTCGGCGAGCCCCTCTATCTCGATGTAGTCGCCGCACTCTCAAAGCAGGGCAGGGGCGATATCAAGGTCGTAGGAGGCAGATACGGCCTCGGCTCCAAGGACACTCCTCCGTCAAGCATTTTCGCTGTATATGAAAACCTCAGCGTCGCTGAACCCAAGACCAGCTTCACCATAGGAATAGTGGACGATGTGACAGGCTGCTCGCTTGAGGAAAAGGCTTGCCCCGATACCTCTGCTCCCGGAACCATTTCATGCAAGTTCTGGGGTCTCGGAGGCGACGGAACCGTCGGCGCAAACAAGAACTCAATAAAGATAATAGGCGACCACACCGACAAGTATATTCAGGCTTACTTCCAGTATGACTCCAAGAAGACAGGCGGCGTCACCATTTCCCACCTGCGTTTCGGCGACACACCAATAAAGAGTCCCTACTACGTTACAAAGGCGGACTTTGTCGCCTGCCACAACCCCTCATACATGGTAAAGGGCTTCAAGATAGTGAACGATGTCAAGCCGAACGGCACCTTCCTTCTCAACTGCCAGTGGAGCGCTGAGGAGCTTGACAAGCATCTCAACAACGAGACGAAGGCGTATATCGCCAACAACAACATAAAGTTCTATATCATCAACGCCATTGACAAGGCAATTGAGATAGGAATGGGCAAGAGGACGAACACCATTCTTCAGAGCGCGTTCTTCAAGCTCGCCGGAATCCTTCCGATAGACGAGGCTGTGGGATACATGAAGTACATGGCTAAAAAGAGCTATCAGAAGAAGGGCGACGCCGTTGTCGAGCTCAACTACAAGGCGATAGACGCAGGCGTTGACGCCGTTGTGGAGGTCGCGGTTCCCGAAGCATGGAAGACCCTTTCCGAGCAGGCGCCGGAGGCTGCCGCTACAGGCGAGCGCAAGGACCTTGTCGATTTTGTAAACAAGATCGTTGAGCCGGTGTCCAAGATGGACGGAGATTCGCTCCCCGTTTCGGCGTTTACCAAGTATGCAGACGGCACATTCCCGCAGGGCTCCGCGGCTTATGAAAAGCGCGGCGTAGCTGTTACTGTGCCCGCATGGCATCCCGAAAACTGCATCCAGTGCAACCAGTGCGCTTATGTTTGCCCGCATGCTACGATCCGTCCCTTCGCGCTCAACGAAGAGGAGGTTGCCAAGGCGCCCGCTTCCATGCAGTACACCGCCAAGATGATAGGCAAGGGATGCGAAAATCTCAAATTCACGATGGCTATATCCCCGCTCGACTGCATGGGCTGTGAGCTCTGCGTCAAGGCATGCCCGACAAAGCCTGAAAAGAGAGCTCTTACCATGGAGCCTCAGGAGAGTGTGCTCTTCCAGCAGGAAGCATTCGATTACGCCGTTGCCAACGTTTCCAAGAAGCCGCTGCCCTTTGCCGAGACTACCGTAAAGGGAAGCCAGTTCAATCAGCCTCTCCTTGAGTTCTCCGGTTCATGCGCAGGCTGCGCCGAGACATCATATGCAAGACTTGTCACACAGCTCTTCGGCGAGAGGATGTATATATCAAATGCTACCGGTTGCTCCTCAATTTGGGGCGGCTCGGCTCCGGCGACCCCGTACACCGTAAACCGCGAAAGCGGACGCGGTCCCGCGTGGGCGAACTCCCTCTTTGAGGACAATGCCGAGCACGGCTACGGAATATATGTAGGTCAGAAGACGGTGCGCAACAAGCTCATCGGTCTTGTGAAGGGTCTTGACTACAGCTCCGACCCTGCAAAGCAGGCGATCATCGATACGTATCTTTCCACTCTTGACGACAGTAAGGCAAACTTCGAGGCATCTGCCGCTCTGGTGAAGATGCTTGAAAAGTCTGTCTGCGACCAGCCGTGTGATTGCTGCAAGGCAGAAAGAGAAATTCTTGCCGAGCGCGACTATCTCTCCAAGAAGAGCATATGGATATTCGGAGGAGACGGATGGGCATACGATATCGGCTTCGGAGGTCTTGACCATGTCATTGCGTCGGGCGAGAACGTCAATATCTTTGTATTTGACACCGAGGTCTATTCCAACACAGGAGGACAGGCTTCCAAGTCCTCACAGATAGGCCAGGTCGCTCAGTTCGCCGCCGCCGGTAAAGCTATAGGCAAGAAGAATCTCGCCGAGATAGCTATGTCTTACGGCTACGTATATGTCGCACAGATAGCCATGGGCGCCGATATGAATCAGACAATAAAGGCGCTTGTAGAAGCAGAGGCGTACAACGGTCCTTCAATCGTCATCGGATATGCTCCCTGCGAAATGCACGGAGTCAAGGGCGGTATGACAAACTGCCAGCTTGAAATGAAGCGCGCTGTAGAGGCCGGTTACTGGCACTTGTTCCGCTTCAACCCCGCCGCCAAGCTTGAGGGCAAGAATCCCTTCACTCTTGACAGCAAGGCTCCCACGGCAGACTATACCGACTTTATCAAGAGCGAGACCCGTTATGCAAGACTTGTACAGCAGTTCCCCGAAAGAGCAAATGAGCTCTTTGAGAAGGCTGTCAAGAACGCTCAGGCAAAGTACGACAGACTCACGAAGTACAGCAAGCTCTACGAATAAAAAGAAAACGTCAAGGCATAAAAAGAAAAGCCCTCCATTTTGTGCGGAGGGCTTTTCTTATGCTGTTTATGAAATGCAGGTGTCTTGTGAATCTCTGGTGCTTTTCTCACGTGGATGTGGGTGCGAAAATATCGGGACAGAGCCGTGTACAGGACTCTACAGCGCGGCATGCTTCCTGTGTATAACGAGCCCTCCTGGAGAAAAAAGTCATCGCCGGGCTCTTTCGCTTGCGTATCAGGAGAGCGGAGTGTTTCACGGTTATTCCTGGCGTTTGGCGGTTGCGTTTTAGATCCTACGATATTTACACCTTTGGGTGCGTGCTTAAGCGACAGGTGTACTACGCACTCTTCTGAAGCGCACCCTTCAGGGTCTCACCGCTTCGGACACTGTTTGGAGATACTGTCAGGGTGTGTTGTCGGACGGAATTGAGGAAAAAAACGCATCCGGGTCTGTGTCGAGGATCAGGCTGCTCATTTTCCGAAAATCCGAGCGCGCAGATGTGAAAAGCAGCGCTGTGAAATCCCTTCCTTCCATGCTTCCGTCTATTACAAAGGGACGTATGTGAAATTCTCCGGCGAGTTTTTTTTCTATAACAGAGCAACGCCCGCTCAATACAAGCACGCTTATCCTTCTTCTGCCCATTCGCAGAACCCTGTCGAAAGCAACACTGAATACAAGAACCGTTACCATGGAATAAAGAGCCTTTTCGATACTGCGTGTAAACAGAGCGTTAAGAGCCACGACCGCCCCGTCACCTATTAAGAATATCGCTCCGGGCTTGAGGGCAGGGCGCTTTTTATTTATTATTTTTACTAAAATATCTACTCCCCCTGTGCTGGCGCCGCCTCTGAAAATCATGCCCACCCCGGCGCCGAGCAATGCGCCGCCGAAGAGCGCGCATAAAAGTATGTCTGACGAAGGAGGGCCCAAAAGAGCCACTATGCCGTCTATCCCCAATGTAAGCAGCGATGACAGCACGGTTGCTGTCACTGTGGATAGCATGAATACAGGACCAAAGAATATAAGCCCTGCCACCAGCACCGGAATGTTGAGAAAGAGAAAAAGAAGTCCTGAGGAGATCCCCGAAATGCCTGAAAGTATTATTGCAATCCCGGAAACTCCTCCGCCTACTATTTCAACGGGCGAAAGAAAAAATCCGACCGCCGCTGAGAACAAAACACTTCCCGAGATGATTTGCAAAACGGCAAGTGTACGTGAAGCGGCGGTCTTTTTCATGGCGATCCTCTTTCTGTGCGTCCTCTGTCCCGAGCCTGCTGAAAATCTTCCTCACTCCCGCCCGCTTTTCGGTCCTGACGGCGGAAGAAGCGAATTTTTTGATTTTCGCGTCGTCTACCGCCGTGTTATACATAAGAGGTATACAGGATAAGCCGGATGCAGAAGGAAGGAAACGCGCTACACGTTGTCCGGAGAAGGGACGACAAGCGGCAGCGGGAACCATGAGGCGGTAAATCCGGGCAGGTTATACGAGCTTCTCCTGTAAAATCCGAAGAGCAGCGCCTGCGCCTCGTTCTGGGACAGCTTTACGCAAGGAATGCCTTCTGCTGACTTTTCCTGTGACGTTTTGTCGAGGCTTTCTATCAGACAGGCTTTGTCTTTTACCTTTATTTTTAGTATTTCCCGTGATTTTATACCGTCTATATCGAGTATAAGCTCTCCGTCGCAAATAGTGGAATATGACGCCTTCAGACGAAACAGCGCGCGTATCAGCTTTTCCCAGTTCAGAATGAGAAAGCACTCGTTTGAGACGCACACAACATTTTCAGACAGTGGCTCAAGCGCGTCGGAGATACCTGTTTCATACGGAGGCACCGCTATCGACGCCGAATGAAATTTTTGTGCTATGCAGGCTGCAAATAATGCGGTGTCCTCTGTTTCGTAGGGATAAAATTCGCTTATTCCGTCGCCGTCGTTTTCCCGGATACACCAGCCGGCGGGTCTTGAATTTTTGTAGAAGACATATGGCACTGCCTGCCATGTTGTCAGTATATCGTACAGGTCGTCTCTGTTTCTGCGCACGAAAAAGCTGCGGTTGTTCATGTGGTCGCAAAGCTCGTCAAGGAGCGCCTGGTCACTGCATCCGAGTCGCTCAATGCTCAGTTCGCCTGCCGGCTCAGGCATTACTGCAAAAACAGTTCTGGCTGAGAGATTGAAATACCTCATTCCGCTGCACTTTTCGTAGCCGAAATGGTTGTATCTGTGCCTCTTTCCGCTGAGTACGGAAAGGTCGATACCGTCCTTTATCATGTCTGAAACCGCCGCGTTCATAAGCGCTTTCATCGTGCCCTGCCCTCTTTTCTCAGGGTGCGACGCTACATTTCCTATTCCGGTGCAGCTGAATCTTTCCCCGGCAATCACATATTCAAGCGGAAATGCGCCTACTGCCCCGGTTATCTTGTCGTTTTCAAGCGAAAAATATGTAAAATCCTCCGGACGGCGTCCGTGCTTGTATAATTTTGGCAGCAGCTTTCTGAATGATGACGAGTGTCCGTTCATTCCGAACACGTAGTTTATAAAATCAATGTAATCCTCATTGTCGGGTCTGTTTCTGAAGTCCTGTTTTTCAGGAAGGCCTTTTCTTATTATCATATTCTTATCAAAGCGCGGGCAAGGCGTTATTTACAGCCATGCCCGCATACATTTCCTTTCATTTTTTCGGAAATACTTGTCTGGACATTCATCTGAGTGACCTGCAACGGCAGGTATCGGGCAGAAAAAGCCGCGGCGCAGTTGAACCGTGCCGCGGCTTTACACCTCTTTGTCATGAGTCCTTCTTTTCGCATCTGCGGCATATCCTGCGTTCGACGGAGGAGCAGACCATGCCGACGACGATGGCCGATGCCAAAACAACAGCGGCAAGTTTTACAACAGAAACCGAAAAATCGCCTTTTACAGTGCTTTCCATGAGCGGCTTTGAGAGGCCTTTGTCCTTGTAAAATCCGCTTGTCATATCGAAGCGGCAGGAATAAAAGGGCCCGGTCTTGTCAGCTTTTGCCATTTTGTCGCCTATATTGCGCATCATTTCCTTTTCCTTTTCCATCATTGCAGCTATTCTGGAATTTTTCATTGTTTTTCCTTCCTTTCTGTGAAGCTCGTATATTATGTTTTGCGTCATTACACGACGTTATTCCGAATTCCGATTCTTTTATTCGGCGGAAGCAAATGACCATATTATTTTCTTTTACAGTGTAATTATATCAGACAAAGATTGCCATTTCAAGTGATTAATGCAAAAAAACAAAAAACAGGCGCAAAATACCGAAAAAATCGATAAAGAAACATAAGTAAAACAATAAAGACTCCGGCATCTATTAGACGCGTGAAAGACACGGGGAAAAGGGGCGCGGGACATGCGTGTGCGGGAAAAGAAGTGCAGGGACGTGCGCGCGTGGGTGAAGAGGCGCGCAGGGACGTGCGTGTACGGATGAAGGGGCGAGGGGACGTGTGTGAGTGGGCTGAGGGGCGAGGGGACGTGCGATGGAGAAAACGGCGGTCTTAAGCGCTGATCACAGGAGGAACGTTTTGATGACGTGAGACAGATGCGGGTCAAACTGTCATTGACAAACGCTCCTGCATGTGATATTCTTATCGTGGGGTGGTTTCAATATTCAATGATTAAATACACCCCGCGATTATCGATAATTTTAAGGAGATGCCATGCAGAAGCTCACTCTCGACAGTCCGGTCCTGAACGTGCAGGGAATAGGCGACAAGAAAGCAGCCGCTTTTTCAGCGCTTGGCGTGAGCACTGTAGGCGATCTTCTTTACAGATTCCCGAAGGCCTATCAGAACAGGGGAGACGCTGTCTCTCTTTTGCAGGCTGCTTCTCTTGACGGCGAGTGCTGCTCTATGATTCTGACCGTCGCCGGTGCACCCTCAACGGTGACACTCAAGGGGAGGATAACGATAACAAAATTTCCCGTCTTTGACGAAAGCGGGAGATGTACCGCGGTGTTTTTTAATCAGCCCTATATAAAGAACGCCGTGTCGCTCGGAGCGACATACAGGTTCTGGGGAAAGCTCGTGTACAAGAAGGGAAAGTGGGAGCTTGTAAATCCTCAGTTTGAAGCATACAGTGAAAAGGCGGCTCTTCCGGACTTTGTGGCGGTCTATCACGTGGGCCGTTCGGTGAGTCAGAAGCTGATGCGCAGTACCGTCGTCTCGGCGCTCTCTTCTCTTGAACCGCCGCCGGGCGTGCTTCCCCATGCTGTTGAAGAAAGGCGCGGACTCATCCCGCTCTGCCGTGCGCTTTGTGAAATACACATCCCGTCCGATATGCAGGCGCTTACAGCAGCCAAGCGGCGTCTTGCCTTTGAAGAGCTGTTCATATTCGCCGTGGCTGTAAAAAGAAACAAGGAAGCGTCGAAGCGCTCCTGTAGCGGTACCGCGATCTCTGTGGACCGCAGCGCAACAGAACGTTTTATAAGCTCGCTTCCTTTTGAGCTCACCGGTGCGCAGGACAGGGTGGTATGCGAGATACTGACCGACCTTGAAAAAAACTCCGCAATGCACCGCATAATCAGCGGCGATGTCGGAAGCGGTAAAACGGTATGCGCCGCCGCCGCGGTTTTTGCCGTTGTTTCGGACGGCAGACAGGCGGCGCTTATGGCGCCGACCGAAATACTTGCAAGGCAGCATTATGAGGATCTTGACCGGATGTTTGCGCCGTTCGGGATAAAGACCGCTCTGCTGTCCGGCTCACTTTCCGCAAAGGAAAAAAAAGAAATAAGGGAAAAACTGAAAAACGGAGCAATTGACTTTGTAGTCGGCACGCATGCCCTTATATCGGAAAGCACATCCTTTTACAATCTTGCTCTTGTAATAACAGACGAACAGCACCGGTTCGGGGTAAAGCAGAAGAGCGCCCTTGAATCAAAGGGACCGAGTCCGCATGTTCTTGTCATGAGCGCGACGCCGATACCCCGCACGCTGGCGCTCGTGCTTTACGGCGATCTTGACATTTCTGTCATAGATACCATGCCTCCACGTAGGAAGAAGGTTTCCACATTTCTTGTTGACGAAAGCTACCGATCGAGGCTTGACGGCTTTATAGCCAAATGCGCAGGTGAAGGCAGGCAGGTTTACATTGTCTGTCCCGCTATAGATGATACGTCTGATGATGAGACGGAAGAAGAGTATCAGGAAAAATCACCAGAAAGGGGTAATGACGCCGGCTTTGGCTCCGGAACGTCCGGCAGCCGGGTCAAGCGCGCGGTGGAGTATGCTCCGGAGCTTGCGAAGAAGCTGCCCGGCATAAGCGTAGGGTGCCTTCACGGGCGCATGAACCCGCGCGACAAGGAAAAAGTGATGGAAGAGTTCGTCTCCGGCAGACTCTCTGTCCTTGTTTCCACAACCGTTATAGAAGTGGGCGTCAACGTGCCGAACGCCGTTCTTATGGTTGTCGAAAATGCCGAAAGGTTCGGGCTTTCACAGCTTCATCAGCTCCGCGGAAGGGTGGGGCGTTCCGAGTACAAATCATGGTGCATACTGGTCAGCAATACCGGAAATGAGGAGTCGCTTGCGCGTCTTGATGTGCTTTGCAGGACATACGACGGCTACAAAATTGCGCAGGCGGATTTGGAGCAAAGAGGTCCCGGAGACTTCATAGCCCCGTCTGTGGGAGCCGTCAGACAGCACGGCTCTGCGGGATTTCACGCCGCCTCTCTCTGCAACGATATCTCAATGCTCAACGACGCGTTTTCAGATGCCGAAGAGCTTCTGAAAAACGACCCGGAGCTTTTGAAAAAGGAAAACAGCGCCATAGCAGCCGCTACGGACGCTCTTGTGCAGCTATCGTGACAGCTATCGTGCAGTTATCGTGCAGCTCTTGTGATACAGCTTTGCCGCGGCGCCGTGCGTCATTTTCCCTATGCCGACGTGTGCGCTGAGTGCTACTGCCGGCGGTAGGCTGCCGACTATGCAGACAGTATGTTAGATGCATGCCCTCAGCACGCCGTGACAGTTTCATGGACACATTCATGCGGAGCAACCCCGCCCGTTGTTTTTCCCGACGCAGAGCTTGCAGGGCTTTTCAGAAATTTCTTGCCCTGCCTGTTTATCTGACATTATGTTTTAACCGCTTTCCGCGGTACGGGGCGATATGCTCTGTCCACGGAAAACTATCGGAGATATCATGAAAAAAGATTTTTCTAAAGACAGCACATGCTGCTTTACCGGACACAGAGATATACCGCGCGATGAATACATGACGACGGCGGAGCTGCTCTCACGTTGTGCAGAGCGTCTCATCCTCGCAGGCTTCAACAGGTTTATCTGCGGCGGCGCTCTCGGATTTGACACCGTTGCCGCTGTTTCTGTTATAAATCTCAGGGAAAAATATCCTGATATATGTCTTTTCATGGCGCTGCCCTGTCCGGACCAGGATATAAAGTGGATGCAGAAGGACAGGATATTCTACCGCAAGATTCTCGAAAGAGCGGATGAGACAGTAGTGCTCTCCGACAGTTATACGAAGGGTTGTATGATGCGGCGGAACCGCTACATGGTCGACAACAGCTCTGTTTGTATCTGCTATGTGAATAAAAATTCAGGGGGCTCTTTTTACACAATGAATTACGCTGTAAATTCAGGGCTCAGGGTAATCAACATTGCAGATATGACCAAAGGGGGCGCCAGGAATGCTTGAAGGGTATGAGGAAAGAGAGCTCATCTCCTCTTTCAGGCGAAAGGGCATTTCCAAAAATGAATATGCCGCTCTCCTTGAGGCGGCGGAAAAGGAGCTTGAAAGAGGACGTCCGCTGGCATATATTACCGGCGAACAGCCCTTTTACAACCTTGCTTTTTATGTGGACGAAAGAGTGCTCGTACCGCGTCCGGACACAGAACGCGTGGTTGAAAAGGCTCTCGCACTTGCCCCGCCCGGCTCGTTTTTTGCAGATCTGTGCACGGGAAGCGGGTGCATAGCCCTCACACTCCTTTACAACAGGCGCGACCTCACCGCAGCCGCGTTCGACATATCCGCAGACTCCCTTGAAGTGGCGCGCCGGAATACGGAGCGGCTTGGGCTTTCCGACAGGATCGAATACCATGTTGAAGACGTTTTAAAACCCGCGAGCTTCAGGCGCAGTTTTGATTTTATTATTTCAAATCCGCCTTATATAAAAACTGGCAGCATATCCGATTATCCCTCCCTTTCGTTTGAGCCCCACAGCGCACTGGACGGCGGGAGAGACGGGCTTGACTTTTACAGGGCAATAGTTGAAAACTGGAGCTGCCTTCTTTCCCCAGACGGTTTTTTTCTCTTTGAGATAGGCTACGATCAGGCTGCCGATATCATAAAAATAGCCGGAAACGCCGGGTTTTCATGCGGCATTTTCAGAGATTACGGCGGAAACGACAGAGTTGCGCTTCTTAAGAAAAAGCAGGTACAGTTCGGCGCTCTCTGACAGGCTCAGCTGTTTCGCTCTTTTTTTGCTGTTTTCAGAAGTTATTATTCAAAAAGCGCTCGCTCTGCAAGCGCATGTATTTTCGGTTGCCGGCGTTTGCCCGGACAAGCATCTCATGGTGATAGCGAGAATACAAAATGCAGGCTGAAACGCACAGGCTTTCGTAAAAGCCGCAATGCGCCGGGCTCATGCACCACGGGATTATTCCTGCAGCGGGCGCGATACTGTCTTTTCGCCGTAGAGCGGACGCAATAATGCCTTCTGTTTTGAAGCGGACGCGATACCGCCTCATGCTGCGGCGCAGGCTCCTGATGCCTGCAACAGCGACAGATATCAGATATATGTTTGAAATAAAGAAAAGATAATCCTGCTGAAAGGGGTTGCCGATTTGAAGATACAGGTCTATGACACAACACTGCGCGACGGAGCTCAGGGCTTCGGAATTTCCTTTACGCGCAACGACAAACTTAACATCATATCCGCTCTTGACAAGCTTGGCGTAGATTATATTGAAGCCGGCAATTTTGCTATAGACGAGGATATGAAGATATTTGAGGCGTGCGACGGTATAAAGCTGAAGAACGCAAGGCTCGTCGCCTTCGGCAGTACCTGCCGTCCGGGCACGAAAGCGGCGGACGACCCGCTTCTGCGCCGGATAACCGAAACGGCTGTTGAAGATATCTGCGTTTTCGGCAAGAGCAGGCTTCTCCATGTAGAGGAGATTCTTCGCACCACGCCCGACGAAAATCTGAGGATAATATACGATACGATAAGTTTTCTTAAGTCACGCGGGAAGAGGGTTATTTTTGATGCCGAGCAGTTTTTTGACGGCTATTCCGACGACCCGCCATACGCTGTAAACGTCCTGAGAACTGCAAGGGAGGCGGGTGCGGACTCAATCGTCCTCTGCGATACCAACGGCGCCATGCTTCCGGATGTGATCGGTATGGTCTGCTCGCACATTCACAGAATGATGCCGGATGTAAACCTCGGTATACACTGTCACAACGACCTCGGAATGGCTGTTGCATGCACGCTTGAGGCGGTTATATCAGGAGTCTCACAGATACATGTAACTGTTTCTGGTATAGGCGAAAGATGCGGCAATACAAATCTCAACACTATAGTCCCGCTGCTTCAGCTCAAAATGGGATACAACGTCATACCTCCCGAAAATCTCAGAAATCTGACTCAGACAGCCAGGTATGTAAATGAAATTGCAAACAACGCCTTTGATGAAAGCGAACCGTTTGTGGGAGGAAGCGCGTTTACACACAAAGCTGGCATGCATGTAGACGCCGTTAACAAAAATCCCGCGTCGTTTGAACACACAGAGCCGGAATCGGTTGGTAATGAAAGAAACATCCTCATATCCGCTCTGTCGGGCAAGAGCGCCGTTCATTCCAAAATGCTCGGTATTCTTCCCGGTATAACGAAGGATTCTCCGCTCGTTGCGGCAGGCACACAAAGAATAAAGCAGCTTGAGGCGCAGGGCTACCGCTTTGAGGACGCCGAAGCGTCCCTGTCTTTAAGACTGCGCGAGATTATCTGCCCCGAACAGGGGGACGACCTCGGCGGTTTTTTCAAGCTTATGAGCTTCAACGTCATGATAAGCGAGTCTAAAAGTGAGATAAAGCCGGTTTGCTCCGCTGTAGTCAAAATAAAGGTGGGAGACAGCGAGGAAATAACCGCCGCAGAGGGGCAGGGACCTGTAAACGCCCTCGACCTTGCCTTGAGAAAGGCCCTTTCCCGCTTCTATCCGAAAATATCCCAGATACGTCTCTGTGATTACAAGGTGCGGGTACTTGATTCCGGAAGCGAAAATACCGCTTCAAAGGTGCTCGTTAGAGTCAGTACCACAGACAACAAGAGCGTGTGGAGGACAGTCGGGGTGTCTCCGGACATAATAGACGCAAGCTGGCAGGCGCTTTCCGATTCCATGATATATTTTCTTGAAAAAGAAAAGGCAAGTGCCGGCGCAGGGAAGTAATCCCTGCACTCCGGCACCTGCCCTTGCGCAAGCCGCGAGTGTGTCTTTTGATTTGCGCAAGCCGTGAGCGTGTCTATTGATTTGCGCAAGCCGTGAGCGTGTCTTTTGATTTACGCAAGCCGCGAGCAAACGGCGGTCATACGTAGAATTCTTTTCCGTTATCAAGGCAAAGGCAGCCGAGCGTGCCGCCCTCGGCGAGTCCGCAGTCAATGCCTATCTGACCGTTTCGCCGGTATATCATGTTCCGGCTGTTTTCATCTATTTTAAACGTCGGTGTGTGCCCGGTTATCAGTATTTTGTCGCTGAAATACTCCCTTGAAAAGTCTGCCGGACAGCTTATTATATCCTTTACACTGTAGTCGTCGGGGTTCATGCCTTCGGCAAAGCCAGGCAGTCCGGCGTGTACCAGCAAATAGTCCCCTTCTGATGTGGTTATTTCATCGTATGCTACAAATTCTTCCCTTATATAGTCGAGTATATCGCTCTTCTCTTCGTCTGAAAGTCCTCTGAATTCTGTTACTGTAGGCATTCCCCCATCTTTCAGCCATGCCGCAAAGCTTTTCATGTACGCTGAATCCTTGCGCGCCTTCTCACCCTCCATGGACGACAGCATCCGGAGAGCGCGGTAGTCGCAGTCGCCTATTATAGGAAAAACATTGCAGCGCATAAGCGCGTCTTTCATGATCTTCATGGGCTCAGGACCCCTGTCGCAGATGTCTCCGTTTATAAAAAGGCTGTCTGAGTCCTTAAGAGCGATTTTATCTATCATCTCGGTGTATTTATCGTAGCGGCCGTGCAGGTCGCTCATGACATAAAACATCTGAAAACCTCCTGTATATTTCTGTCTTGTCCACGGATATCATTTTAACACAAAAACATCACTCTCACAATAGAGCACTCAAATCTGCCGTATTGGGTACATGACTTTTCGGCAAAGGCTGTCGGAAAATGTCGCGCCCGGTTTTTCCGGAGCTCGTACTCACTTGCATATATGAATGTCGGAGAACCTGTAAATGAAAAAAAACAGAGCAACGGAATTTATAATAATATTTTTTTTGGCACTTCTTACGGTCATTGTGACAGCCCTTTCCGGCTGCTCATCTCCGGCTCTGCCGGGTACTGAAGAAACATATGCAAATGGATTGCGCCCGCAGGGCACGGATACATCAGGCGCCGCCGCAGAAAATGAAGATACGGAAGATTCATATACAGACAGCCATGATACTGAAAAGCAGGACGCAGTGACGACGTCGCAGGGTCAGGAAGAGCCCGAATATCCGGATATTGTCTTTGACACAGAGGTCATTGCCGGCGAGCCCGGCGAACCTATGCGCATAAACTGGAATCCTTATAAGCTCCCGGCGCTTTTTTCTGAGGCGGGGGAGGAATATGGCGAAGGCGCACTTGATTTTATAAAGGCTCTTATAAATCACAGAAATACCGTGTCTTTTTCATCACTTGAGGTAATGAAGGCTGTCGAAGACAACATTTTTGCCGGATTTCCGCTGTCTGCCCTCGCGTCTGTCACCTTTGATGCGGAATCGCTCAGCGCCGTATTCGACTACAGATACCAGCGGGATGAGCACCTGAGAAAGGTGACGGAATTCAAAGAACGCGTTGAGAGCATCATAGCCGAAACGCTTCTTTTCGGAGACGATGAGTGCATCGCTGCTCTTTTGCTTTATCACTGGATCTCGTCCGAAGTCGATTATTTCACGCACGCATATGAGCAGTGGCAGACAAATGCGTACTATGCTCTTATGAACGGGGAATCGATATGCTACGGATTTGCTGAGGCATACAGCTATCTGCTGCTCCAGGTCGGCATAAGAGCAGAGGTGCTTTTCCTTGAAAGCCGTTCCGACGGCGCGGAGCATGCCTGGTGCGTCATAACAGTAGACGGAAAGAGCTATCACTGCGACCCTACGTGGGAAAGCTCCGTATGCTCCGGGGCGGGCTTCTCATACTTCGGACTTACAGATCAGGACAGGAATGATGTCTTTGCCCTTGAAAGCGCTCATTATGGCAACGGCGCGCTGTCGAGTCTGTATTCTTATATCTGCGGCGACGACAGATTCGCTGCGCTCAATTTTCCTATATTTTCAGACGACAGATGGACTTTGGACAGAGAGAATTATATTGTGACATACAGCGGCAAGCGGTACGCTTTTCCGCCTTCGCGTTCAAAAACATGAGCCGGGGCAGCGCGCTCTACTTCAGCGCCTTCAAAAATTTTTTGAGAGAATTTTTAAAAAGGATTTTTAACAATGGTTTTTAAAAATCTTTAAGGAAATTTTTTTCAAAAAGTTTTTGGATTTTTTAAAAAATTGAAAGTTTATTTAAAGATTTTTGAAAGATTTTTTAAGAATTATAAAGGAATTTTGGAAAGAATTTTATTAAAATACAAATGTCAAAAACCTGAAAAACTTTTTTGTAAAATCGGACGAAAAAAAACGGTGGCTTGTATTCCTTATTGCAGGCATTATTTTCAATCGGTAAAAATCATTAAAAATATTAAAAATCATTATAAACAAATTTATAAACAAATTTAAAAAGTTTTCAGCCGCCTGATGCGGCACGGGAGATCGCAATGAGAGAAGTAATTTTGTGCAAATACGGTGAGATAGTACTGAAGGGACTTAACAAGTCATATTTTGAGAGCCTTCTCACCGCGCAGATAAAAAGAAGACTCAAGGAACTGGGAACATGCGATATAAGCACGTGTCAGTCTGTTCTTTACATAGAGCCGCGTTCAGACGATTTTGATTTTGAAGAAGCGCTGAGAAGAGTTAATACGGTTTTCGGTATATCCGCAGTCATACGCGCCGCCGCCTGTGAAAAGGATATGGAAGAAATAAAGAAGACGGCAGCAGAATATCTGCCCCGTTACATAAAAGGCACAGAGACCTTCAAGGTTACGGGAAAGCGCTCGGACAAGCGGTTCCCGTTTACATCTCCCGAAATATCGGCTGAGGTAGGAGGCGCCGTGCTTGAAAAAGTTCCTGGGCTTAAAGTCGATCTCTATTCTCCACAGCGGATTTTTCACGTAGAAGTGCGTGAGAATGCGGCATACCTGCACGCCGAAGGTACAAGAGGTGCCGGCGGCATTCCGTGCGGAAGCGCCGGAAGGGCTCTTTTACTCCTGTCGGGCGGGATAGATTCTCCGGTAGCAGGATATATGATGGCGAAAAGAGGGGCTGTGATTGATGCCCTCCACTTCGAGAGCTTTCCGTATACAAGCGAGAGGGCAAAAGAAAAGGTCGTGTCGCTTGCACATATTCTTGCCGAGTATACCGGAAAGCTGAACATGCATGTCATATCCCTCACCAGGATTCAGGAGCAGATGCGCCGGTCAGTGGAGGAAGAATATTTTACACTTCTCTTGAGGAGAAGCATGATGCGCCTTGCGGAACGCTGTGCCCGCAAATATTACTGCGAAGCTATCGTTACAGGTGAGAGTCTGGGGCAGGTGGCAAGCCAGACAATGCAGGCGCTCGGAGTTACCGACAGGGTGGTTGATATGCCCGTATTCAGGCCGTGCATAGGCATGGACAAGGAAGAGATAATAGCTATAGCCAGAAAAATAAATACATTCGAGACATCGATACTTCCGTATGAGGACTGCTGTACGGTATTTACGCCTAAGCACCCCAAGACAAGGCCGTCCCTGGACAGGGTCGAGGAGCAGGAAAAACGCATGGATTTTTCATCGCTTGAAGACGAGGCTTTTGCAAATACAGAGGAGATAACCGTCAAGCGCTATTGACAAAAAGCTGTCGCCTTTGCGATTCCGTCAGACCGGTCGCGCCCCGGTTGCGCCGTCAGGCCGATGCAGGGGGCGGCAGATAAGTATACCCCCGGTCGCGCCGTCAGGCCGATGCAGTGGGCAGCGGATAAGGATACCCCCGGTCTTATGAAGGGCAAAAGACCGGGGGTATTTGCTTGCATACAGGGCGGACTTATTCCTATACAGCGCGGTATGATTCTATTTCGGTAATATCTTGATGAACTTCAATATCAGAAGTGCGGATATGCCTATGTTCCTGTATGGCGCAGGGGCTGTAAGTCCGACCCCTGTACAGAAGGCGTGTTTTTGATTTTCCTCGTAGATCCCGTTTATCTTTTCGCAGCAATCATACTGAAAGGGCGGGGAAGACAACGTCCGGTCAACTCCGTGGGCGTGGATAGGATCTTCGCTCTGCGTGTGCTGTCGGTAGTCTGTTGAGATATCGGCAGGTTCTTCCGTATGCTCTTGATTTGAAATAGCCTCATCCTGCGAATCTTGTGAAAGATCCGCGTCATTTCCGCCGTCCGGTGAAATCTGGCTTTCGGAGCCTTCTTCGGTAACTCCGTTTTCCTGCGTCGTCTCCTCGCTTTTCCCTTCGTCAGGTACGGCCGATTCTCCGGGCTGAGGCTGCAGCGTGTCGCTTGTGGAAACGTCCGCTTGTTCAGAAGTTACATCTGTGACAGGAAGAGGTTCTTGCGTCTCTTCTTGCTGAGATGTGGTTACGGCAGTCTCCGGAGCTTCCACAGTCTCCGGGGTTTCCACAGTCTCCGGAGCTTCCACAGTTTCCGGAGCTTTTGTAGTGTCCACATACTCTTCTTTTACAGCATTGAGACTTTTCCAGGTCTTTGCCCTGTATGCGGTGTAAAAATCATTCCATGTGAACGCCCGTGAGTAAACCTTGCAAGCGCTTGCGGCAGTGGTGCCGTTGCATTCATAGCTTACGAATCCGTCGTCATATATTTTCCATACTATCAACGAATGCGTGCCTATCCGTATATGGGCTCCAGCACCCGCCTCTTTTATGTAACGTTCTATATCTCCGGCGTCATAGCTCCATGCGCTGAGCGAAGAGCCGAGAATGTTTTCAAACATGTATGCCGTGTCTCCGTAATCTATGGCGCCGTACATGCGGTACTGACAGAACCGCGCGAAGCCGATGCACTGTACTCCGAGAAGGTCGATTTCACATGTGCGGGGATCTCCTGTTTTCCAGTAGCGCATGCAGTTACAGTTGCTCCCGGAAGCAATGCAGTCGACCCCCGTGTTATGGCAGGTGCATGCCTTTGAATCTTTGGTGAAAAAAGAGCCGAGCGGGTATTCGTCAACAGGCACATCCGCTACCGAAAGCGGTTCCTTTACGCCTGCTCCCATCAGGGCGGCGCAGGGCAGGGAGCCTGTAATAAGCGCCGCCGTCGCTGCCGTGACGAGCAAAAAAACAAGCGCGCGCTTTGATACGTGATAATCTGATTGCATATGACCATTCCTTTTTTATATCCTGACGGAATCGCGCTCAGGCGCTCCGACAGGATATATTATACTATTTATATACACAAATATCAACAATTATAGCATAATATGCAAATAGTAAATACAGGAATTAGAGTAAAATTTTTACTTTTGTCATAAGCCGTCCTGGTCCGGATATGCGGCGGGAAAAAACGAACTTAAGATCAGTCCCAAAACAAAAGCTCATTTCCGATAAAACAGAAGCTCAGCTGCGATAAAACAAAAGACCGGGTACAAGCGCACAGCTACTCAGGTGCGCCTGCCCGGTCTTTTTGCAGGTTTTTTTTGAAAACCTATTTTGAGTATATCTTCTTTTTACAGTTTGCCGTTTACATCACTTTGTTTTTACCGTGACATTCAGAAGGCTGTACGGGGCTATACTGAATTCAAATGTGTTCTTTGAGACACTCGCATTCCTGTCAACGGCTCTTTCGCTGTTGTCGGAAAACGACACATTGTCTATATCGCTGTCGAACACAAAGCCGCACGTGTCCTCGGTGCCTCCGGTGTTGTAAAGCCTTATGAGAAGTCCGTTCTGCTCAGCCTCTATAGCCGATATCACAGACGAAGCGGAGGAAAAGCCGAAGAGATTTCCGGAAGTGGGCAGGGTGCCGTCATGCTTCAGAGCAGGCTGATATGAAAGCTTGTTGTTTATTGAGGTCGCATTGTCTTCAAGAATTTTTCTGTCGGCGTCAAAAACTCCGACTGCGAACTCTATACGGTGCCTTCCTCTCTCAGGATACGGGTCGGGAGAGGTTGCGCTGTTTATAAACGTCGAGACAAGCGTGCCGTCCGGGCAGCCTCTGTACCCGTATTTTCCTTCGTTCACAACGGCAACGCATTTTGCAAGCGTCTCGTTTACTGCCGCTCCGTACTGGAGGCCGGGAACGTCGTGATTTATCGCGGTGCGTGAGACAGCGCCTGCAGGCACGTCGTAAAGGAAGCTGTCGGCGGATGCCGCGGGAAGCTCATAGGTGAGCACGGGTATTGTATCTCCCCCGGCTTCATGCCAGTCGATATCAAGCGAGACGTTAAATGCCTTTGCTCCGCGGTCTAAATATATCGTCTGTTTTATTACAGAGCCGCGTATCCTGTATTCGGTATAAAATCCGTTTCTCAGAGCACCCGAAACGCTGCGGCATATACGGACTGCCTTGTCTACCGGAGTTACCTTCAGATAATTGCCTATGCACCATGCATTGGATGTGGCGCATTCGGTATCCACGAGCCTGAGGCCCGCCTTTGCTCCGGCTTTCAGAAATTCGCGTCCGTTTCCGGTGTCCTTCAGTGATACCAGCTGACCGTTCATGCAGTCAAATTCGGCGCGCAGATACTCGTTTTCAAGAACAAAATTTCGCACATCGTTCCCGTTTGTCCTGTGCTGGCCCTGAAAATATATCGGATAATCGCCTTCAAGCTCTTTTTCACGCAGTACAACTGTGGTATATCCATAAGGCGCCACCTTTGCCATTACAAGCACTTTGAAGTATTTGTGATCCCAGTATGTCTCAAGATGAGACGAAAGGAGCTGGAAGGGAAGGTCGTTTCCTGCGGCGTCGGTCACGCTGACTCTGCGCAGGTCAGCCGTCCAGTCCCACACTGTTATCTCGACCGGCTCGTCTTTCATGACCGGGGTGGGATTGAAAACGCAGAATATTCGTGTCTTGCCGTTTCCGCGTTCGCTTCTCGGCATTGAACTGGTAAAACCGTCAACTCCGTATCCTGCGCCGGCGCCTTCCGCCTGCGAGTCCGGGTCCTGAGGGTCGGTTTCTATTCCGGAGGTGTTTATCTTGTCGGTCAGCTTCTTCATACTTCCGGAAAACATCGTCTGGGCTGCGGCGAGCGATTCGGAAAACAGACCCATTGCGTGCTCGCGGCTGTCCTGCACGCAGGAGCCTGTGAGTATATCATGGAAATGCGTGAACAACACGTTGTGCCATGCCTTTTCGAGATATCTGTCTGAAAACGGCACACCTGCCTTGACGTTTGCCATGGCAGCCATTGCTTCCGCATTCACGAGCGCTCTCTCGCATGCGCGGTTTGCCTTCTTGAGTCTTGACTGTGTCGTATAGCATCCGGGGGCAAAGTAGTTGAGCTCATGGTCCACGACCGGAAGGCTGTCTCTTACCGACTCCGCCTCGGCAAAAAACTCGGAGAGTGTTCCGAATTTTATCTGCGGAAATATCGGCCACGATGCCATTTCGACTGCTCTCTCTATGTCGCGCCTTGTTGGTCCTCCTCCGTGGTCACCGACGCCGTATACTATCAGCCCCGTCTTGAAGCCGGAGCAGCGCCTTGATATGTCTATTATACCTGCGCCTATCTTCGGCGTTATGCCGCTGTTGTACCAATACTGTTCGCGGTAACAGAGAAGCTCTTTTCCCGACGGGCTCTTCCAGCGGTACAGCGCCTGGTCTCCGTCGAGCGCGCGGCAGTGATAGTAGTATTTCACTCCTGAGAACATGTCTATCTCCGGTATGTGCGCCGAGTGTCCGAACGTGTCGGGAGAGAAGTCTACTTCGAGCTTGTCGGCGTCAACTCCCCAGTGCTCTTTCATGTATCTCTTGGTGTATTTTATATGACGCAGAAGGCTTTCGGTGTTCGGCATGTTTTTGTCGGTTTCCACCCATGCGGAGGCGGTTACCTCCCACCTTCCTTCATGTATGCGCTTCTTTATCTCTTCGGCAAGCTCAGGGTCAAATTCCTCGGCTATTTTATATACAGCCGCCTGAGACTGGGAAAAACAGAAATCCGGGTATTCGTTCATTATGTCGAGCATGGTGCGGAAGGTGGCGAGAGTTGCAGCAACTGTTTCGTGCCAGCTCCACATCCAGTTCATGTCTATGTGTGCATGACCTGCAAGTATGAGTTTGTACTGTTTCGCCGTTTCTTTTAGAGGGAGCATCAGCTTTTCGGCGTTCTTGCAGTCGGCTTTTGTTATGACTCCCTGATCCCTGACTTTTTCAAGCAGAAGGTCCAGGGCGCTTTCTATTTCCTTTTCGAAAGCCGCACCTGAGGAATCGGAAAGTCTTATGGCAAAATCAAGCTCGCCGAGTATCCTCCGTATGTATTTGTTTGGGGGAGTAATATGCATGTACTCCTCGCGCGGCATTCCGAAGGTCTCTTCATAGTGCGTTATCTCGCGGTTGCCTCCGATCTTCTGCTTGAGATCGGAATATTTCTGAGACAGCTTTGACATGGCACACACCTCTCTTTGTCATAGTAGTTTTTATGCGGACCTGTGTACAAATATGTATGGTCCGTTGTTTCAACAGCCCCCGCTCACTGCGGCTGAACTGCACCACCTCAATTATAATATCAATGCGGAATAAAAACAAGTCTTTTTTGAAACTATGTGATCTTTCAGAAACGGCGGAACAGCTCGCCGGCTGTGCCGTCGCTCTTACAAGCAAAACCGTAGGGTGCACAGGCGCGTGAACGGCTCGCATTGCTGTAGTCCGCGCAGACATGCGTCTTCATCAGGAGAGCGAATATATCCTTTGAAGGTTCAAGCCGGCTTTAACAGACCGCCTTGCACGTTCCTGAAAGCCCGTTGCAAATGAAGCTTTGCGGATATTCTGAAAGCCCGTTGCAAAACAAAAAATACCGCACACATCTTTGTGTGCGGTATTTATATCAAATGAACGAAAGTATGGTGGCACCTACTGTGCCGACAGGCCCATTTTACTCAGCGTCGTCAGACGGCGCCTCTGTAGCGGGCGAAGCCTCCGTAGTAGTCGGGGCGGCGCTTGTATCGTCCGCTCCGCTTGTTGTCTGCTCGGGTTCTTCTTCCTCTTCCTCTTCCTCGGTCGTAGCCGAAGTCTCAGGGAGACCGTAATAGTCATCGGGATTGCCGTAGTCGACCTTTGCCTTGGAAAGCTGGGTGACGTAAAAGGTGATAACAATGGCAACAAATATTATAGAAAGTACCAAAACGAGCTTGTTGCGTCTTTTATCCTTGGTCTTTACCTTGCCCTGCCCGAAAAAGTTTTCCGAGGCACTTCCCGTTATGGTAGCTGAAAGACCGGTGTCCTTGCTCGAAATAAGAAGGATCGTAACGGTAAGGATGACCGCCATGACGCATATGGCGATGCCCAGTACGATTTCAAGAATTTCCAATTTCAATTCCTCCATGTAAGAGAACTATGCACACGCAGGAGGCTGTGCAAAAAGAAACCCGGGGCAAGCATGAACGTCTCCCCCGAGCACGAAAAATCGGGATCTGTCTTAAATTGAACCGCTTGTCCACGGAGTGCGCCGAATTGCGGTCGCGGCGGAGAAAACTCCGCCGCAGTGTGGTGGGCCATCAGGGACTCGAACCCCGGACCAACCGGTTATGAGCCGGTAGCTCTGACCAACTGAGCTAATGGCCCGCAAACAAACGCCCTTCACAAAGGCAGAAGTAAGTATATCACACAAAAACATGTTTGTCAATACCATATTTCAAAAAAAATTGAAATATGGAAAAAAATAAATCCGGCATAAATCCGGCACCGCATTTATCACCGGCAGAGGCGGCTATATAGCCGTTAATGCCTTTTACGCAGAGCTTCCGCAACATGGCATTGCAGAAGCTCTGCATAAAACAAGGACCGGCTTTGCGGGAAGATCAAGCCTGCACGCCAGACGGCTGTTCTTCGGTATTATCGTCTGTTTTGCGGCTCTGTCTGAGCAGCTCTTCAACGCAGTCACATATATCGCTTGCCGCATGCCTGTTTATATACTTTGCCTGCGCGTTTTTCATCTCTTTAGCATAGTTTTCATCAAATATGCGTATGAGCGCGCTTTTTATTTCGCGGCGCGGCTTTCTGACGTAAAGGCTCATTCCGAGCCCTGCGAAAAAGGCGGCGTTTATAGTTTCACAGCCAGGGATCGGAGCAAGATGTATGAGCGGTGTTCCGGTAACCGCCGCTTCGGTGGAGGAAAGACCTCCGGGCTTTCCTATGAAGCAGTCGCACGCCTTCATGTAGACAGCCATTTTATCGGTGCTCTTCAATATCACGAGTTTGTTATTGCCCGAATATTTTACGGACAGTCTGCGGAAAAGCTTTTCGTTGTTTCCGCACACTACCGTGAGGCGTATATCTTCTCTTTTGCTCACATATGACACCAGTGTGCGCAGGGCGGTCGTGAGCTTCCCGGCCCCGATGCTGCCGCCTGACAGCAACAGGTACTTTATTTCCGGTTCATAGCCAAGCGTTTTCCTCGCCTCTTCTCTCGTCATGCCGTCTGTGAACGCCGCCCTCACGGGTATGCCGCAGGACCTCAGCTTTTCCCTCGGTATGCCATAACCGACGTATTGCGGTTCGAGCAGGTCGCAAGCCGTTACAGTAAGGTCGCAGTTAGACTCCTCCATGAAGGGTATGCAGGCATAGTCGGTGGATATAAGTACAGTGGGAGGTACCTCAAAGCCTGTGTTTCTCAGATTTGCAAGTATAAGCGTCGGATAAAGATGAGGCATGAGTATGAAGTCAAAATGATTTTCCGAAAGGTATCTGCGCATGTGCGGTACCATTCTGCGGTTCAGCCTGTATACCGGGGATTTTATCGGGAGATGACGGTATTTTTCAGCCAGAAAATAAGCGAATCCGAAAATGCGGGGGGATTTCTGTACCAGTTTTACGTAAGAGTTGCTTATCACGAGGCTGACTTTTTCGCCCGCAAGTGTGTATGGGTCGAGAAAGGTAACGTTGTGTCCTCTTTTTTTCAGCTCATCGGCAAGAGCCATCCCGGCGCTGTTGTGACCTCCGCCGGTCGAGCAAGACATTATAAGCGCTTCCATATAGGTCTTATCCTGCACTTTCCTTTTTCTTCATTGCTTTTTACAAGTCTGAACATTATTATGGCAGTTATAAGCAGGTATCCGTGCATTACCCTCACTCCTCCCGGCACGAGAAACAACAGCGGTATCGCGCACAGATATGTGAATACCGTGCGGTAATAGTGAGGGGATATCACTATGAAAAGGGAGAAGAATATGAATACGGCGGCAAGGGTGGCTGCCGGAAGTATATTTGGAAACAGACCGAGCAGGCTCCCGAAGCTCACGGCAATGCCTTTTCCGCCCCTGAATCCGTGAAATACAGGAAAGGCGTGCCCGGCTACAGGCGCAGCCATTACCAGGCAGAGAAGAATATCAAATCCGGTTTTCTCCTGCCTTGTGTTCGTGTTGTAAATGAATACCGGCAGAAAGCCCTTGGCAAGGTCGCAGAAGAGCGTAAGCGCGCCGCATGCAAATCCGCCGTATCTGAATGCATTGAAGGTTCCCGGATTGTTGTCCGGGCTCTGACATGCTATGTCTCTTTTGGTGAGTATCCTGCCCCAGTATTGCGCGAACAGCAGACTTCCGAGAAAATACCCGGCGACGGAGCATATGAGAGCTACGAGCATATGATATGGTTCAGTCCTTTCTCTGAAATGTCTTTTAACGAATGTCTTCCGGATAATTGAATACTCTGCGTCTTGTGCTGTAATTCTAAAGAAATATTCAACGGGAATGCGATGCGTTTTTGTGCGCGTGATGCGGGGCTGAATAATGAGCTTTTAGGAGTTTTCCCGTTCACAGACGTCTCTTTTGGATTTCTGCTTCCTCAAATTTGTATGTCACTGTCTTTTCGGAAAAATTTCAGAAAATCCCTCCGGACAGTTTTTCAGAAAGCGTTCTGAAAGCGTTTCCGAAGAGTCTTCCGAAAAAAACATAAAATATTTCCCGGAGTCTTTTAAAAATTCAAGAAAATTTTTCAGAGGTGTTTTTTCAGGAATTTTCAAAGAATATTTCTGCAGAATATTTCTGCAGAGCTTTTTGAAAAATCCTTTTCTGAAAATTCCGTTTTTCAGATCAGTACATTACAGACCTTTTGATCAGATAACCATGGCAAAGCCGGCGCGAATTGACGGCTGACAGCAAAAGACGCTATGAACCGAAAAGTTTCAGGGAACTTGAAAAAGCTGAAAAAATGTGATATAATCCAAAATTGAATAACGCGCAAGGACAGCAGCGTATACAGTAGCCCATGCATCAGAATATAGCATAACTCAAAATCGGTCGAAATACCATAGACAAAAAGTAAACATTGTCAACAAAACGCGAAATTTATCGGGGGAAATGGAGCTTTTTGCCTGTACGTAGCAATAAACGCCGCTTTTCTGGGAAAGTTTTGTAGTGAGACGACGGAGGAAATATTATATGGCTGACAATAGCGAAATCTGTGATGTCATCGTTGTGGGAACCGGTCCTGCCGGTATATCCGCGGCTGTGAATCTCAAGATACTCGGAGCGGATTTTATTCTGTTCGGACATTCTTCATTGAGTGAAAAGGTTGAAAGGTCTGAGCTTATAAGAAATTATCCCGGTTTGCCCGAAGTGACAGGTCCTGAACTTAACAGACTGTTTGCAGAGCACCTGTCGGCGGCGGGCGTTGAAATCCGGAATGAAAATGTTGTCGGAATATACGATATGGGGGACTACCTGTCTGTTTTGACGGATAAAAGAAGCGTTAACGCGTTTTCGGTAATAATCGCTTCCGGAGTACAGTCGCTCAAACCGGCAAAGGGCGAGCTTGAATTTCTCGGCAGGGGCGTCTCGTACTGCGCCACCTGCGACGGAGAGCTGTACCGCGGAAAGAAAATAGCGGTGGTGTGCGATTCGCCGGCCCTTGAGCACGAGGCGGTATATCTTTCCTCACTTGCAGGCTATATGTATTACTTTCCGGTCATGAAGGAGACGTCGGTCAAAGAGAGCGACACTCTAAGAATTGCCGGAGGAACGGTAAAAGAAGTTTCCGGGGGTATGAAGGTACAAAGCGTGATCACATCCTCCGGAGAGTCCATAGATGTGGACGGAGTTTTCTTCCTGAAGCGCTCGGTCTCTCCGTCTGCGCTGATGTTCGGTCTTGCCACTGACGAAGACGGTCACATAGTTGTCAGCAGGGATATGTCGGCTTCTGTCAGGGGATGCTTCGCCGCCGGCGACGTAACCGGAAGACCGTATCAGCTTGCCAAGGCGGCGGGAGAGGGCAACACGGCTGCTCACAGCGCTCTGGCACTTGCAAAGCAGCGCCGTGAAGAACAAAAGCTTCAGAAAATAGAGCGTCAAAATACGTAAGAGCACAAAAGCGGCGTTTAAAGCGGCAGAGCGGGAGCCGGAAAAACTGCGGAGTGCCGGCGCGGCAGACCTTGCGTGGAAGAGCAGATACAGCGGAGCAGGAAGAGCAGATACAGCGGAGCTGACAAAAACGCTTCTGCCTGTACTGCGCTCTGCATCCCATGCGGAGGAAACCGCGCATAAAACCGCGGCGGCGTGAGACATACCACACAGGCGAGTCATCAGCTTTTCACACAGACATTGCCCCTCCGGAAAGACAGATCTGTAATTTCCGGCTTTAATACGGCATAGTATATCAGGACAGCTGCGCTGATGCGGCGGCGTGTGCAAACCGCGCCCCCGCTCACAAATGCACCACAATGCCCGTCGCCATACAAACTGCCAGCCGGCGACTGCCATGAGGCGACGGTCTGATTATCACAGGCGCTTGTGTGAATAGTGCAAGAGCCATAAATAGTGCGAGAGCCGTGAATAACGCGGGAATACAAGAGAATACAGAAGAGATGATCAGATGATACTGAAACCTTATCAGAAAAGATGCTGGGCACAGATCGACCTCGACGCCGCAGCAGAAAATTTTGCAACTGTGAAAAAGGCGGCGGGTGAAAGCCAGGTTTGCTGCGTGGTGAAGGCAAACGCCTACGGTCATGGCGCAATCAGGCTGTCAAAGCTGTATGAGAGCCTCGGAGCGGGGTTTCTTGCCGTATCAAATATTGAGGAGGCGCTTCAGCTCCGGGATGCCGGAACGTCACTTCCGATACTCATTCTTGGCTATACCGACCCCGAATGTGCCGCCGTTCTTTGCGGCTCTGACATAACGCAGTGCGTGTTTTCTATCGACTATGCACGCAGGCTTTCATCCTGCGCCGCGGCCGCCGGCGCGGTAGTAAAGGTCCACATAAAGCTCGATACGGGGATGGGACGTATAGGGTTTGAGTGCAGAGACGGCAGATTCGCCTCAGAGGAGGTGCTCTCTGTCTTTTGCCTTCCCGCCATTCAGGTTACCGGGATATTTACGCATTTCGCATCGGCAGATGAAGGAAATGGCGGAAAGGATTATACCATGTGCCAATTCTATTCTTTTACACATGCCGTAGACACTCTTGTCCGGCACGGCGCAGATCCCGGAATAAGACACTGTGCCAACAGCGCGGCAATATTTGATTATCCTCAGACGAGACTCGACATGGTACGCGCAGGAATAGTCTTATACGGGCTTGCTCCGTCGGATAAAATGAATAATCTGCCGCATATCAAGCCGTGTCTTGAGCTGTTCAGCATAATAGACCACGTGAAGACGGTAAGAAAAAACGAGCCGGTAAGCTACGGAAGGGATTTTGTTGCCCTCCAGGACATGAAGGTGGCTACGATCCCGGTGGGCTATGCAGACGGGCTCTGGCGTTCAAATTACAGAAACGGGCTTTCAGTTTCTGTGGGTGACGGAAGAGCGCCGGTGATAGGCCGGATATGCATGGATCAGTGTATGATAGATATAAGCGGAATAGACGGCGCGGGAGTCGGGTCTGTGGTTAAGCTTTATGCTGCACACGGACCGAACTCGCTCGATTCGCTTGCAAAGGCAAATTCCACCATAAATTACGAGATAGCCTGTGCCGTCGGGCACAGGGTCCCGCGTGTCTACATGCATGCCGGACGCGAGGAATCCGTTTCTGGTCTTCTTGAAATATAGAGCTGTATCGCCCGCCGCGCGCTATTTTTAAATAAAGAAAGACGTATATTCGCACATGCGGCATTTTTAAAAAAGGACGTATCTTCACACACGCCGGAAATTTTTAAAAAAGGACGTATCTTCAAACGCACTGAAATTTTTAAAAAAGGACGTATCTTCACACACGCCGGAAATTTTTAAAAAAGGACGTATCTTCACACACGCCGGAAATTTTTAAAAAAGGACGTATCTTCACACACGCCGGAAATTTTTAAAAAAGGACGTATCTTCAAACGCACTGAAATTTTTAAAAAAGGACGTATCTTCAAACGCACTGAAATTTTTAAAAAAGGACGTATCTTCAAACGCACTGAAAATTTTTAAAAAGACGTATCTTCAAACGTGCTGAAAATTTTTAAAAAGACGTATCTTCAAACGCACTGAAATTTTTTAAAAAGACGTATCTTCAAACGCACTGAAATTTTTTAAAAAGACGTATTTTCAAACACGACGGAATTTTTTAAAAAGGACGTATCTTCAAACGTGCTGAAAGTTTTTTAAAAAGGACGTATCTTTACACAACAATGTCCGGGAGGACTCAGCGATGAAAAAGATAATGCTCCTTTTCGGCACGCGGCCCGAGGCCGTGAAAATGTGCCCTCTTGTCACAGAACTTAAAACCCGCAGCGGTATTGAGACCGTCGTGTGTGTAAGCGGTCAGCACAGACAAATGCTGACGGGTGTGCTTTCATCCTTCGGCGTTACAGCCGACAGGAACATGCGCGTGATGAAAAATTCCCAGACCCTTTCCTCCCTTTTTGCAGCGGTACTTACCGGTACCCAAAAAGCCCTTGCCGATTTTCACCCTGATGTCGTGGCGGTCCACGGAGACACGATCACCGCATTTGCAGGCGCGCTCGCATGCTTCTTTTCAGGAGTGCCGGTAGCTCATGTCGAAGCCGGTCTGCGTACCGGCGACATGCGTTCTCCTTTTCCTGAAGAGCTTGACCGACGTGCAATAGCGCTCATGGCAAGCTATAATTTTTCCCCGACAGGGCAGGCCGCCGGCAATCTCATAAGAGAAGGGGCCGCACCGGAGCGCGTGTGGGTGACGGGCAATACGGTCATAGACGCGCTCAGATATACGGTAAATGAAAATTATACCCACCCGGAACTCGAATGGGCATCGGGTGCTCCTCTCGTTCTCGTGACAGCGCACAGAAGGGAAAGTCTTGGCGACACTATGAGAGGAATGCTCAGAGCGGTGCGCCGCGTCGCCCTTGAAAGACCATTTGTAAGGATATTGTTTCCCGTACATATGAATCCACTTGTAAGAAAAGCGGCTGAGGAAATTCTCGGAGACCTGCCTTCCGTGCACCTCACCGGTCCCCTTGAGGTCAGGGATTTTCACAACATTCTGGCGCGCGCAAGAATTGTGCTTACAGATTCGGGAGGGGTACAGGAGGAAGCCGCCGCTCTCGGAAAACCCACGCTGGTGATGAGGGATGAAACCGAACGTCCGGAGGGGGTTGACGCCGGAGTACTGCGTGCGGTCGGAACAGACGAAAACCGGATATACCTGAATTTTATGAAGCTTCTCGATGACCCTCAGGAATATTCCTCTATGGCGCGCCCCTGCGATTCCTACGGGGACGGTTTTGCTTGCAGAAGAATAGCGGATATACTCGCGATCTGAATCCGCACAGAGGGTCAGGGTACACGCACCGTTACAAAAGGGGTACACGTACCGTTACAAAGGGGGGGTACACGTACCGGTACAGAGGGGCATGGTATGCGCACCCATACCATGTATACACCGAGCAAAGCCGTGCTGAGTGGGCGGCAGCCGACAGTGCGCCGAACATATTCAGCATATTAGTAAAACGTATGTACAGAAAGAATAAAGTTGCAGACAAAGGAGTGTTTGAATGAAGATTGCGATTGCAGGGACAGGATATGTCGGGCTTTCTGTTGCAGTGCTTCTGGCACAGTATAACGACGTCACTGCAGTGGACATCCTTCCGGAAAAGGTTGAGCTGATAAACAAAGGGAAATCACCGATAAAAGACAGGGAAATAGAGGAATTTCTTGCTTCCGGGCGGCTTTCGCTCACTGCCACTTCCGACGACGGCGAGGCTTACACAGGCGCTGATTTTGTCGTCATATCCACACCGACAGATTACGACACGGAGCTGAACTGCTTTGACACGTCCTCTGTAGAGTCGGTTATAGACAGGGTGATGCTGTTCAATCCCGACGCGGTTATGGTGGTGAAATCGACCGTCCCCGTAGGATTCACCGAGAGCATCCGCAGAAAAAAAGGATGTAAGAAAATATTGTTCAGTCCTGAGTTTCTGCGCGAGGGCAGAGCGCTTTACGACAACCTCCATCCAAGTCGCATAATAGTCGGATATCCGGATAAAGACGCCGCTCTTTCCGGTCCTGCTGAGATTTTTGCCGGACTTCTTGCGCAGGGGGCGGCGGACGAAAATCCTGAGATACGCATAATGAACGCGACAGAGGCGGAAGCTGTAAAGCTGTTTGCAAATACCTATCTTGCTCTCAGAGTGTCCTTCTTCAACGAGCTGGATACTTACGCCGCGGTGAGGGGGCTCGATTCCGGGGCAATAATAGAAGGAGTGGGGCTTGACCCCCGCATCGGTATGCATTACAACAATCCTTCTTTCGGCTACGGCGGTTATTGTCTTCCCAAGGATACAAAGCAGCTTCTTGCAAACTACAGAGACGTTCCGCAGAATATAATATCTGCCATAGTTTCGGCAAACAGCACCCGCAAGGACTTCATAGCAGAGCAGGTGCTCGCGCGTCATCCGCGCGTGGTAGGGGTTTACCGGCTGACAATGAAGGAGGGCAGCGACAACTTCCGTCAGAGCTCTGTACAGGGAGTCATGAAGAGGATAAAGGAAAAAGGCGCGGAGGTAATAATATATGAGCCGGTGCTCAGGCAGGATGCCTTTATGGGCAGCCGGGTCGTGCGCGATCTTTCGGAATTCAAAAGGCTCTCCGACGTCATAATAGCGAACAGATACAACGAGGAAATAAAGGACTGCATGGACAAGGTGTACACAAGGGATATTTATTACAGAGACTGAAAGCGGGAACTGAAACCGAGTCTGAAAGCCGGGACTGAAGGCTGAGCGGCGCGTATCGTCTGCCCGGCACCGTCTTCTGTTCTTCTTTTTGAAAGTTTTGCTCCTGAAAACGTATACCCCGGATAGATCAATAAAATCTGGATAAGCAGAGAAGAGGGCAAGACCAAAGCTGACACGAAAACAAAAAACACATACAAAAGGACGAAAAACAAAAAAACCGGAAAAACCAAAAAACGAAAAAACCGGAAGACCGCAAAAAGCGGACCTCCGGTTTTTTTCAGCGTTTTCAGCTTTTTTGGTGGAGATAAGCGGGATCGAACCGCTGACCTCTTGAATGCCATTCAAGCGCTCTCCCAGCTGAGCTATACCCCCGTAAAACTGTACGCGGCGCTGACTTACAGAGTATAACACAGAATGCGCTGTTTGTCAAGTGCCTTTTTTCTGTTTGTCAGGTGCTTTTTTTGATATGAGCGGAACGGGCGGATAAATATGCCTCTGAAAGCCAAGTGCTTTACACGGCGGCGCGCCCGGCTAAAACAGCGTTTTTTATCTTGACTCCGGTACCCTGCAATATCGCAAAACTCCTTGACGAGGCGCGCGATTTATGGTACAATACGCTGATGTAATATTTTTTCCTGACGTTGATGTGCGGCTATATGCGGCAACGCTCTCTGCCGCATTCTGGAGGTGAGCGATACGGTAATAATCGGAATAGATCCGGGAATAGCGATAGTCGGATACGGCGTTATAGAATATTCGCGCAACAAATTCCGCACGCTTGCCTACGGTGCGCTTACCACTCCTGCACACACGCCCGTCGAATACCGCCTGTCCCTGATATACAACGACATGAATCTGCTTCTCGACAAGTACAAGCCCGACGAGATGGCTATAGAGGAGCTCTTTTTCAACAGCAATACCACTACCGCTATATCGGTTGCCGAAGCAAGAGGCGTCATCCTGCTTTCGGCTGCAAGAAAATCGGTGGCAGTGAGCGAATATACTCCGCTCCAGGTCAAACAGTCGGTGGTCGGATACGGCAAGGCGGATAAAAAGCAGGTCATACTTATGGTCAAGACGATACTGGGACTCGACAAGGTGCCGAAACTCGACGACACAGCTGACGCCCTTGCTATAGCCATATGCCATGCCCACAGCGGCGCCTCCAGGCTGAAGGGATTTTACAATATAGTCTGAGCCGTCCTTGCAACACGGTTTTGGCAAGCATTGTTTTTGCAAGACGGTTTTGGTAAGGACTGTCCGGGTAAATATGATCTCATGCAAAAATTTTCAGCTGCGGCCGACCGTGCCCAGGATACCGCGTGTCGGAAGGCAAAAGCCTTCGGTGCGGTTGGGGCTTTTTCGGTACAGTACCGAATGTGCGCGCGGCAGGTTCAGGCAGGGCTCTGCCATGAATCGCCGGACAGGCTGCGATGCCCGCGCGGCAGGGACTTGTACCGCCGCCGGTCATTTTTACTGCTCACTTGTTTTATGACTTGTTTATGAAAGGTATATTTTCGTATGTTTTACTATCTGAACGGAATTCTGTCCATGTGCTCACTCAACACTGCCGTGATAGATTGCGGGGGAGTGGGGTACAAGCTGACGGTGAGCGCAATGACGCTTGCGTCGGTCGCCGGAAAAGAAGGCTCTGTGGTTAAGCTGTTTACGCACCTCTCGGTAAGAGAGGACGCCGTGGAGCTTTTCGGATTTGCGGACGAGGACGAGCTCGATGCCTTTCGTCTGCTGATAGGCGTGTCCGGCATAGGTCCGAAGGCAGCCCTCGCCGTGCTTTCTGTCTTTACTCCTGTAAAGCTCGCAGCGGCGATATCCTCTCAGGACACCCGCGCCATATCGCGAGCACAGGGAATAGGCGCCAAGACTGCGGCGCGCATCGTTCTTGAACTAAAGGACAAGTTTGCGGTGTTTGGCATGAATCCGGAAAACAGCGGACCGCAGGACAGCCCATCCGCAGGGGTGCCCGGTCATACGGCGCTTGACGAGGCAGCCGAGGTCCTTTCGGTCCTGGGATACACGCGCTCCCAGATAGCGGGAGCGCTCTCCGGGGTGGACGCATCGGCGGACAGCGAAGAAGCGGTAAAGCAGGCGCTGAAAAAGCTCGCAAGGTCATGATTCTGCTCATAAAAGGATGATATATGCTGATATAGGCAGATATAGACAGATATGGGCTGATATTGACGGCACTGCCGCATGCCGTTTTCCTGTGCCGCCGGGCAGCAGCGCCGAATCAAACGGCGTCCATGTCGTCGGAGCCGGTTTCGGGTGCTCAGGAGTGGATGCCATGCGCTCCGGGAGGAGACCTTTCAGGACTCTTCCTGAGGCACGCCGGCGCCCGGTTTTGCTATATGTTTTTGATTGGAGGTATTCCGGATGAGTGCTTTTGAAGAATTTGAGCTTGACAGCCGTATGCTTGATCCAGAGCATACGGAGTCCGATTCGGACACAGAGCTCTCGCTGCGTCCTAAAACGCTTGATGAATATATTGGCCAGAAGGCTGCAAAGGAAAATCTTGCGGTCTACATCGAAGCCGCAAAGCAGCGCTCAGACGTTCTCGACCACGTTCTTTTATACGGACCTCCCGGTCTCGGAAAAACTACGCTTGCGGGAATCATCGCCAATGAAATGAATGTCAACATACGTATAACATCCGGACCTGCCATTGAGAAGCCGGGGGATCTCGTGGCGCTTCTGACCAATATGGGCGAGAATGACATACTCTTCATAGATGAGATACACCGTCTTGCAAGAACGGTCGAAGAGGTGCTGTATCCCGCAATGGAGGATTATGAAATAGATATAATCATAGGAAAGGGTCCCGCAGCGCGGTCGTTCAGGATGAAGCTCCCCAAATTTACTCTCATAGGGGCAACCACACGCTCAGGGCAGCTGTCAACTCCTCTCAGGGATCGTTTCGGCGTTCTGCTCAGGCTTGAGCTTTACAGTCCGGACGAGCTCTATGAAATAGTGAAGAGAAGCGCGGGAATAATGGATTATGAAATAACCGAAAGCGGCGCGCGCAGGATAGCCGAGTGCTCCCGCGGAACGCCGAGAATAGCCAACAGACTGCTTAAGCGCGTGAGGGATTTCGCACAGGTAAAGGGAAGCGGGGTCATAGACGGAGCTATAGCCGAATATGCTCTTGAAAAGCTGGATATAGACAGGCTCGGACTTGACGCAACCGACAGGCGCATGCTTGAGGCAATGATAAAGTATTACGGCGGCGGACCGGTAGGGCTTGAAACGCTTGCCGTCACGATAGGAGAGGAAGCCGTCACGATAGAGGATATGTACGAGCCATATCTCATAAGACTGGGCTTTATATCAAGAACGCCTCGCGGAAGATGCGTCACCCACTTAGCTTATGAGCATCTGGGCATACCCTTCAGTCCGCGTCCTGCTGAATCCGAACAGATAAACATGTTTATGCCGCAGGACGGCGACGATTGAGCGCTTTGAGCCTGAAATACCGAGGCACAGGGCAGCCGCAGTGCCGACAGGTCGGGATGCGCCTGAGTCCCGCGCAAGAGCGGATGAGAAGGATGCCGGGAAGGCAGGGCGTTGACGAAAAACAGGCGGGAACAGAGAGGAACGACGCATGTATACAGCCGACAAATGGACACAATATACACTTATAGACACACAGAACGGACAGAGACTTGAAGACTGGGCGGGGCATATACTCATAAGACCCGACCCGCAGGTGATTTGGTCAGACACAGGTACAAGCGGGCTGTGGAAAAGGTACGACGCGCTCTACGAGCGCTCCCGCTCCGGAGGGGGCGGCTGGAAGGTACGCGGCGCTCTGCCTGAGCAGTGGACGCTCGGTTATGAGTCTCTCGGACTCAGATTCATCGTCCGACCTATGGGGTTCAAGCACACCGGCGTTTTCCCGGAGCAGGCGGCAAACTGGGAATGGTTTTACCCGCTCATAAAAAGCGAGGCAGAAAAACGCCGTGTCCAGGGCAGTCCGGTAAAGGTGCTCAATCTGTTCGCATATACAGGAGGAGCCACTGTAGCCGCCGCCTGCGCCGGAGCGTCGGTATGCCATGTTGATTCATCAAGCGGAATTGTGAAGCAGGCAAAGGAAAACGCCGCGCTGTGCGGTCTTTCCGGCGCTCCTGTGAGATATATAACAGACGACTGCGTCAAGTTTGTTCAGCGCGAGATAAGGCGAGGCAACAAATATGATGCAATAATAATGGACCCGCCGTCATACGGCAGAGGACCTTCGGGAGAGATCTGGAAGCTTGAAGAGAGCATCTGCTCCCTTGTAACCATGTGCGCTGAGCTTCTGAGCGACAAGCCGCTTTTTTTCCTTATAAATTCCTATACCGCCGGGCTTTCGGCGGGGACGATGGGCACGCTTCTTCATCTCACGGTCGAGGGCAGGCACCCCGGAAGGATAGACTGCTCGGAAATAGGTATTCCGATAAAAGAAAGCGGAGGCGTTCTGCCCTGCGGAGCGGCGGCGCGCATGATTTTTTCACACTGAGGACAGGACGCGGACACGCTTTGCCTTTAGCGTCTCTGTCATTAACTGTAACTTACGAGAGGAAAAAAGATGTCTTTCATAGAAATAAAGAATCTTTCTCACGCTTACAACGAGGATGATCACAGGGAAGAGACGATACACGATCTTTCGCTCAGCATAGAGCGCGGGGAATTCGTCGCTCTTCTCGGTCACAATGGTTCGGGAAAATCAACTCTTGCAAAGCTCATAACCGGGATACTTGACATACAGTCCGGACAGATAATAGCAGACGGGACAGATGTGTCAAAGATATCAGGCGAAGAGGAGCTGTTTGCGCTCCGCCGCAAAATAGGCATGGTATTTCAGAATCCGGACGACCAGCTTGTTGCAACCGTCGTGGAAGAGGATATAGCCTTCGGTCCGGAAAATCTCGGCGTTGAGCCGCAGGAGATACGAAGGCGGGTGAGAAACTCGCTTCGCGCGGTAGGAATGCTGAAGTATGCCAGGCACGCCCCTCACAAGCTTTCTGGTGGTCAGAAACAGCGCATAGCGATCGCCGGTGTGCTCGCTATGATGCCGGAGTGCATAATATTCGACGAGGCTACGGCTATGCTTGATCCAAAGGGCAGAGCTGATGTTATGAGTCTGATAAGCCGAATACACAAGGCGGGCATAACGGTCGTGCACATAACGCACAACATGAATGAGGCGCTTGCCGCTGACAGGGTTGTAGTTATCAACGAGGGCAGGATATTTCTTGAGGGCACGCCTTCTTACGTGTTCTCGCATGTGGACGAGCTGCATTCGGTAGGGCTTGAGGCGCCTCCGCTCACGGAGCTATTACACGCGCTTGCTGCCGCGGGCTACAGTGTTCCTGCGTTCTCGTCAGGAGTTTCTGACACAGTCGATGTCGTGGAATCGCTGTTCGGCAAATAACGGCAGGTAACGAAGACAGGTAACGAAGGTCATGTCTTGCTGTTCTGCATAAACTCTTAAGCACCTCGGCATGTCGGATGAATGACGGCGATGCAGTGAACAAAAGGCGGGACATTTGCCTGCACAACAGCGATGATGGCAATTTGTCTAAGACGAGTCACCATATGCAACAGGCGTTTGTTTTCTGCACTGCGGTTCCAACTATATATTAAAAGACAGAGATGAACATGAAAAAGTATAAGAACAAAGGCGTTTCAGATAAGCCGTCCGTGGCTAAGGAGACGGCTCTGGAAAGTGACGCGAAGCCGTCCGTGGCTAAGGAGACGGCGCTGGAAAGTGACGCGAAGCCGTCCGTGGCTAAGGAGACGGCGCTGGAAAGTGACGAATGCATAATAAGGGCACAAAGTCTTTATTATGAATATTCAGCCGGCACGCCGTTTTCAAAGAAAGCGGTGGACGGGGTCAGCTTTTCAATAAAGCGCAACCGCATAACCGGAATAATAGGGCACACCGGGTCAGGAAAATCCACGCTTTTGCAGATGCTCAACGGACTTCTTGTTCCGATGAGCGGAGACGTACTTCTTGACTCTGAAAGCATTTTCAGGGACAAGAAGACCTTGAGGCAGGCGCGCTTCAGGGTGGGGCTTGTTTTTCAGTACCCGGAATACCAGCTTTTTGAAGAGACGGTGCGCAAGGATATTTCATTCGGTCCTGCAAATCTCGGACTCAGCGAAGAAGAAACAGAAAAAAGAGTCAGCTTTGCATGCGGATTTACCGGTCTTGACGAGCAGCTTCTCGATAAGTCCCCCTTTGACCTTTCGGGCGGACAGAAGAGGAGAGTTGCCATAGCCGGAATAATCGCCATGAAACCTGACGTACTGATACTCGACGAGCCTGCATCCGGACTCGATTCGGCAGGAAGGCGCGTGGTGTTTGACGGTCTGGTAAATTACAAGAACAGCACCGGGGCTGCTGTAGTGGTGGTCAGTCACAGCATGGAGGATATGGCAAAATATGCCGATGAGGTAATAGTGATGGCGCAGGGCAGGATGATTGCCTCCGGAAGCGTGAACGAAGTGTTTTCTGACAGGAAAATGCTTACTGAAAACTCACTTGAGGCTCCGGTAATAAGCATTTTTGCAGATGAGCTCAGAGACAGGCTTGCGGCGCGGGGAATAGATTTCCCGAAAGGAATATATACAGTAGAAGCCGCTCTGTCAGCCATAACCGCGCTTCTCGGTAAGGAGGGCATGCATTGATAAAGGATATAACGCTCGGTCAGTATTTTCCCGGTGGGTCTTTACTTCACAGGATCGACCCGCGAATGAAGATACTTGTTGCAATGCTGTTCATTATCATGGTCTTCTCGGCAACGACTGTTTATACTCTCGCCGCGGTGACCGTTCTCACCTTTTTACTTCCTCTTATAGGCAGGATACCGTTCAAAACGGTGATGAAGTCGATATTGCCCCTTAAATGGATAATACTCATAATGCTCATCCTCTATCTGTTTGCAGGAGCGAAGGAAGGCGACAGGATACTCTGGCAGTGGCAGTGGCATTTCATACACATTGCCTTTTCTGTAGAGGGAATAGCGAAGGCTGTGTGCCTCAGCGTCAGGATAGTAGTCCTTGTGCTTTCAACCTCGGTCATATTGTCATATACGACCTCGCCCATTGCCCTGGCGGACGCAATCGAGAGGCTTCTGGCTCCGCTAAACCGCATAAAGGTGCCGGTGCACGATTTTGCGATGATGATAACGATAGCGCTCCGCTTCATTCCTATACTCATTGAAGAAACAGACAAGATAATGTCGGCACAGGCATCAAGAGGAGCGGATTTTTACACAGGTAATCTGGTGAAGCGCTCCAAAGCGCTTATACCGGTGTTCATCCCTCTTTTCGTCTCATCGGTAAGACACGCCGACGAGCTTGCCACGGCAATGGAATGCCGGTGCTACCGCGGAGGCAGGGGAAGGACCCGTATGAAAAAACTGACCTACACAGCCGTTGATTACGCTGTCTTTGCACTTACCGCTCTTCTTTTGTTCGCGGTCATAATAGCAGCTGATCATGCAGGCGGATTTGCATACCTGTGAAGCCGCTTTCCTGAAAAAACGGTGCGCCCGCGCGCCGGGTATCGCCGGTGGAAGAAGGCGTTCTGCGCATATACGCTACGCGCGAAAAAAATATTTACAGACGGGCGGGCAGGATAAGCCGTGAAGAAATCCGGTGAAAGGAGAGGGCCAAAGGTTGAAGATACTGATAGAACTTGCATACGACGGAAGCGCTTATCACGGCTTTCAGGTCCAGGGAGACAAGCCGACCGTGCAGAAGGCTGTCGGGGACGCTCTCTTCTCGCTTTTCGGTCAGAGACTGTCTGTAAGCGGGTGCAGCCGTACCGACAGCGGAGTCCATGCAAGGCAGTTCTTCTGCACTGCCGAGGGTGCTCTGCCGGAGAGCTTTCCTGCAGAAAGGCTTCCGTTTGCGGTCCGCAGATACCTGCCTGAAGATATAGTCGTGCTGAGCTCTCACTGGGTGCCCGATTCCTTTCATGTCCGGTACGACGTGCTGTACAAGGAGTATGAATATCTCATACTTAACAGAAGTATTTCCGATCCGTTCCTTGTGAAAAGGGCGTATCTGTTCCCCTATCCTGTAGACGAGGGCATTATGAATGAGGCGGCGGCATGCTTCGTCGGAACACATGACTTTTCGGCATTCAGGGCAAGCGGCTCCGGTACCGAAGGAAGCGTAAGGACGATAAAATATTTTTCGGCTCAGAGACGCGGCGATACAGTGGCGATAAAAGTGGCTGCCGACGGCTTTCTTTACAACATGGTGAGAATACTCTGCGGCACACTGCTTGATGTGAATTCAGGCGTTATCAGGATGGACGACATACCCGGCGTGATAGCTTCGTGCGACCGTTCCCGCGCAGGGGCGACGCTGCCTGCTCACGGGCTGTATCTCAATCGCGTCGTATACCGCCAGCCCGTTTTCTGACAGATCGTCAAAGGCGCACAGGGCGCAGAGAAGGGCAGGCGCCACAAGCCGACACCGGGATATCTGTCACATATATCATAAGATTTATCCCGAAGGCGTCCGCGCAAGACGCCGCGCATCCGCAGCGTACGGTGAGCGGAAATTTTTTGCAGGAAGCAAGCTGCGCCGAAAAACGGCAAAGCGTTTTGAAAAAGTCTGTCTGTATTTGCAGACGACCGAGGGGTGGTAAAAATAACAAAAGAGGATCATGTTATATACAACGGGGATAATTACAGGCTTGCTGAGAGGCTGAGGCTTGCGCGCTATGTCGTCCTGCTGCTGTTGGTTTTGTTCATACCCGCTGTGTTTCTTCTGTCGGGCGAGGATATGACGGAAGAGCATTTCAGATATCTTATAAGAAATATAGACTTCAACCCGGATTCTGCGCTCTCATCGGGGAATAATATATCGTACGAGGCGGATACCGACAGCAGATATGCGCTTTACAGGGGAAGTCCTGTGATACTTGACGACCTGCGCGTACGCGTCATGGACAATGCGTCGGGAGTTACTCTTTCCGATTATCACGGATTTTCTTCAGCGCGCATGGTGTGCTCCGACAGATATATATTTGTCTATGACACGTCATTTGATTATGTGAAGGTGTATAACGCCTTTACTTCTGTGAAGACGCTCGAATTTCCGGGAAACGTGATGAGCGTGTGTGCGTCTGATTCGGGTAATTTTGCGGTATCCTTCATACCAGACGACGGATATTACACCGCCGTGTCGGTCTTCGATGACAGCTTTTCCGAAATACGCCGCGTTTCAAAATACAAAAACGTGACCGGTATCGACATGAGCCCGGACGGCAAGCTGCTTGCCAGCACTTCCGCCTATATTTCGGAAGACGGATCTATGTATACCGAGGTGTCGGTCCTCGATGTCGCGACAGCCGAGTCGTCGTCCTTCGACGTGAGGGGCAGCGCCGGCACACGGGCTGGTTTTACTGATGACAGCCTGGCAGTCATACTCGACGACGGCGTGAGGTTCTATTCCTCAGACCTGTCGGTAAAACTCACGCATTCGTATCTTTTCCGGGACATTTCCGGAACCGGACGGGCTGATTTTTATGCAGTGACAGGCAACTCTCTTTTACTGTTTTCCGATGACGGAGCAGGGAACGGTTCAATAACCGTGATATCGTCAGACGGGGAAATTTTCTCAGACTTTTCCCTTGAAGACGAAAAGGGAATTTATTCTGTGAGCTTCGGGAAATATGCATGTGTGATGACGGAGAAAAGACTGCTGCTCGTGTCGGCGGCAGAGGGAATTTCCGACTCTGCCGTTATTCCCGACGGGGATTTCAAAAGTCTTGTTTCTGACGGAGAAACCGCCTATCTTGCCGGGGATTCCGGCGCCATGCGTGTTGACGAGTCGCTGTTTGACAGCCGGCAGCAGAAATGACCTTGCTGAGGCGAAAGTGAAAAAAACGAATGTCCTGACTTGAGCCAGTACAAACTGTCGGTATAAACAGTCAGTATAAACCGATAGATTGTCATGAAAAAAGAAAACAAAAACGAAAACGGCAGTATATGTTTGGAGAATCGTCCGGCTTCAAGCGTTCTCAGCCAATTTTTGAATATTGTGCAAAAAAACTTTACAATAGACACATTTCGTTAACATAAAAACCAAATTTATCAATTATAATGGAAACACGGAAAGAAATGGAGCGCCGGCGGCGACGGCAGGTCCTGTCGGCTTTCCGCAAACAAAGAAAGGTGTGACTGCAAAATGAGTGTTATAATAGATCTCATACTTGTCGCTGTATTTGTTTTCTGCGCCGTATTTTATTACAAAAAGGGCCTGCTTGCTTCAATAATAGGCTTTGCTCGTTTCTGGATCGCGCTTGGTCTGGCACTTCTTTTTTCCAAAGGGCTTGCCGGAAAGATCCAGCCTGTTATGGAGTCGAAATTCGGCGTCGAAGAGGGCGGCTCATTCGTCTCTGAGCTCGTCGGGATGGCGCTCTCGTCAGGATTTGTCGCCCGCGTTCTGGCATTTGCAATAATATTCATAGTGTCTTTCATCGCTGTGAAGATACTTGAACTGGTACTGAATATATTCGTAAAGCTTCCAGTTATAAATTTTATGAACAATATCCTCGGTCTTGTAGTCGGGATCGTAGCGGGCTTTTTCTGGATACAGCTCTTAAGCGTTCTCTTCATGACGTTTGCCGAGTACCTTGCTTCGAGCGTTTCCTGGCTGAGCGTCGAGGATTTCGACAACACCCTGCTTGCCAGATTCCTCTATGAGAACAACCTGTTCAGGATAATATTTGAGAGCCTGTCTGACTGACGGGTGCTATTTTGCCGGATATACCGGAAAGACATTATAACCGAAAGGAAACAGCAACGGTTTATGGAACTTTGCACAAGATGTAAGAAGCGCGTTGCGGTAGTCTTTATAACGCGCATTGAAGGGGACAAAACCTTCAACGAGGGCATCTGCATGAAGTGCGCCAAGGAGCTCGGAATAAAGCCCGTGAGCGACATTCTCGACAAGATGGGGCTTTCCGACGACGATATAGACAAAATGGAAATGGAGATGGACGGCATTGTCAACGCCGCGGAGCAGGGCGACGCCGATTCATCCGGTCTTCCGTCAGAGAATCAGGAGTCAGGACTCGGAAAAACCCCGCCCGTCGATTTCAGGCGCCTGTTCGGGCAGTTCGCCCAGTCTATGGGTTCTCCCGACCAGAAGCAGACCCCGCAGGGCAAAAAAGGTGAAAAGAATGCCCAGAACAAAAAATTTCTGTCGATGTACTGCTCCGATATAACCGAGAAGGCAAGGCAGGGCAGACTGGACCGCATAATCGGAAGAGACAGAGAGCTTGAAAGGCTCATGCAGATACTCTGCAGAAGGCAAAAGAACAATCCCTGCCTAATAGGCGAGCCCGGAGTCGGCAAAACGGCTATCGCCGAAGCGCTTGCACAGCGCATCGTTGACGGAAACGTGCCATACAAGCTGAAAAACAAGGAGGTCCATCTTGTTGACCTCACAGCCCTGGTGGCGGGCACCCAGTTCCGCGGGCAGTTTGAAACGAGAATGAAGGGCCTCATAGAGGAAGTCAAGAGGCTCGGCAACATAATACTCGTTATAGACGAGGTGCACAGCATAGTTGGCGCCGGCGACTCCGAAGGGAGCATGAACGCCGCCAACATACTGAAGCCCGCGCTCTCGCGCGGCGAGATACAGGTGATAGGCGCCACGACTCTTGCCGAATACAGAAAGTACATTGAAAAGGATTCGGCTCTTGAGAGAAGATTTCAGCCGATAGTGGTCGAGGAGTCGTCCGTTGCCGATACGATCGAGATACTGCGCGGCATAAAGGGCTATTATGAGGATTTTCACGGCATAAAGATACCCGATGAGACAATAGAACGTGCCGTTGTTCTCTCTGAAAGATATATAACTGACAGATTCCTGCCGGACAAGGCGATAGACCTGCTCGATGAGGCTTCGGCAAATCTTGCTCTTAATTCAGACATAATCAACCGCGCCCAGGAGCATATGGCGGAGCTTGAGGCGCTCAGAGCGCAAAAGGAAAAGCTGGAGGGCGAGACGGCAAACGGGGAAAAGGAGCTCAACGAAAAGTATCAGGAGCTGGCAGAGCTTAAGACACGTGAAATAACGCTTGCCAATGAACAGAAAGAGCTTGACGAACAGAGAGAAAAGCTTTGTCTTACGACGGCGGACCTCGCCAAGGTCATAGAAATATGGACGGGAATACCCGCAAGCAACATAAACGAGAGCGAATTCAAAAAGATAGACAAGCTGAGGGACAGGCTTTGTTCGCGTATAATCGGACAGGACGAGGCTGTCGACGCGGTGGTGCGCGCGATAAAAAGAAACCGCGCCGGGGTTTCGGTAAAGAGAAAGCCGGTGTCATTCATATTTGCCGGTCCCACAGGAGTCGGGAAGACCGAGCTTGTAAAGACTCTTGCCTCCGATCTGTTTGACAGCCCGGAGACGCTGATACGTCTCGATATGTCCGAGTATATGGAAAAATTCGCGGTTTCGAGAATAATAGGCGCGCCTCCCGGATATGTCGGATATGACGACGCGGGACAGCTCACCGAAAAGATACGCAGAAAACCGTATTCGGTAATACTTTTCGACGAGATAGAAAAAGCGCACCCGGACGTAATGAACATCCTTCTGCAGATACTCGACGACGGCCAGATAACCGACGCACGTGGTAAAAAGGTGAATTTTGAGAACACCATAATAGTGATGACCACCAACGCCGGCGCTGTTGGCGTTTCTTCCGCCGCGGGATTCATGAACCCCGCATCGTCGGGAGCCCCCGACCGCGAAAAGACAGACAAGGCGCTGTCACAATTTCTCCGCCCTGAATTTCTCAACCGTGTCGATGAGATAATAACGTTCCGTTCGCTCAGCAGGGAGGATTTCGAGGCAATAGCCCGCATAATGCTCGGAGATCTTGTGAAGGCTCTGGCTGAAAAGGGCATATCCTTCACGTATACAGACGCCGCGGTCAAGGCTCTTGCCGCAAAGTCATATTCTGTGAAATACGGCGCACGCAATCTCCGCCGTACGATACAGAGAGACGTTGAGGATTCGCTTGCCGCACGTCTTGTCGGAGATTACGAATCGAAAATAACCGTCGCTTCCGCCGATGCAGATGAGAGCGGAAACATTCTTATAGCCTGCAACTGAAAGCAGATATGGCGATATGACGCCGCGCTTTGCCCATGTCCATTTTGCACTGCGCTCTCCGCGCTGAGCAAAGGGAATGCCTGACATGCAGCAAGGCGCGGCGGTTTTCTTTCCGGCAATTTTTTAGTTGAGAAAAAACGGAAATAAACACAAATCAGTAGTATGAGGCGGACACGAACGTACAAACGGCGCGGGCATACAAACGGCGCGGGAGTTTTTTCTTCAGGACGCTCGCATGAAAGACAGCAATTACAATGTCGTAAAAACGGTGGTGTACATATGAATACATGGTCATATATGAAGGCGCAGGACGCCGCTGCGATGCTCGGCACAGACACCGAACGCGGACTTGATGACCGCGAGGCGGCGCGACGCCGCAAAAAGAGCGCGGCATCGCCAGTTTCACGAAGCGGGCGGGCATACGCACTGACGGCTCTTTCCTTTGGGCATGCGGGCCTGTTCATGCCATTTCTGATGGCGGTCTGTGCAGTTACCCTTTTTATAAACGGACGAGAGACCGCGGGACTGAGTATCACAGCGGCACTGATTCTGAATATCGCCGGTATTTTTTCGGCATACGCGCGCGCTCTTTCGGTCGCTGACAGACACGCTCAGGAGTCCTACCCCTGCGCATCGGTGATAAGAGGAGGAGTGCTCAGGAAGATTCAGGCGGACAAACTCGTGGTCGGAGATGTCGTAATACTTGAAAGAGGGGATTTTATACCCTTTGACATGAAGCTTCTTGTAAGCGAGAATCTCACTGTCTTAGAATCGCCGGAGGAAAAGACCGGCTCTTCTCATTCTGTTTTTGAAAGATACGGCGTTGGCAGACCCGGAAAAAGCGACCACAATGAAAAAAAACGCGGCAGCCGGCTTGTACGCAAAGACTCGTCTGACGACGCTTCTTCCGCTTCAACTGTGTTGAGGGCGGGAAGCGCCGTGATATCAGGACGTGCGCGCGCTGTCGTATGTGAGCTTTCATACGGATATTCCCTGATATCTGTCAGAAAGAGAGCGGCTGTCCGGCGTGTGGCGTCTGTGCCTGAGGTAAGGCGCGCAAGAAAAGTATCCTCGCTTTTTTCTCTGATACTTGCCGCCTATGTCCTTTTATTTTTTGCTTTGTCCCTGCTGCCCGGTTCTGGCAGCTCAGCCGGGGCGTTCATACTCCTGTGCGCATGCGCGGGGGCTTCAGGCGCCGAATTTATCGCCGCGTTTGCGGTCATATCGTACGGCGCTCTGCTTCACCGCATTCTGCGTTCGCCATACTGCGGGTCGGTTCTTCTTTCAAATGCAGACCCGTCGGGTCTTTGCAGTGCCAGACGCTTCATTCTTCCCCTTTCCTCGGTGCTTTCGGACGATTCCTTCATGCTGTCGTATGTGGCGGGGGAAAACAATACGAAGTATTTTCTCACTCCGGTGAGTGAGGGAAAATGCCCGCCCTGCATCGGGCTTCGTGACGGCGAAAATGCTGTGGGCACAGACAAAGTGCAAACAGTCTTTTTTTCGGAGGATGCCTCTGCATCCAGGTATGAGGGAAATCACACGGCAACAGCCGGCGTCATGCCCGCAGATGTTGCTGCCGTCCTGCAGAACGCTCTGCTGGCGTGCGGACGCACCGATTCAGTCGGGCAGACAGTTGCGCCGATATCAGCAGAAGGATTTGGCGATGCCGACGACAGAATAGCAGGTCAGATAGAAGAATATTGGAAAAAAGCCGGTACAAAGGGCACGTCCTTCCGCGATTTCAAGGGAATAACCGGATACGCCTCGTCGGGCGGAGCGCGCATCTGCTCGGTTTACACTCCTGCCGGGAGCTACGCCGTTGCCTTCGGAAGGCTTAACGAGGTACTTCCTCTCTGCTCGTATACACGTATAGGCACTCCGGGATTATCAAAGGGAAAGCTTGAAAAAAGCATCTTTGCGGCATCCGGCGTCAATAAAAGACCCGCCAGGATATATGCCGTCGCGCTGAGTCGGGCAGGAAGCGGCTACGAGCCTGATGAAAACGGACGGGTAAGCACGCAGAGGCTATTGCAGGGAGTATTGTCCTCCGCCGCGGCGCACCCGCTCTCTTTCCGCAGTGCCGAAGCGCAGAACGGAGTCATGACATTTTCAGATGAAGACGCCGGAAATCCCGGCGACGGCATGTCTCTGGCGCTTTTCGGACTTATAGTTTGCGAAGGAAATTTCGCGGCGGGAACGAAAGAGATCATGTCCGCAGAATCCGGCGAAATACAGCTCATACTGCGTGCGCGCGACAGGGAGCAGTACAAAAACGCCACTCTCTTTTTTGAAAATGACCCGGTGTCCTCTGAAGACAGCGGCCGTCCCTCGGGAAGAGGCGGACGCTTTTCACTCAGGGACGGAATACTTACCTCGTCAGACGTCAGGCGTATGTCGGACGAGGAGCTCAGAAAAGCGATCCCGCATGTGAGGGTCATATACGGTCTTGACAGATATGCGGAATGCAGGGTGATTTCAGCAGCCAGAATGACGCCTGACAAAAAAAGCTGCGGGGTGTGCTGGGGCGGAAGCGATATTTCCGACATCGTATGCATGAAGTCTGCCGACACTCCCGTGTTCATGGCAGAGCAGCCTGAGAGCAGCTCCGGAAGAAGAGATGTCCGCACGCCCGGAATGTACAGAAGCGCGTCGGCGGCGAGGCTTGCATGCGACGTAATTGTGCCGCCTGTATCCTCAAGGCGCGCAAATTTCCCAGCTGACGCTGCGCGAGCGGAGGATAAGCGGCGTAAAGGCGTGCACTCTTCAGACGATGAAAACTCCGATTTCACAAAAGAAAAAAGCGGGCAGAGTAAGGAAAGAAAGAAAACTACGCTCCCGTACGATATAAGCGCATGCGACGGGGGGTTAAACTCTCTGCTGAGCGCCAGAAAGAGACTTTTGATGCTCGGAAATGCCGTGGGCAGGACGACATGCTATCTTCTGGCTTCAACTGCGCTCAAGGCCGTTGCGGTAATACCTTCTGCTTTCGGAGCCGCGTCCGTGTCCGGCGTGGTTTTTGTGGCTCTTATGGGTCTTCTGCTCGATTTTGCAGTTGCGGCTGTGCTTTCGGCTGCCCCGATAGCCGTAACAGTGAAAAAGCCGGGCGGAATCCGCCGGCACGGCAGAGAAAGCGCTGCGGAAAAAGCGGATGATGAGTGCGACGTGAAAAAAGATGCACCGGTAAATGACGGCACATCTGAGGGTGCTTCATACGCAGGTGCCGGATATGAAACAGCTCCCGATGTAAGTGCCTCAGGAAAAAAATATTCATTTGAAGCACAGGACAAAGGCACCTCATGCGAAGAGTCTGGAAATGACCATGCCGTAAATGAAAAAGGCGCGGGAAAAGGCGCGGGAAAAGGCGCGGGAAAAGGCGCGGGAAAATGTACGAGAAAACACAAAAATACATACAAAGCCGATTACAGCACGCTACGTCTTTTGATATTCGCGGCAGCCGGCATTGTTGCCGGAGGAGCAGTCTGCGCATTGAGCACGGTACTTGTACTCTGTGGTCTCGAAAGAATAGCGCCGGCCTGCGCACAGGCGTGCATCGCGCTTATTTCGCTCTCATTTGCCATTTATCTTTATTTTCTGCCAGTCGTGTCGCGTACAGAAAACAAACAATGAAAAAATCAGCATGGCAATAAAGCGGAAAGCTCTGATTCAGAACCGACTGATCCGGCGCGGTGCACTTTCCGCCGCCGTTATCGGAAGAACAGCAGGAACCTGCGTCAGATATTTATTTTCCTGAACTTGCCGTATTTTTCTGAAAATTGTATCTTCAGAGGGGCGTTCCGGAAGCTATGATTTCAAAAACTCTGATTTTTTAAAAAAAGCTATTGACAAGCGAAAAAAAATGTGATACCATTACCCAGTAAGCCAAAGACAGCAGGTTACACTAAAAACTCCGGTCCGGCCTTTTTGAGGCGGGAGTTTTCCTGCCGAGGTAGTGAACAGTAAATTCATATCGGGCGGTCGTCAGGCGGTCGCCGCGCACTTCTGCGCGGGCTCTGTCTGTCTGTGTCGCCGGTGGTTTTGACTTTCCTTCCTGCTTTGGCAAGAAGGAAATTTTTTATTTTCCGAAAGTTCTACAGGAGGTGAAACACATGCCGAGCGCAAAGATACTCGAACAGAAAAAGGCGATAGTTGAAGAGCTTTCCGAAAAACTCAAGTCCGCCGTTTCTGCCGTTGTTGTAAGCTACAAGGGCATCAACACCGAGGATGACACGAAGCTCCGTGCCGCTCTCAGGAAGGCAAACGTCGAATATAAGGTTTACAAGAACTCAGCGATGGCAAGAGCCTGCGAGCTTGCCGGTTATGCGGATCTCAAGCCCTTGTTTGAGGGAATGTCCGCTATCGCATACACGTCTGACGACGCTGTAGCACCCGCAAAAATCATCAAGGAATATGCAGATAAGATCGAGACGTACACCATCAAGGGCGGCTTTATAGACGGTGAAGTGATTGACTCCGCCAAGGTGGAAGCGCTTGCTTCTATCCCCGCAAAACCGGTTCTCGTCTGCAAAATCATGGGCAGCATGATGAGCCCGCTCTACGGACTCGCCTACGCACTTCAGGCTGTCATAGACAAGTCGTCCGAAGGCGGCGAACAGGCTCCCGCCGAAGCGGCAGCAGAACAGGCCTGACATCTGTACGTAATTAAATTTTTCAATTAAAAATCTGAACGGAGGATTATGAAAATGGCTAACGAAAAGATTACAAATATTTTTGAAGAAATCAAAACGCTCACCATCCTTGAGATGGCTGACCTTGTAAAGATGCTCGAAGAGGAATTCGGCGTTTCCGCCGCTCCCGTTGCTGTTGCCGCCGGCCCTGCCGCCGCTGCTCCCGCTGCCGAGGAGAAGACCGAGTTTGACGTTGTTCTCACCGGATTTGACGCTGCCAAGAAGGTTGCTGTCATAAAGGTCGTAAGAGAGATAACCGGTCTCGGACTCAAGGACGCTAAGGATGCTGTCGAGGGCGCTCCCAAGACTCTTAAGGAAGCTGTTTCCAAGGCTGACGCCGAGAAGATGAAGGAAGACCTCACCGCTGCCGGTGCAACCGTCGAAATAAAGTAATCTCGCCATCAGGAACTTTCCCCGTCCTGCGGCTTTCCGGAATGCGGCTCCGTTTTGCGTGCCGCACGGAATGCGGCAGGGCGGGATTTTTCATCTTTTCACCTGACGCCGCCTGTCCTGCATTAGCCGACACACGCGGCGACAACCCGTCGTGAAGCGCGTCGCCAACCCGTCATGAAGCGCGGCGACAACCCGTCATGAAGCGCGGCAACAACCTGCCGTGAAGCGCGTCGCCAACCCGTCGTGAAGCGCGGCGACAACCCGTCATGAAGCGCGGCGACAACCTGCCGCTGTAAGGATCGTTTGATTTTTTCAGCATTTGCGGGGTTTTCAGTAAATTAACAAAAGGTATTCCGGCTAAGCGCTGATATGGCTGCAAAACCGGAATCTGCCGGAAGAAACGGAGTAAAAAATGAAGCTGACCGATATCGGCACCGTAAAGCAACTTATGGGCGAGAACGCCTTCAAAAAAAAGTTCGGGCAGAACTTTCTTATATCGCCGGCTGTCCCGGAAAAAATTGCACAGTGCGGGGCGGAAGAGGGAGTGCTTGAAATAGGGCCCGGAATAGGTACTCTTACAGAGGCGCTTTGCCGCAGGGCGGGCAAGGTTGTCTGCGTGGAGATAGATGCTGATCTCATCCCGATTTTGTCGGTCACGCTGGAAGGATTCGACAATGTCACGGTCATAAACGGCGATATAATGAAAATGAATATCGACGAAATAATCGGAAAGTATTTCGGCGACGCAGAGCGCATATCTGTATGTGCAAATCTTCCGTATTATATCACGTCGCCTGTGATAATGAAGCTCTTGCAGGAGGGGCGCCGTTTTTCTTCAATCACAGTCATGGTGCAGAAGGAGGTAGCTCAAAGGCTGTGCGCCGGGGCGGGCAGCCGGATGTACGGAGCTATAAGTGCCGCCGTTTCTTACTATGGAAGAGCAAAAAAAATGTTCGACGTGCCGGCGGGATGTTTTATGCCGAAGCCGAAGGTCGATTCGGCTGTGGTCAAGATAGAGATGTATGACAAGCCTCCCGTGGACTGTGAGCCGGACGTGCTTTTCGAAGTCATAAGAGGCGCTTTTGCACAGCGTCGCAAGACTTTTTTCAACTCTCTTTCGTCGGTAGTTGAGGACCTGCCCAGGACTGCGATTGCGGAAATCATCGCCTCGTCCGGTTACGACGGGAACGTGCGCGGCGAGGAGCTGTCGTTAAAGGATTTTGCATGCATCGCCTCGAAAATATCGGACTTCAGGTCGCGGCGAGGAGAGTCTTCATAAAATTGCATTTCAGGAAGCGCGTCCTGACGCCGTACCCGGATGCCGTAAAAGCGGATTTGATGTCAGTACCGTGATCTGCGGCATAAGCACTGCCATGACCGTTACAGAAAATGCCCTGACTGAGCTATGCCGGATACTTGTCGCACAAAAACGCGCGTGTGGCGAAAAACGCGCGTGTGGCGCCGATTCCGCCGCTGTTCTGAAAAAAACAAAAGCAGAGGACAAATCCCCACCCCCCCTTGAGTCTGTCCTCTGCTTTTACCTTGTTTTAAGCCCCTTTATTCTGTTGTCCTGCCGCAGGTCAGACAGCGGATGAAAAAACTGTCTGTGCGGGCAAATCAACTATCACTGTGAATTCAGTCTATTATACGGTCGAGCTTTATAAGCTCGCTGTTGAGCGCAAGCACTTTAATAAAATTACCGCCCTGAAAATATTTTTTCTTTTGATAAACATAGCCCTTGTCGATAAGCTCCTGCATGTAGCCGCCTACTTCCTCTTCCTTAAGTCCGTTGTCCCTCGCTACATTTTCTATCGTCTTGTTAAAGGTGGGCCTTGCGTTTCTGTTTTCATCATACAGCCTTTTTATGGCGTTTATTATCAGAGAATAGCGCGACTTTCTTATATCCTGCTCGCTCGGAAGGGCAAAGCAGTACGTCGCCGTGTTTTTAAGAGATGTGCTTATTGCATTTTTTATTCCGTATACGGCTACCTCTTTGCGCCGCTTTGCGGTAAGATAGCTTACGACAGAGCTGAAATGCCCGTCCCCTGTAAAAATAATAAATGCGTCGGTGTCATCGTGAAATGCGCTCTGATAAATATGGTCGAGCATTATAAAATCGGTAAAATCTTTTTTGTAGTGCGCGGCGGCATTCTGAGTCTCAATAATGTTCGTGGTTATCTCGCGTATCTTAGGTATCTCGCCCCGCAGGGATGGGTTCGAAAAATCTGCGAAGAAGTAAACATCCTTAAGGTCGTATTTTTCCGATATTTCTCTGTACCAGCTCCGGATATCCGGTCTGACCCCGAAATTGCGGTACAGTGAAATATACCAGTGCTCAAAATCGACAAACGCTGCCGCTCTTTTTTTGCGCCCGGCTCCATAGGGCTTTTTTCTTTTTCCGAATAGAAACATTCAATCTCCTTTCTTCAGTACTTCACCGAATATTATATACTCTTTTTTTGTCAAAATCAAGTTTTTTACAGACCTTTTCAAAAATGAGTTTGATTATTCCTCTGCTGCGTGATATAATAACTCAAAGACATGCGCGCTTAAGGCTCAATTTTGTTAATTCGGAAATATGTTCATTGTCCGGCGCGCTGCAAAACGGAACGCAGGCGACGCCATGCCGTTTGATATCGGGGTGAATTATGAAAAATCTGCTTGTAATAGACGGAAACAGCATTCTCAACAGACAGTATTACGGAGTAAGGCCGCTGACGACAAAGAGCGGGCTTTTCACCAACGCCGTGTACGGATTCACAAAGGTTATAGCTTCCCAGCTTGAAAAGCTTTCTGCCGATTACTTCGCCGTGGCGTTCGACAGGAAAGAAAAGACATTCCGTCACGAGATGTACGATGCTTACAAGGCGGGACGCAGGAGCGCCCCTGAGGAATTGCTGTGCCAGTTTCCTTATGCAAAGAGATTGGTCAGCGCCCTCGGCGGCACGGTGCTTGAACTTGCGGGATATGAAGCAGACGATATACTCGGTACAGTAGCCGCCATGGCGGCGGAAGACGGCGTCGTTTCGGCCGGAGGCGGAATAAAAGGCGGTGATAAAACAGCCGTCTATATACTGACAGGCGACCGTGATTCGCTGCAGCTCATCGGCGAAGGCACCTTCGTCCTGCTTGCCGGAAATAACGACGTGTCTCTCTACGACACCGATGCTTTCTTTCAGAAATACGGGGTACTCCCGGACAGCTTTGCAGATGTAAAGGCGCTTATGGGCGATTCATCGGATAATATTCCGGGAGTCCCCGGTATAGGCGAAAAGACCGCGCTCAAGCTCATTGCCATGTGCAACAGCCTTGAGGAGCTGTACAGGCGTCTCGATTCGGGCGAGCTTGCGCTATCCCCGTCCGTTCTAAAAAAACTGGAGGAGGGAAGAGAAAGCGCATTTATGTCTAAAAAGCTCGCGACTATAGACAGAAACGTTCCGCTCGGAATATCACTTTCAGATATAGAGGCAAGGCCGTTCGATAAAAAAGAGCTTTCCTCGCTTTTTACAGAGCTTGAGTTCACATCGTTCGGCAAGCTTTTAGACAAGGCGCGACAGCAGGAAAAAAGCGCAGCGCCCTCTGACGACAAAAATACCTGTTCGGAAGCATATACAGCGGTGTGCTCCGGCAGCCCGTCTGTCGGTCGGTGCGATGCGGAAGGCATTCCGGACACTGACGGCAAGCCCGGCTCCTGTCAGGCCCAGGAGGACGGAGGTCCTATTGCATCAAGAGCATCTCAGGCGGCCTCACTGCTCGCTTCCCCCTGCGCCTTCTATGCAGACGGAGAAAAAATGCTCTTTTTTGACGGAAAAAACAGCCTGTCAGTAGAAGGCGGTCTTCCGGCGGCGCGCGAGGTGTTTGAAAAGAAAGGCATTTCATTTATAGTTCATGATATGAAATCGCTGATGCATGAGCTGTCGGATGCCGGCGTATCGGTGCCCGCGTTCGATTTTGACGTAATGCTCGCCGCTTATACGCTCGATGCATCCGCGGGCTCGTATGATATGGAAAAGCTCTGCGCCTCTTATCTTTCAGGCACTTTTGAAAAGTCGGACGGTGCGAGGCTTTTGTTTCTCATTGCCGGTGAAATGAGAAAAGAGCTTGAATCAAAAGGATGTAAGGGACTGTACGAGAATATAGAACATCCTCTTGCCGACGTTCTTTATAAAATGGAAAAGCGCGGCTTTTTCGTGGACAGAAGCGGTCTTGCCGCCTTCTCGGAGCAGCTTTCGTCGGTGTCCGAGGAGTACATGAAAAAAATATACGACTGTGCCGGAAAAGCCTTCAATATTAATTCGCCCAAGCAGCTTGCCGCCGTGCTCTATGAGGACCTGTCGCTCCCTGTATTCAAAAAAACAAAAAGCGGTTATTCAACCGACGCAGAGGTGCTCGAAAAGCTAAGGCCGTACAGCCCTATAATCGACTTAATAACCGATTACAGGCAGGCTGTCAAGTTCAAAAGCACGTACGCCGACGCATTGTACAAGGCGGCTGACGAGCGCGGAAGAGTACACACCAGATTCAATCAGACCGTGACGGCTACCGGGAGGCTGTCGTCGACAGAGCCGAATCTCCAGAATATACCTGTTCGCACGGAGTTGGGAAGGGGGATAAGAAGGTTTTTCACAGCTCAGCCCGGATGTCTTCTCATAGATGCCGATTACTCGCAGATAGAGCTCAGGATACTTGCGGCGCTTTCAGGCGACGAGGTGATGACAGCCGCCTTTGCCAACGGCGCAGACATCCACAGGATAACAGCCTCTCAGGTGTTCGGAATACCTGAGGACATGGTCACCGACGAAATGAGAAAACGCGCAAAGGCGGTGAATTTCGGCATCGTTTACGGGATAGGTGAGTTTTCTCTTGCCGCCGATATAGGCGTATCCATGAAAGAGGCTGCCGAATATATAAAGGGCTACAAGCAGACCTACAGAGGGGTTGACGAATACCTCAGAAAAACGGTGGAGGACGCCAGAAAAGACGGTTACGTGACGACGCTGTTCGGAAGAAGACGGAACATCCCTGAATTGAAAGCCCAGAAAGCGTCTGTCAGGGCTTTCGGAGCGCGTGTGGCAATGAACAGCCCGATACAGGGAAGCGCCGCCGACATAATAAAAATTGCAATGATCAATACCGAAAGGGCACTTGAGGAGCAGAAGCTGTCAGCCAGACTGATACTTCAGGTGCATGACGAGCTCATAATAGAGGCAGCGGAAGAAGAAGCGGGCAGAGCTGCTGAGGTCCTGCGCGCCGAAATGGAAAGCGCAGTGTCCCTTGCCGTGCCGCTTCCGGTTGAAATCGGGACAGGCAAGACATGGTACGACTGCAAATAACGCCGTGAAATCAAATCATGAGGTTGATTCGTGGATTTGATCATCATCTATTCCTTGACCGTTCATCGGTTGAGGTCTTTGCACAGCGGGGAAGATATCCGTTTACTGCGCTTATATATCCCGACGTCGGCTCGGACGGTCTTTATCTTCGCGCTTTGGGAGGCAACATCACCGTGTCGGACATGAGGGTATACCGTCTTTCATCGGCTTATGAAAGGTGAGACTGCGTATTGTCGCGGTTTTTTCTATAGCGGAACGCCCGTCGCATGCATTTGCCGAGGGATGCAGTGCGCCTCGCTATCCATAAATTTAAAACGGACTGGAAAGATACCTCTTTTTCAGTCCGTTTTCACATATTTGGCCGCGATGTATTGATTTGAATTTGAAAATATGGTAGAATAAACGGTGATCTTATCGAAAACCGGCGACCGTGCTCCGGTCGTTATCCGTTTTTCATCATGAAAGGAACAAAAGGCAAAGGGCTGCGTCCGGCAAGACATCGCCCGGCAAAGGACCGTGTCCACGCAAGGCCGCGGCTCTGTGTTTTTTTGTCTTTGCCGCATATCTGACTATGAAGAAAAAGCAAACACTTACTTACATAAAAAATATTATTCTTCCGTGTATACTTCTGTCCGGCGTCACCGGAGCTTTTACCGGGCTTCTTATATTCTGCTTCAAATACGTCTCAGGACAGGTGATAGAGCTTTCTGATAAAATATATTCATACGCGCAGGACAAACCTGTCATCATACTGCCGATAGTGGCGGGATGTATAGTTCTGTCTGTCATTTCCGCCGCCATACTCAGGTTTTCCCCCGATTCCCGCGGAGGCGGTATCCCTACAGCGATCGCCATCCTGAGAGGGCTTATCACCTTCAGCTGGGTAAAAAGTATTTTCTGCGTCTTCTTTTCATCTCTTGTCAGCTATATGGCAGGTGTTCCGCTCGGAAACGAGGGACCGAGCGTTCAGATGGGTACAGGCGTGGGAAGCGCGGCTGTCAATATATTCGCGGGAAAACACAAGGCATGGGAGAGATATTCCATGACGGCCGGAGCGTGCGCCGGCTTTGCCTCAGCAACAGGCGCGCCGGTTTCAGGAGTTTTCTTTGCACTTGAAGAGGCGCACAGGCGCTTTTCTCCCATGATAGTCATGACGGCGTCTGTGAGCGTCGCCTGCGGCAGTCTTTTATCAAGCGCGCTGTGCAGACTTGCAGGTATAAGCGTGCTTTCATTTGACATAGATATACCATATGCAATGGGCTTCTCCTACTTCTGGGTGGCAGTTGTCGCAGGACTGCTGTGCGGATTTTACGCGGCTCTCTATACAAAAATTTTCAAGGTGATAAGGTCCTTGATAAATGACAAAATGTCGAAGCTGCCGCATTTTCTCAAGGTGACGTCGATATTTGTGCTTGTGGCGCTAATTGGCAACATTTCGCATGATTGCATAGGCTCGGGTCATTCTCTTGCACAGGCAATATTTGAAAACAATGTGAGCTGGTACCTCGCTCTTGTTTATCTGGCCGTGCGGACCCTGCTCGTTGTTGCCTCCAACAACGCCGGTATAACCGGCGGTCTGTTTGTACCGACACTTATCTTCGGCGCACTTATCGGCACGCTTACGGCAAAGGCGCTTATATACTCAGGCCTGCTTCCCGAGCAATATTATCTTATAGCCGTAGTGATATGTATGATTTCATTCCTCGGCGCCTCCGTGAAGACCCCTATAACCGCCATAGTGTTTTCAATGGAGGCACTTTCGGCAATACGGAATGTCCCGTTTGTGATTATAGGCGTTATAACAGCATATATAGTCGTGGAAACAATGGGAATAATATCCTCAAACGACCTTTCGATAGAGCAGAAGGTCCATGATCTCAATTCCGGCAGAAGGAAAATTGCTGTTGATACCGTCATAACCGCCAAAAGCGGTTGCTTTGCAATCGGAAAGGAGCCGCGCGATATTCTCTGGCCGCCCTACTGCATCATAGTTTCCATGAAGAAAAACGAGAGTGACGACGGAAAGAGCTATACCGGCGCGATATCCGAAAACGATCAGCTTGCAGTCCATTTCCAGACATACGACACCGCCAAGACGGCAAAGGAGCTCTGTTATATACTCGGCGATCAGAACATATACGAGAGCGCCGTCATAAGAAGCGAAGGCGAAAATCAGAACATACCTGAATAGGGATTTTTCAGAAAAAATGTTTCTTGATTTTTTATGGAAAAGGCAGCCCTCTGAAAACTTCGTATAAACAAACGCTGAGTCAGGAAAGTAATTCAGGCGACACATAAGCACAAGGCAGAAAAATACAGCAACGGCATGCCCGCATGGTGAGTCGGACATACCGTTGCTTTTTATATTTTAACCCTGCGCATTCAGGGCGTGCTTTCTCATAATGACGGTTTTTACGTCCGGCACCGCCGGGAATACGCGCTCTTCGATTTGCCGGAGCCTGTCCGGGCAGGTCCGGAAGCTCAGTCTTCCATTCTAAGAAGTTCTGAAATTGCCTTATCTGTGTAGTTGTTGTCCATGAGCTCTATCATGCCCTTGTCGCATGCCGCCGCCAGCTTCGGATCTATTGGCAGCTTTGCAAGAACGGGTATGGAATGGCGTGCCGCCACGTCTTCGATATGGCTTTCTCCGAAAACCGAATGGACGCTCCCGCAGTCCGGGCACCTGAAGCCGCTGTAATTTTCTATTATTCCTATAACCGGGATATTCATCATCGACGCCATGTTTACCGCCTTTTCAACTATCATGGAGACGAGGTCCTGCGGGGATGTGACTATTATTATTCCGTCTACCGGCAGCGACTGAAACACTGTGAGCGGTACGTCGCCTGTTCCGGGCGGCATATCCACAAACATGTAGTCTACCTCGCCCCAGCATACGTCTGTCCAGAACTGCTTCACCGTCCCGGCTATCACCGGACCGCGCCATATCACCGGCTCTGTTTCATTTTCAAGAAGCAGATTGAGGCTCATTATACGTATGCCTGTTTTGGTCATGGGCGGGAACATGCCGTACTCAGAGCCGCTCACGCCCTGGGATACTCCGAATATCTTCGGTATCGACGGACCGGTTATATCGGCGTCGAGAATGGCGCAAGCCTTGTTTTTTCTCTGCATATTGACGGCGAGCATGGATGTCACGAGCGATTTTCCGACGCCGCCTTTTCCGCTCACGACGGCGATTACTTTTTTTACATCGCTCAGGCTGTTCGGGGCTTCAAGAAGGCTCTCCTGGGATTTCCTGGAGGCACAGTCCGCTCCGCAGCTTGAACAGTCGTGCGTGCAGCCCTCCGGCTGTTTTGCAGACTCGTTGTTGTCGTTCATTTTTATGACCGTTCCTTTCATCTGACAATCATCTGACAATCAGCGCTTGTGCGGGTTCATTCTGACTCCCCCGCCGGTGCTCCGGCGAGGGAGTCACAAAAGCGCATCTCAAATTCCGGCTTCAGATTCCGTTTCCTCATCTTGAGAGGGCGTTGCTGACAACCCAACATTAGTATTATAGCATCGAAAAGAGATAATGCAATAGAAAAAACAAACAAAAACAAAATTCTTTAAACCTATAGACACAGAACTTTTTTTGCTGTATAATCATACTGAGTTGTTGTATGTTAAAATATTTTGCAAAGGATTATAACAAAATGAAAATTAGTGAAATCGCTTCATTGCTCAACGCAGAGGTGCTCTGCGGAAACGGGGAACTTGACCGCGAGGTAAAGTCGGCATGCGGATGCGATATGATGAGCGACGTGCTCGCCTTTGTGAAGGAACAGGCTGTGCTTATCACCGGTCTTTGCAATCCTCAGGTGGTGCGTACCGCTCAGATGATGGACATGGTCTGTATAGTTTTTGTGAGGGGCAAGAGGCCTCCTAAAGAAGTCGTTGAGCTTGCCGAAAAGGCCGATATCGTCGTCCTTGCGACAAACGAGCGCATGTATGTCGCCTGCGGCATGCTCTATCAGAGCGGTCTTTCGGGAGGCGGGGTTGTAAATGGCTGATTGTGTACGACTCAGATATGTGATAGACGGCGAAAATTTCACCTCCGCCGGCGAGGCCTCTGTCAAGGTAAAACGCAGTCTCAGGCAGATGGGCTTCTCGCCGGAGGTCATACGCAAGGTGTCTGTCGCAATGTATGAGGGTGAAATTAATATGGTGATCCATGCCCGCGGAGGCGTCGCTACAGTAGACGTTTACGAGGACAGGATAGTCATTGTACTTGAGGACGAGGGCCCCGGAATACCGGATATTCCGCTCGCAATGCAGGCGGGCTATTCGACAGCGCCGGACAACATCCGCTCGCTCGGATTCGGCGCCGGTATGGGTCTTCCGAACATGAAAAAATATACCGATGATATGAAGATAGAATCGGTCGTCGGCAAGGGGACGACGATAACGATGACAGTAAACGTCTGAGTTCTCGTACATCGTCCCGGAAGAAGGTGATGAGTTGAATCAGAAGGAGCTCCAGGCGGGGGCGTGCGACTCTCCCGTCACGCATTCGGTGACTCTTGATACCGAAAAATGCAAGGGATGTACCACATGTATAAAGCACTGCCCGACAGAGGCAATCCGCGTCAGGAACAGCCGCGCCGTTATAGAAAACGCACGCTGCATAGACTGCGGAGAGTGCATCAGGGTATGTTCATACAAGGCAAAGAAGGCTACATATGACAAATTAGAGGATTTTTCCTCTTACAGGTATAAAATAGCTCTGCCCGCTCCGGCACTCTACGGTCAGTTTGACGAATTGACAGAGACCGACTGCCTGCTCACCGCGCTGCTTGAGTGCGGATTTGACGAAGTATTCGAGGTGGCTTCCGCCGCCGAGCTTGTTTCAGAATATACCCGGAAGTACATCGAAGACAATCCCGACGCGCCAAGACCTATAATATCGTCGGCGTGCCCCGTTATTGTGCGTCTTATCGGCGTGCGCTACCCGCTTTTGTGCGACCATATACTGCCGGTGCTTTCGCCTATGGAAATAGCTGCGCGGATAGCGCGCAGCGAGGCTGTAAAAAAGCATCCGGAGCTTTCCGACAGCGACATATGCGTCCTTTTCATCTCCCCGTGTCCTGCAAAGGTCAGTTATGTAAGAAGTCCGATAGGGACTCCTGAGAGCGCTGTCACCGGAGTTCTGTCAATCGGGGATTTCTACTTCAAGCTGCGTTCAAAGATGCGCGAAATAAAGGAACCGTCTGTTCAGGCGCGCTCCGGAATAATAGGAATAAGCTGGGCGAGCAGCGGGGGAGAGGCGTCCGCACTTTTCAATGACAAGTATCTTGCCGCTGACGGCATTGAAAACGTCATAAAGGTTCTGGATGAGATAGACAACGGCAATATCAGGAATATAGAATTTGTTGAGCTCAACGCCTGCAGCGGAGGCTGTGTTGGAGGGGTTCTCAATATCGAAAATCCCTACATAGCCAAAGCGCGCATCCAGACGCTGAGAAAATACCTCCCTGTTTCGCTCAACAGAATGGACAAAAATCCCTTCTCGGAATACGAGTTTGAATCTGAGATAAACTGTGATTACGTCGTGAAGCTTTCTGACGACCGCCACGAGGCAATGAGAAAGATGGCTCTCATCGAAGAATTATCCGGACAGCTGCCTCAGCTCGACTGCGGAAGCTGCGGCGCGCCGACATGCCGCGCTCTTGCAGAGGACATAGTGAACGGAAGAGCTTCAAAAGATGACTGCGTAATAATAATCAAAGAAAAGCTCGCTGAATATTACAGAAAAAATTCGTCCGCATTCAAAGGTAAAGAGACTGTCAAAAAGGACGACGCCGAAAGCGGCGGAAAGGTGTAGCGCGCTTCCGGCACTTTGCCGCGGGCTCCGGGACGCAGCGCCGGCGTGCCGCAAAACCGAAACGGTCTTTCATGCAGTGCTCCGGGAAGGCCCTCCGTGATTGCGCTTTGCGTGAGAAGAGGCGGCGATCCTCTTGCCGCATGAATTTGACTCATGAATTTGACTCATGAATTTGCTGTATGAATTCGGAAATACGGAGGTTTATGTTTATGACGGTCAGAGAACTTGCTCAGAAGCTGGGCGCACGTGCTGTATGCGAGCCCGAACCGGACAGGCAGGTCTGCGGTTGCTATACCGGCGACCTTCTGAGCTGGGTCATGGGAAGGGCTCAGGCGGATAATGTCTGGGTGACTATAATGACAAATATAAATACGGTAGCTGTCGCCACGCTTGCCGACGTCAGCTGCGTGGTGATTGCAGAAGGCGCGGAGCTCGACGAGGCGGCGGCGAAGACAGCAGAGGCAAAGGGAGTCAACGTTTATTCAAGCCCGCTTTCCTCATACTCTCTCTGCGCCGCTATTTCGGACCTCATATGAACGGCGCCGGCGGAGCTTGCGTGCCATGAAAATTTTTTATGATTTTCACATACACTCATGCCTTTCACCCTGCGCGTCTGATGACATGACGCCGTTCAATATAGCCGGTATGGGATATCTCAAGGGACTTTCCGCCATGGCGCTCACCGACCACAACAGCTGCGCCAACTGTCCCTCGTTTTTCAAAGCGTGCGAGAGGTACTCGATAATACCCATAGCCGGTATGGAGCTGTCCACGGCTGAGGATGTGCACCTTGTGCTGCTGTTCAGGAGTCTCGATTCCGCTATGAAGTTTGAAAGCGCGTTTGCCCCGCACCGCATGGATTTTCCGAACAATCCGGAGGTTTTCGGCAATCAGTTTTTGACCGACGAGAATGATGAGATCGCGGGTACTGAGGAAAAACTCCTTATCGCCGCGTCAGATCTCTGGATGGGGGACGCGGTGGAGCTTGCGCGCCGGCACGGGGCTCTCGTATATCCTGCGCACATAGACAGACCGTCCAACGGCATAATAGCTGTTCTGGGCGATTTTCCTCAGGAGTACGGTTTTGAATGCGTTGAATTCAATGATGCGTCGAACCGCGATGGCTATTTCGAAAAATATCCTGCTGTGCGGGGCAGGGGCGTTGTCGTGTCATCCGATGCGCACAGGCTCGAAATGATAAACGAAGCGGAAAATTTTCTTGTTCTGCCTGACGGTGCGACACCGGGGGCATCTGCAATACTTGATTTGATTTCAGGCTCGGGCATGTGATTCATAAATGTCACCGCCGCTTTTCCGTCTCTGAGGCTTTTTTAGTAAAAAGATGTTGAAATCCGTTGTAATATGATGTATAATAAACTTTGAGTGCAGAAGACGCAGAATTTCTGCAGATGAGCGCACGGCACGGAACGGCTCCGGCATACAGCCGCAAATTGTATGCCTTGTGCTGTTCATCTGCGGGGTATGCAGGCGTTCTGCGGCGTTTTTTTACACATTCCCGCCGCCGGTGTGCGGCTGTATGACAAAAAGTCAGAGCAAGGCTAATACATAAAGGTTCATATAAGGAGTTAAGAAGATGAAGAAAAAATTGACCACCGTAATGTTCCGCGGAACTAAGGCGCAGGAGGAAAAGCTCCTCTCGGTCATCGAAAAGTACCGCGATACCGAGGGCTTCATGATGCCGATACTTCAGGAAGCTCAGGAGATCTACGGATATCTTCCTATTGAAGTGATGAGGATAATTGCAAAAGAAACCGACACATCTGTTGAAGAGGTGTTCGGCGTCGCCTCCTTCTATTCGCAATTCTCGCTCAACCCGAAGGGCCAGGTGGCTATTTCGGTCTGCCTCGGAACTGCATGCTATGTTAAGGGAAGCGGACAGGTCCTTGAAAAGATATCGGAGGTGCTGGGAGTCTCCCCCGGTTCCACTTCGCCGGACGGCAGGTACTCGCTTGAGGCTACCCGCTGCATAGGCGCCTGCGGACTTGCTCCGGTCATGACTGTAAACAACGAGGTATACGGAAGGCTCGTCCCTGCGGACGTTCCGGGTATCCTTGAAAAATACAGATAAGAGGTATGAAGGAGCTCTCTCTAAATATACTTGACATAGCGGAAAATTCCACTTCCGCGGGGGCGACTCTGGTGGGAATATCGCTTGAAGAGGACAGCAAAGGCATACTTTGCATGACCATAACAGACAACGGGCGCGGAATGAGTCAAGAAGTGCTCAAGGGAGTGCAGGACCCTTTCTATACAACGCGCAAGACGCGCAAGGTGGGTCTTGGAATACCGCTTTTGAAGCTCGCCGCCGAACAGACCGGCGGACGGGTCGAGATAGAGTCAACGCAGGATGAAAAGATGCACGGGACGACGGTCAGGGCGTATTTTGACACCGGACACATAGATTTCTGCCCGGTCGGAGACGTGATTTCCACCATGATTACCCTGATATCGGGACACCCGGATGTGGATTTTGAATTTAACGACATTTCGCCGCGGCGGCATGTGAGTCTTGACACCCGCGAGTTGAGGCAGGTGCTTGGGGACGTGTCGCTTGCGGAATATGAGGTGCTCGGATGGATACGGGAATATCTCGCCGGGCAGTATGCACAGGGCACCGGGGGTGCCGGATGAAATTGCAAATAATTAATGATACGGTACGGAGGAACGGAACATGATTTCTTTGGCAGAACTCGCTGCTATCAGAGAAAAAATGAAGGACAAGGTGGCAGTGCGCGAGGGCTCCGCTCAGACGAGAGTCGTTGTAGGAATGGCAACCTGCGGAATAGCGGCAGGCGCAAGACCTGTGCTCAGCGCATTCGTCGAGGGCGTTAACAAGGAAGGACTTGCGGAAAAGGTCGCTGTAACGCAGACCGGATGCATAGGAATATGCCAGTATGAGCCTGTCGTCGAGGTGTTTGAGGACGGCAAGGAAAAGGTGACTTATGTCAAGCTCACGCCTGAAAAAGCAGAGAGGATAATAAAAGAGCACCTGGTCGGCGGGAATGTGGTTACTGAATACACCATAGGCGCCAACGGTTAAGCGGTGAGACTTTAAGAAAGGATTTGAATAAATGATACGTTCACATGTGTTGATCTGCGGCGGAACGGGATGCTCTGCGTCCGGAAGCGGCGCCGTAAAAGAAGCTCTCGAGGCGGAAATTGCCGCCAAGGGACTTGCCGACGAGGTGAAGGTCGTTCAGACGGGCTGTTTCGGTCTGTGCGCTCTTGGACCAATAATGATAGTTTATCCTGAGGGAACGTTCTATCACAGCGTGACTGCTGAAAATGTGCCCGAAATAGTAGAGGAGCATCTTCTCAAGGGACGTCCTGTCACAAGACTTGTTTATCATGAGGTAAACGACGACGACGTGAAGCACGCCACCTCGCTCAGCGAGACGGTTTTCTACAAAAAGCAGAAGAGAGTCGCTCTTCGCAACTGCGGCGTCATCAATCCTGAAAATATAGACGAATATATCGGGGTGGACGGTTACCGCGCTCTTGCCAAGGTGCTCACTGAGATGACGCCTGAGCAGGTTATAGACGTGATTCTCGCATCAGGACTGCGCGGACGCGGAGGAGCAGGATTCCCCACCGGAAGAAAGTGGCAGATGGCGAGAAATCTCGTTCCCGACGCCGACCAGAAGTTCGTGTGCTGTAACGCCGACGAGGGCGACCCCGGAGCGTTTATGGATCGTTCGATACTCGAGGGCGATCCCCATGCGGTGCTCGAGGCAATGACCATCGCGGGTTACGCCATAGGCTCAAATCAGGGCTACATATATGTCAGAGCGGAATACCCTATAGCGATAAAGAGACTTGAAATAGCCATAGGGCAGGCACACGAATACGGGCTTTTGGGTGACAACATACTCGGGACCGGATTTTCATTTGATATAAAGCTCCGTTTCGGCGCGGGCGCATTCGTCTGCGGAGAGGAGACGGCACTTATGACGTCGATAGAGGGCAACCGCGGTGAGCCGCGTCCCCGCCCTCCTTTCCCGGCGGTCAAGGGACTTTTCGGAAAGCCCACTATACTCAATAATGTTGAGACATATGCAAACATATGTCAGATAATACTCAACGGGCCGGAATGGTTTGCTTCCATGGGAACAGAGACTTCAAAGGGAACAAAGGTATTTGCACTCGGCGGAAAGATACAGAACACAGGTCTTGTTGAGGTCCCGATGGGAACCACCTTGCGCGAGGTCATATATGACATCGGCGGCGGAATACCCAACGGAAAGAAGTTCAAGGCTGCTCAGACAGGAGGCCCCTCCGGAGGCTGCATAACCACCGAGAACCTCGATACGCCGATAGATTACGAGAACCTTATGAGAATCGGCTCCATGATGGGCTCCGGCGGTCTTATCGTCATGGACGAAGACACATGTATGGTGGACATCGCCCGGTTCTTCCTCGAATTCACCGTGGACGAATCCTGCGGAAAATGTACGCCATGCCGTGTCGGTACCAAGAGAATGCTCGAAATCCTCGACAAGATAATTGCCGGCAACGGAACGCTTGAGGATATCGACAGGCTTGAAGAGCTTGCCAACTACATAAAGAGTTCCTCTCTGTGCGGTCTCGGACAGACGGCTCCTAACCCCATCCTTTCCACGCTCAGATATTTCAGAGACGAGTACATCGCTCACGTTGTGGATAAAAAATGCCCGGCCGGGGTGTGCAAGAGCCTTTTGCGCTACAAAATCGATCCCGCAAAGTGTAAGGGATGCACGCTCTGCGCCAGAAAGTGTCCTGTCGGCGCTATCTCCGGCAGCGTGAGAGAGGCACACACCATCGATGCCGCCAAGTGCATAAAGTGCGGTGTGTGTATGTCTACCTGTAAGTTCGGCGCGATTAGCAGGGCGTAAGGAAAGGAGCAAATTTAACCATGGATATGATCAACATAAAGATAAACGGCAAGGAGTATACGGTCCCCAAGGGCATAACCGTCCTTGAAGCCGCAAGATATGCCGATATTGACATCCCCACACTGTGCTACCTCAAAGATATAAACGAGATAGGCGCGTGCAGGCTCTGCCTTGTCGAAGTGAAGGGAGCAAGGGGCCTTGTCACCTCCTGCGTGTACCCGGTCGACCGCGACGGGATGGAAATAGTTACAAATTCACCCGCAATTACAAAAGCCAGAAAGATGAACCTGGAGCTGCTCCTCTCAAATCACGACAGAAAGTGCCTTTCCTGCGTGCGTTCGACTACCTGCGAGCTTCAGAAGCTGTGCCGGGAGTATGAGGTGGATGAGGAATACTTCAAGGGCGAGCATTCACAGAAATATATAGACACATCCTCCGCCGCCATAATAAGGGATTCAAGCAAGTGCATACTCTGCCGCAGATGCTCGGCGGTCTGCAAAAAGCTTCAGGGAGTCGGGGTAATAGGCGCCAACGACAGAGGCTTTGACACACACATCGGCTGTGCTTTTGATATGGAGCTGGCTGAAACATCCTGCATCAACTGCGGTCAGTGTATAGTAGCCTGCCCCACGGGAGCAATATACGAAAGAGACGACACCGACAAGGTTTTTGCCGCCCTTTCCGATCCCACAAAGCATGTCGCAATATGCTGCGCTCCTTCTGTTCGCGCACAGATCGGCGAATGCTTCGGCTACGAGCCGGGGACAGACACAGAGGGCCAGATGGTCGCCGCGACAAAGGCGCTCGGCTTTGACGGCGTATACGATATGAATCTCACGGCAGACCTCACTATAATGGAGGAGGCGTATGAGTTCATAGGAAGGGTCAAGAACGGCGGAAAGCTCCCCATGATCACGTCGTGCTCTCCCGGATGGATCAAGTTCTGCGAGCACTATTTCCCCGAAATGACCGAAAATCTCTCTACCTGCAAGAGCCCTCAGCAGATGTTCGGCGCTATGTACAAGACGTATTACGCCAAAAAGGCGGGACTTGATCCCAAGGATATAGTATTTGTATCAGCTATCCCGTGCACTGCCAAAAAGTTCGAGATAGGCAGACCCAATCAGTCAGCCGCAGGTGTCCCTGACGTCGATATCGCAATAACCACAAGAGAGCTTGCGAGAATGATACAGAAGGCCGGTATAGACTACAGGAAGATAAAGCCTGAGAAGTTTGACGATCCGTTTGACATCGGTTCCGGAGCCGGCGCTATATTCGGAGCTACCGGAGGAGTTATGGAAGCGGCGCTCCGTACCGCGGCTGAGGTTATCGAGGGCAAGAAGCTTGAAAGCGTTGATTTCAACGAGGTGAGAGGAACTCAGGGAATCAAGTTTGCTTCGTATAAGATAGGCGACCTTTCTCTCAATGTGGCGGTCGCATCAGGAACAGCCAACGCAAAGAAGCTGCTGCGCGACGTTCAGTCCGGCAAGGTTGACGTTCAGTTTATAGAGATAATGGCGTGCCCCGGAGGATGCGTCAACGGCGGCGGACAGCCCTATCAGCCCGCATCTGTGCGCAATAACGTCGACCTGCGCGCCCTTCGTGCTTCTGTCCTCTATACAGCGGACAAGAATATGGATCTGCGCAAATCGCATGAGAACAGCGCCGTCAAGAAAGTATACGACGAATATTTCGGCGAGCCTAACAGCCATATTGCCCATGAGGTGCTCCACACCACGTATGTTAAGAGGGGTCTCTGAGAACATCAGGATTCTCAGAGCTGAAGAGTCCTCAGGAAAAATTGGCGAAAGGCTCAGATAAAAGCGAGCTGCGGCATTCAAAGTGCCCCGGACTAAAGCGTGATGTTCTTATCGGAGAAATCACTATAACGTAAAATTCCCACAGACCAATCAAACGGTTTGTGGGAACTTTATTTTTATAGACAGGAGAGCGGATTACAAT
>CALXXF010000006.1 GCA_944392615.1 uncultured Clostridia bacterium
TTGTCAGATATGCTCTTCTTTTTTTTATTTTTTCGGCTCTATCTGTCTGTCACCCCAACATTTATTATAGAACCAAATATTTATATCTGTGTTCAGATTCAACCGCCTTATGCGGCATGGAGGATAAATAATGAAAATAGCTGTTGTTACCGGTGCATCATCCGGAATGGGTCTTGAATTTGCAAAGCTCATAGATGAAGAGTATGATGTCGATGAAATATGGTTGATAGCAAGAAGAAAAGAACGTCTTCAGACATTATGCGGCTGTCTGAAAACCAGAACGCGCGTCATGCCCCTTGATCTTACCGATAAAGACAGTATACTGCAGTACAATAATGCTTTGAAAGAGGCCGACCCGGTCGTAACGGTACTCGTGAATGCGAGCGGCTTCGGAAAGTTCGGGAAATTCACCGATATTCCATCCGAGGAATACCGGAACATGATAGACCTGAATTGCACTGCCACCGTAGAAATGGTTTATACTTCGCTTCAGTATATGACAAGCGGAAGCGAAATATATAATATTGATTCCCTGTCATCCTTTCAGCCTGTCCCGTACATAAATGTTTACGGAGCAACAAAGGCGTTTGTGCTTTCTTTTTCGCGTGCTCTGAATGCAGAGCTGAGCGGACGCGGAATACATGTTATCGCGGTTTGTCCGGGATGGGTAAACACCGAATTTTTCTCCCGCGCTGTAAGCGACTGCTCAATAAAATATTTCAATAAGGTATTTGAAGCAAAGGATGTTGTGAAAAAGGCGTTCAAGGATATGAAAAAAGGGCGTGATGTATCGGTGCTCGGATTTTCGATACGAGCACAGGTGCTTGCGACAAAGCTGCTTCCTCACCGCCTGATAATGAAAATATGGATAAAACAACAAAACCGCGCCAGAAACGCAGACGCGGTGTATAAATATACCGACATAGAAAGGAGAGTATGAAAACCATCTGCAGATTTGCGGGAACCGGAGCAGTTATTCCAAGACCGATACCGACGCCACCTTCATGCGGATGAAGGAAGATCATATGAAAAACGGTCACCCCAGGGGTCGGGGATGTCCACATAGGGGCAGCCGATATATTTGTCGTAGCTGTCCCCCACAACCTCCCGGACATTCGCGGGAATTTTGCGGCAGCGGTCAAACTCGTCAAAGGAGAACAGCAGCCGGGCCTTTTGCCCATTTTGCGTAGTGCCCTGACCACAAACAGCGGGGTGGCCACATCCCGGAAATTGCCGATGTGAATCGACCCGGAGGGGCTGATGCCCGCGGCACAGACGTATTCTTCCTTATCCGGGCTGCGCTCGATGATGCGCTGCGCGATTTCTTCCGACCAATGCATGTTTTCATCCTCTTTTTTATCCAGATTCGCAATTGCCCATACATTTTACCATATTTGCGCCGTTTGTCAATCGCGGTGCGAAAGAAATTTGCACCGGTTTCGTCCGGTTTGTCACATTGACCGCATTTGCTGGGAAGAAGGAAACACGCGCCGCCTGTTTCTCGTATAAACTGACAATTGTATTCGATTCTGATTTGTAAATTTTTGTTCATCATTTTTTCCCGGAATGTATTGACAAAAATGAAGAAAGGGTGTATAATCGACAAAATAAATCTTTTTCATGGGGGATGTTATGAACAAAGACATTCAGAAACCGTTCAGATGGATCTACGCCGCCGGAATGCTGGTACTGGCGGCCGCATTGCTGATTGTAAGCTTTTTGCCCATTGTCAGCCTGCGCAGTACCGGTGAGCCCTCCGAGTGGTACACCGGCGGGCGGTACACCTCGGTGATGGGGGAGAACGATGAGGACCTGCCCCTGACCTTTGGCACCGCGCTGTTTGCCGTGCAGAATTTCTCAGATATTTATACCATTCTGCAGATTCAGGGCTATGAGTCCTCGATTGAGGAGCTGGAGGACAGCATTGCCGAGGAACGCGCCAAGGGCGAGGATGCGTCCGAATCCCGGCTGGAGAAGCTGAACACGGAGCTGACCGAAACCGGACTCAAGCTGACCGAGGCGCTGGCCTCCCAGACCGAGGAGCAGAAGGCCGCGCTGGATGAAAAGCTGAAGAGCGGCGAGCTGACCCCCCTGTTCCGCTGCACGGAGTCTGCCCTGCAGGCGTTTGTCGGCACCACCTCCGATGGCAACGCCACCTTCGGTATCATCAGCGGAATGGTTGGCCTGCTGGCCCTGGTGGCTTACATCCTGTTTGTTGTGATTTTCCCGATTGTAGCCGCCATTTCGCTGCTGGTTCTGCTCATCCGCTTCCTGACCCGTATGAAGAACCTGGAGGATGAGCAGCTTGCCAAGCTTTCGGCCGTCAAGCTGTACGCCGGGTTTGTTCCGCTTTTCCTGATGCTCCTGGTGCTGCTCTCGGTCGGCTCTTTCCATGTGTTCCTGAACGGCGGGCTGGTTGCCCTGCTGCTGGTGCTGCTGGCGCTGGCGGTTGCGCTGAACATTGCCCGTGAGTGGATTCTGGAGGGCAAGAGCGGCGTTGCCTCGATCATCCGTCAGGGGCTGACCGTGCTCAGCCTGGTGGCCCTGACTGTGATGGCCTTCGGACTTTCGGGTATGCGCCTGAGCGAGACCTTCATCGCGGATTCCGGCCGGTTCTCGCTGGAATATCAGACCGCCATGGTGGCCTCCGGCAGCAATCTGACGACGGCCGGGAGTCAGGCCGACAGCAAGTGTATGCTCGCCGCGGCAATGGTGGTAGGGATTGGTCTGATCGCCGCCATTCTGATTGAAATCGGCCTCCATTCTCTGCTGACCGGCCGCAGCGCTACCACAAAGTTCGCCCGCAAAAAGAGCGGTACGCCCAAGTTTATCCTGGCCGGCCTGCTGCTGGTGCTGATGATTGCCGTACCCGTGCTGCTGGTTACCGGAAGCGTGGAGTCCCGCAGCTCGGCCGCCCGCAGCGGGAGCTTCAAGGTGATTCTGGACGCCTACCGGGTGGAGGGCACCGCGGACTATACCGAGTACCAGGCTGCCCAGGTCGCGCTGGACGCCGCCACCGCTACCGGCAGTGCAGAGCTGATTGACCAGGCGCAGGCTACCCTGGATGGCCTCGAAACCAATCAGAAAGCCTCGCTGACCCTCTCTGTCGCGTTTGCCGTCATCCTCTTTGCTTCCGAAATCTGCTATGCCGTTCTCCCCGGCAAATTTGAAACGAACGACGCAGTTTCGCCAGAGGAGAAGCCTTTGGAGAACCCCGCCTCGTAAGATTCCCACCGATGGAGAAGACCTTTCCCCGGCACAGACCCCCGATTTTCGTATCCTGTATTGCAAATACGGGATGCCCGGGGGCCTGCGCCGGGGAATTTCTTTTGGGGGCGGATGGAACAATTAGCAATTAGCAATTAGCAATTAGCAGTGAGCAGTGGGCAGTGGCCAGTCAAAAGCAAGGGCAACAGTTGATATGTTACATAGGAATACACCTGTAACAAAATCAAGGAATTCATGGAGCAACCGAATGTGAAAGCATTGATTGAAAGTATCCGCTATGAACCGCAGGTATGCCAAAAGGTACTTCAAGGAAATTGACTTCGCCCACAAAATATTGGCATCAATATACCTGCTAAGAAAAGGCATTGTGAATCAATCATCAAAAGAACGCTTATTTAGGATTGTAATCTTAGCGGGTGAAGGTTTCTGAATCTTTATTACTCTCCAATATTGAATAATCGATTAAATGATCAAAACGTCTAACATTCAATAATAAAGCCGACAATTATTAAAATTCACGAATTCCACATTGAAATTTTTGGAAATTAATAATATAATACTTAATATCACACTGAGAATTTGAAAACAGCATTTGAGTTATTACTATCTAAAATTACTTTCTAAGAGCGAGTCAAGCGGAGTCGCACAATGCGGCTCCGCTATTTTTTCATAATTTTATATAAAATTTAGAAAAAAGTGAGAAAAATCAAAAGTTTTCTTGACATACATTTATGAAGGCGCTTTTAAAAATCAACAAATGAAGGATATTACAAAGAGCGGAAAGAAATAACTGCGTGGTTCAGATGAGACGCGAAGCATCCCGGTCAAGTATGACGGTAGCGTCGGGATGTCTTTGAAGAATACTTGCAGGACAATCCTCGCTGACTTTACCGAGCAGCATCTCACGTACCGCACTTGCCTTGTTTTTTCCGCTTGCAAGCAGTAAAATTTTTTTCGCGCTCATTATATCTGATATTCCCATTGTTATCGCCATTTCGGGTACATTTTCCATGCCTCCGAACGCTCCAAAGTTATCCTTTCGTGTGCTTTCCGCAAGCCTGACCACATACGTGGTAGAGTCAAATGGGGTTCCGGGCTCATTGAAACCTATATGTCCGTTTGAGCCGATTCCGAGCAGTTGTATGTCCCTTTTGAGATTCTTCAGTATGTAAGAATATCTTCTGCACTCTATACTGAGGTCATCGGCGGCTCCGTTTGGTATATATGTGTTTTGGGGAAGAATATCTATGTGAGAAAAAAGATTTTTTTTCATAAAAAAAGCAAAACTGCGGGTATCATCCGCCGAAAGTCCTGCATACTCGTCCAGATTGACCGTTTTAACATTTGAAAACGATATTATCCCGCGGCTGTAGTCTGCAACAAGCTGCCTGTAAAGCCCTGTCGGCGTTTTACCGGTAGCAAGACCCAAAACCGGGAACGGGTTGTCCGATACGGTTTCTTCGACTATTTCCGCGGCTTTTATGCTGAGCTCTTGGTAATCATTCCGGATAAATACTTTTATACTCATAATTCAATCTTCTCAATCAATAAATCATTTTTTTTAGTCTGTTCTCCACATCTGATTTGAAAGCGTCTATCTGTGAAAGAACGTAATCTATGATATCTGAAGAATCGTCGGTTATAAGAGGTGTTATGTCCATAGCATATCCGAGAGCGGTAGCAGAGTCGCATCCGTGACTTTCAGAATAGGTGGCGTGCGCCCTTCTTCTTCCCTGTGCAGCAAGGTCATATCTCTTTCCACCGCATATCTGCGAATCAAATACGCCTACCAGACTTGCCGATATGTTGGGATGAGCGCTAAGATCAAACACTACTTTCCTGTCATCGTTCAGCCAGTCCAGATCCCTCCAGACCTCACAGCCGAAAACCTTTTTGGGCCTGTCACAGACGTCAAGTGCTCTGATGGCTTTTATGACTTTCACAACGACGCCGCAATGCGTGTCATGCTTGTCTGCAGGATTGTGAGTATATATGTATGTCGGTCTTGCTGTTCTGAGTATTTCGATGTAATCCGCTGTGACCGAGTTTTCGTTCGGGGACTTGATTTGCGCCGAAGTATATCCCAACTGGACAACTGCAGAATATTCACCTATATATGCGGCTTTTTTCTGCTCCGACATCCTTACCTTTTTCATGTCCTCATCACTGTAAGATGCATATACCGAATTTCTCGGACTGCCTGCCCCGTCGGCAGTAACCACACCTGTAAACCATGCGTCTTTTTTGCCGAAGCATTCAAGTATCCCGTGATATGCCATCAGTTCGATGTCATCCTGATGCGCTGCTATCGCAAGATGTGTAGTCCTTCCAAGTGCCGCCGACATGGAGGAACCGTCGGGGACAAAAATATTAAAGTTTTTGTTTGCAGACTTCAAATCATATCTCCGCCCTTCAGTATAATCTGTATACGACCGGTACCGGTTTTATCTTTTGCAGTTGTTATCATATGTCTGCATTCCAATACCGGTGCTTATACTCACACATGATTATACAATAAACAGAAATTTAAATCAACATCATACAGTCACAAATCGTTTTTCTTGGTTTTACGCTGTCATATTTATAAAACGTGTTTTCTGAGGATTACAATATTTGCACCGATGTTTTATAGCTGCGGCGCAAATATTGCAATCAGACTCGATCTTTGCTGCATGCAAAGAAATTATTGCGGCAAATAGCTGTACAGAAAATGTCAGAAAACGTAGTTGCACGGTAAAACCTTCTGCGTCAGAGATAAAAAGCTTATTTACTGAGCCTTTTTACTTGATGCAGATTTTTCCATAATACTTCTGTTTGAAATCAGCCTTTCATCATTTGGCGAGAGGTCAATTGCCTTCTCCACCGCTTCAATCGCCTTGTTGTACTGTCCTGTATAGTAATATCCCAAAGACAACAAGTCATATGGCAAACTTCCCCAGGCATACGCCTCGCATATATAGGTTCTCGGACGTTCTTTTATCCGAAGAGCTTTCTCTGAAAAATAAATAACTCCCTGCCATTCGTCCATTTCATACAGCATAAGAGCGAGGTCAGCATATGGTTCTCTGAGATAGGGAGCCTCTGCAATACTGCGGTAAAGCCAGCAAACAGATTCCTGTTTATCGCCCTTTTGTGCGTAAGCCTTAGCTATATAACGCATAGAAGCGCATCTTTCATCCTTCCAGAGCGACGTGGGCATGTCAAGATGATGTTTCAGCATTTCAATACATTTATCCCATTCTGCCCTGTACATATATTCCCTTCCGAGATAGTGGACATTCCTGTCATTATCTGGGTCCTCATTCACCGCAAGCTCAAGAAGAGGAAGATACTGCGCTCTGGATTTTTCAGGATCTGCATGATGATTCAACTGCATTCCTTCGACATAAACCGTACTGTAATTTTTTTCTCCGTTATATACAAGAACTTCGTGGACAGGATTTTCCCAGTGAAACCCGTATCTTGAGTGTATTTTGTCTATCCAGAACACACTTCCTTCGGAACCGTCGTCATTGAAATTCCAGGTATAACGGTATCGTGCCCTAACAGTATCCTCTCCCCATGCGTTTTCAAGTTTATCCCGCCACCCCGGCTCAAAAAGTTCGTCAAGATCAACGCACACGCATATATCGACATCATTAGGAATCAAACCCAATGAATAATTGCGCGCTGTGTCAAAGCGCCAGGGATTGAAAACTTTTTCATATACGCATACTCCCGAATCCTTCAGGATATTGACCGTATTATCTGTAGACCCTGTATCCAAAACAATTATCTCATCGGCTTCTGACATTGATTTTGCCCACTCCGATGCGAACTTTTCTTCATTTTTAGATATAGCGTACACACATATTTTGTACTTTTTCATTTCAGGTTTCCTTTCATTGCCAAAAGAAAGCTTTTTTTACTTTTATGCGCAAGAGGCGCCGCTTAAATTAAAAAGCGGCGCCTCTTTTTTCTTCAGATATTGCCTAATCTGTTTACAGTGATAGAGGCATCACTGTAGGTTATAGGGCCTCCGTTGATCATAACTGTAAGCGTAGCCGGTGTCGTTTGAACTGAGATGGTAAGATAGAATGAAAGGCTCTCGTTTTCACCTGATGAACGGAAGTTATGGCTGGCTCCGGCTCCCGAAACTGTGGAACCGTTCTGCTGCAAATACAGCTGTACTGATTGAGGAAGAGTGCTTGAGGTAACAGCAGAAACTGTGACATTGAATGACACACCGTAATACCCTGTCTTGTTTATAACAACACTTGGAGAATTGCTGGCATGAGTTATAGATGTCCCTGCCGAAACGCCATTCCGATCAAAAATAATAGGGCTTCCGGATGTCCCGCTTTGTGACGGAACAGAGTATGCTGTCAGGAAAGACGCCGGAGGCGCGCTACCTGTCTGACCGCTTGGTATGACAAAATCCAGAATGGCATTTTGACTGGTACCGCTGTTTGAAACGGAAGCCGATGTTCCGGGGTCTCCTGTAGTTACCGTGCCGACTTGAACGGTAGCTGCAGTTCCTGTTGAACCCGTAGACCCAGTGGAACCTCTCGGCCCAGTAGGCCCGGTGGGACCTGTAGGACCTGTCGGTCCTGTCGCACCTGTGGGTCCCGTTGCGCCTGTGGGTCCCGTTGCGCCTGTGGGTCCCGTTGCGCCTGTCGCGCCCGTTGCTCCGGCGGGTCCGGTTGCTCCCGTCGGTCCGGTAGGTCCCGTTGCGCCTGTGGGTCCTGTTGCTCCTGTCGCTCCGGTTGCACCTGTTGGTCCTGTCGCACCTGTAGGTCCCGTTGCTCCTGTCGCGCCCGTTGCTCCGGCGGGTCCGGTTGCACCTGTAGGTCCGGTTGCGCCTGTGGGTCCTGTTGCTCCGGCAGGTCCTGTAGCTCCAGTAGGTCCTGTCGCTCCAGTAGGTCCTGTCGCTCCAGTAGGTCCTGTCGTTCCTGTAGGTCCTGTCGCTCCTGTAGATCCTGTAGCTCCAGTAGGTCCTGTCGCTCCGGCAGGTCCTGTCGCACCGGTAGGCCCTGTTGCGCCTGTCGACCCTGTTGCACCTGTAGGTCCGGTTGCGCCTGTTGGTCCGGTTGCGCCTGTCGGCCCTGTTGCTCCTGTAGGTCCGGTTGCTCCCGTCGGTCCAGTCGGTCCGGTTGCTCCTGTAGGTCCGGTTGCTCCGGCAGGTCCTGTAGCTCCAGTAGGTCCTGTCGCTCCAGTAGGTCCTGTCGCTCCTGTAGATCCTGTAGCTCCAGTAGGTCCTGTCGCTCCTGTAGATCCTGTCGCTCCAGTAGGTCCTGTCGCTCCGGCAGGTCCGGTTGCTCCGGCGGGTCCGGTTGCTCCCGTCGGTCCTGTCGCACCTGTCGGTCCGGTTGCACCTGTAGGTCCGGTTGCTCCGGCGGGTCCGGTTGCGCCTGTCGGTCCCGTTGCACCTGTAGGTCCGGTTGCGCCTGTCGGTCCTGTCGCTCCAGTAGGTCCTGTCGCTCCGGCAGGTCCTGTAGCTCCAGTAGGTCCTGTCGCTCCAGTAGGTCCTGTCGCTCCTGTGGATCCTGTTGCACCTGTAGGTCCGGTTGCGCCTGTCGGCCCTGTTGCACCTGTCGGTCCTGTAGCTCCGGCAGGTCCTGTCGCTCCAGTAGGTCCTGTCGCTCCAGTAGGTCCTGTCGCTCCTGTAGATCCTGTAGCTCCAGTAGGTCCTGTCGCTCCTGTAGATCCTGTAGCTCCAGTAGGTCCTGTCGCTCCGGCAGGTCCTGTTGCACCTGTAGGTCCCGTTGCTCCAGTAGGTCCTGTCGCGCCCGTTGCTCCGGCGGGTCCGGTTGCTCCCGTCGGTCCTGTCGCACCTGTCGGTCCGGTTGCGCCTGTCGGCCCTGTTGCACCGGTAGGTCCAGTCGGTCCTATATGACAGCAAGGACAAATCGGTTCAGGGGGATCAGGACAAGGAGGAACTGGTGGAGGCGGAGGACATGGAGGGCGACAACCGTTATTACAGTTTTGTCGCTGATTTATGATATTTTGCAGATGATAAATCATGCTGTTTCTTGAAAACTTTTTTTGCTTCATAGGAAAGCTTTATTCCATGCTGCCGTTCAACATTTGATTTGCAAAGAAAATTACTTTGCATTTTTATAATATGCTATAAAAATTTTGTCGTCACATCCATTCGCTTTGATATGCTGATAAATAATCTCATCGACATTTCCCGACTTGACATTGTATATGATTTCGTATATAATGATAGCCGGCAGTCACAAAATCCTGTAATATATTTATTCACACATGGGGGCGTAAAGGTTTCGACGGGGATTCTGGGGTATGATAAGCGAGTAGAGCCGGGCAATCTCTTAAAAGGCCCAAGCTTAAAATTAAACGCTAATAACAGAACATTAGCTCTGGCTGCCTAAGTGCGCCTCGTCCCGCGGTTGAGTATCACGGCTTCCGTGAGGGCGTCATTTAGTGATGAACGTGAACCGCCGGTTTGCTTTTGCAACGGTCACGCATTAAAAAGCTACCCGATGGAGTTCCTGACTGCCGGAGCTTCAGAGGGGAATAAATAAAGACAGTCTACACTCGTAGAAATTCATACTGAGGGGTTTTCGGACAGGGGTTCGACTCCCCTCGCCTCCACCAGAATGAATAAACTTGTTTCAAAGATAAAATGAAACAGGTTTATTTGTTTTTTATTTAAAAAATGCGATTTTGAGCAGAAATTCGATAATAAATTCATAAGTAAAACGAAAAGCTACTGTTTCAAACATGAAAGTTTTATGTTTGTGGAAAACGGATTTTTTAACGACAAGTGAGACTTCAAAATATTCATGTTTGAAGAGAGCAAATGTTATGATGAGTCCGTATGGATATTTGAAAGATATAAACGATGCAATCCGAATCGACAAGGAAAAAGCAAAGACAGTTCGCCTGAGCTATGAATTCTATCTTTATGGGCTGAGTTTTAGCAGAATAGCAGCGTATATGTTTCATGAAAAGATCGCTTACATCAGAAAAAGAAAAATGGACTGTTAGGCTATTGATAATCTGTTATCCAATCAAAAATACACCTATATAGTCTTTCCTGAAATCTACATGAAGACACAGCTTGAAAAACAAAAGTGAACAAACCAATCCTCTTATCATTAACAAAAGACCGTTCGATACAACTCCAATGATGTACTGAGAAATCTTTTAGTTTCTGGAAAGTGCGAAAGAAATTATCAGCGCATTACAAGAAAAGACGGCAACATTGTATGGCTATGCGCAGATAGAGTGGATACCAGAAGGCAGGCAACCTGACAAAACATTTATACAATTTCAGAAGACGAAATAAAGAACATCATGGTTACTTGAATCTTCCGGGTGTATTACAGAAAATCAAACTGTTATTGCAATCAAAAAGATATGGGAACTTGAAAAACTCATTTATGATAGTACAGACACCCAGGATACATGGAGTGACGTAAAACTCAATTTTGATATTGCAAAATCATATGCAATACTGAAAGACGATAAAAAAGCTCTTGAACATCTGAAAATCGGAGCAAAATCAGCCAAAGCATTTGATAATCGGCCGGAAGAACAAGTTTTTTCAAGCCAGCTGCTTGGGGATATTACCGTCAGAAAAATTGATTCTGAGACATCTGATACAAGAACATTGTGTGAAATCATGCGTGAAAAGTGGCTTTCATGTCCGGAATTTGACAAATTGCGCGGCACTGATGAATTCAGAGAAATTTTAAATATCTTGAATTAATCAGTGCAATTTAAAATTTATACTGATTAAATTGCAGTTATATATATTGCAGTTATATATTTAATTGACGGTTCTATCTTGTTTTTAAAAAATCGGATGAAATATATCACTTGTTTTTTTCACAAAGATATTGTAAAATCAGTATAGAGCTGTTGTTCTGACAAGACAAGCTGCATTTTTCCATTAAAAATATACGACAAACCAATTCACTTTCACATTTCACCTGCAAAAAGCTTTGTTGAGTTCAATATTGTTTTAAAAACCTGATCCGGACATAAAAACCATCAGGAAAAGTTTGTTTTTCAGCATATTTTAGTGGAAAATATCGGGTTCGACGAATCAACGGCTTATATCCGTAGCAATATTTCGTTGTATCGCAACCTTCTAAAAAAATTATGATCAAGGGGGAGTTTTATGGCAGCAGATGCAAAAAAGACCTACGACGTCGTAGTCATTGGCGCCGGAAACGGCGGCCTGGTTGCCGCTATCAGGATTTTACAGGCTGGTTATTCATGCCTGCTTGTGGAAAAGCACAATCTGCCCGGCGGTTTTGCTACAAGTTTTAAGCGCGGACGCTTTGAATTTGAAGCGAGTTTGCACGAACTCAACGATTTCGGCTCTCCGGAAGACCCGGGTGATGTCCGCACACTGTTCAGAGAACTGGGAGTCGAAAACAAGATTGACTGGATCCGTATTCCGGAAGCCTATCACCTTATCACTACAGATAAAAAATATGATTGCATCATGCCTTTCGGGCAGCAGGCGTTCATCGACAAAATGGCAGAATACTGTCCTGAATCACGCGAATCAATGACACGCTTTTTTGAATTGTGCAATGAGGTACGTGACGCACAGACTTATTCAAGCTCTGTAAACGGGAACACCGATTCGGCATATATGAAAAAGAACTTTCCCAATTTCATCAAAGCAGGCAGTTATTCAGTAAATGAGGTTCTGGACGCGCTTAAAATGCCAGAAAAAGCCAAGGATATTCTCAATGCATATTGGTGCTATCTCGGTGTTGATTGTGACAGAATGAGCTTTTTGCATTATGGCTCCATGGTTATCCGCTACATCACAAAGGATGCCTGGATGCCAAAAATGCGTTCACACGAAATCAGTCTAGCGCTTGATACGAGGATCCGTGAACTCGGCGGGGACATCTGGTATATGTCAGAGGCAGAGAAAATTCTTGCAGACGACAGCGGCAAGATACGCGGTGTTCAGTTGGCAGGCGGAAAAGTTGTAAATACCCGCCATGTTATTGCCAACTGTTCCCCACACCTGGTATTCGGCAAAATGCTGGAAAAGAAAGCAGTCACAGAGCAGATGGTAAGGATGACCAACAGCCGTACATTTTCCGGGCGCGGTTTTACCCTCTTTTTAGGTCTTAACCGTTCCGCAGAAGAGCTTGGTATTAAAAGTCATAATTATTTCATTTATGACACAGCCGACACAGTCAGGCAATATGATCTGATGAAAAAAGTAAGCACAAATCATGTTCAGGCAACGGTTTGTCTCAACAATGCTTATCCAGAATGTTCTCCTCCGGGAACCTGCATGATGTATTTTACAACCATGTTCATGTCAGACGATTGGGGAAATGTAACCGAGGAAGATTATTTCAAGGCAAAAGACCTCGTGGCGCAGGATATGATCAAAGTTTTCGAACGTGAAACCGGCTGTAAAATACGTGATGCCATTGAGGAAATCTGCGTGGCTTCTCCAACGACATATGCGCGCTACTGCGGACATCCGGAAGGCGTGATTTACGGTTATGAAACCGCTGACTGGGACAGTCTGATGCCCCGTATGATGATGATGAAAGAAGACGCGCTGATTAGTCCTGGGCTCAGGTTTGCAGGCGGCTATGCCATGCGTTCGAGCGGGTACTCAAGCGCATACATTTCTGGTGACCTTTCCGGTCGGCAGACTGTCGGCGATTTAAGAAAGGAGAGTAGCGGATCGTGAAATTCAGAAAACAGATTTTCGGTTTTATGGATATGCTGCGGTTTAAAAAGATGGTTCCTACCCGCAGGAAAATGCTCGCAAATGGCGCCGATACGCCTCTTCCTCAAGAATACCGGACCAACATGCTGGCAGATAAATTACATCCGGGCTATATGGAGGCGGAACTGACTGACACCCGTTTTCTGACCGAAACAATCAGAGAACTGACATTTCGTCGCGTTGACAGCGACTCGTTTCCATTCTTCCGCGCCGGCCAATATGTTTCACTTCAGGTAAAAATCGGCGACAGCGTAGTCAGCCGTCCATACTCTATTGTCTCGACTCCCCGGCAGGCGCTTGACAATAAACTCGTTTTGGCAATAGAAAACGCGGGGTTTGTGTCAGGATATCTCTGCGAAAAAGCCAAAGTCGGGGATAGATTTATAATGACAGAACCGTCCGGTGAATTTCATTACGAAACTTTGCGCGACAGTAAGAACATTATCTGCGTCGCCGGCGGCAGCGGAATTACTCCCTTTGTTTCAATGGCCGGCAGTCTTGTTGACAAAGACGAAAGCTACAGCATGATTTTATTTTACGGCGCACGCAGTGCAAAACAGCTTGCTTATAGAGCCGAGCTTGACAGACTCTCCGCCAGATGCAGCGACCTGCGTGTAATTTATGTCCTCAGCGATGAGTCAGACGATGACTGCGAGCATGGCTTTATATCCGCTTCTCTGATGAAAAAATATACTGAGCTTTCCGACAGCACATTCTTCCTGTGCGGACCTCAGCCTATGTATGACTTCCTGATGAAAGAGCTTTCGCCGCTTCAACTGCCTAAAAAATCAATACATCGTGACGCAACCTGTTGCGGTGACCTGCCCACAGAGCATCCGGAGGAGCTCAAACTGACCGTGCATATGAGAGACGAAATCTTCATTATCACTGCAAATTCAAATGAAACGTTGCTGACAGCCATGGAGCATGCCGGTTTGAATGCGCCTAATAAATGCCGTGCCGGCGGATGTGGATTCTGTCACAGCAAGTGGATTTCCGGAAGCTATAAAGTTGCCGAAGGCCGTGACGGACGCCGGGAAGCCGACCGTAAATTCGGATTTATCCATCCTTGTGTTACGTATCCTGTTTCTGATATGGAAATCGATGTTCCGGTAGCTTATTAAAAAAATACCGGTTGTGGTTTAAGCAAAAGCTCAAATTTCACAACCGGTTTTTCGGTTTTCCCTGATAAATCCAACACAGTGTCTTTCAGGACCCAGGCGTTTATTTGATATTTTGAGGATAAAAACAATGAAAATTGAAATAGACAAGGATTTTCCAATACATTTTAAATCCTCATACCCAGAGGAATTTGAGTTGTTTTCCCATTTTGAAGTAACAGCCGGAATACCGTCTGTACTGTTTGCAATAACCACCTGGAAAGAGAACGGAAAGCCCAACGTATGCTTTCACTCGTGGAGCTGTTTTCACGGGGACAAAACCGCGTTTTTTGCCGTGATGGGAAATTTATATCAGCATACTCATACATATGCCAACATCATGAGGGAAAAATGCTTTTGCATCAACTTTCTACCAATTGACTATTACGATAATCTGGTTGACACCATTCATCACAACAAAACTGACGATGACGAATTTGAAGCGGGAGGCTTTACGCAGTCAGACGCCCGGACCATCCACGCCCCTGTAATAGATGAAGCTTTTATAAACATCGAATGTACGTTGAAACAAATTCAGGATTTAAGCGGCGCCGGAATTACGGCCATGGTTACAGGACAGGTACAGCATATTTCGGTTGATGAAGCGTATGCACAGGGGTATGAAAAACGATACGGAAAAAAAGGGTTTATGTTGCTGATCCCCGCGCCGCAGAATCTCGTAACAGGAGAGCCCGGCAGCTCTGCAATAGCAACATCACATATCGAAAAGTATGACTGATAACAAAAAAATCAGGATTAAAGCTCCGGAAATAATGACAAAATGCAAAATCACTTATTACCAAAACGCCGCTTGCCATATAAAGCAAGCGGCGTTTTTATGATTGAGGAATAAAAATGCGCGTCTGTATTGCGGCTGCCTTGAGCCGCATACAGTTGGAATCTTTTGTTAAAAGTCAAATAAATCCGGAAACAGTTAACGACGGCAAGCATTTCGCGCTTGTCCTTCTATAAAGACGCTCTCGTTTTCATCTGTACATTTCCTGAAGACTCCTGCAAAGAAGAAAGTCTATACAAAAACAGAAAATTCATACAGAACAGAAGAACAGCATATGCCGCTTCATTCCACATATTTTCCTGAATTTCTGAGAGCACGTTCAACGTCGCGGTTACCCGCTTTTTCCGCTTCAGCATCCCTCTTGTCGTAGAGTTTCTTGCCTCTGCACAAGCCTATCTCCATTTTAAGATTCTTACCTGAAAAATATATCGACAGAGGGACAAGAGTAAATCCCTTTTGAGTGACCAAGCCGAACAGCTTCAGAATTTCTTTTTTGTGCATAAGTAGTTTTTTGTCCCTATAAGGGTCCTTGTTGAAAATATTTCCCTTTTCATACGGACTTATATGCATACCGAGGACAAAAAGCTCCCCGTCAATTATCCTGCAGTATGAATCCTTGAGATTTACCCCTCCGGAGCGTATGCTCTTGACTTCCGTACCGTAAAGGGCTATACCTGCCTCAAATGTCTCGTCAACAAAAAAATCATGGTATGCCTTTTTGTTGGTCGCAACGACCCTGTCCTTGTTGATCTTCACTGCTGACTCCTTTCCTCAGCTTTCTGAGATTACGTCATCCGCAAGTTTATTTTCCAGCACATCGGCAAAAGCATTTATGCTGTGAGCAAGACCGTTTGCCCAATCTATAACGACAGAGTCGTCCTTGTATACATCCGGATGAGCTCTTATCTCAAGGACCTGTTCCATAACCTGAGGTTCCGGAACAATTCCCTTTTCGAGAGCCCACTCTCCCGCCTCTGTTTTAGATATGACCTTGTCTTTTTCAAGTGTATATAACGAACGTGCTATGTCAAGCATAAGACCTGCTTTGGATATGTTCTGAGCATGTCTTTTTGCCCCTGCCCTTATCCCGGCAAGCTGCTTTCCCACAGCGGCGATTATATCTGAATGGGTAGGTCTTTTCATATCCTGTCTTATGTCGTCACCGCATATCAGGACTCCGTTGTCGAGAATGTCAAGTATCGTAAAGACGTCGGCTACATAAAGGCTTGTTATCCGGTCAGACGATGCGCCCCACAGCACGACACGGTCCCTTTTGTTATAGAGAAATCCGTCTTTGCTCACAAAAACACCTTCGTAGATCCTGAAATCCTCGCGTTCGGAATAATCTATCCGCATGGAATTTCTAAGGTGAACAAGCATTTGTGCAGTATCTTCCGGTATCGTATCCTTTGTGATACAAAGAATGTCGACGTCGCTCCAACCGGGCTTAAAATCATTCCCGGCAACAGAACCGTGCAGATATACAGTAGGCGAAAGTCCGGATAGCAAGTCACATATTTTTTTTATTATTACATCAAAATTTCTAATCAATTATAATCAATCGCTTTCATTTTTGGAATTATGTATCTCTTTGTAAATAACGCTCTTAGCAACGCCACGGTCGCGCGCAGTCTGCTTTACGGCATCCATTACAGAAAGTCCGGCGCTTGTATAATATTCCACATGTTCGGCAACGCTCATGTGCGAAAAAAATGAATCATCATCGCCAGGCTGAGCTCCGTCAAGAACTATTACATATTCACCGCGCGGCTCGTTTACCGTATAATATTCAAGTGCACCTGACAAAGTGGTGCGCATTACTTCCTCGTTGATTTTTGTAAGCTCCCTGCAAATTGCCGTCCTTCTTTTATTTCCGAATGTCTCACACATGAGCTCAAGAGTTTGACGCATGTTGTGAGGCGCCTCGTAAAATATTATGGTACGTCCTTCATTCTTCAGTTCTGACAATCTCTGCAGCCTCTGATTCCGCGTTCCCTCAAGGAATCCCTCAAAGACAAACCTTCTTGTACTGAGTGCTGAGAGTGAAAGCGCTGTTATCGCGGCACAGGGGCCTGGTATCGACGTTACATTTATGTTGTTTTCCGTAGCAAGACGAACAAGGTCTTCACCCGGATCGCTTATTGCAGGAGTTCCGGCATCGGTAACAAGGGCGCACGACCTCCCTGCCAAAAGCTCCTCGATAATTCTGCCTCCGCTTTCACGCTTGTTATGCTCATGATACGATATCATCGGTTTGGATATTCCCGAAAAAGAAAGCAATTTCATCGTATTTCTTGTATCTTCAGCTGCTATTATATCCACTTCTGACAGAACTTTTACAGCTCTTTCGCTCAAATCAGAGAGATTTCCTATAGGAGTTGAGACAAGATAAAGAGTTGAGGCAAGAACAGCGTTTTTGTCTTCACGGTCTTTCATATTCATCTTTGAATCTTCCATTGTCATATATATATGCGAAATCCGGAGAATCTACGTATTCCGTTCCGGAATCGCTGTTTAATATATTTTTTATGATAAGCGGTTTTGTAAGATAGACTCCGGGGAAAGCCCCTTTTTTCGCCTCAACAAGCACAGATGACGGCTTGTGCATTACATCGGAATGTACAAATGTCATTCTTTTGATTTCAAGACCGGACAACCTTGCAGCACAAATAAGATCGCAAAGCCTGTCAGGTCTGTAGACTGCGTAGAAGGATCCGCCGTATTTCAGCAATCGGGAGGCTGCAGCGCAGAAATCTGAAATATCTCCCATTACCTCATGCCTTGCAATTTGTTTTTCATCATACCTGCTTGATTTACCGCTGTCTGCCTTCATATACGGAGGATTGGTAAAAACCACATCTGCTGTACCTCCTATATCCGACGAAGCCATCTCGCGTATGTCGCGCCAGTGCACTATAAGACGCTCCTCAAGCCGATTGATGACGGCATTCCGCCTCATCATATCTGCGTAGCATTCCTGTATTTCCGCTGCATGCACCAAAGACAGCTTTCCTTTGGAAAGAAGCAAAAGTGATATAACGCCGCTTCCGGCACCAAGCTCTACGCCTATTCCGCCTGACTTTGGACGCACATAGGCATACAGAAGATACGCATCGGTGCCATACGCAAGACCTCTTGTATTTTGTATCAGCCGTATATCCTCATTCACATTGTTAAGTTTTTCGTAAAAGCCTTCCATAAACATGTCCTTGATATGTCCTTGCGGGAAAAAAGGGCCGCCGTATACGGCAGAAGCCGGTCCGGCAACCCTTTTATCAATTATCGGTTTTTCTGATTACTGCTCTGACTTAGGTGCTCCGACGGGGCACACTCCGGCGCACGCACCGCACTCAATGCACTCATCGGGATTGATAACGTACTTGCCGTCCTCGTCCTCTTTGATAGCGCTTACAGGGCACTCGCCGGCGCACGCGCCGCATCCGATGCACTCATCCTTATTGATTTTATATGCCATAACTACACCTCCGTGTTTTTTATGCTATAATTATACACGACCTCATAACTCTTGTCAATCACTTTATGGTTTTTTTATCAATAATCTTTATTTCCAGCGTTGCCTTTTTTACCGGTATCTTCGGATGAATTTTCAGATGAAGATTTGTTTTTCTGCCGCAATCTTGCGCTTTTTCGCACAGAATTGCTCGGTATAGGCTCGTATTTTCTGCGCGGCTGAGTAGAAGTCTGCTCTGCGGCATTTTTTCTGCCACTCTGTGCGTTCCTGTCGTGCAAATCGCCGGAAACTGTTTCCTGAGTGCCGGAAACCTGCGCGCGCTCGGTCCGGATATTTCCGGGCTCATGTTCTGAATGATACGCTGCTTTTTTTACATGCTCTTTTCCTGGTCCATGCTCCCTTATGTCACGGCGCTTTGCATCCGGGGAATATTTGGGACGCCTTTGGCTTTTTTGACGTCTCGTATACTGAGCAGACTGATTGTCTGTCCTTTCCCGACTGACAGAATCGGCTGCTGCACTCACAGCGGCGTCAGATATGTCATCAGGACTCTCAGTATGTCTGTCGTCTGAATACTTGATTTTCTGACGATGCTCAAACCCTATGCGCGTTCTTATATTTTTTCCGGTATCGTTCTGCCGAGATTTAATATTTGCAGCGCGATCTGTCGACTGACCGGAAGACATATCTGTGCTGTTTTCCGCACGGTCTGCATGTTTCTTTTCGTGGTCATTATGCTCAGCTCTTTTGGAATCCTGATTTCTTTTGACTGCCTTCTGAGCATCCTCGCTCTTTTTGTCCGTGAAAGCCTTATTCTGACTGTTACGCGATTCATTCGACTCAGTACCATCGTCGGAAATCATGGCGTTGTCAGCATCGCGGCGTTTATCATGTACATCGGCATTGTCATTTCTGCTGCGGGAGTGCCGCTTTTCCGTCTCAGGCTCAAAAGACTGCTCTTTTTCATCATGCCCCTTTGATTTTTTTGACGTCTCCTCCCCATCGGCAGCCCTACAAAGATTTTCCGCTCTGCTTACAGGAATTTGCTTATCTCCGGGCTTCTCGTCGTCGCTCTTTTTTTCCTGCGGTTTCAGCATAGACAAATGGTATACCTTCGCCTGCTTTTCTGCATCGCTGTCGAGCATGACCTTGACATTGTTTTCAAGCGGCTTGATTTCGGTAACAACTCCGACTCCGTCAGGTGTTATGACCCTTGAATCGACCTTGGGCATTTTTCTTATTTCTTCCTGATATGTATCGTACTCATATCTGAGGCAGCACATCAGCCTCCCGCATGCTCCGGAAATCTTTGAGCTGTTCAGCGAGAGATTCTGGTCCTTTGCCATTTTAATAGAGACCTGCACAAAGTCCTGCAAAAAGGTGTTGCAGCAAAACGGCCTGCCGCAGATACCGAGGCCTCCCATCAGCTTTGCTTCGTCGCGTATGCCTATCTGCCGCAGTTCTATTCTTGTCCTGAACACAGAGGCAAGGTCCTTAACCAGCTCTCTGAAATCGACCCTGTCGTCTGAAGTAAAGTAGAAAAGAAGTTTGGAATTGTCAAAGGTATACTCAACATCGATGAGCTTCATATCAAGACCGTGTGAAATAATTTTTCCCGAACATATATCGAAAGCTTCCCTTTCCTTCTCTTTGTTGGCTTCAAAACGGGCATCGTCACTTTCATCGGCTATTCTTATGACATTTTTCAGCGGGAGCACAAGCTCTTCTCTCTTCACCCAGGTATTTGCCAGAGCCACTCTTCCGTATTCCAGACCGCGCGCTGTTTCAACTATGGCATGCTCATCCTGAGATGCCGTAAAACCGTTGGCATTGAAATAATATATCTTAGATGAGCCCCTGAAAGAAATGCCTATTATCTCGACACTTCTGGGCAGTTCATCGTCAGCAAAAACACTTTTCTCGGTATCCACTTTTCAAAGCCTTTCATGTAAATTATAGAGTGTTGAATTTGGTAAACAGGTATGATTTTATTGTCAGCACATTGGGATTATACAAGTACATTCTCTCAGCTTCACTGAGTATGTCGTTTATAGACAGGAGCTTGTCAAGCGAGAGTTTTTTTGAAAAATCTTTTGTTTTTTCGGTAACCGGAAAAAGAAAATCGCACTCGCCGTATGTTACACGATAAGCCATAATATCACGGACGAGAGTCCTTATAGCAAACACAGAATCAAAAAAATCCGTTCTCACCGGTGGCAGTGAGTTTATTTTGATGTTAAGCTTTTCGGTATTACGTTCGCACACAGCTTCAATTATATCCACGATAATGTAATTGACATCCCCGTGCCTTTTATTGGACTCCGACACCTTTGACAGTGCGTCTCCGTAAGTCCCGTTAGACGAGCGTATTGCCGTAATGAACGCCGAGTGGTCCTTGAAATCCATTTCTCTGGCTTCCTCAGAATGAGAAAGAAGAAGCTCTGCCAGCTCTTCCTGTGAAAAGACCTGCATTCTGAGCACGGGAGCTCTCGAACGTATCGTCGGCAAAAGGGATGATGTGTTGACACATAAAAACAGTACGTAAACGGAAGACGGAGGCTCTTCCACGAGCTTGAGAAGAGCGTTCATTGCAGCCTTGGTAAGCGCTTCTGCGTTGTTTATTATTATGAACTTATAATCAAGATCGTTAGGCTTTATATATGCTTTAAGACGGAGTCCCCTTACGGCATCGACGCCTATTGTCTTTCTGTCGTCTGAAAGAGAGACCTCTATAATATCAGGCGAGATACCGCTCATTATCTTTCTGATATTTGCCGCCGTATCCGCCATATACGCCGCCATTGTTCTTGCAAAAGTCAGTTTTCCCGACTCTTCCGGGCCTTCTATTATGTAGGCGTGTGAAAGTCTTTTTCGTCTGATATCGGTGATGATCGTCTGCTTTAGGTGATCATTACCGTAAATGGCGTCCCACAGACCCGTTTTATCCGCCATCCGACACAGCCCCCAGTCATTTTCCCAAAATATACACGCTGTAATTATATCATTGTTTTATTTTTTTGTCAAATACAAATTGTGATAGCCCCATATGATTGCCGCATATACCTGCACCTGTTGTTTTTTCAGCGAACAAAAATAACGAGCCGTAAAAGACCCGTTACTTTTTTATATAACCGGAAGAACACAATATCTGCCGGTAAAAGGACGCTGACAGGACATTGATTCGGGAGTAAAAGCGATGCAGGAAAAGATAAAACAGTCCTCCAAACGTTTCTCAGAGTCCTAAAATCCGCTGAAGCAACAGCCGGATATGCGCTTACGAAAATGCATTTACGAGGGTGTCAAAAGCAAAAAGTAAAAACTCACTGTATATTTTTGACATCTGTATTTGAATTTTAGAAGTCACTTTATTATATTTACTCTTATGACTCCGTCAATAGAGGCAAAGCTCTGCGCACTGACCGCTTCTGAATCAGCTGGAGATATGTCTGCAATAGTATATGCAAAATCTCCTTTGGAACGGTTGACAAAATGCTCTATGTTTATATTTTTATCAGCCATAACCGATGATATTTTCGAAATAACTGCAGGAACATTATAGTGGAGTATACATATTCTTGACAGACCGCCCCTCTCAAGCACGACCTTCGGATAATTCACGCTGTTGTTTATATTTCCGTTTTCGAGATAATCTACTATCTGCCGGGCAGCTGAAACAGCGCAGTTGTCCTCTGATTCAGTAGTTGAGGCGCCGAGGTGCGGTATGGTTATTATATTTTTCACTCCGATGATCTCATCGGTAGGAAAATCGGTTACGTACCTTGCGACTTTTCCGCTCTCAACCGCCTCAATCATATCGTCCGAGTTTACAAGCTCTGCTCTTGAAAGATTTATTATTCTTACAGAATCTTTCATTTTTTCAAAATTGTTTTTGCAGAACATACCCTTTGTCTCGTCTGTTGCCGGGATATGCACAGATATAAAGTCACTTTTTTCAAATATTTCATCATAGCTTGACGCACGCTTTACGTTTCTTGAGAGATTCCACGCGCTCTCAACGGACAAATACGGATCGTATCCGATGACATTCATTCCTATTGACGAAGATGCCGCCGTGTTTGCAACCATTCCGCCTATAGCTCCGAGTCCTATAACGCCGAGCGTCTTTCCGGCAAGCTCTATTCCGGCAAACGCGGATTTTCCCTTTTCAACCGCCTTAGCGACTCCTTCATTTCCGGCAAGGGACTGAGCCCAGCATATACCGCCGTATATGTCCCGTGCGGCAAGAAGCAGGGCGGCGATAGTGAGCTCTTTGACTCCGTTTGCATTAGCGCCTGGGGTGTTGAATACAACAATTCCCTCTTTGGAACATCTTTCCACGGGTATATTATTTACGCCTGCACCCGCTCTTGCAATCGCCATCAGTTTTTTACCGAACGCCATGTCGTGCATTGCCGCAGACCTTACAAGAATTGCCGACGGGTCATCACAGCTTTCAGAAACTGCATATTTTGCCCTGTCAAATTCGTCGGTCCCTATTTTTGCAATTTTATTGAGAAGCAGTATATTTTCCATACAAAACATCCTTTATTGAATATTATATCGACCGGGACAGATCAATCCGTACCGGCCGATATTGATAAGTTTTCAGCCTGTAAAATCGGGGTAACTACCTGTAAATCGACATTTGTGTTCCGTGCAGAGACAGAGCATGCTCATTTCTTCGGATTGCGTTTTGCAAAATCTTTCATGAATTCGACAAGCGCCTCAACGCCTTCAACGGGCATGGCATTGTAAATGGACGCCCTCATTCCGCCTACAGAACGATGCCCTTTGATGTTTTTAAGTCCCGCATTGCCCGCCTCTTTGGCAAACGCGGCGTCAAGGTCCGCGTCGCCCGTGACAAACGTTACATTCATCATGGAACGAGCCGATTTTTCGTTGGGATTTATATAATAGTCCTGGCTGTCTATATAGTCATACAAAACGGCAGCTTTTTTCATGTTGTATTCTTTCATTTTTTCAAGTCCGCCGATATCATCAAGTATCCAGTCATAAACCAATCCGGCAATATATATGCACCAGCACGGCGGGGTATTGTACATTGAGTCATTGTCGGCCATCGTTTTGTAGTCAAGCATGGTAGGACAACCGGGAAGACTTGCTCCGATGAGGTCATCTCTGACTATGACGACTGTGAGTCCGGCAGGAGCCATATTTTTCTGAGCGCCTGCGTAAATTATACCGAATCTGGACACATCAACAGGCTCTGATATTATGCACGAGGACATATCTGCGACAAGAGGTATGTCGCCGGTATCCGGAATATAATCCCACTTGGTGCCGAATATCGTGTTGTTGAAACAAATATGGACGTAAGATGCATCCTTTCTGAAATCGTCCTCTGTGAGACGCGGTATATAAGTATTGTTTTTGTCCTCAGACGATGCGGCAAGGCGTATGTCTCCGTACTTCTGAGCTTCCTTGTAGGCCTTTTTCGAAAACTGACCGGTGACGACATAATCCGCCTTACCTGTCCTGCCTATGAGATTGAGAGGGACCGCAGCGAACTGCGTGGATGCCCCGCCCTGTAAAAAAAGCACCTTGTAGTTATCCGGTATGGCCATCAGCTTGCGCAGCTTTGCCTCGGCGTTTTCTATTATAGCAGCATAAACCGTGGAGCGGTGACTCATCTCCATCACCGACATTCCTGAGCCGCCGTAGTTCAGTAATTCAGACTCAGCTTTTTCGAGAACCGGCAACGGAAGCATCGATGGTCCTGCTGAAAAGTTGTAGACACGTTCCATTATATGTTCTTTCTCCGCCAGCGATTATTTCCGATCAGAGGCGCACGCCAAGGCGGATGACGGCGCCCGACACAGTCAAAGCGCAAAAAACTCAAATAGAGCAGGCAATAAACTGAAATGATCGTTTCCATTATAAAATATATGCAAAAGAGTTGTCAAGGCGTATTGCCAAACACCGTAAAATACAGCAAGATTTTTTCGCTTTTCTAACAGATAAAAGAAAATTTTGTTAAATATGTCTGATTCATGTGTCTAAAAAGAAAAATGTTTCGGTATTCCGTTTTCGAATACCAGATCTATCTCTCCCAAAATGAGCGGCTTTATATATTCAAGGCATTCGTCAGTAACATTATTTCCCTCTTTTGTTATGAAGCCGGCAGGCACCTTTCTTATTCCGTTTGCAATATCCATCACCGGACTGGTCACAAAATCGACAGAATACGGAAGGTCGTGACGTCTGTAGCATATCATTACGCCGCTTTCCTCGGCGGAGTGATAGACTGCTGCTCTCCCCACTCCGAAAGATTCTTCAATATCTGTTGCAGAAAGCATGTGAGCGGCGCAGCGCTGGGGCAGATTCAGTTCAACAGACCTGACCTTGCAGCCGAAATGTTCCTTGACAGCGAGTTCAAGGGATTTTGCCGTACCCTGAAGATATCGATGGCCGAAGGCGTCGGAAACGCCGCTCTGCGCAGACTCTCCGACATACTTTCCGTCTGAGCCGCGTATTCCCTCTGAAACAGCTATAACGACATTGGGATGTTTTTCAAACGCTTTTTCAATGTCATGAAAAAAACTCTCTGTGTCAAAAATTGCTTCCGGAAGATAAACGTAATCCGGCGCCGTGGATGAGAGTATTCTCGGAAGCGCTGCCGCGGCGGTGAGCCAACCTGCGTCGCGTCCCATTATTTCAACAATAGTAACCGCCTTGACTGTATATACTGCTGTATCGCGCAGTATCTCCTGCATTGTGGTTGCTATGTATTTTGCAGCGGAGCCATATCCGGGCGTATGGGATGTTCCGCATAAATCACAGTCTATTGTTTTTGGAACGCCTATGAAATGTACGTCACATATGCCCTTTTTCTCGGCGTATGACGAGAGCTTTGCAACAGTATCCATTGAATCGTTGCCGCCAATGTAAAAAAAGTAACCGATTTCTTTACTTTTGAAAAAATCAAATATTTTGCCGTAAACATCATCTGCATCATCCGAATCTGGCAAAGGCAGCTTTTTCCGGCATGAACCGAGTGCTGCGGCAGGAGTCTGTTTAAGAAGCATAAGCGCGTCTTTGTCGCTGAAAATCTGATTCAACGGCACGGTTCTGTCTTCAAGTATTCCCTGTATTCCGTTGAAAGCCCCGTATATCGTATCTATAAAACCGCATTCCATCGCTCCTGAAATCACTCCGGCAAGAGTTGCGTTTATTGCGGCAGTCGGGCCGCCTGATTGTCCTACCACTGCGTTTTTCGTCCTTTTCATCTTTGATTTCCCGTCCCTCTGATATTAAATTTTTTCTTTACTATCAATCTTGTGTGATTATATTTCCAACGGATACAAAAAAACATCACCGCGAAGAAGCCGGACCGACAATGCACAATTCCGCACTGCTGTTAAACAGGCGCTCATACAGCGGAAATTTCTTTGATTCCGTCATGGAAAGAGCTTTACCGGCATCCGCAAAAAGTATGCGCCGGAGATTAAAAACAAGCGGTTACTCAGAACTATCTGAAACTGTAACCGTCGTTAAGCACTCCCGCCGAAAACAGATAAAGTACGACGGAGCCTTCACGCGGTTTAATGTATTTTCCGAGATTATCCGGTGAAATATATCTCGGGTCAATTAATATGATTTCAGAAAAATCACCTGCAAGAAGCGGAGCAAGACTGCTTGAAAATGAATCTCTGAACAGATAAAGTGTTTTACCGGATGTGCTGTCGGGATTTTGTATGCTTACAAGAGCCCTGCTGCCGCCGGAAAAAAGAGAATACATATCGTAAGTATCTGCCGCACCGTAATCATAAAGAGGTATTTTTTCGCCGGTAATCATATCGGTGACGATTACAGAATCCGTCACTTCATCTGACAACACAAGTAAATCATCGTCGTCGCATTTAAAAGCAGACTGACCCTTATAGACGCCTGAAAATTTTCCGATTTTCAATATCTGATATGACCTAATGGAATGTTCCACACCCATTGAAGAGACAAGCAACGCTGCCACATCTTCTATGCTTTGCTGTTTCCAGTGAAGGTCCGTACAGTAATAATCCCCTTCGTCAAGCAATACTGAAATATCTATGTATGTAGCTCCAAGTGAATTCATAAAAATTTCAGCCACGCTGTGGGTGTCGGTACACGGATAATCTGTAAATCTGCAAATATAATGTTCTTTATCAGGAATGACCGAGCAGAAAAAATCTGAACCATCAAAAAATGAAAAAGTCTTTGATAGCCTTTCCGCAGCATATCTTACACTCTCTTCGTCAGTCATGTATGTTACGGTGTAAATTGCGTCGTCGTACATATAATAGCCGTTGCTGTCAAGCATGAAAAGAGGATATACAGTAAATGATGCCTTAATGGAACGTAAAAATTCCCTTCCGGCTATTCTGTCCCTGAAATAACTTTCTGTAAGGTCAAAAAAATCCCCGTCGTAAAGAGAAGAAGCTGAAATATCAGGAAAATCGGCAAGATATCGCCTTTCGCTCTCAGATATGTCCTTCTCAGGAAGAACAATGTATGCTACCGCGAAAAATAACATCATCGCCGAAACGAGCGCTACAAGAAGTATGTTGCACAGCAATTTAGCTTTGCGCTCAAAAGCGCTTTTCTTTTCTGACATTGACTGCACCACCTCAGTGAATAAAATCGGAATCAAAATCCGAAATAGATAAAAGGATTGAAGCTGCCGTCAGCTATAAATGCAGTACAGAGCACAAGCAATAATAAAGCGGCGACAGGTCTGACAACGTAAAGCGCTGTATCTGCTTTGCGGGAGAATGACGGGAACGCCGAGAAAAAAATTCTCCTGACTGTCTTTATGACAGGAAATGCAAACAAAACACTTATCAAAAAAACAAAGGCGTAGCTTCTGAGAAGATATAAAGAATTTTGCGATACTACCGAGGATGAGAAAAACATACCCGAGAGTCTTTCCGAAATTTCCGAAAGATCCTCACATGAAAAAATAATAAATCCGAAGAAAACGAAAATAAGAGTGATGATATGTGGAATAATCGGCGGAAGCCTCCGGTAAAAGCGGGACGGAATAAGCTTTTCCGAGATAATTATAACGGCGTTAAAGGCGCCCCATAACAAAAACACAACTTTTGCTCCGTGCCAAAGGGATGTTGCCACCCACACAGCAGCTATAGAAACAATCATTCGCCATTTTCCTTTTTTACTGCCGCCCAAAGGTATGTATATGTAGTCTCTAAGCCACCTGCCGAGCGTCATATGCCACCTCCTCCAGAAAGCGGATAGACTGGGGGAGGCATACGGGTAATCGAAATTTTCAGGAAAATTGAACCCAAGTACCCTTCCGAGACCTATTGCCATGTTGGAATATCCGTCGAAATCGAAATATATTCTGAAGAAAAAAGACAGTGACAAGAGCCAGAATGACAGCGAATCAGACGGGTTTGAGGAATTTATCGTGACAAACAATTCATTCAGCGTATCAGCTAATATCACTTTCTCGGAAAGCCCGTATATAAAACGGAAAAGTCCGTCTGCGATATTGTTTATTTCACTTCTGCGGGAATGAAGCTCTTCGCGTACTTCACTGTATCTCAGTATCGGGCCTGAACCCACACAGGCAAAATCCGACGAATATGCAAAAAAAGAAATAATATTTTTTTCAGGCATAGTTTTTCCGCTGTAAACATCTGCAAGATACGCCGCCGCCTGAAGAGTGAAAAATCCAACTCCGAGCGGCACGGGTAAGGTCGTCAGTGAAAACGCATCAGAAAACGCATCAGAAACGCCGAATTTGAAAAATATAAATACGGCACTTATAAACAGAAGGCCAATAAAAAGAAAAAGACCCTTTTTAATGCGCTGATGCCGGTCGCAGGATGACTGAGAGGAGTATTTTCCGATACCCAGAGCGCAAAAAAAGGAAACAAAAAGACATGACAAAAGCGCAATGAGCGCAGTCCCGGAAGCTGCAAAGAAGAAAAAAAGAGAGGTTATAAGAAGTACCGTGTTTTTCAGCTTTCCCGGAGCCAGAAGGCAGAGTACAAGAGAAATCGGAAGAAAGCCGTATATAAAAACGAGCGAATTAAAAGCCATATGTTCCCGCCGGCGAACACTGCCTGTCCTTTCTTTTAGCTTCCGGACAAACACGGACATGCTACGGTGATATTATACAATAAATGTACTTATACGTCAAGTAATACCGGGTAATTTGTCGTAAACGCATGCATTTATTGACAAAACAGGTCATGTGAATTATAATCTGTATATGTATGCATGTGTATCCCTGCCCTCACGCAAAACCTCTGCGCGTATAGCTTGCAGGTGATGTCTGTTAGGTTGAAGTTGTCAAAACACCATAGTCCTTAAAATATAACATACAGACAAAAACAAAAGCAGGGTCACCCTCTGTTGCCAGGTAAAGGTGACCCTGCGTATCATAAAATAAAGCCACAACTGAAAAACTGTCTGACTGAACTCACAGACTGTGGGCTTTTATAAATGAGCACAAACGCTCCGCTGTCGTAAAAGCAAGCGAAGTGACTGTATCGGCGCACCCGTAATAAATCGCTATCCTGCCGGTGTCTGCATCGGTAAGCGCTGCGCACGGGAACGTGACATTCGGCACATCTCCGTTTTGTTCATAGCTCATCTCAGGCCCCATTATGTAATACCGGCTCCTGAAGAGGACCTTTTCGGGCATGTCTGTATCAAGCAGAGCGGCGCCCATGCGGTACACGAAGCCGTTGCAGGTATTTATGACGCCGTGATATATGAGCAGCCATCCTTCATCAGTCTCAATCGGTACGGGGCCAGCTCCTATTTTTGTACACTGCCACCCGCTCTTTTCAAATGCTGCCGGGCTCATAACATGTCTGTGCCTTCCCCAATATGTAAGGTCTGGACTTTCGCTGAGGAAAATATCGCCGAACGGAGTGTGACCGTTATCACTGGGTCTGGAAAGCATCATATACTTTCCGTTTATCTTTCTCGGAAAAAGCACGCCGTTTCTGTTGAACGGAAGAAATGCGTTTTCAAGCTGATGGAATGTAACGAAATCGGTTGTATATCCTACGCCGATTGTCGGACCATGGTATCCATTGCACCAGGTTATGTAATACCTGTCATCAATTTTTGTCACCCTCGGATCGTACCTGTATTCTGTGACGGTAACCTCCATATCTCCTTCAAAGGATATCGGAAAATCGTTTATTTTCCAGTCAATTCCGTTATCTGAAAAACCTGCGTATAGATTCATGGTGATCGCTCTGTCGTCACATCGGAATATTCCCGCAAAGCCCTTTCCGAATGGCACTACGGCGCTGTTGAAAATACTGTTTGAGACAGACGTCCCGTGCCTTCCGATTATCGGATTTTCAGAATATCTCCAAAGCGGTTCAGAACATCCTGACGGCATATCCTGCCATGGAATATTCGGAAGAGAATCAGCTATTATTTTAGTCATCTAAAATCACCCTTTCATTGTATCGACAGCTGCCTTTGTGAAGACGGACGCGTCAGGTCATCGGTAGCTTACGGATAAATCCATGGACAGACGCGGAGTTGAGGCATAAAGAATGCCACATGAAGAAAAATGAATTCAAAGAAAAAAATAAACCGAGCCGCCTGACGCGGAAACATGGGAGGAAAAGTAAATGATAAAAGCCGGATATGTGTACGGTAATGAACTCAAAATGACGAGCGATGATGACGCAAGGAAACTTGATGTCATAAACATCGCCTTTGCACATTGCAGGGATTCCGTATTCTTTTTCGAAAACACCGGGTGTCTTGAAGAAATACCGAGATTAAAACGGGCAAACCCCGCCATTAAAATACTGATATCGGTCGGTGGCTGGGGCTCTGGCGGCTTTTCCACAATGTCTTGTGAAGCATCCTCACGTAAAAAATTTGCCCAAAGCTGCCTTGAGGCTGTCAGAAGACATTCTCTTGACGGGATAGACATAGATTGGGAATATCCGTGTCTCGACTGGGCCGGGATAGATGCATCGCCGGATGACCGTGAAAATTACACACTGATGCTGAAGGAACTGCGTGACACTCTGTCGTCATACGACGAGAGACTGATGCTGACCGCGGCGGTGGGCTGTGACGAGTATTTCATAAACAACAGCGAAATGGACAAGGTCGCAAATATACTCGATTACGTTTCCCTGATGACATACGATATGCGCGGCTGCTCAGACACAGTCACAGGGCATCACACGAATCTCTTTTCCCCCGCTGAAAGCAGCAAAAGAGGGCGCCGTAGCGTTGAGTATTCCGTGGGACTTTACAATTCCGCCGGGGTACCTCTCAACAAGATCGTTATTGGCATTGCACTCTACTCACGCATGTGGAAGAACGTAAGGAATGAAAGCGGGAAAAACGGATTGAACTGCGCAGCAGACCCTGGCAACTATGGTCCATCTTTCGGAGAGATAAAGAAAAAATATCTAAAAAGCGCGGAATACACGCGGTATTGGGACGATGTTTGCCATGCTCCGTACATATACGGAAACGACTGCTTTATATCGTACGACGATGAACAGTCGGTAGCGGATAAATGCAAATATTGCTCAGAACACGGTCTTGCCGGAGTCATGTACTGGGAACACAGCTGTGATGACGAAAGGACTCTGCTCAGTACGATATACCGTTTTCTCAAATGACACGCTTTTTAAGGAAATACTGTGCATTCTGATAAAATAAAAAACAGTCACGGTATTTTAAAAGGTGCATTTTCCTGAAACATGTCCGGTGGAGAATCTGTGAGCATAACGCGCAGAATCTCGTAATACACAGGATTACAAAAGAAGATCATAGGCAACCCTTCTCTTGGGGTTGCCGCTTTTTTTATCATAGTACACTATGCCGCAGCGCTGAAAGCCGCATTTCATGAGAAGGGAACGCATCGGTCGATTGTCCTCATGAGTGTCGCAGCGCAGCGAAACGGAAAGGTCGATATATGCGAGTTTTTTTGCATACTCAAACATTTTCTTGCCGAAACCAAGCCCGCGGAATTCAGCATCGACCGCCACTCTGTGAACGAATGAATATTTCCCGGTTTCTCTGAAAGAGCCCTCAGTTATCTCTTCATACGCCTCTTCCCTTCCTGAGTAAAAAGCAAAGTAGCCGAGAACAGCGCCGTCCTTTAAAAGCACATACGCGGCGTCGGCGCCGATATCGTTTTCGATATCTGAGACGAAGGGATAGCCGTCCTGCCACTGGTCTATTCCCAATTCCTTCATGGATGCACGCGCTCTTGCAAAAAGCCTCACTATAGCCGCCATATCATCTGAACAGGCGCTTCTTATTCTTATATCAGAAAGCAACATAAGTTTTCTCCCCTGTTTTTGCCGCTTTGTAGGAAGCGTAAGTAAGCGCGGTAAGTGAATATGCGTCGTCTATGGTTATACCCTGCGGCACTCCTGTCTTTCCGTTACACCAATCTATCCATTTGTTTATCGGGAGCTTTTCAGGCTCAGGCAGCGTGTTCACCTGAACAAGTCTCCCGGAAGTGGCACTTGTTGCTTCGAAAACGGCGTCTCCGCGTACTGCAAGATATCCGTCGGTACCGCTTATTTCAAGCGTATAAGGGTTAAACGCCGATACAAATCCCGTTTCTGATACCCCTGTAGCCCCGTTTTCAAATTCAATAATCGACACTGCATTATCTTCAACTCCCCTGTGCGTAATATCCGTAAACAGGGACTGAACAAAAACAGGTCTTCCGAGTAGCATGAGAAGCGTATACATCGGATGAGCACCGAGGTCTATCATTGCACCGCCGCCGCACAGAGATTCGTCGTAAAAATACTCAGGGAGCCAGCCGGCAGTACTGCCGTTATGTACGTTTCTCACCCTTGCATAAGTTATCCTGCCGAGCGCCCCGTTCTTTACGGCGTCGGCAGCATATATAAGACATGGACGCGATTTGTGCGGAAAAGAAATTACAAATTTTATCCTTTCCTTTTCAACTGCCTGTTTTATTGCAAGCGCGTCGGAAAGGCGCACTGCGAGCGCCTTTTCGGTAAAAATATGCTTTCCGTTTCTCGCGGCACTGAGCATGAGTCGCGGGTGCAACGAAGTCTGTGACGCTATCACAACTCCGTCAATATCCTCTTTTGAAAGCATCTTTTCGAAATCCGAATATGAATTACAGGAGAAATTTTTTCCCCACTCGTCAGCTCTTTTCTGATCGTCATCCCAAACCGCCTTTATTTCGGCGTCCGGATTTTTGAATACCGCGTCGGCATATTCGTCAGCATGAACATGCCATCTTCCGGCAAGTGCGACTTTCATGATCGTCCTCTCTTTCCGCCACAGGGCTTGATTATATGTCACAATAAGTATACAGTAAAACGCCGTCAAAATCAATATCCTTGCGAGAATATAAATACGGTTCTTTCAGAATTCATAAGCTTTTTGTGTAGTCATCTGCAAAAAAAAGCGCGTACATTTCCCTGACAGAAGGAAAGGTACGCGCATGCACTCGACACAAAATATTGCGGTAAAATTTACTGCTTATGTCTCTTGTTCGGTACTGCTGAGCTTTTTATAAAATACCTTGTCGAACATTATTTTACATATTTCATCAGAGTACTGTGTACCCGTCGATGGGTCTATCTTTCTTCCTCCAACAAGAAAGATAGAATCACCGTACGAAATTCCAGGACCCATGGCAATAGGAAAAGGAAGTGTAAATGAAACTGTCTCTGCTTTTTGCGCCGCAACGTCAAAGCGCTGTATTACTTTCGTGAATGAACTATTGGTTATGAGCCCGCCCACAATGTAAACATAATTTCCGATAACTCCGGAGCAGAAGTCGAAAACCGCAGTAGGAAGTTTTTCTTCGATAGTCGTGATTGTCTCTGTGGTGGTATCAAATTTGAGTATGGTTCTGTATCCCTGTTTAGTGGCGGATTCAGACCCGCCGAACACATATATATCAGTACCGAAAGCAAATGCGGCAGCTCCCATTCGAGCAGCAGGCATAGTGACATCAAGCTGAGTAACCGTTTCTGTATCAAAATCAAATTTTACTATGTAATTTGTGGTACCGCCTGTTATGTTACCGCCGAAGAAATACGCTGTGTTCCCAACGACAGCATGGGCAAAATCCTGCATACCTCTGGGAAGTGTTTTCTCCAGTGTGGAAATGCTCTGTGCCTCTGTATTCAACTTGTATATTTTGTCACTGTACACCTGGCCGCTTCCGCCGAAAATATATATATATTCGCCTCGCACTATTGATGCGGCGGCGCTCATGCCCTCAGGCAGCGTTACGTTCAACGTGCTCAACTCATTCGTGTCCAAATTATATTTCAGTATTGTGTCCAAGTCATTTCCGTTAAAACCTCCTATCACATACAAAATGTTGTCTGCACGTACCAATGAGCATCGCTGCATCTCCTGCGGCATTTGCTGTACCACATTGAAAGAGGCGTTCCTTGAAACAATAAAGCTCAGCTCCTCGTCACACAGATACAAAAGATGTTTTTCATATTCATCCGAGCTCACATCAGGAAGCGTTTCCACGATAGTTATGGCGCTTCCCGGCAATTTATAGTCTACATCATCGACAGTAAGGCTTACTAAAGTGTTCTGCGCCTCCTGAGAGTTATTTGCAATAACCTTTGTGGCTTTATTAAGCAAAGAGTTTACCTCTTGGGAAAGGTCCTGGGCAGGTATTCCCGTTTCAGGCAACACATATTTTTCATTCAGAGACTCGTTTATCTGATTGCATGTCTCGTTAAATTCATCCTGGTTTACCATGTCGCTTTTTATAGAAGAAACCGAAAATCTTGATGTGCCTCCGTCAAGCTTTGACAGGACTATCTCCGACGTTGCAGTGTCGTAGCTGCCTCCTGTAACCAGATCGCCTATGGGAAGCTCCACCTGCGAAAGGCTGAGCTGCTTGTCATCTAAAGTTGCAAGTGATGCTTTTAGCATGAACGATGAGTCGTCAAACTCCATTCCTATTTTATTGGCGGTTTCAGAAAGAGGGGCGTACGTTGAGGAAATAACATTTCCCTGCGAATCTTTACCTGCAGAAAGTCCGGTGTATACGCCAGACTCGTCAAACTGTTTTTCGGTCCACAGCTTTCCGGCTGAATCAACCCCGACAGGGACCGTCATTGTTGCGTCCTTCATTTCAGGCATAACGCATCCGGGTACACCGCTTTCTGCCAACCTGAGTGGCTGTCTCAGCCAGGTTACAGAGGCTTCGTCATCATCCGCATATATGTTGTCCCAATCAGCACCTTCTATAGAACCGGGATAGTTGTCGATTATTATATCACAATTACAGTCATAGAATCCATTTCCGTTTTTGTATATCTTTCTTACAGTACAAGGTACATACACAGTAGCTTTATACGGCATGTACTCGCTCACTCCTGCAGGCTTTGAAAAGCCCTGTGGTATTTTCATCTGTATTTCGTTTACAGCATAGTACCTGTCTGTGCCGTTTTCTTCATAATGTATAAGCTCCGGGATGTATACTTTGTCTATATCTGTCGGGCATAAGCACATAGAAGCGTAATACTCTGTTCCGTTTTCAGATTCCGAATTTTCCGATACAACGTAAATTATACCCGAACTGTCTGTCAGAATCCCATCTTCCAATGAAACGGCATTTTCTGTCCTCTGCCATATTGAATCCAGCTTCTTTTTGTCTTCAGACTTCATAAGTCCGTCTGATTCTTCCGTTACCGTTCCTATGCCTGTTTTTATATCTTCAATAGTGATGTCTGAAAATTTTACCCATGAGTATGCGCCATCTGAAGCTGAAACACAAACATAAAGCTCGGGTGAAGAAAGGCTATCTTGTATAACAATGTATATATTTCCCACCTTGCCTTCGACAGAATTATCAGGGGGAACTGTTCCGGTTTTAGTTGCGGAAGCCACCTGACTTTCATAAAAATCAATAAGCGTGGTGTTTTCGTCCAGCGTCAGGTATCCTGAAAAATTACCGTCTGTTATGTCCCCGAAAAGGTCCTTCAGAGTATGCTCAGGCTCTATACCTGTATGTAGCCTCAGTGCCTGCGAATCACTGAGTGATATGTCGTCAGATATTTTCTGAACTGCATCTGCAAGGGCGTTATAATAGTCAATTATAAGCCTTGGAAGCTTGTCGAACGCCGCTTTGACGTCGGACGGGCTCATTCTCGCACACCCGTATACACCGCTTGATGAAGGTCTGTCGGGCATATTGTCCTTAACACTGCATTTTTTTATTTCTGTTTCTGTTATCTTTTTTATTCCGTTTACGCTCATTATCATATTTTCCTTTCACTGAAATTCATGCTTCTGAAGACAGATACGCGGGCTCTTCGTGCTGCATGTTTGTTTACGTCTGGATTTTACAATAAAAAAGCGTGCAAAAATAACACCTTCAGATTACGCCTTGAGTATTCTGCGGCATAGCGCAAAATGTAATCGCATATTTCTTATGACTGTTGTGGCTCATGCCACAATTTTGTTGACAAAATCCCTTGCATGATGCATAATATATACATAATAATGGGAGCAGGCGTCTTTTCCCTTCTTCCACAAACACGCAATGCCGGACTTACCGGCCGACACATATCACCTCAAAGGAGTAAACAAGATGAAAAAAAAGCTGGTATTGTCAATATTAGCTGTCATGATGGCTGTAGTTGTTCTTTTAGCGGCTGGCTGCTCTGGCAACACAGACACGACCGAACCGGATGACACGCGGGATACTGATGTTGCAACTTCTTCCGGAGCACCGGATGACCCTGATGTCAGTTCTTCGCCCGGAACAAACGGAACCGGTCCTGGCACAAACGATGATGACACAAGCAATAAACCAGCGCAGAGCACTCCGGAAGACGACACAGACAGTACATCGGAAAATACACCGGAGCAAAGCAATACGGAAAAGCCCGACGACACAGATAAACCGGATAATACAGAGCCGCCTCAGGAAACAGAACAAACCACCAAGCCGGATGAAACGACCGAGGATGAACCTGTGGTTGAACCCCCCGAGGGAACCAAAATAAACGTCAAGTATGTTGTTAACAATTCCGATGCCGGCGGAATTTCCGGAAAAACGTCTCAGACCGTGCTGTACGGACAGACGGTGACCTCAATAGTCACAGCTAACCCGAAACTCGGATACAAATTCGTAGGCTGGAGTGACGGAAACACTTCGCAGACGAGAAAAGGTGAATGCCCCACTGAGTCGGTGACCTACACTGCCATATTTGAGTACGATTTTCTTGAACTTCCCGTAATAAGTCTGAGAACGGATTCCGGGTTAGACATCACCGACAAGATAAATTATGTATCGGGTACGATATCTATCTATAACGCCCCCGACCGATTCTGCTTTGAGGATCTTCCCATGGAGATACGCGGGAGAGGAAACTACACGTGGGGCTCCACTTTTAACCCCGATCCCATGTATAATAAGCGCCCGTATCGTATAAAGCTATCCGAGAAGATGAATCTGCTCGGAAACTCCGACGGAACAGCAAAAATATACACACTGATAGCAAACCACTGCGACCAGTCGCTTCTTCGCAATCAGATATCCATGGGATTTGCAAAATCGCTGACCGGCATAGTTTGGGAGCCCTCGGCAACAAGCGTTGAGGTATTTCTGAACGGCAACTACATAGGCGTTTACATGCTTGCAGACCAGGTACACGTCCAGGAGAGCAGAATAAATCTTTCGGAGGATTACGAATCATCATCCGAAATAGATTTTCTCATACACCGCTCCGGATACGCCGAATATCCGAGCTTCAACATCGACGGAGAGCCTTACGAGGTAGTCAATGACCTTTCCGAAAATCCGTCCCTCGCCTCAATGCAGCTGCAGTATATAAGCAACAGGATAGCTGAATGCTGGAATGCCGTCAAGCGAGGCAGTCAGGAGGAAGTCGAAAAACTGATAGACTTAGACTCGGTCGTAGACGTGTATATTGTACACGAACTGTTCAAGAACCTTGATACCGGGTGGGATAACTTCTACATGTTTGCAGAGACTGACGGAAAGCTGTTTTTCGGTCCCACATGGGATTTTGACCAGTGCGCAGGAAACGCAAACGAGGGAGTCGAAAATTATCAGGGACTTCGCGGAAGCCTCACAAACGCGTGGTTCAGGCTGTTCTTATCACTCGATTGGTTCAAAGAGCTTGTTGTTGAGCGCTGGGACGAACTTTATGACGAAATATGTGATATTCCTGATACAATAAGGGAAACGGCTCAGTCGGCGTATAACTCTTATTGCAGGAACTTTGACAAGTGGCAGATCTGGGGATACCAGATAAACAGGGAGACAGAAGTCATAAGGTCTATGCACACCTACAAGGAGCACTATGAATATTTTGCCGGGTGGATGGCAAACCGCGCCGTGTGGCTGAACTCGTATTATCACTCCCCTGAATTTATAAGTCAGCCGGTAAAAAATGAGCTTGAAGGAAACGGAACCGTATCTTCCCCGTATCTGATAGAAAACGCAGAGGATTTCTATAATCTGTATATGCTGATTCAGTCCGGTGAGACTTTCTCAGGAAGCTACTTCAAGCAGACCGCCGACATAGATATGACTACAATCAACTATTATTCAGGACTCACCTCACAGTACACCTTTGCGGGTGTATATAACGGAAACGGTCACACCATACATGCAGAGCTCTCAGGCGGAAGTGACAACTGCATCTTCCCGTACGTTTCCGGAACAATCATGAATCTTATAACTACAGGCTCTATAAATAATTCCGGAATAACAGGTGGAATAGCACGTTCTGTGAGAGAGGGCGGACTGATATTCAACTGCGGCTCCACAATGACTCTGACTACCACAGGAAACGCCGGAGGAATCGTTCCCTCCAATCAGACGAACGGAGGCGACGTAATAGGATGCTGGTTTGCCGGAAAAATAAACGCAATGGGCTCCTTCGGTCCCATCAATATATATTTTGACGGAAGAGACGGCACGTTCGTTTTCAACTACTATTGCGACGATTTCTGTGATCCTGAGGTTGCCGCAAACGCAAATATCAGACCTGACTCCGAGACAGCAATCACAAGAGATCAGCTTGCCTCACTTCACGAAAATCTCAATAAGAACCTCGCGTCTGCCGCAAGAGCAGCAGGTATTTCAACCAAGGATGTATGTAGCTGGACGGTAAAAGACGGTATTCCGTCAATGATTTCAAAATAAGTATATTTTGAGAATTATAAAATGTGTTTTGTGATTTTACGTGACTTGTTATATAAACTTGCGTCGGAAATGCTTCTCTTCATTTGACCGCACTTCATCATACTTCATAACATTTGAACCTACAAAAAACAGAAATCGCCCTGCATGAATGTCTGAGCATTCATGCAGGGCGGTCTTTTGTCAGCGGGCACTGCCAGTTTGCTTTCTGAAACTGCGGTCTTATTGCTGTTAGGAAACGGTCCGAACAGATTGCGGTCTTATGGACTTAGCGCATTTACTGCGAATTTACTGCAAAAAATTAATCTGATTTTAACGTCCGCACTGCAATCAAGAAACTATATCCGTATTTTTGTAGGATTATCTGCGGTGGGAGCCGGGAATTCCGGTGGTTATCTTTTTCACATTAGGGCATATCAGCTGTGAAACACGGTTTACCGGAGCCGCCCAGCGCACGGCATTTGTTATTACTCTCTGTACGCTCTTGTTATGAAAGGTAGGACAAGTTTCATGTCCGGGCTGGAAATAAAAGACACGGCCGTTTTCTCTTACATAGCAGCACCCGCTCCTGAACACCTCGCCGCCTTCATACCATCCTACAAAGACAAGCTCATCAGGCTGTGGTATTGCAAAGGGCTCGCTGTAAGTCTCTTCTTCCTCTATCTCGAAGTATGTATCTATGCCCTGGGCAATCGGATGTGACGGAGCTGTGACCCACACCCTTTCAAGATCTCCGTCCTCTCTCCAGGAGAGATTGCAGGTCGTCCCCATGAGAAGGCGGAACGGCTTAGAGTGATGAGCGGAATGCAGAGCTATAAAACCCATGCCCTTGAGTACAGCGTTTTTTACTCTTTCTGCAACGGAATCCGGGACATCGCCGTGACGGAGGTGTCCCCACCATATAAGGACATCCGTAGAATTTATCACATCATCTGTAAGACCGCACTCCTCGTCGTCAAGAGTGACAGTCCTTACCGTAATATCATCGTTTTCACCGAGAAATTTTGCGATGGCATTGTGTATGCCGTCAGGATACAGCTTTCTCACATTTTCGTCAAACTTTTCATGACAAAACTCATTGTAAATAGTTACAGAAATCATCTGATGAATTTCCTCACTTTCAAATTTTTAAATTCAGTTAAAAACCGCGGCACTGTCAGTAAAACTGTACTGCAGCAGGCGGGCGTGACAAGTAAAAACCGTCAAAAGGACCCTGAAGCTGTGAAACAGCCGCAGACAAAAAAGCAACGGAAGGAATACCGCCTTGTCAGTTGTTTTGTACCTTGCTTTCGCAGTATATACAGCGGTATATTTTTTCTTCCCTGTTAGTAAGCTTGAAAACATGGTCAAGCTCCTGCTCGGTAGTGGTTATGCAGCGGGGATTTTTGCATCTGACTATATTTTTAATTATAAGCGGAAGTTCAATATGCTTTTTTTCGATTATTTTTCCATCTTTAATGACATTTATGGTTATTTCAGAATCCACATAACCTATAGCATCCAAATCTATGTCGATATCGGAATCCACTTTGATTATGTCTTTCTTGCCCATTTTACCGCTGTGAACATTTTTTATGATGGCAACGGGACAATCGAGTTTTTCAAGACCAAGTATTTTATATATCTCCATTGCCTTTCCAGCTTTTATGTGGTCGATCACTATGCCGTTTGTAATAGAATCTATGTACATCACAAAGCTCCATTTCTTCAGTTTATGCCAAGCAGCTTCATTATAAGCGACATACGTATGTATTTACCGTACAGCACCTGCTTGAAATAGCATGCCCGTTCATCAGAATCCACAGAAACCGATATTTCATTAACGCGCGGAAGGGGGTGAAGTATTATCATGTCCTTTTTAGCTGGAACGAGCTTTTCAGGAGTCAGAATATAACTGTCCTTAAGACGCGCGTAATCTTCTTCGTTAAAGAAACGCTCTCTTTGAACTCTTGTCATGTACAGGACATCAAGAGATGGTATGACATCCTCAAGCGATGATGTCTGGGTGTAGGGTATACCGTTTTTGGCGATTACCTCTTTTTTTATGTAACTCGGAAGTTTGAGTTCATCAGGCGATATAAGTACAAACTTTATACCTGAGTATCTTGAAAGCGCATTTATCAACGAATGCACTGTCCTTCCGAATTTTAAATCCCCGCAGAAACCGATTGTAAAATCAGAGAGTCTTCCCTTCTCTCTGTATATTGTGAGAAGGTCTGCGAGCGTTTGCGTAGGATGATTGTGACCGCCGTCCCCGGCGTTTATTATAGGGACGCCGGATACCCTCGAAGCGACGAGAGGGGCGCCTTCTTTTGGATGTCGCATTGCTATTATATCGGCATAGCAGCTGACAACTTTTATAGTGTCGGCAACGCTTTCGCCTTTTGAAGCGGAGCTGCTCTGCGCCTCAGAAAATCCTATGACATGTCCGCCCAATTCATACATTGCAGCCTCAAATGAGAGACGTGTCCTCGTAGACGGCTCAAAGAAAAGTGTGGCGAGCTTTTTCCCTGCGCATTTGCGGGAATAGGCGTCCGGATGAGCTATTATATCGTTAGCTCTCGAAATCAACCCATCTATTTCTTCAGTTGACAAATCGCAAATATCTATCAGATGCTTCATATGACATTTCCTTTCGGGTATGTTCTGGTATATCTGGATACATTCCGGCAACACGAACTAAGAATAACAGCGATAAAATAATAATGATGACTGCAGTTGAAGAAGAGCCACCGTCAGATGGTACCGTGGAAGCGGTGACTGGCGAGCCTCAGCAAAAGCTGCACTGCCTGCAGCACTGTAAATAAGCTGATAAACCTTGATGCAAAATCAGGCAGGCGTCCTGAAAACCCGGATCGGCGTCTTTAAGATGCATCAAAGCTTCTTGTGTAGCATTGCCTCCGGAATAAAGCGTCAACCCTTGATCCAGCTTTCGTCGCTCGGATTGTTTCTGAAAGCTATGAGCCTTTCGACATCCTCAGGCTTAATATACCCTGTCTGCGCCGCCACTACGGATATGCAGTCAAAATCTGTGAGACTGATATTTCTCACGCCTGCTGCCTCAAGTCGCTCAATTCCTTTTTTCATACCGTATGTGAATATACTTGCAATGCCAAGTACTTCTGCCCCCGAATCTCTCAGAACATCGACAACCTCAAGAACGCTTCCTCCTGTAGATATAAGGTCTTCGATTACAACGACCTTCTGTCCGGGTTCGAGCTTTCCCTCAATCTGATTGTTCCTGCCGTGATCCTTTGCTCCCGAACGGACATATCCCATGGGTATGCCCATTATGTGCGCAGTTATAGCGGCGTGAGCTATTCCGGCAGTGCTTGTTCCCATCAGGACCTCCGCCTGCGGATAGTATTCTCTGACAACCGAGACAAGTCCGTTTTCCACATGATTTCTGACTTCCGGTGCGGTAAGTGTGAGCCTGTTGTCGCAATACACTGGACTCTTTATCCCGCTTGCCCATGTAAACGGTTCGTCGGGGCGAAAAAAAACCGCCTTTATCGAGAGAAGATCTCTTGCAATTTGTTCCTTGAGTGTCATTGTCTTTATCATTCCTTTCCTTCAATCAAACGGTAACCATGCATTTTATAAAGAGTTATAAAAAGAAAAATTAATAAACAGGATAAGCGGACATTGCGGGAATTTTAAAAGCAGATATCAGAATAAACAGACGCTTGGGAAAGTATATAATCATGAAATTTATTAACAAATAACCCAGGCATTTTTATTCTGAAGCGGCTGCAAACACGCGATCAAAGCTGCCAGTAAACACGCTCTTCAGGCAGTGGCAGTGCCTTGTCCGGAATACTCTGTGATAAAATAAAATTCAGCCCACAAATTCTGCAAGACATCTTTCATAAGCAGCCACAGGGTCCTGTGCAGCAGTTATAGGTCTGCCAACTACTATATAATCGCTGCCAAGCGTCTTGGCATCAGCCGGAGTAGTTATCCTGACCTGATCCCCGACATCTCCTCCTGCAAATCTTATTCCGGGGGTAACTGTCAAAAAAGAGCTGCCGCATACGGAATGTACCTTTCCTGCTTCAAGAGGCGAGCATACCACGCCGTCAAGACCGGCTTTTGCCGCATTTTGGGCATAGCTCATGACGACCTCGTCGAGCGGGCGGTCTATCAGAAGCTCATTTTTCATCCTTTCCTCACTCGTCGAAGTAAGCTGGGTAACGGCGATCAGAAGAGGTCTTGAGCCGTCCGGTCTTGTCAGACCTTCTATAGCTGACGTCATCATAGCAGCTGTGCCGGCGGCGTGCAGATTACACATATCCACATCAAGACGCGAAAGGACAGACATAGCCTTTTTGACAGTGTTAGGTATATCATGCAGCTTCAAATCAAGAAAAATACTGTGTCCGCGTCTTTTGATTTCCCTGACTATTTCAGGTCCTTCAGAATAGTATAGCTCCATTCCGATTTTAACAAACGGCTTTCTCCCGGTGAACCTGTCAAGAAACGTGAGTACGTCGTTCTTTGACGAAAAATCACAGGCAATTATGACATCTTTTCCCATCAGTGCGCTCCTCCGATTATATTATTGAGATCATTTATACCATACTTTTCCATAACTCGCGGAAGGTCCTCAATTATTTTTTTGCAGGCGAATGGGTCAATAAGGTTCGCCGCTCCGACCTCTACTGCAGACGCACCGGCGTACATAAATTCAAGCACGTCCTCAGCTGAGGATATCCCGCCCATGCCGACAACAGGTATCTTTACCGCCTCATAGACCTTGTACACCATGGCTATGGCGACAGGAAGGACGGATGGTCCAGAATAGCCGCCGGTTTTATTTGCAAGCACCGGCTTTCCCTTCTTAAGGTCTATCCTCATTCCGAGAAGCGTGTTAATAAGGCTTATTCCGTCTGCTCCTTCACTCTCACAGGCACGCGCTATTTCTGCAATGTCTGTGACATTTGGAGACAGCTTCATTATTATCGGCTTGTCCGTAACTCTCCGCACAGCTCTTGTCACTTCTGCGGCAGAAGAAGGAACCGTTCCGAAGCTCATACCTCCGTTATGAACATTTGGGCAGCTTATATTCACTTCAATCCATCCTACCTCCTTACATCCGGAGATTCTCTCACACGTGCCGGCATAATCAGAGACAGAAAAACCGCTGACATTTGCCATGACCGGCTTGAAAAAGCATTCTGAAAGCTTTTTGAGCTCGGTGGAGATGACCTCTTCAACTCCGGGATTCTGAAGTCCGACGGCATTAAGCATACCGGACGGACATTCGGCAATGCGCGGGGTGGGATTTCCAAAGCGCGGTTCAAGCGTGGTTCCCTTGAATGAAAGACTGCCAAGGATATTTATATCGTAATATTCTGCAAACTCATACCCGTACCCGAAGGTACCGCTCGCAGGGATTACCGGATTGTCCAGCGTTATACCGCAGAGATCTACCTTGAGATTCACCATATGATCTCCTCCCTTTCAAGGACCGGACCGTCCTTGCATATCCTTTTGTTCTTGTATTTTGTCTTGCACGAGCAGCCCATGCAGGCTCCGAAACCGCAGCCCATGCGTTCCTCAAAGCTGTACTGTCCGCTTGTCAACGCAGTTTTTTCTATAGCACGGAACATGGGCATCGGACCGCACGTATAAAAATATGTGTAATCCACGTCTTTCATAGCGTCAGTAACAAAGCCTTTAAGCCCGTACGACCCGTCTGCTGTGGTGACTATGACGCGCGATATTCCGGAAAATTCATTTTCGTAAAATACCTCGTCCTTTGTGTTAAAACCGATTATAACGGTCGGTTTCTTTCCCTGCTCTTTCAGTTTTTTGCAGAGGGCATAAAGCGGAGGGACTCCGACTCCTCCTCCTATCAGCAGAGGCTTGTCCCCGCTTTTTGACATATCGTATCCATTTCCGAGACCGCAGAGCATATCAAGTCTTTTTCCCGGAAGATATGCAGAGAGGCTTTCGGTTCCGTGTCCGACGACCTTATATATGAGGGTGATTTTTCCGACGCCGCGTTCGTCAGGCGCAGAATAATCACATATCGAAATAGGACGCCTGAGATAAAAGCCGTCGAGCTTTATATTGACAAACTGCCCCGGAGCCGATATTCCTGTGACATCGCCTTCAACAATCAGCTCATAAACATCCTTTGCTATCTTATTGTTTGATAAAACAACATAAAAACCTTCAGTCAAAACTTATACCATCCTCTCATAACAGAAAGCACAAACTAACAACGAACGATGACAAAGCGTTTTATCACGCGGATGAAATATCAGACATGCAGAAACGTTTTCAATACATTTACCGCACGTAACCGTACATTTGACGCGTTTCGATCAGACGAACGTCCCGAGCGCTTCATACACTACCCTGCCGCCGCAGACGGTCATAACACACCGCCCGAATACCTCGTCACCTTCAAATGGAGTTGCACGCCCCATTGTAAAGAACCCGGATGGGTCTATTCTGTACCTCGCATTGAGATCGAAAACAGCGAAGTCGGCTTTTTTACCCTTCTTTATCCCGCAATTTATTCCGAATCTGCGTGCAGGCGAAATACTCATGAGACAGACCAGCTTTTCAAGCGATATTATTCCTTTTTTTACAAGTCCTGTATATAACACCGGAAATGCCGTTTCAAGCCCCACGACTCCCATGAGACTTCCGGCAAGACCGCGTGATTTTTCTTCAACAGTATGTGGGGCATGATCTGTTGCGATAATGTCTACTGTACCATCCTTAAGACCTTCGATCAAAGCAAGACGGTCCTCTTCTGAACGCACAGGCGGATTCATCTTGAACCTTCCCTCATCCTTTAGCATCATATCGTTGAGAAGAAGATAGTGCGGAGCTGTCTCACAGCTCACATCAAGTCCTTCTTTCTTGGCGTTTCTGATTATATCGACCGTCTGTCTTGTTGAAACATGACAGACGTGATAACGGCATCCGGTCCTCCGTACTAACTCTATGTCGCGTTCCACCTGCTTATATTCGCTGGCGGATGAAATTCCTGTCAGTCCGAGTCTTGCGGCAAGCTCGCCGTCGTGAACGCAGCCGCCCTTTGCAATCAGCGTCTCGTCTTCACAATGTGCGACTATAGGCTTTGAAAGCGCTTTTGCTCTGAGCATTGCCTGCTCCATAAGAGCCGCGGTTCTGACGCCCTTGCCGTCATCCGAGAATCCTACGACGCCCTCCGCAAGCTCTTCAAGCTCTGCCACTTCTTCGCTTTTTTCTCCGCGCGTTATGGCGCCGTAGGGATATACTCTTATCACAGAATCCCGTTTAATAATGTCACTCTGTACCTTTAGTGACTCGGCACAGTCAGGGCATGGGGACAGATTGGGCATCGTACATACAGCGGTATATCCGCCGGCGGCAGCAGACATACTGCCCGTTTTCATAGTTTCCTTATATGAAAATCCCGGCTCTCTGAAATGCACATGCACATCGACCAAGCCGGGGATAATAACAAACCGACCGCCAAAATCAAAGACCTCGGCGCCGTCATCACTTATATCGCTGTTCATATCGGCAACAACGCCGTCGCAGACAAGAATGTCAGAAGTTTCAAAACTTTTACCGCCGAAAACAACGGCGTTTTTCCAGAGTTTCTTACCTATCATATCCATAATCACAGGCATCGTCCGTTTCTTTTGATATTCTGTCTTCAGCGGCGCATTATACAGGCGCCGCATCTGATTTATTTTAACACGGCACGCATTAAAAGTCAACACAAAATTTGAGTCGCGCAATGCTTGAACCAACTGTATAGCAAGCATGATCTGAACAGTAAGCGCCGTCTGGTTCTGACCGGAGAAATGTCTGAAAAATTGTAAATAATAAAAAGAATTGCATCGGTAAACCGCATTATATTTTTCAAAATAAAGAACATATCGCACGTTTCGTAGGACAGAATTACAGATTAACTCTGCCGGGAAACATTGTAATGCCGGATGATGCAAACTTTTTGAAAACTTCTATTGAAATTGCCGGAGAATTATTGTATAATTACCTATATTCATCATTCATCGCCATTGCGGCGTAAACTCTACTATCAAGGGACGGTAAATACATGAACAACAGCGAAAAGACAATGGATAAAATTGTTGCTCTTTGCAAAAACAGAGGTATAATCTACTCAGGAAGCGAGATATACGGCGGACTTTCAAACTCATGGGACTACGGTCCGCTGGGAGTAGAGCTAAAAAACAATGTGAAAAAAGCGTGGTGGAGGAAGTTCGTACAGCAGTCACCACATAACGTCGGACTCGACAGCGCCATAATAATGAATCCGAAGACATGGGAGGCATCAGGGCATCTTGCCGGATTTTCCGACCCTTTAATGGATTGCAAGGTGTGCAGAGCACGCCACAGGGCTGACAAGCTGATAGAGGACTATATAAACGAAAACTCTCTTGATATAAATCCTAACGGCTGGACATCCGACCGCATGAGCGATTATATACGCGAAAACAGAATAAAATGTCCGTCCTGCGGAAGCAGCGACTTTACACCGATAAGAAAATTCAACCTGATGTTCAAGACGTTTATCGGCGTCACTGAGGATTCTGCAAGCGAGGTATACCTGCGTCCCGAAACAGCACAGGGAATATTCGTGAATTTCAAGAACATTGCACGATCCTCGCGCAAAAAGATACCTTTCGGTGTGGCTCAGATAGGAAAATCCTTCAGAAATGAGATAACACCCGGAAACTTTATATTCAGGACACGCGAATTTGAGCAGATGGAGCTTGAATTTTTCTGTAAGCCCGGCACGGACCTTGAGTGGTTTGATTATTGGCGCGCATACTGCCGTGATTTTCTCTACTCGCTCGGTATGAAACCTGAAAATCTGAGACTTCGCGATCATGATAAAGACGAGCTTTGCTTCTATTCAAAGGCTACAACGGACTTTGAGTTTTTGTTTCCTTTCGGATGGGGCGAGCTTTGGGGCGTTGCAGACAGGACCGATTATGACCTGACACAGCATATGAAAACAAGCGGCGAGTCACTTGAATATTTTGACCCAGAGACCGGTGAAAAGTACGTCCCATATGTCATCGAACCTTCTCTTGGCGCAGATCGGGTACTGCTTGCCTTTCTGTGCGACGCTTATGACGAAGAGGTGCTCGACAAAGAGAAAAACGATGTCCGGGTGGTACTGAGACTTCACCCTGCGCTCGCTCCTTATAAAGCGGCAATACTTCCTCTGTCAAAGAAACTGACCGAGAAGGCAGAAAAGATCTACACTTCCCTTTCGTCAAAATATATGGTGGACTTTGACGACACCGGCTCTATCGGAAAGAGGTATCGCCGCGAGGACGAGATCGGGACCCCGTTCTGCATAACATACGACTTTGACTCTGAAAATGACGGGTGTGTTACGGTGAGAGACAGGGACAGCATGGAGCAGGTGCGTATACCTGTTGATTCTCTTGATGACTATATAGCGAAACGGATAGATTTCTGAAAAAAACACGGCGCAGGAGTTGTGCGTTTGCACGATTCCTGCGCCGGAATTTTTGAGTGTATCTGAGCTTTTTTACATATGGATCTTTATTTGCCCCGCATGCTTAGGCATGCCTCCGGTGTGCTTCGGCGTTGTATAAAAAGAAACGGCATTCCCGCATGACCTTCTCAAAAAGCGGGAATCTTTTTTTCTCTCAGACATTCTGTGACGCCGCGTCCTGCGAAAACAATTTACATCGGGCAAACGAAGGTTTCAACTTGCTCCACTTTATATTAATTCTGAATGCAAAAAAGATAGCAGCATGTGCAGGTCGCTGACGTCATACGAGGTGCGTCCGTTTCAAAGCCGTGTTTTGTGAATGCATACCGGTCACAGCGAATTTTTATTTTTTCTGTCAGTGAGTGCAAAATCAACCAATTTCATACAAAGCGACGGAAAGCTGATGCCTGCAGCACGTGCGGCGTCAGGGACGAGGCTCATCTCTGTCATACCCGGAAGAGTATTCACCTCCATTATAACCGGTCCCTTTTTTTTGTCCACTATGAAATCTATTCTTGCAATTCCGTTGCATCCGAGCTCACTGTACGCCTTTTTCCCTGTCTCCACTATAATCTTCTCGGTGTTTTCATCAATCGCGGCTGGTATGACATGGCGCGAGCCGCCTGAAGAATATTTTGCATTATAATCATAGAACCTGCTGTCGGTCAGTATTTCTATCACCGGAAAGGCCTCAGGAGAGCAGGTTCTTCCTATTATCGGAAGGGATACCTCTGTGCCGTCGAGATATTCTTCTGCAAAAATTTTATTGCCGTATCTGAATACCTCGTCTATCGCAGAAGAAATCTCTTTGCGCCCGGAAGCTATGACAACCCCTATACTTGAGCCCTCACACGGAGCTTTTACCACGACATTTTCCCCAAGTGCTGCAACCGTTTTTTCAATAGTTTCCACTCTGTCATTATTCCATGCATCCCTTGTTATCTCTATGTAATCTGCATTCGGCAGTCCGGCGGAATTCAGAATCTTTTTCGTGAGCAGCTTGTTCATACACAGCGCGCTGGCTGAAACCCCGGAGCCGGTATACGGGATACCGCAAAGGTCCAGCATTCCCTGAATGCAGCCGTCCTCGCCTCCCCTTCCGTGTAGCGCCAGAAAAACAACGTCTGGCCTTTCATCGATCAAGCTCCTTATATTTGTACGGTCAAGGTCAAATAATGTCACCTCGTTGCCTCCGTACCCGGAAATTGCATCGTAAATTGCCTTCCCGCTCAAAAGAGATATATCACGCTCAGAGGAAAAACCTCCGTAAACAACTGTTATCTTCATCGGCAGAATACGCCCCTTCCATTCATGCGGAATCATATCGGTGCTGAAAAATCATTCACCGACAGTTCTTATATATAATATGCCATATGTCCCGGATGTTGCACCGGATTATTTCATGCCACCCGGAATGTTATATCATACAAAAAAGTCTTTGTCAATCATCCGGTATTTTTATCGCGCAAAAAGTCTTTGTCAATCACCCGTTTTTTAATCGCACAAAAAGTCTTTGTCAATTACCCGGTATTCAAAAATAAAAACGGATGCGGAATAACCGCATCCGTTTTTATATAAGATTTTATCAAAGAAATCAGTCATCGGCTTCAGAAACCGTAACGGCTGAAAATGTTATGTTGTTGCCACAGAGAAGCGAATAATTGATGAATAGTTCAGAAGCTTCGTCAGAGCTGCACTCAATCGTGATCTTGCGATAGAAATTGGTAGACATGTTGCCGAATGTATACGTTTCAACATGACCCGATCTGTCTCTTATGCTTATCTTCGCAAGGCTCTGATATCCGCCAAGATAAATGGTGTATACCGCCTTGTCGCCCTCTGTTTTAAGAGTTATCTTGAAATTTCTGTTGGAAACCGGACCGTTTGTCGAAGAACCGCTCGTTTTCACATCTCCGTCGCTCCAGTATATCCTGTAATTGTCCTGGAACCCGAAGTTATCGTCGTCAGACGATATGGAGCCGATGAGACCCTTTCCGAGAGCCTTTCTCACGACATCGTCATAATCTGAATATCCGAAAAGCGCCCAGTCGATCGTTCCTTCCTCAGATATATTCAGACCGGAAGCCATTCCCCTCTTTGTTATTTCCTCCACATTGACAGTAAAGTCGGCAGAGGCGTCGTTATACTCATCGTTCTTGCCGTCTTCTACTGTGCTTGCAAAATAGATTTCTATTTCGTTTAACTTGTAAATATCCGTTGTAAAGGAAAATTCAACAATATCAGAGTCACATGAAGCCCCTGTCTGCATAAACGGGGATGCATCCGCGGATTTTTTGAATTCCTCATAATCCGTGATTTCTTTTCCGTTGAGAACTATCTTGGTAATCTTTCCGAAATCAGCTCTTGCATGTATGCGTATCGTAAATTCTCTTTCCGTAAATGCAAGATCGCCGTCAAAGCTTCCCTGGCATGGATTTATTGTTATTCCCAAATGATCGCTGTCGTATTTCATCTCAACAAGGGTCGTGCGGTATTTTCCGTCTTTATAGGCAACCGTTCTTGTGTCATCCTCATATATGACCGTCTGTGCCTCATAATCGACGGAGGGATATACGTCTATCGTCATCTCGCTCCAGTCGTCTTCTTTTGTGTTTGACATCTGTTTTACGAGAGGGATGAGCGCGCCGTTTCTCACAAAAATAGGAGATGTCTCAAGAGGATGAGAAACAGTGTATGTAGCAGGGCCGACGTATGTTTCTCCTGTCCATACATCTATCCAGCTTCCTTCGGGAATAAATACTGTTCTTGTCTGATCCGTGGTTTCACAAAGACCTACTCTGACATGCGCCTGACCAGTGTATTCACAATACTCTATCTTTATGTCGTGTGTACTTCCTGCCTTGAAGACATCAGACTCTATGACAGTGTCATAAACCGTCCATCCGTTTATGACGAGCTCGCCGTCGACCCACACTCTGATACCGTCATCTGCGTAAACCGAAAGATATGCGTCATTATCTCCGATAGTCATAGTGCCGGTCCAGCGTATTGAGAAATTTTCGGACGGACTGCCTATTACTTCAGGGCCCTTGTCCTTCCAGTCGTAGTTTATCTCGGTTTCATATGCTGTATAAGCGGGAGTACCTGTAAGCGTACTGTTATTGAAATACTCTGCGTAAAGGCCGGTGTTGCCGCCTGAAGTGAGGGTGGCGTTTTCAAAACTCATTTCAAAGTCGCCGTCCATAGGCGCAACGAGTATATAGTCGCCGAGTAGATACTGGTCGTTTCTCGATGCCTCGGCATACTGGGAATAATTGATATCAAGACGCCGCATTATCGGAAGACCGGTTTCATAATTCTCGTGAGCAAGCTGATAGAACAGAGGCAGGAGCCTGTATCTCATTCCCACATATTCTTTGACAACGCTTTCAGCAGTTTCTCCGTAGAGCCACGGCATTCTGCTGTATGGCTTTGTGCAGTGTACGCGGCATATCGTCGACAGAGCGCCGAACTGCAGCCATCTGACGTACATGTCGTCCGTGACCTCGCTTGTGTGTCCTCCGAGATCGCTGGATACATACGGCAGACCGAGCTCAACTCCGCCATATATGAGATTGTAAATCTCGTCTGCAAGGTCTTCAGACAGCGTGCCAATATCACCGGTCCACTGTATGGAATATTTGTGGGCGGCAATTTCCGGGGCATATTCAAGCTCACCGTTGAGTATTCCGTCAACATTTGCCATTATGAGAGCCCGTCTTGCATACTCGTCAATATCGTCGACTATGCTCTCGTAATACTCTTCGGTTATCCACTGAAACGCGTACATTCCGGAGGCATATATCGATATGCCGGGATCGACGTCGTTCAGCGCCACACTCCAGTTTCTGTCATACCACCAGTAATCAAGCCCAAGCGAAAGTATTAGCTTGAGGTTCTCAGAGCGGTATTCAATCTCGTCCTCGTCAAGCAGAGAATCTGTGCCCTGTGCAGGCTCCGGGTGGTCGTTGAAATATATCGAAACGCCCAGCTCGTGCGCCTGTTCAAGAAAATCCGCCATATCCGGGAACAGTCTTTCATTTATCGTATAGCCTATACCGCTCGAAGCATCACGCCAGTCAGTATCTATGACAAGAAGGTCAATAGAATATCCGCGTCTCTGGTATTCTTTTATCTGACGCAGGGCGGTAGCCGAAGTATACTGATACCACCTTGAATCCCAATACCCGAACAAATCAAGCGTTATCATCTCAGATCTTCCGGTAAGCTCGATAAAATTCTTCATGAAGTTCTCATAGCTTCCTTCAGGCAAGAATACAAAAATATCTGTCGCGAGCCTATCAGTGACCCAGCCGTTGTTGTCTTCATATCCCTCCTCGGGTATGGAATATCCGTTTTCCGAGGGTATGACACGGGGATTGTCGCAGAAATACCAGGAATCGAGTTCATCAGAAGCCGACGGAAGGTATACATTGCTGTCTGTTTTCCCGGCGAAATTCCATATTTCATTTCCATGCGCATCGGTGATGTAGATACTGCTGACGCTGCTTGCGTTCTCAGGGAGATGTACTGTGTATTTTTCTGTCTTTATGAGCTTTTCACCATCGAGGGATTCGACACTATACTCGACGTTATACCAGTCGTCCCTGTTAATGACAGAAAAAGACGGCTTATCCTGGAAGCTTCCGTCCGACATCGCTGCCTCTATTCTCACAAGCCCGTCTGAAAGAAGCTGTACCCTTACTTTACCTTCGGTTATACTGTTGGGCTCCACGCGCTCGACCGGAGCCGTAGTACCACCTGCTGAGGTATCCTCTGACGTGGTTTCTGAAGCCCCGACGGTCGTCTGATCTGTACCGCCTTCAGAAGTGTCCGAGCCGTCTGTCACAGCCGGCGTGGTAACATCGTCCTTGTCGCAGGAAACGAGCACACAGCACACCAAGGCAGCTAAGACAAGCGTCATAGCCAATAATTTAAATAATCGTCCCATACAGCACCTCTTTTTTGTATTTTCGACAACACAATTTTATCATCAGCTTTTCTCCAATTCAAGCACTATATTTACATTTTCTTGAACAATTTTGACTCACAATGGCAGAAAATCACCGTTGATATTGTACAAATATGACAAATGAAATCCTGTGCTATTAATGGAAACGATGTTGCAAAAGTAAGTCGGACACCGGGAGTCAACACATATGAAGCTCCCGTCTCTTCTGAAAAGACACATCCGCAATCAGGCCAAAAAGCAGACAAAAGCTACATGAAACGTCTTAAGGCACGTATTTGAACCATGCATCCAGTAATATATCTGAATAAAAGCATCCTGCAGCTTGAATGAGTGCTGCATCAAACTGCTTTTAGCAAAACAGTTCTGAGCTTTGCCGATCTCTGACAAATGCCGCGGCACTTTACAAATTAAGACAATGTTCTTGAATATACGTTGACTTTATGCTATAGTTATTGTGTCGGGTCGAACAGGACATCCGAGGCTGTCCGCGTGCAGGCTGCATTGCGCGTCAGTTTTTAATATGGGCCGTTTACGATATGCCTTGATAAGGGAGTGTTAGTATGAGATTACAGGAATCCGGAGAAATGTATCTTGAGACGATATATATTCTTTTGAAGCAGCATCCGACTGTCCGTGCAGTTGATGTAGGACTGCAAATGGGATATTCAAAGCCGAGCGTCAGCCGTGCAATGAGCATTCTGAAGGACGGAGGGTACATACTGACCGATTCCGACGGTCACATTACTCTCACAGAGCTCGGAAAATCGGTTGCCGAAAAAACCTACGAGCGCCACACGATCCTGACCGATTTTTTTGTTTCTCTTGGGGTTTCTGAAAAAACAGCCTCTGACGACGCATGCAAGATAGAACACGATATAAGCGACGAGACATTTTCTGCTCTGAAAGACAAATTTTTCAAAGACCTGATGAAACGGTGAGACAATATGGACACCACGCTCTATGTGAAAGACTGTGGAAAAGGAATTCCCCTTGTCATGCTTCACGGTAACGGAGAATCCGGAGACTACTTCAAAAATCAAACAGCATTTTTTTCAAACCGGTACAGGGTGATAGTTCCTGACACACGGGGGCACGGCAAAAGCGGAAGAGGGAGCAGACCTCTTTGTTTCAAAACGTTTTCCGATGACCTTCTGTTTATTCTCGATAATGCAGGAATAGAAAAAGCGCATCTGCTCGGCTTTTCTGACGGGGCAAATACAGCCATAACATTTGCACTGGAGCATCAGGAACGTTTGCTGTCTCTTGTTTTGAACGGTGCAAATCTCTATCCCGAAGGGCTTACGGCCGCGTGCAGATTGCCAATTACTTTTCAGTACGCCTTCTGGTCCGCGCTTTGCGCCTTTTCCTGCAAGGCAAAAAGAAAAAAAGAACTGTTTTCATTGATGACAAACGAGCCGCAAATAGACCCGCGCTCACTGGGAAAGCTCAGGATCCCTTCTCTTGTGATAGCAGGAACGCACGATATGATAAAACGATCACATACGGAACTTATTGCCTCATCCATCCCGCATGCAAGGTCTGTTTTTATAGACGGTTCGCATTTTGTGGCACGTGAAAAACCGGAAATTTTCAATAGAACCGTACTGGAATTTCTTATAATGAATCAGAGCAGTAAGTCATTATGATCGAATGCCGCCGTAAAAATTCAACCTTTCGTTGAGGCTGTACGGCGGTGTTTTTTTATTAGGTTTTGCTTACACACGGTGTGCTGAAAATGTGTCCAAATGGAAAAGGGATTATTTCTGCAGCTGTTAATGTAATTACTCCGCCCGATTTATATGCCGCGATCCTCGCATAAAATAACCCGGTATAACTTTCTTTTTTACCGGATATCCCGATATAATTTACACAAGAGCGTGCAAAAAACGAGGAACACTCCCTCCCGGCTGCTTTTCGTCAGACAGAGCTTTTTTACTACTGCCGCCTGATTTATCTGCTTTTCTTCATTGCTACCTTCAGCGCTCGCTTTCAATGAGCTTTTCTTTACTCAGCGCCAGTGCGCGCTCAGAAAGCTCTTCACCGAAAAAGCGACGTGCGGAATCAATGTCGAATCCGCCGTACCTTATAGCGCAAGCAAGCCTGAATTCAGTAGCTTTTTCGACATCATGTTCTTCAGAACATAAACTTTCTATTATTTTGGTAAGAGGAACGTTGTCAGCATCTGAAAGCTGCATGCAGCGTGCGCCGCATATAAAACGCGCCCTGTCGTCATGCGACGAAAAAACCGAAAGCCTGTACTCCTCGTTGTTACGGACAAGTTCTCTGAAGGTGACCGGAGTAAAACCGTTTATATCGGCACCTGCGTTAAGAGCGTTTCCGCGCATGAACAAAATTTTGTATTCGGGAAGTATGTTGTTATGTATGTGACCGTATATCAGATATCCGAGCTTTCCGGAACCGTGTCTTCTGTCCTTATTCCACTCAAGCATGGGGTAGTGACACAGCGTAATCGGATGACACGATTCATTTATTTCAAGATAAGGAGTGACTGCTGAGAAAAAATCATATGCCGCCCGGTGCTTTTTAAGACAAGCGCCGTCATGATTTCCCGTTATAAGTATCTTTTCTCCGTTGAGTTCTCTAAGAAAAGGAGCCGGGTCCTGGGATGTAAAAAACATATCTCCGACAATATAGACAGTGTCACTGCTTCCGACCGCGGAATTCCAGTTGGAAATAAGCGCTGCGTTCATCTCGTCTGCCGACGAGAAAGGTCTTGAACACAGATTTATGATATTTGCGTGACCGAAATGTAAATCAGAAATAAAAAAAATCTTCTTTTTGTTCATAGCCTCCTCCATTCAACAAACAATCGCAATGGATATTTTGATACGGCATATGTCGGATATGAAAACTCTGAAGCTCCGGAATACGTGTCAACTCCATCTTTTAGTCAGCTTTTCCTGCCGTTCAAGGGGCGTTTTTTCCTGCGCCCTGTCGGAATTTATATATTCCGGCGTCCTGAGCGGAAGAAAACGCCGCTTAAGACGCCGGATTCAGTACACGACGAATGTAGTCGATACAAAATACTAACCGAATATTATATCAAGCGCCGCCATAAATGCGAATCCTGCGGTAAAAGAAATTATACCGAGCGAATTTTTACCGCACGAATACATTTCTGGTATCAGTTCCTGCACTACCACATACAGCATAGCCGCTGAAGCAAAACAAAGCAGATATGGCAGCAGCGGTGTAAAAAAGCCCGCCGCGCTCATGGTGACGACGGCTGCCACCGGCTCCGCGACACCCGACAACAAACTGAAGAAAAATGCCTTTCGCCTTTTCATTCCGCTCATCGCGAGCGGAAGCGCAATGACCGCAGACTCCGGAAGATTCTGTATGGCTATGCCGGCGCACAGAATGAGAGCGCCGGCGAATGAAACTCCGTTTTCCTGAATAGACGAGCCGGCGTACGACGCCCCAACCGCCATTCCTTCGGGAATATTGTGAAGCGCGAGCGCAAGAAGAAGCATACCGTTTCTGCCTGAAATGCCCTGCTTTTCTGCGCTTTTTACGGCTACACTGTCACAAAAGCGGCATTTTATGAAGCGAACAAAATGTTCAAGCACAAGCAGAAAAGCAACGCCAGCGGCAAGACCCGCAAGCACTGCTACTAAAGAAGACCTTCCTGTTTCTTCGGCTATGTCCATTGCAGGAAGAAGCAAACTGAAGACGGACGCGGCTGTCATTACGCCTGCGGCAAATCCGGTCAGAGCGGCAAACACCCTTGCCGGTACGTCTCCGGAGCCTATCGTAAATGCACACGCCGCTCCTATAAGGGTCCCCGCAAAAGGAATTGCAAGAATGTATACAAGTTCCAAAACGTTGCCATCCTTTCGGCTTTTACACTTTCGGAACGCTTCGGTGTGATCTTATTGGACACTGAAACGACCGTATGAGAGGAAAACGCCGTACATTTTGCTCTCAAAAGTATAATATGCAAAAAAAGCAATGGCGACACTTTGGGAAACAGCGCAGAATAAGTTATGTAACGCTGTCGGGCATCTGCCGGAAGATTTTATAAAACGCAGGGAACAAAACAGCGCCGCAGACAAATTCCGGTATAAGGACATAAGAACCGCATAGTTAAAATGTTGAACCGCGAACCGATTCAAGCATGAATCGATTTTAACAGATACGAAATGTTTTGTCAACACACGCGCTGCCGACTCGCTGTCCCTCTCCGTCTTCACGCATGCACTTATGTTTGTACCGGCGCCTTTTTGGAAAATATATAATATAACCCGATACCTTGTTGTATCTTGTTGTATAATGTACTTTTCACATCATATATCCTGCATATATCCGACAAATAATATTATTTTTCACTGCGGCGGCAACGTACTTGACTTATTACCCGGCATGTGGTAAAATTTACGGGTGATACGCATGGCACGCCTCTGGCGACGGCGTCACAGTGAGGTTACGCATTATGAATAAGGGATTTGACAACGACAAATATCTGAAGCTGCAATCTGAGAATATAAGAAAGCGCATATCACAGTTCGGGGGAAAGCTGTATCTTGAATTCGGCGGAAAGCTTTTCGACGACTATCATGCGTCAAGGGTTCTGCCCGGATTTGAACCTGACAGCAAGATTAAAATGCTCCTTCACCTGAAGGATGACGCCGAGATAGTTGTTGTGATTTCGGCGGATGCAATAGAAAAGAACAAGCTCAGAGCTGACCTTGGTATAACCTACGAGGCAGACGTTCTGAGGCTTATTGACATATTCAGGGAAAGAGGACTGTATGTCGGCAGCGTCGTTATAACACAGTTTTGCGGACAGCACAACGCCGTTTTATTTAAAAATCGCCTCAAGGCACTCGGTATAAACGTATACAGACATTACCCGATAAAGGACTATCCCACCAATATACCTCTGATAGTGAGCGACGAGGGGTACGGAAAGAACGAATACATAAAAACCGACAGAAAGCTCATAGTAGTGACTGCCCCCGGGCCTGGAAGCGGTAAAATGGCGGTATGTCTGTCACAGCTTTATCATGAACATAAGCGCGGGATAGATGCCGGATATGCAAAATTTGAGACCTTCCCGATATGGAATATCCCGCTCAAGCATCCGGTAAATCTCGCATATGAAGCCGCCACGGCGGATCTCAATGACGTGAATATGATAGACCCGTTTCATCTGGAGGCATACGGGATAACAACGGTAAACTACAACAGAGACATAGAGATATTTCCGGTCTTAAAAACCATATTTGAAAAAATATACGGCAGCTGCGCCTACAAATCCCCGACAGATATGGGAGTCAACACCGCCGGATTCTGCATATATGACGACGAAGCAGTAAAGGCCGCGTCTGTACAGGAGATAATCCGCAGATATTACAAAACTCTCGTCGGATGCCTCAAAGGAAAATCAGAGCAGAGCGAGGTTTACAAGCTTGAGCTGATAATGAATTCCCTGGGTGTGAATACCGGTATGAGAAAGACCGTAAACGCAGCGAAAAGTGTTGAAGAGCGTACGGGAGCGCCTGCGGTTGCCATAGAGCTTTCCGACGGAAGAGTGATAACGGGAAAAACGAGCGAGCTGCTCGGAGCCTCCGCCGCCGCACTTCTGAATTGCCTTAAAACGCTTGCCGGAATCGACGACGATATACATCTCATTTCTCCGGAAATCATTGAGCCTATTCAGAAACTAAAAGTTGAGCACATGAGAAATAAGAACCCGCGCCTGCACACAGATGAGGTGCTGATTGCCCTTTCCGTATGCGCGGTAAGCGACCCGTATGCCGCATCCGCAATATCGCGCCTCGGAGAGCTCAAGGAATGCGATGCTCATTCGACCGTCGTACTGTCTCAGGTAGACGAGAACACGTTTGCTCGCCTTGGCGTAAACGTGACGTGCGAGCCAAAGTACCAGACCAATCGCCTGTATCACCGCTGATCAGCCTTTGAAAAGATAGAGCCAAATATTGCGAATTACATTACCTTGCCGGCTCCAGCCTTACGGCGCAGGTATCCGGATGACATGCGGAAATGTACTTTTATTTGATTTTATTTTACCCGATAAAGGCATTACGTGATAAAAAACAATGGCAAAAAAGCGGGTCAGGCCCGCCCAACATAGCTTATGAACAGACAAACAGACATATGTTTTGATACAGTATGCGCCATGACGCATTGAAAATGGCGTATCAAAAAGAATAAAATCATTGTAGAATATACTTGATGAGCTGTTAATTACTTTAAAACTCGAATTTTATCTGCATGCATATACTTTTTTGCCACATTACAATTAATTAAGAAAGGCTGTTACAGCACAATGTCAAAACTGATCATTCCTAAAAATTACACATCGCGACTCAACATGTATGAAACACAAAAGGCAATAAAAGACGTAAAGGACACATTTCAGAACGCTCTGGCTGATGGGCTGAACCTGAGAAGAGTCAGCGCTCCTCTTTTTGTTGATGCAGACAGCGGATTGAATGACAATCTCAACGGGACCGAAAGACCTGTGTCGTTCGACGTTTGCGGAAGCGACAAAAAACTTGAAATAGTTCATTCTCTTGCAAAATGGAAGAGGCTTGCCCTCAGGGATTACGGCTTTTCAGTCGGGGAAGGCCTGTATACGGATATGAACGCGATACGCAGGGATGAAATTACAGACAACCTGCACTCTTATTTTGTGGACCAGTGGGACTGGGAAAAAATAATAGAACGCGCCGACAGAAACACCGATACTCTAAAAAGCACCGTTCGCTCTATATATTCAGCGCTTCGAAAAACCGAAGAGGTGATTTGCGATAAATACGGTTTTGAGGATCGTATACTGCCTTCTGACATCTGCTTTGTGAGCGCGCGCGACCTTGAAAACGAAATGCCCGGTTTATCTCCCAAGGAGCGCGAGTACGCGGCGGCAAAAAAATACGGGGCAGTATTCATAATGAACATAGGATGCAAACTTCCTTCAGGAGCCATACACGACGGGCGCGCGCCTGACTATGACGATTGGGAGCTCAACGGAGATATAATGGTATATTATCCGCTCCTTGATATAGCCTTTGAAATATCGAGCATGGGAATAAGGGTAGATGAAGAATCACTTGTAAAACAGCTTGAAGAAAGGGGATGCCTTGACAGGCTTTCGCTTCCCTTCCACAAGGCTCTTATGGAGCATTCCCTCCCGTACACGATAGGCGGAGGCATAGGACAATCGAGAATATGCATGCTTTTCCTCAGAAAGGCTCATATAGGTGAGGTACAATCGTCATACTGGAGCGAAAGTGACAGAAAAACATGCGCAGAGAACGGTATAGTGCTTCTCTGAAAATAATGAGTAACATATTCTGGATATGCATTGTTTATTTTCATATCGGAAAACTTTGATCATATCAAAAGCCGGTCGAAATCAGAAAATCGACCGGCTTTAATATGTTTCAAACAGATCAAACTCAAATGACTGCGGCAGTTCATCTTTATCTTAAGAACTCAGCGCTCAAAGAAACACAGTATATTCAGAACTAACGATAAAAAAGTCATGTCATTTTGTCAATCAGGCTTATGATTTCTTCCAGCTTTGAATTCTTGTCATCTGAATCGAGCGCTTCGCGCACACAGCTTCTCAGATGCGCCTCTATAATTTCCCTGTTTATACTTCTCAGAAGAGACTGTGACGCGAGCAACTGGTTTGAAATATCAATACAGTAGCGGTCATCCTCAACCATTTTCAAAAGTCCGTCTATCTGCCCTTTTACTATCTTCAGCTTTCTTGTAACCGACGATTTGTCAGCTTTCAAACTTTTTCACCTCCGTAACTCTGTAACCTGCCTTTGTCACTGCCTTTTTTACGGCTTTTTTCACATACTCTGTATTGACGTCTGACAATAATCTGATATCTGCATATCCGGATTCCAGTGAAATTTCCTCACAGCGTATTTTTTTTACGGCAGCCAGTGCCTCTCGTACATGGCAAACGCAGTTTTCACACATCATTCCGCTTATATATATTCTCAAAACAATGTTTAAAGCACTGTCTGCGAGATTCTCAGAACCAATTCCGGAATTCCCGGAACTTCGGGAAATTTCTGATATTCCGTCATTTTCCGCATACGCACAGCTCCGTCCTTTTTGAATGCCGCGTCGGACGCAAGCGGCATTTTTTTTCATGACAGCCGTCTCAGGTATTTCACCGCCAGTCATATTACATGACTTTGATTCTGCTTTCGCTTTTTTATTTTTCCCGTAAAACCTTTTTCCGGTACCCCTGTGTTTTTCAGGGTCAAAAAATCTCAGCCTCAGTGCGTTGGTAACTACAAAAACCGAGCTGAAGCTCATTGCGAGCGCCGCTATCATTGGATTCATGCGCAGATTGAAGGCGGCATAGAAGCATCCTGCAGCAACCGGTATACCTATCGAATTATAAAAAAACGCCCAGAAAAGATTTTGTTTTATATTGCGCATGGTCGCTCTGCTGAGCCTTATAGTTTTGGGTACATCCTCAAGGTCACTGTGCATGAGAACTATATCAGCCGATTCAATTGCAATATCGGTGCCTGCGCCTATGGCTATTCCTATATCTGCGGCGGCAAGAGCCGGGGCGTCGTTTATTCCGTCGCCGACCATTGCCACCTTTTTCCTGCTTTCCATGATTCTGCGAACTTCTTTTTCCTTATCCTGCGGCAGAACATCGGATACGACTCTGTCTATACCCACTATTTTTTTTATAGCGCCGGCGGTCTTTGCATTGTCGCCCGTGAGCATAACAACCTCTATTCCCATTTCTCCAAGCTCTCTGACAGCATCTCTGCTTGTAGGTTTTACAACGTCGGCAACCGTTATAATACCAAGGAGAGAGTACTCGCGCGCAAAAAACAGCGGCGTTTTTCCCTCGTCTGAATGGCTTTGAGCTGTGCCCTCAAGCTCTGATATATCCACATTAAGCTCTTTCATAAAAAGCGCGTTTCCGGCATAGCACTGTTTTCCGTTCACAAAAGCTGAGATGCCCCTGCCGGGTATCTGAACGAACCTGTCTGCTTCAAGGGCAACAACCCCGTTTTTTCGGGCTTTGTCTGCTATTGCATGTGCAAGAGGATGCTCAGACATTCTCTCAAGCGATGCCGCTGTGAGTAGGAGTTCTCTTTCATCCACTCCATGCCCCGGTCCGATATCTGTAACCACCGGCGTCCCTTCGGTTATTGTGCCGGTTTTATCAAGAACAACCACCTGAGTCGCGTGTGCTGTTTCGAGCGCCTGCGCGGATTTTATCAGTATACCGTATGAGGCGCTTCTTCCTGTACCGACCATTATTGCCGTAGGAGTTGCTAGTCCGAGAGCACACGGGCATGATACGACGAGCACTGAAACAGCTGTTAGCAGCGAAAATTCCACACCCTTTCCCGCTATCATCCACGCGATCGCAGAAACAGCGGCAACTGCAATTACGACCGGTACAAAAATACCGCTCACTTTATCGGCAAGTTTTGCTATCGGCGCCTTGGAGCTTGTCGCTTCATCGACCAGCCTTATTATATTTGAAAGAACCGTGTCATCGCCGACTTTAAGCGCGCGCATAACGATATACCCGCTCATCAGCGTAGTGGCACCTGTGACTTTGTCGCCTTTTTGTTTGTCTTTAGGTATGCTCTCTCCTGTAACCGCCGATTCATCCACCGCAGCGTTTCCGTCAACTATTTCCCCGTCTGCCGGCACCGTCTCGCCCGACTTGACAATAAGAATATCGCCGACTGCGACCTTATCCGCGGGAATCATCTTTTCCTCACCGTCAACAAACACCCTTGCTGTTTTCGGCATCAGGTTTATCAGCTTGTTTATAGCATCAGAAGTCTTGCCCTTTGCCCTTGCCTCAAAGAATTTTCCGAGAGTAATAAGAGCAAGTATCGTACCTGCGCCTTCAAAATATAGACCATGCATAAAGCTCTCTATAACATCCGGCTGACCATGACCGGCAGCATACGTCATTCTGAAAAGAGAATATAAGCTATAGAGTGTAGATGCCCCGGCGCCGAGCGCGATAAGCGAGTCCATGTTGGCAGCGCCTCTGAACATATTTGCAAATCCTCTTGTAAAGTAACCAGAATTTGCAAATAAAATCGGCACAAGTAAAATAAACTGCAGCAGTGCAAGTACAGGGGCATTCTCCACTCCTGAAAGGAAAGAAGGAAAAGGCAGCCCCGCCATATGACCCATTGCAAGATAAAAAAGAGGCACTGCAAAAATAAAAGAAATAACCAGGCGCTGTTTCATTACTCTGTAGTCGCCGTCGTCTTTTGCGCTTACATTGCCCGATGAGCCCGATTTTACATTTTTATAGCGCAGCTTTGCCCCGTATCCCGCCTTTCTGACGGATTCTATTATCTTATCGTCGTCGGCTCGTGACTCATCATATTCAACGTTCATACTGTTTTTCAAAAGATTGACAGATACATTTAGTACGCCGTCAACAGCGGAAACACTTTTGTCGACACGGGCGCTGCAAGCGGCACAAGTCATACCTGTGATTTCAAATTCTCTTTTTACCACACGACCACCTCTTTGAATATTCTGACTCCTTTCAAAAAGTTCATTCTGAAACTACAGTCAGAAAGTGCATACATAAAATTCATGAACATATTTCGGCGCTGCAGTGCATCCTTGCTGCCAAAGGCGTTTTGTTTGCCATATTAATCCGGATATTTTAGTCGTCGCAAGCCGATGTGCATCATATAATATACCTATACCCCGTATAGGTATTCTAATTATATCAGCTTTTCACGAGAATTTCAAGTAGGTATAAAAAATTTCATTTTATTTCCTGCATATGCGAAATCAACCTTTTATGCATAATTTTGACTTATTCAATCGTTCGTTCTGCAGAATTTTTATCAGCAATACAATAATTGATCTCCATTTTTGTTTTTCATGGTTGCGAATCATAAAATAACATACCTGTCAAAACGACATCCCTGCCGACGTCTGTTTTCACAGGGAAAATTTTTGCAAAGCTATTGACAAATCGGAAATAAAATACTATAATGGATGCATCAAATGAATGATTGTTCATATGTTCAAAAATAATTTTGCATAATTGCCAGCAAATAATCAAATGAAAGGAATCGTGGGACCGATATGAAAAAGACCGTAAGACTTCTGGAGCTTGACTGTGCTCACTGTGCAGCCGAGATAGAGCGTGCCGTGCGTGGTATAAAGGGAATTGATTCAGCATCCGTAAATTTTTTTGCAAGACGCATGACTATTGACACATCCGAATCTGATTTCGAGAGGCTTTTTGACACGATAGTAAAGACTGTACACAAAATAGAACCGGATGTCAGGGTTTGCCTGTGATGACCGAAACGAACTTTTTATTTATTCGAGGAGAAAACAGATGACGTCAAGACAAAAAATTCTGATTTCGCGGATGATCATATCGGCGTTTTTTTTCGTGCTTGGACTGACGCTTCCGGTTGAAGAGCATGTCCGCGCGCTTTTTTACTTTGTCGCCTGCGCGGTATCAGGATACGACATTTTTTTATCGGCAGTGTCAAACATATTCAGAGGGCGCCTTTTGGATGAAAGATTTCTGATGAGCGCGGCGACTATCGGGGCATTTGTACTCGGAGAATTCGGCGAGGGAGCCGCTGTGATGCTGTTTTATCAGATCGGCGAATGGTTCCAGTCTTTTGCCACAGAGCGTTCAAGAAAATCCATAAGCGCGCTTATGGACATAAGTCCGGAATACGCCAATATAGAAAAGGACGGAGAAATTATAAAAGTTCCTCCGGAAGACCTTCACCCCGGAGAAATATTCATTGTAAAGGCAGGTGAAAAGGTTCCGCTTGACGGAACGGTTGTACATGGCTCCTCCCTTCTCGACACCTCGGCACTTACAGGTGAGTCTGTTCCCCGCGAATGCTCCGAAGGCACCTGTGTATTCAGCGGGTGTGTGAATCTTAACGGAGTCATAAAGGTGCGTGCAGACAAAGAATACAGCGATTCCACCGTTTCGCGCATACTTGACCTTGTAGAAAATGCTTCTGAAAAAAAGGCTAAAACCGAAAGATTTGTCACAAGGTTTGCAAGATACTATACTCCGGTAATCGTTATAGCTTCTGTCTTGATAGCACTTTTGCCGCCTGTTCTGCTGTTTCTGTTCGGACGCGCTTCAGGCACAGCGGCTGTTCTCACGGCATCGGATTTTTCACCGTGGGTCTACCGTGCACTTACATTTCTTGTTATTTCCTGCCCTTGCGCTCTTGTATTGTCTGTGCCTCTTTCCTTTTTCGGAGGAATTGGCGGTTCGTCAGGATGCGGGATACTCATTAAAGGAAGCGGTTGTCTTGAAGCCCTGGCAAAGGCAGACACGGTTGTTTTTGATAAAACAGGAACCCTGACAAAAGGAAAGCTTCGTGTCTCAGGAGTGTATCCTTCTTCAGACGACAAAACAGATATTCTTATGGTAGCAGCGCATGCGGAGGCATATTCCGACCATCCTATTTCATCGGCAATAAAGGAAGCCTACGGAGCAGCGATCTCTCCTGAAAGGATAAGCGGAGCCGTAGAGACAGCCGGCTTCGGAATAAGCGCTCTTTTCGACGGAAAAAAAGTGTTTGTAGGCAATTCTGCCCTTATGCGCGCAAACGGCATAACTCCAACCGAAGACACTCCCGCGGCAAGCTGCGTACATGTGGCGGTTGATGGTAAGTACGCAGGTTTTATCAGCGTAGAGGATGAAATAAGAAGCGAAGCGCGCGTAGCGGTTGATGAACTCAGAAAAATGGGCATAGGAAAAACCGTTCTTCTCACCGGAGACAGTGAGGGCAGCGGTAAAAAAACCGGAAATGCCCTCGGAATAGACGAAATATACACAGAGCTTCTTCCCGACGGAAAGGTTGAAAAGCTTGAGGCTCTTCTCAAAAAAGAAAAAGATTCAGGAACGCTTGTCTATGTAGGGGACGGAATAAATGACGCACCCGTTCTTGCGCGCGCCGATGTGGGGATTGCGATGGGCGCACTCGGCTCAGATGCCGCGATAGAGGCGGCTGACGCAGTGCTCATGGCTGACAACATTGCCCTTGTTCCGGTGGCTTTGAAAATCGCCAGAAAAACCGTCGGCATAGCCAGGCAAAACATAATTTTTTCTTTAGCCGTGAAATGCGCAGTACTTTTGCTGGGCATATTCGGATACGTCTCGATGTGGGCGGCGGTTTTTGCCGACGTCGGCGTATCAGTAATAGCTGTAATGAATGCAATGCGTGCCATGAGGGTCAAGAAACTCATTCTCAGTGTGAACGACTCATATTCAGCCGTACAGACGACACCTGAGAAGCAGTAAAAGCTTTGCAGCCCCTTCAAGCCGTGAAAGCAATGATGAAATTTATAAAAAACGATAAAGAAAGCGATAAAAACTGCCGGCAGACCAAAGACATTCATTCTGACAACAACCGGCACCGTGCAATATTTTTTGAGCGAAAAAGGACCTCAGGAAGATTATTCCTGAGGTCATTTGATATATAAGGCAACGAAAATCAGTGACGTATGAAGCAGAGAAAATCAGTGACGCCGTCTGCTTTCCGAAAAGGTCCTTATACACTATGCGGCATCATATAAATCATAGTTCAGATTTTTATCTGCAAATAAAAGTCTGAGAAAAAGAGAGCTGACTTATGCTTCATTTCTGTTATACTGAAAATTTTATTTTAACAGCTTTTATATGCTGCTCATCCACCGAGTCTTTTGTAATCGATCTTACCTATTGCTGTACGTGGCAGCTTGTCAAGAAAATAATACCTGACAGGGCGGGACCATTTATTCAGCCTGTGAAGGCATATCCCGTCCATGTCACGCCTTGCCTCCTCCGGGTCCGCGCCTGGCTTCAGCACTATGTACGCCTCTGTCACATTTCCCTTTCTGTCGTCAGGAACTGCCTTTACCGCAGCATCCGAGACATAATCAGATATTCTGAGCGCCTCTTCCACCTGAGACGGGAAAACGTTGACTCCCGATACTTTAGTCATGCGTTTTACGCGATCACAAAAGTAAAGATACCCGTCCTTGTCCTTTTTGCCGATGTCTCCGGTTTTGAGATATCGCTTGCCGCCCGTCTCAAAAAATACCGGCTGTGCTGAAGGGATATCGTCGTAATATGATATCATAAGAGAAGGTGAGGACAGACATATCTCACCTGTTTCGCCTGGCTCTGCCTCTTTTCCGTCTTTTAATATCATGACCTCATAGTCTTTTCCTATTGCAGTTCCGACCGAGCCTGGCCGGGAATGTCCCGCCTTGTTCGTGCAAAAGACGCCCGCAGTCTCCGTGAGCCCGTATCCCTGATAAAGACGGCAGCTTCCGTTGTGCTTTGCAACCATGGCATCAAACGACTCACGTGTTTTTTCATCGAGTGCGTCTCCGCCGCAAAAGGCTGCGACGAGCTTTCCGAGGTTACGGCAGTCGAAGGCCTTTTCATTCAAAAGACTCTTGTATACAGTAGGCACACCGGCAAGATAGCGTACCCTTCCCTTTTTAATGCAGCGCGCTATCGACGGCGGAGAATATTTCGGAAACAGAACAGCCTCGTATCCGTGCGACAGAACAAGATGGAACACCACTCCGAGACCAAAGGCATGAAACATCGGAAGAAGCGCAAGCATTCCGGCAACCGGCGGATCCTTTTCGTCCGAGATAGCATTTATTATGTTGTCTGCCGAACGGTTAAAGGCGTCATCTGACAGAAGCACCGTTTTGGGAAAGCCCTCGGTTCCGCCGCTGTTCATAACAACTGAAGCATCAGGAAAAAGAACTTTGGGACATCTGGCAGGATCGGAGGAGCGGAAATCTGATGCAGCAAAAAACTTATCAGATGACAAAAAGTCTCTGAGTGTGCAGCATATACAGGGTCTTGAGCGCAGCTTTCTTGTTCGGCGTATGAGACGGCTTATCATTTTTCTCCTGCCATGTGTGGCTGCCGAATAGAAAAATCCTTCAAACGCGCTTATATTATCTGAAACCGAGCAGAATATTGCTGAGCAAGGTAGATTGTCGAGCCTGTCATAATACTTTTCAGTTATCTCGTCAAACATAAAAACAGCTTTGCTGCCGACCTTCGAAGCGAAATAAGCTATCCTGTCCAAAGGTTCAAGAGGATGAACAAGACACACGGTAATACCGAGTTTGTTTGCGGCATAAAAAATGTAAACTGCCACGGGAATATTGGGAAGTGCAAGAGTTATAACGTCGCCTGCCGAGAAGCCCCGCCTGATGAACGCTTTTTCAAAAGCTGATATTCGTTCATAAAGACGTTCGTAGGTAATGCGCCTTCCGTAAAAACGGAGCGACGGAGCCTTTAGCGGCGCGTTGTTTTGATGAATTTTGTCATACATGCTCATGTGAGCATGTGTTTTTCGATTATTTTCAGATAAACGATCAGACTGCATCTGTAGTCTCCTTAAAGAACAGCAGCCTTTACTCCGAGCAGGTAAAGAGTGCCGAACATTAAAACCTGTGAACCGAAATAGAAGAAAAGCGAATGCCTCCCTACAAATGTCAGAGGCTTCAGATATTTTTCATTGACAGATGGAAAAAGAGTGCTGGCATCCCTGTACATTTTTCTGCCTGCAAAAGCCCCTATGAGAAAAAATCCTGCAGCCGGAAACAACGTAAGGTGATCTCCGGGTGATATTATATATTCTATCTTGTTTACAGGGGTAACAAAAAGGCCGCCTATAATCGCACCGTCGTACGGGTGGTCAAGAAAGTAATAACCGCTCAGTATTGCAAAGATAACAAAAACTCCGGCAAATAAAATAAAGAGATTTTTAAATAACGGACGACTGCACCGCTCATAGAGAGCAGAAAGACCGGCATACATGAGTGTACAAAGAGCCAGAACATGTATTACGTTGAAACGTATCGGTTCCACAGAAGGTTCAATAGCGCTTATAACCTCTACGCAAACAGAAAAAATAATTGAAAAAGACAAAAGCCTCAATCCGCGCACAAGGTTGTTTTTTGAGAAGCGCGAGGAGATCCCGCTGATAAAGACAAAAAGCATCACAAATGAATATCTTGTCAGCTCGCGTAGATTCCCTATAAGAGTTTCATAATTCGCCGCGTTGTAATATTCATAAGAAAAAATATACAGCTTTTGCCCGAAAGCCGAGCTGAAATCAGCTCCGAGCGCCGATACATCAAACATAAAATGGTCAAATATCACAAAGAGTATGAGCAGACCTCTGGCAAAGTCTATCTCCCATACTCTTTTTTTATGCTCCGGATTATTGAGCTCACATGATTGAGGACAGTTGTTCATATTGATACTCCATTTCCGTCGCATATGGGCGGATCAAACAGATATAAAGTATTGTCACATGAAGTTGTGTTTCCAAAAACGCAGTAAACTTATTTCAAGCCATTCCTACTCTTTACGAGCCTGCTGACTTTCTCTTTTCGCCCAATATTTCGTAAATAAGTAGGCAGGATTGTCGATCTTATGTTCTCTTGGCACACTGTGGATTTTATCATACCGGAGATATTTTGTCAACCGCACCGATGCGATACCGGTAAAAAGTTATTTCGATTAATGCAATGTTTTTTTTATGCGAAATCATTTTTTCTGTATTTCAGAAGAGCAAATGTTCCTTTTTGATTTTTATTAATATATAATTATATATTATATTTAATTTTATGAATATAATTCTCTGAATTAGATTGATATCATGTTTTTGACACTTATTTCTGACAAAACGTTCATATATTATTTTTATCTTGTTTTCGAGGTCCACATATTGTATAATAGAGGCGTAATAATACTATTGGGAGTACCACATAATGTTGTTAGGATCAACCTTGGATGAAGCATACCAATGTTTTCCGGATAACGGACTGTCCGCCCGCTATTATCTGACTGTGAGGAAGATAATATCTGAAGGAACTGGATTCAACTCATTTTCACTGATTATCAAGGAGAAATACAGGAATGAAGAGCAAATAGCTGTTTATGATGATTTTACATGCTGTGAGAAAACGGCAAGGAGAATATTCAAATTATTTTCCTCGGAATTTGTGACGATAATCTCGGCGGAAGATATTCTTTTTGAGCTTTTGGACGAAGATGGTGATGAAAAACGCTGCCGGTCTGACTGATATCATTAAGATTCGCCATGGATTCCGACAAAATGAACATTCAGCCTGCGGGAGCACACGTTATTCATAATATATAGCTGCTGTGCTCGCGCACGAAAATATCACTCATCCATATACCTTTTTCTGTGCGCCCGCAAATCATGGGCGCATTTTATTTTCATGTATTACAAAAACAAGTCAGAAATCAACGTCATAGAAAAACTTTTGATTTCTGGCTTGTCTTATTTATGTTTAGTATTGAAAAATGCTGCGTGAGTTGCATGTCAGAGAGCGGATCACATTACGAACAGAAATAATCATTTTACATTTTGGATCGTATCATACAAACACAAAAGAAATCCACTGTGTCTGAAAGACCGAATCCGAAAAAAAGATACATCAGATACCTGAGAGTATACTTTTGTATATTTTGACATGGTGCTTTGTGCAACATGATGATTTTTCGGCCAAACATTTGTGCATATTTTTTATTAACAAATTCAGCGCGTGAAAAAACCTCAAAGTCAAATCGATTTTTACAATAAAACACTTATGTCATTAAAATTAAAGCTAATAAAAGATTTTACCATCTTCCAGGCGGCTGCATACCGCCGCCTGGAAATCCACCGCCCGGAAATCCGCCGCCGGGCGAGCCGCCCTGTGAGGAGCCGTATATAAGTCCGTCCATCGTTATTGTATAATTCGAAGAGCCGACGCTGAGGGAATAGGTAGCGCCGTCTTCAATACCGGGACAGCTTACAAGCACAGATGTATATGCCTTTTCCGACTTTTCCGATATCAGCACATTTCCGTTTTCATCGCTCAGCAAAACTTCACTGCCTGCTGTACCGCCGTTTGCCGAAACCATTATTACGCCCTGCGTTGATGAACTTCCGAAGCTCTGCGACATTCCGGTTGGACCGAAAGCCACGACAACGCCTCCGCTTACGGATTGATAATAAAGTCACTTTTCTTCACTTTAATTTTATTCCGTAATACAGGGCTTTATTTCCGGAAGAATTTTGTAATAACGTCTCCTGCAATCGGTATAACTTTACAGCTGAATTGATTTTTTGCCGTTTTCAGGCAAGCCTTCTGTAATTTCCTGTACTCCTTTTGCTTTTGGATCTGCATCGTCAGATCCATGCTGTGAGGAAACCGCTTCGTCAAGACTTGCCTTGTACTTTTTTCCGACATGTATCGGAGCCTGATAAAACGACGCCCTTACGATAGCGTCAGAGCCGAAGCGCCCGCGCAGTTCGTCCACAGCTCGATCTGTTTTGATTGCCCTTTCACGTTTTTCGTCATGAAAAAATGAGATCTGCTCGCCGGCATTGCGCGAAAGATTCGTAAGAGAAACGCCGAGAAGCCTTATCGGCGTGCCAGAATCCCAAAGCTCATTGAAAAGCTGCTTAACGGTTTCATATATCTCAGACGTTATGTCAGTTGCATCATATAGCCTCTTCTGATGCGAGCGGTCTTTAAAATCCCCTGACCTGAAGGTGACAGAAACGCATCCGGCGTTCATTCCGTCAGCTCGCATCCTTGAAGCGACGCTGTCTGTCAGGGCAAGAAGCACCCTGTATGCCTCGCGATATTCGGTTACATCCTTTTCAAGCGTAGTGGATACGCTGTATCCCTTGGCCTCATCACGTGTTCCGGAGACCTCAGAGGTGTCTATACCGCAGGCAAAGTCATGCAGCTGTTGCCCGGCTTTGACACCCACTATAGTCTGCAGCAACCTCGTATCGGTTCTGGCTATGTCTCCTATTGTAAAGATACAGGCTCGCCTTAGTTTTTCGGCAGTCGATTTTCCGACAGAAAAAAGTGAATCTACCGGAAGAGGCCAGAGCTTTTTCTCTGTTTCATCTGAAAAAAGCGTATGTACCTTATCGGGCTTTTCAAAATCGCTCGCCATTTTGGCAAGAAGTCTTTTGTCGGAAATTCCTATGTTAACTGTGAACCCCAACTCCCGCTTTATCCGGTCTTTTACTTCAAAAGCGACAGAAAGGAAGTCGGGATATAAACGTGAGGTACCGCTCATATCCATAAAACACTCGTCTATTGAAAATTTTTCGACCACCGGAGCGTATATCCTGCATATTTCCATAAAATCGCGAGAACATTTTTGATATAACACAAAATCCGGTGGAACGATCAGAAGCTCAGGGCATTTGCGAAGAGCCGAGGCAACGCTTTCACCTGTTGTAACCCCGTATTTCTTCGCAGGTATGGATTTTGCAAGTATAACGCCTGTTCTCTTGTCCTTTTCGCCTCCTATTGCCGACGGCACAAGGCGCAGATCGTCCATACCTCTCGATACTCTTGAAGATGCCTCCCAAGAAAGGAACGCACTGTTCACGTCAACATGAAAAATGAGTCTGCGCATATTCACCTCCGGCAGATCAAGATCTGACATTTTCCTTATCTGTTCTCGGTCATTATTCCCTTTCAGTACGATTATATCACCGCAGCTTTTTTTGTCAAGTCGCCTGTTGCCGAAAGTCACCTGTCCGGAGCCAAAGATATTGAAGTCAATGCAAAACCGTGATATAATACTGCTGTGAATGTGACAATATCACTGTATCAGCAAAAGCAAATGGAATATAATGTACCATCACAGGCAAGCCGGACAATGTCATACAGAGGGGTGGTCATGTTCAGATTAAAGGAAAAAATGTAGAAAGACACAGAATTGGAGAATTCCATTGTTTCTGACGGCAGCAAAAGTCTACTCACAGAC
>CALXXF010000007.1 GCA_944392615.1 uncultured Clostridia bacterium
GTTTCGTTTTTCACTGCCTTCTTTTCTTCATTCTATTCCTTTTTGTTTTTCTTTACCCCAACTATTGACAAAGAGCCCTTTTTTCTTAAAAAACCGCGACAAACTTTTTTCTTAAAAAAACGCGACAAACTTTTTCTTAAAAAAATGCGTACAAAGTTCTTTCTTAAAAATGCGTACAAATTCCTTTCCTGATTTTTCGGCGGTACCCGCCAAAACAAAACGCTCGCTAACATACGCCCGTATAAAACGGAAAAAGAAGCGGCAGGCATCTGCCCGCCGCTTCTTTTGCTTTGTAAACCGGCTGTTAAGCCGCCGGATCTATTGATTCAGCACACGCAAAACCGGAATAAGATTATTCCGAAACTTCAACTAAGAACACCGATTCAACGGCGTCAAGCTCAAGGGTGACCTTTGTAAGTCCGTCTGCAACTGTTGTCGTTGCTTTGACGGCCTCGCCTGTCATGGGATCCCAGAATTCAAGGTTTTCAAACTCGCCTGCTATCGTAACCTCGGTGCTCACCTTTGTGTCGGAGGAGTTAGCGAAGAAGTAAATGTTGACGCCGTGGTTGACCTTGTGGATATAGGTGAGGTTTCCTCCCGAAACATTAACTGCCCCTATGTTGACATCATAGCTGTCAAACGCTTTGTTTACCAGAGATTTGAAAGCAGCTGTGTTGGTAGCGTGATATGCGGCTCCGCCCTTGTCGTTGGTATTTACGCTCTGGGCAGTGGAGGTGTTTCCGAACATGTCGGATATTATCTTCCTCACGCTCTCGTCGTCCTCGGCGCGCGTAGCCTGGTCGGGGAGAGTTCCTACGGAGATGACGACTCCGCCGTTCTGGTAGAACTCGTATATCTTCTCAAGGTTTGAAAGGCTTATGACCTTCATGGAGGGTATTACGATGAGCTTGTAATTCTCGTAGTTGACCTCATTTTCAAGATGGAGTATATTGCCGTTCACCGTGCACTTTTCATCCAGAACGGAGGGGTGCAGGTATGTGAAGTCTATTCTCAGCTCTGTGGAAAGAATATCGGTGAGAGTGATGTAATTGCTGTCTGAGGGCACGTTGTAGCCGCCGTTGAATATATATACTGATTCAAGGTAATCAATGGGGTAGAGAACAGCCACATCAGCGACGTGCCTGCCGCCCTGAAGCATTACCGAAAGTCTTGATGTGTATTCGTTGTATGTCGGAAGCTCCTCTGCGTAGCGCGGGTTTCTGTATGACAGCTCCGGAGGATATACAACGTTGTTGACGTTGTCATACCACACGGCGTGAGGAACTATGAGGTTTATGCCCTTTGCATAGAGGTCCATTGCGGTTTTGTAGAGATGTGACACGGGAAGATTTGCTCCCATGGCTCCGTATGTCTCGGATGCAACAAGCTCCTTGTCCCAGTTGTATGCAGCTGAGGAAATGACCTTGTAGTAAAGCTCTGTCATTCCGAATCTGTCAATGACGTCGACGGCCGGGATAGACTGATACTTGAAGCAGTACATGAGGTCGCCGGAGATGCCTACGGGGTTCTCGACGTCTTCCATAAGCATGTGGCCCATAAGCTGTATTCCGTGCTCCTCGCACCAGTCGGTTATCTGACCAAGATAATTCTTTGCGAACATTTCGGTGCGTACGGACTGGAGCATATCTCTTGCTTCGTTGGTGTTTTCGCCTATGTCATACCAGAGTGCGGCATAGAGCAGAACAGGGTTTATGTCGTCGCCGTACATCTGGGCAAAATATTCGTTGAAATCGTCGGTCCACATGCGTGCGCCTTCGACTCCGTATGCGGTGAGTCCTCCTGCGGGCCAGAACGAAGGTTCGTCGTAGAAGGCGGAGGTGATGGTGCCGTTGTCAAAGTACTCTTTGAATCTCTTGTAGTATCCTTCGTAGGTTATTTCTATGAAGCCGGCGACTGCCTCTTCGCTGAGGTAGTCCATACCGGTGCATCCTTCGTAAACGCAGACAAACGCCATGAGACGCCATCCGCTCCCGCTCACGGGATACTCTACGTATGAGCCCTTGTAATTTGAGTTGTCCTGAGCCGCCGCTATGACCTTGCCGTCTCCGTAAACCTCAAATTCGTTTATCGAAACAGTGTCTCCGTTTGTTGTGTTTACATACAGCCTCATTCCGTAGGCGGTGACAGGCTCAAAGCTGAGCTCCTTGCCCTGCGTGCCTATGGTCGTTCCGCTTGCGCAGTCTATCCAGTTTCCTTTTTCGTCCATGTACTGGATTTTGAAGGAGCGCACGCGGTCAAAGGATTCATATATGAATACTGTATCAACAGTCTTTGCCTCGTTGTAAACGACGGCAAGCCACTGATTGCCGGCCGTTCCCTGACCTGCGTTCCACCTGGAGGAGCTGCTTCCGTCAAATGCAAGGTCGGCTGTGTAGGATTCAGAATAATCGCTTGATGATGAATAGGTGAATTCGGATTCCGATTCATCCTTTATAACCGCCATCTGGGGCGCAGGGATCATCTCGCCGTTGTCGTAGAGAGCTATCTCGGAAATGGTGGCGCTGTCTCCAACTACCTTTGTAAAGACAATGCGTACAAACTGCGCCTCTATCTCGTCAAATTCAAGAGTGACTCCGCTTCCGGTGATTTTTCCGCCCTCGGTAGCTGTCACCCACTCGTCATTTTCCTCGTCGTACCAGTTGAACTCAAACGCGCTGACTCTCCAGAGCGATTGCAGCGTAGGCTCGGTTATCTTTATTGAGTCTATCTTTATTTTCTCGCCGTAGTTTATCTGTATGTAGCTTCCGCTTCCGGTATAGCCTTCGGCGTTCCAACGGGTTGACTGGTTGCCGTCAAACGCCTTTGCAAGGTCGTAGCCGGGCTCGTTAGAAAACGTACTTGATGCGAGAGCGCCAAGAGGCTGCGTCTCGGTATCAAAGTCCGGAAGCTCAACAAGAACAGCCTTGTCGCTTATGTCTATCATTTCCTTCGTCTCGGTGTTGAAGGCTACGGCTCCCATGAATGTGCCCTGCGGGATCCTCAGGAATATTTTTCCGTCCGATACTATCGAGGCTTCCGCAAGGTCGAGTCTTTTGGCGGTCAGCTCGGGGTATTTCTCGGCAAAAAGTTCGCCTGCGGTATAGCTCGGAAATCCGTTTTCGTCATAAAGCGAAAACTGCATTCCATATTTGCTGCCTTCGTCAAGAGCGGCTTCATAAAGCTCAAAATATTTTTCGCTCATGTAGTCGTCCATCCAGTAGGGTAGGATCCCAAAGCCTGTATATCCGCTTTGCAGATAAGATTCGCGAACTATTTCGCGCACCTGATCGGTTGTCATGCTGTCAAGGTCGGTGTTCCAGAATCAAAGCGGCTTTGTAGTGAGGTTCTTATCCGGCTCGCTGAACTGCGGATAAAGCTCTTCTTCGCTTACGCCTGCAGTCTGTCCGCCGGTATCTTCCGGGCTGGAAGAAGTGGTTACATCCTGTGTCATTGTATCGTCTCCTCCGCTCTCTGTCGTACCTCCGGGAGTTGGATCTGTGGTCTCTCCCGAAGAAGTTTCTACATTATTATTGCCACAAGAAGTTATGAGCAATAATGATAGAAAAACGGACATAACGAGTATCAGTAATTTCTTCATATCAAGGCACCCTTTCTATAATCTTTTAACCTTGATTATACAATGACTTATGACAGCTATCAAGATTTATTTTGCCATTATACCTGTTAAAATTGCTTTAATTTTTCTTCCGGATTACTCCAGAGGTAGGACGTGCGTCTGTATGCTGACGGAGTCATGCCCGTTGTCTCGCCGAAAACTTTGGTAAAACGAGCCGGATTCGGAAAGCCCGCCATGTCGGATATTTCGTTTATCCTGTAGTCGGTTGTGACAAGGAGCTCTTTCGCCTTGTTTATGCGACAGAGCTGAACGTACTGATATGGAGACACTCCCATGTACTGCTTGAAAAGACGGATAAAGTAGAATTTTGACAGGTGTACTATCTGTGTCAGAAGGTCAATGCTTATGTCCTTTGAGAGATTCTCTTCAATATAATTACATGCAGCGGATATGGCATCTTTTCCGGACGCCGCTTTATCGTCCTCTGAGTACTTGGCGTTGAGCACGACAAGGAGCAGCCCCGATATGGTGTGGCTTATTCTTGCGTATTTCTTTATGTCGTTTATCTTGTCTGCTGTTTCTCTTATTTCTTCAAAATACTTCGCCATTTTTATTTTTTCGCTTATACTCACAACAGACAGCTCTTCTGTCAGCGCCTCGGCGTACGGCTCCACGCCGGTGCCTGAGAAATGTATCCAGTAAAAGCACCAGGGCTCCTTTGATACCGTTCTGTAATCGTGCAAAAGGCTGCAGTTGAGCATGACCGCACTCCCGGCGGACATATGACGGGTCTTGTCCCCCACCTTTACAGTGCCACAGCCTGATACCGTATAGATGAGAAGATACATATCCTTGCCGTCGCGTGTGGTGTAGTAACTGCTTCCGGCTTCAAAATATCCCTCCTCGTAAAGGCAGAAGGGAAACATCTTGGCAAGCCTGTCTGCGGCGTGGATTCTCATGTAGGATTTTTCTGAAATGTCGAGTTTGTAGTCTAACATGGTAACCTCCGTTTTCTACAACAAATTTTGCTTTTCAGGCATTTTCAAACGGCAATACTTGCGCAGTCACCTTCAGATGCCTTTCGGAATATCCGGATTTTGCCGGTGCAATGGTTATTTTGCATAACCGGACGCAGAAAACGGATTTTCTGAAATGAAGCGGGTAATTTAATGATATTTCTCCCGCTTAAATGTCATTTATGCTTGTTCATTGCAATCGGCAAAACGGACAATGGCGCACTGAAGGTAAATTTTGACAAATTTCTTTCATCATATTGCTCATCGACTAACATTTTATCACATAAATCGATTTCTGTCAAACAACATCAAAAAAAAGAGTTGTTTGCCCTAAAAAAGATGATTTGCCCAAAATTATATTAAAAAATAACGTATGTTCAAGGTATACATTTTAAAAATCACGGCGAAAGCAACAGCCAAAAAAACGAAAAAGGACAAATATTTCCCTGTTTGCTGCTGTTACAAGTGCTTATTGAACATTTAAATTTAAATAAATATAACAATTAGTTAAAAAATATTGCATATTGCACAAAAAAGCTTGTGAAAAAATGTGCAAACTGTAAGTATTACATGAAATTTGGCAACATAAGTTTTCTATGTTGACAATTATACGCATTCAAAACGGAACAAAATGGTGGTATAATCATGACGTCATTCGGTCAGGTACGGATCCGCCTTACGCCCGACGCACACGGGTACCGGCTGTAAATTCAACTTGACGCATGAATTTTCTGTTTTGCAAGCGAAGTTCCCGGAGACCCTGAAGCTCCGGAAAACAATGCTGCCGCTGCAGGGACGCTTACCGCAAAAGCGTCGTGCCTCGGCGCAGTATTTCCGCATCAGGACATTAAATGGCGGAAAGCGCGTCCGCAGAGCGCAAGCTGCGCCGCGAGTGTGCGTGCTTTCGGGTCTGTTGTGTCCGATTCATCAATATTTCTTAAGGAAAGGTGTCACAAATGAGTATGAAGAAAACTGTACGCAGGTCGCTTGCGTTGCTGCTCCTGTTTACAATGATCCTTTCAATGATCCCGGCATTTTCAGTAGTTGCTACCGATGAGGGTCAGGAAACCTACGACCTTACCGCCAAGGGCGGAAATCTCGCGCGTCTTGACGGCGTGGAGATTATATACCAGTATGAACCGCACGCCGATGCAAACTGGGGCTGGGATTAAAAAAGGCTCAATGACGGCGACATGAATGTCAACAGTGACGGCAGCAACGGCGGCTATCATTCAAACCTTAATTATTACGGCAGCAATCATTCGGAGTGGGTGGGCTATAAATTCCCTGAGCCTCAGACTATAGATACCCTTGTGGTCTATCCCTGCCTTGAGCAGAACGGAGCCACGCCCATTGTCGGCATGCCCAACGCCTTTGCAGTAGAGGTTTCGCTCGACGGCAACGACTGGATCAGGGTGTATGAGGAGTATTGCTTCGACGCTCCGTCAAAGTTCGGCCCCCAGACCTTCCAGTTTGAGGAGGTCACAGTCAGCTATGTGAGGTTTGTAGCTCTCTCGCTCAACAGGAGCACTGCGGGCACATGGGCAATGAAGCTCTGCGAGATGGCTGTTTATAACACCGATTACGTGCCTGTAGTCGAGCCTGTCTCTGTGAATGTTCTGCGCGGAGCCAAGGTGGAAAGCAACTCTACTCACACCGACGGTCCATGGAATCTTGTGAACATAAACGACGGAGACAGGTACAATCTTGTCACGACGTCGGCTGACTACGGTCAGTTTGCCGGATACCACACAAGTCCGTCCACTGCTGCCGGAACCGACGTATATATATCGTTTGACCTCGGCGGCGAAAAATACGTAGACCAGCTTGTGGTCGTGCCCGGAACGGAAAAATATTCAAAAAATTATCAGAATGCATCTATATTCTATTTCCCCACCGACTTTGAAGTGCAGGTGTCGGACGACGGTAACGATTGGACGACCGTGGCAAGTGAAAGCGGATATGTGCTCGATGAATACAAAGACGTTGTAATCGATTTTGACAGAACAGAGACGTCGTACATTAGATTCTACATGAAGGCTATACCCGGCCATATCAAGCTCTCCGAAATAGAGGCGTATGACACCGAGACGCTTGTCACTCCGGGCGAGACGGTCGTAAAGCCGGGCGTCAACCTGGCATACGGAGCAAGCGCTACGGCGAGCTCGTACATATCCGACCAGTACTGGAGCCCTGCGCTTCTCGTGAACGGGATAATAGAGGAGTCCGGAGGCTTCACCACGCAGAACGTATCGAGCGCATGGGTAGGAGTATCCTTTGACTCTCCCACGGTCGTCAACACTATGAAGCTCTATTCGGCTTCCACCGGCGACGACGAAGGGACCTGGTCCGGAATACCCGAGGGCTTCAAGATAGAATACACGACAAACGGTCTCAACTGGTATCCCGTTTCGGATGTGACTCTCTCTGCGATACCGTCAGGTCAGGAAGCAGTAGAAGTCTCGTTTGAGACTGTCACGGTAAAGGGAATCAGGATAAATTCCGACACGCTTTACCCGAAGCCTTCCGACAGCGGGCGCACATATATCCAGCTTGCCGAGATGGAATTGTTCTACGATCCCTACAAGCTCGGAAGCTATGACAGCTTTGCTGCATACTATCAGAAGAAGGAAGAGAGCGACTCGACTCACGCTATGAGAGTCATTATAGCGGCGAGCGAGAACGGAATAAACGCCCTTACCGCCGGTATGAAGGTAAAGATCACCTTCAATCTCGAAGACGGTACGAAAAAGTCGACCGAGGGAACTCTCGGAGAAGAGTATTCGCTGTTCAGAAGCGTTATGGCAGCCGGCGACCAGTATACCGCAGTTGATGGCTGCGCACTCTTCGGCTGTGTCATAACCGGCATACCGAACGACGCATATCAGACTGTCACCGTCGAGATTACAGACAGCTCCACAGGCTCTGTCATTTTTTCTGCACAGAACTGATATACGTCCGGGTTTGCAGTCGGCTTTTGGCTTTGCCGTATTATGCGGGACAGTCGTCGTGTGAAATGTCTGATGACGGTCTGCTCGGCAATTTGCGCGCATCATCTGCAATCAGAGTGTATACATAGGAACACATACGTGTCTTGTGCCATTCACGGCGCAATAAAGTGACAAACATCGGCATGAAACGCCGCCTCCTATTTGCTTAGTGCAAAAGAGGCGGCGTTTGTTTGTCCGGGAGATGCTTTGACGCATTCGTAAACACCTGAACTCTTTTCAGCGCAGGAGACTTTATGGAAAAAGAAAAAATGACCGTTCTTACGGATAATCTTTGCTTTCAGTTTTTTTTACTTTCAGGGCTTTCTTTGCTTTCAGGGATTATCTTTGTGTTATAAATTATGCGCGTTTTTCGTTTTGTTCAAAGTCTGAAAAGGCGCCAGGTACCGTAGACACAAGTGCGGCAAGGAACGCGGGGGAAAATAAGGTGAAAACATATCAGAATAAAAAATGTCAAAACGCTCAAAAATTTGACGCTTTGTTTCGGGATTGTTTTGATAAAATACTATTGACAAAGCGTAAAAAAGGATATATAATAAAAACAGTAACAATTCCTAATTTCGGGAGTGATATATATCAGGTATCTGACAAAGCAGAACAGGGCGATACTCGATATAATCGAAAGCACATGTGACCATATGACGGCGGAGGAGATATACCGCGAGGTCAGAAAAGTGATGCCGCGCATATCGGTGGGTACAGTCTACAGGAATCTCAACGCCCTTTCAGACGAGGGTTCCATAAGGCGGATAAGCCTGCCGTGCGGTCCTGATAGATATGACAGAAATGTAATGCCTCACGGTCATCTTGTGTGCGAGATGTGCGGCAGTGTTTCTGACTTGTTTGTAGAGCAGGTGCAGTCAATTATCAGAGAGACCCTCGGAACGGAGTGCTTCAGTTATGAGCTGAACGTGTCGGCACTCTGCGAAAAGTGCAGACGGCTTGCGACTCACGATGCGGAACGGGTGTTGTTATGACAGTTGCCCGGCAAGGAAACTGTAAAACAAAGTTTTTATGAATATCCTGAAGTAAGAATACCATCTTAACTATTATCTGACAAAGGAGAAGAAAAAATGGAACTCAAAGGATCAAAGACAGAGAAGAATCTTGCCACAGCTTTTGCAGGTGAGTCACAGGCCAGAAACAAGTACACATATTTTGCAAGCGTTGCCAAAAAAGAAGGATATGAGCAGATTGCAGAGATTTTCCAGAAGACAGCAGACAATGAGAAAGAACACGCCAAGCTCTGGCTGAAAGCGCTTTCCGGCATAGGTACCACCGCTGAAAACCTCAAGGCAGCTGCCGAAGGTGAGAACTACGAGTGGACCGACATGTACGATACCTTTGCCAAGGAAGCAGAGGAGGAGGGCTTTACAAAGCTTGCCTACCAGTTCAGAGCGGTTGCTGCAATCGAAAAAGCGCATGAGGAGAGATACCGCGCTCTGCTCAACAATGTTGACATGCAGGCTGTTTTCGAAAAATCAGAGGAGACGATGTGGGAGTGCCGCAACTGCGGTCACCTTGTAATAGGCAAGAAGGCTCCTGCTATTTGCCCTGTATGCGCTCATCCTCAGAGCTACTTTGAAGTAAGAAAAGAAAATTATTGAGAAAATCGCATTTTTCCCGCAGGGCAGCAGTTGTCCTGCGGGATCCAAAGAATTTTCAGAGTGTGCTGTTAAAAACTGAAAGCCGGCTTGATCCGCGGATCAAGCCGGCTTTTGATTTGGATATGCTCTATGCTTTGTATAGCACGGCGGCAGACGGCGCTGAAAGCTATTACACATTATTTGATCTGTCACTTGCTGCTCACCGTCATTTATTGTTATATTTTTACATACCGGAACCGTCGTACGGTCCGCCGACAACCGCCGCTTCATAGACAAGTTTCCATCCGTCGTCGGTGAGCCCGAACCCGTACGTGCCGTCTCCCTCGTAGTAAACGTTTTCTTCACCGGTGAATTTAATCACATCCGCAAGTTTTGGCAAATTGGTTGATGACGTTGCGTTTGACCTTGAATTGGGAACAAGAGCAAGCTCAGGGGCTATCCAGTTATACAGAGTTCTCAGGTAGTTGAACGCATGGTGTGATACCTGAACGATGTCGCTTTTGAATGTATCGGGAGACCGGTACATGGAGGTGATTATTGCCTCAGCCTCTGTATCCGTGTCGCCGAGAAGCATGAAGGCGCTCTGGTTTATCGTTATCTTCAGAACGGTGGAGGTGCTGTTAAAGTTCGTTACAGAGCAGGATGAGGGCCTTGATGCTGTGACTGCGTCCTCGTGCGTGTACATCACTTCGATTTGCAAATCTCCCAAGTTGAAGTTCATACCTGTGTGAGGCTTCATGAATACGGCGTTGTCGTAATATGTCGTTACAATATGCTTGAACCATGTTGTGGGAAATGCGCGGTATCCGCTTTTGACGGTCTGGAATGACGGGAAATTGAACATTACTCTCTCAAGGTCAATTTCATCGTGGTATCTGTGAAGCAGCTTCGCCGCAAGCATCAGATGGTCGGCGTGGGCGTGTGTTATGAACCATGCTGATATGGTAATACGTTCGTCTTCCGCGGTCTCTGTTATCTCGTGCATAAATGACATGAGCTCATCGGTAGCAGCGTCTGTTGCCTGGAATTGGTGACCGCCGTCTATTACGAACAGACTGTTGTCAGACTGTTTTATTATGTAAATCATTCCGCAGTCCATGGTGGTATGTGTGTTTCCGGCCTGATAAAGACCAAACTGATATATTTTTGTGCTCCCGTTGTAATCGCAGGTGTAGGAGAATTGGCTCAGATTGGCGTCGGAAGACCTGTCATCGATGATTTTGGCAGTGGAAAGCGAGTTTATATAGTATGCATAAATGAGCTTTCCTCCGCCTTCATATTGAATATAGATGTTTTCTTCGGTGGTACTTTCAAATGTCTTTTTGTATCCCAAAGCAGACAATTTTTCCGAATAGGCAATAAACTCGTCGGCACTTGTTCTTGCCACTGTCTGCATGAAGGAATCCGATGAGGTGTACCCGGTAGTATCACTTGATAAATCGGTTCCGCAGTTATATACGCCTTTTGAAAGTATCCCGCCCTCGTATGACGGTATCCCTTCCAGCAGCCATCCGTCTCTTACATTTTCTTCGGGTATTATTTCTCCCTCCTGCGGGGTAGACGTGTCGTCCGGGTTTTCAGCTGATGTGTCGTCCGGGCTTTCAGCCGACGTGTCGTCCGGGCTTTCAGCTGATGTGTCGTCCGGGCTTTCAGCCGACGTGTCGTACTCGCTCGTGGTATCTGAAGATGTTACATCCGCCGGCTTTTTCTCACATGAGTACAGTGAAAATGCCGTTGTGGCGCTCAGAAGAACAAAAAACATGGCGATGCTGGTGCTCTTTTTGATTTTACCGGTCGCGGCAAGCAAAATCAGTAAAACCAGAACTACAAGTAACACTGCTACCGCTGCTATTATTCCGATATATGAGGTTTTATTTGTTTCCTGAGCCGCCTGTATGCCGTTTTCTGCAGTGAAACCGGTTTTAACTTCATCTATTGTACCGGCACTGTATGCGGAAGAAATCATCTGGCTGCCGTCTGCCGCCTGGTTTCCGTCTGCCGCCTGGCTGCCATCTGCCGTCGACCCGGCATCCGGGACGGGTGCAATGCTTTGAGAGCTGTTTTGCTCTTTTCTGCTGAGAAAAGCGTACTGCTGAGGATCCCCGTACAGTTCAAACTCATATACCGAGCCGGGTCCGTTTTCAGACGTAGCGTATATTTCAAGCTTGAAATATCTTGCAGTTACAGGTTCAAAGGTTATGGTGTCTGTTATGGGTGAAGACGGGCTTCCGTCCCCATCCTGCCGTTTGAGTGCAGAGAGCTTTATTTCCGTGAAATTCTCTTTGTCGTCGGAAATAAATAGCTTATAGTATCCGATTGCTCCGCAGTCTTTTCCCCATATTATCCGTGCTCCGTCTATTGTTGTGGGTATTTCAAATTCAAGACAGAGCCACGGATAACTGCCGTACGGATTGGCATACAGCCCTGTGTTGAGGTCCTTCTTAACAGAGGCTCCGGAAACCCAACAAGATCCTGAGAGCACGTCTCCGTCTACCGCCGTTACGGCGATTGTCCCCTGGTCCTTGTATGAGTCCTGTGTTGCAAACGAATATCCTGACAGATTTTCATATCCCGGCGTGGGAAATTCCCCGATATCCGAGGGAAGTTCCGGGACTGTCTCCGGAAGCTCTATTCCCGTGTCTTCGGCAATGCCCTCTCGCGGGTCACCTACAAAGACGGCTATCTGGGATACGGCTATATCTATGCTGTTTCCTGATCCGGATGCTCCGTTATAATAAACCTGGTTGTTGATTTTCACCGTATTATACCCTGAAAAGCCGAAAAACCTTTCTTCGGCTACATAATAAACATACGTCCAACCATCCTCGTCATAATCAAACTGTCTTACTTCTCCGGCTGTAAACACGAGGCGGTCTTTCTCTTCGTCGTTTATCTTTTTATCGTCACCGTAAATTATCTGCTGAAATCCGAAGACGTCGGCATAATCCGGAGTCGTGCCATCGTCAGAAAGAATTTTTACGCGGTATCGTATTACAATATCCTCACCGTTTGTTTTTATGCCGCTGGCAGTGAAATTCTTTATAGGGCGTACGCCTTCGTTCACGCCGTGGATAAGGGTGCGGTAACCGCCCTCTTCGTTTGTGTATCCGGCACCACCGGTATTTCCTCCCACCGATTCTCCGCAATTCAAAGCCTCCTGACTCCATTCAATAACCATCTGTGCTCCTGAATCCGCAAAAACCGTTGTCCCTGTGTACAGGAGCATGGTGAGAACAAGAATGGATATTATGAGAATGACGGGTGTCTTACACCTGGGCATTTTGCTTTTTTTCAATATAGTGTTACACTTCCTTTCTTTACAGCTACGCGGATTTTACGTAGAAATCAATCCGCTTACACAAAAATTATACGATTTCACAAGAGTATTTTCATTGATTTTTGTTAAAATATATTGTATTATTCTTAACTGAGTGTATAATTAGTAGTGGTACCGGCAAAAGCCGAAAAAGGAGAAATTCAATTGGACGGAACCATAAATTTCAGATATCCCGTTAATTTCAACAGCATTCCGGTCGTTGTCAGAAAAAGGAAAAAAACCGATGAATTCGGCGGTCATATGAACTGGCATAAGGAAATAGAAATCATATATCTGAAAAGCGGAAGATGTCAGACATTTATAAACGGAAACACGTATGAGATAACGGGCGGCGACATAGCTCTGGCAAACAGCAATGAGGTCCATCACAGACTGTGGTTTTACGGCGAGTGCGATTTTATTGTGCTTCAGCTTGACCCGCATTTTTTTGTATATTCCGATTCCGACTTCGTTGAAGAATCACTCGTGGGAAAGGTAGACTCCTACAATGCAGTGTTCGACACAATTATAAGAGACGAAAAACTCGGAAACCAGATAGATAAAATCGCCGATCTGCGAGCCGCCTGCGACACGGACGTTTCTGTAGCTCTTCTCACTATAGCCGAGACATACAGGCTTTACTCGATGCTTATAGAGAAGTATTGCAAGGAAACCGAAAAAGAAGTCTATATGACCGACAGTCAAAGAAAATATGTGATCCATGTCCTGAATTATGTCAACGACAATTTCTCGGGGAAAATATATATTCCGGACATTGCCGCGCAGCTGCATATATCAGCCACATATCTCAGTCACGTTTTTTCTGAAAGCACAGGCATGAAAATTTCCGAATATATAAATCAGATAAGATGCAGAAATGCAGTCATGTTCATGAAAAAGGGAATGACTGTCACAGAAGCGGCTTTTTCAGCCGGATATAACGACACTGCGTATTTTTCAAGAGTCTTCAAAAAAATAATGGGGACGTCTCCTTCTGAATCAGGAGAGAAAACGTGAAACTCGCGCTGCGTCCTTGTTCTTATTGACAAACCGGCAATAGCAGTGGTATAGTATTACAGAGAATGAGTGTTACAGTATCGTGGTACCGGCGCTTTTCGCCGTACTGCAGGAGGTTATTTTATGAGTAAGACAGACGTATTGTCAGATAACAGCGGGAGCGAGCATTTCAGAAAAGAGCACGATTCTATGGGAACGGTGCTCGTCCCTGCGGATAAATACTGGGGCGCACAGACAGAACGAAGCCGCAACAATTTCCGCATAGGCACAGAGAGAATGCCTACAGAAATAATACGCGCATTCGCCATATTGAAAAAAGCGGCTGCGCGTGCAAATCACGCCCTGCTGCCCGGAAAAATGACAGATGAAAAGCTGTCGGCTATAGAAAAAGTGTGCGACGAGATATCGGAGGGAAAGCTCGACGACAATTTTCCTCTGGTGGTCTGGCAGACCGGAAGCGGAACACAGTCGAACATGAATGTAAATGAGGTGATCGCAAACCGCGCAAACAGTCTTGCAGGCAAGAGACTTTTACATCCCAACGACGATGTTAACATGTCTCAGAGCTCAAACGATACCTTTCCGACTGCTATGCACATAGCGGCTCTTATATCTGTGAGAGAAAATCTCATTCCTGCCGTGTGCCGTCTCAGGGATACTTTTAAAAGACTTGAAAAGGAAAACAGTGGGATAATAAAAAGCGGCAGAACTCATCTTCAGGATGCCACTCCGATCTCTTTCTCACAGGAGGTATCAGGGTGGAGGGCAATGCTCGAAAGGTCGCTTTCAATGCTCGAAAGCTCCTCATACGGGATTTCCCATATAGCTCTCGGAGCTACTGCCGTCGGAACGGGGCTCAACTGTCCGCAGGGATTTGCAGGGCTTGTCGCAAAGGAAATATCGGATTTGTCATCTCATGATTTTGTAAGTGACGAAAACAAGTTCCATGCGCTTACATCGAAGGATGAGCTGGTATACAGCCATGGTGCAATAAAGGCTCTCGCCGCAGACCTTTTCAAAATTGCCAACGATGTGAGGTGGCTTGCAAGCGGCCCGAGATGCGGGATAGGAGAGATCTTCATACCTGAAAACGAGCCCGGCTCATCCATAATGCCCGGCAAGGTGAATCCCACTCAGTGCGAGGCACTTACAATGGTGTGTCTGCAGGTAATGGCAAACGACACAGCGGTGGGATTTGCCGCCGCAAGCGGAAATTTTCAGCTCAATGTATACATGCCTGTGTGTATATACAACTATCTTCAGTCGGTAAGACTGCTGTCTGACGCCGTGCGTTCCTTCGACGACCACTGTGCCTCTGGAATACGGGCAAATCGTTCAAAAATGGAAGAGAATTTAAGGCGCTCTCTCATGACAGTCACGGCGCTTAACCCTTACATAGGATATGAAAATGCGGCAAAGACTGCAAAGCTCGCTTACAGCGAAAATATTTCCCTCAAAGAAGCGTGCACAAGACTCGGCTTTCTGACTGAGGATGAATTTGATTCTGTTTTTCATCCGGAAAAAATGATTTGAGCGGGCAACAGGGACAACAGGGGCAACAGGGACAACAGGGACAACAAGGAAAGCAATCTTGAAAAGGTCTTTAAGGATAAACAGACAAACGAAAGGAAGCAACAGCCATGGATTACTCCAAAACAGCTATGGAAAAGCACTATCAGTGGAAAGGAAAAATAGAGGTAGTCACAAGATGCCGTATTGAAGACCGGGACGACATGTCCACGGCATACACTCCGGGAGTTGCGGCGCCTTGTCTTGCAATCAGAGATGATACAGACAAATCCTACGAGCTCACACGCCGCGGAAATCTTGTCGCGGTGGTTACGGACGGAAGCGCTGTGCTCGGTCTGGGGAATATAGGCCCTGAGGCGGGTATGCCCGTCATGGAGGGCAAGTGCGCTCTGTTTAAGAGATTTGCCGATGTCGACGCCTTTCCCATATGCATAAAATCGCAGGATGTCGATGAAATAGTTCGCACCGTCTACCTGATATCAGGTTCATTCGGAGGTATAAATCTGGAGGATATTTCGGCGCCGCGCTGTTTTGAAATAGAAAGACGTTTGAGCGAAATCTGCGATATCCCGGTGTTTCACGACGACCAGCACGGGACGGCAATAGTCGTTGCCGCCGCTCTTATAAACGCCTGCAAGTATACCGGGCGTTCTCATGAAGGCGCCCGCATTGTCATAAACGGCGCCGGCTCCGCAGGCATAGCTATTGCAAAGCACCTCATGGGCATGGGATTTTCGGATATAACCATGGTTGACAGATTTGGTATAATCAACGAAAATGATGTCCTTGAAAACCCGGCTCACAGGGAAATAGCAGCGCTTACAAACAAAAGGCATCTGTCAGGCGTGCTTGCCGATGCAATGAAGGGCGCCGATGTATTTATCGGGGTGTCTGCTCCGGGCGTCGTAAACGGGGATATGATAAGGAGCATGGCAAATGACCCGATAGTGTTCCCGATGGCAAACCCTGTGCCTGAGATACAGCCGGGTGAGGCGGAACAGGCAGGCGCAGCTATAGTCGGAACCGGTCGTTCGGATTATCCGAATCAGATAAACAATGTACTTGCTTTTCCGGGAATATTCAGAGGTGTTCTTGACTGCAGAGCTACGAAGATAAACGAACAGATGAAGGTCGCTGCATCGTATGCGCTTGCATCTCTCATTCCGGACGATAAGATAGACAAGTACAATATAATACCAGGAGCGCTCGATGACCGCGTCGCGCCGGTCGTAGCGAAAGCTGTCATGGAGGCTGCCCGCAAAAGCGGCTGTGCTCGCAAATAACAGTTTGCACTCAAGTCGGCGCATGTCCGCTGCCCCTGAGTTTCTGTCGCTCCGGAGGCGTCGTCGCAGAAGGGCATATGTCATATAGTGCCATGTCAGATGCATGCGCATGGCTTGTGCCTGTTGATGTATGCGCGCGGCTCGTGCCGTATGATACTTCTGAAGGGGTACACCGCCGTGTAAATGCAGACCCGACTGCCAATATATCGACGGTAAAAAGCGCATACGCAGGGAATAACCGGATTTACGGGAGGGCTGACCGGGGCTTTTGGACATAAAATAAGGAAAGTGAGAAAAAGGCTGTACTATATGAATAGCGGTGAAAGGAGTTTTTTACATGCAAGAAGCGAAAATTAACAGAAGCAGGATTTTTCCCGCATTTCCTGACGGTCAGGAAATTCTCGATGCTGTTGAATCCAAAGACTGCTCTTCCGAGGAGCTGTCGGCTCTTGCCTCCATTCAGGGAGCCGTAAACAAAAACGGGGTGCGGATAGCAATATTCGACAGCCATACCGACGAGGGTGCCTTTACATGGGCGGATACGCTCGGACTGCGGTATACTTTGACCGACAAATATGACATATTCAGAAAATATCTTCCGCTTTCCGGAGGAGTAGTGCTGTATGATACCGAAAAAAGCAGACACTATCTTAATCTTGCATTCTGCGCAGGGGCAACTTATGGTTGCGCGGTTATGAGCAGGCGCCTTTTTGAACGGCTTGGCGAAATGGGAATCAGTGCGGAGATAAATGAGGATCTGAGTACGCTGCCTTTCGTCACGCCGGAAGAAATATACGGTTATGCGTATGAAAAATACTGGCCAAGATGCAACCACAGGTTGCTTATAAGTCAGAATCCTAACGAGGCATTTCACATAAGGGACATGGCTATAGCCGGGGGCTGCGCTGTGATCTTTACCGAAAACCGCGATGAAAATCAGCGCAGAATATACGAAAAATTTCTCGACGACATGGAGCCGGGTGCGTCGGTTGTCACCGGGTGGTATACAGAAGAACGCTCAGGCATCACCGCCGCCACGTCGAGAGGACTTTCCACTGTTCCGTCGGACCTGTTTTCAAATATGACGGTTTTCAGCCGCAGCAAAGAGATAATCAAAAGAGAGCCTGCAGCCCCGAGAGAAGCGGGGAACGGTATTTACGCCGCTCTCTTTATAAGCGACGGCGACAATATACAGTATTGTCAGAGGTATCTGAGAAAGCTGTGGGACGCAAGTGCGGCAGACAGGGGAAGCGTTGCTCTCAACTGGACGATAAGTCCGGCACTTACAGAGGCCGCTCCCGACATAATGAACTACTATTATTCCACGGCAACTCAGAAAGACTGCTTTGTTTCTGGTCCGTCGGGATTCGGATATGCCATGCCTGTCAACACGCTTGCCGAAGAAATTCCGGCAGGCAATTATGTCAAAGATGATTCCGCTTTTGCCGAATATGCCGCTATGTCAGGGTATTACTGTGGACTTGCCGGTCTTCCGGCGGTTACCGTCTGGGACAATATGACTGCTGAGCAACGGCATCTTTACGCCGTCAATGCCCCAGAGCTTTTGGGAATAACGGTTCAGCTCTTTACGGATAATGAGGAAAAAATATCCTCCACCGAAACGGGCGGAATGCCGGTAAAACAGCTGACGCCCTGCTACTGTACGGAAATATCGCATCTTGAAAGAGTGCTTGAAAGAAAGATAGAGGCGGAAAAAAAGGATGCGCCGCTGTTCATAGCATGCCAGATAAGCGTGTGGGGAAAAATAACCATATCTCAGATAGCCGGGCTTGAAAAACGTCTTTGCGAAAAATACGCTGCCTTTGAGTTTGTCAGGGCAGACGAGTTTTTCTCGATGATGAGAAAAGCATCACGGATATAATCCATATTTACTTGTGCGCCGCTTTGCAGCGCTTCGTCTATTCTGCATAATACCGACGGTCTGCAAGGCGGCGCAATGACGCTTTTCGTTGAATTTTATCGAAATCACGGACCGGTTGTCAAAAAACTATTGAAATAACAACAGAAATGTGATACCATTATTCTGTGACAGGCTTGTACTGCCACCCGGTGTGATTCTGCACTTAAAAAATGAATTTCCCGGCTTTTTGACGGGGCATTCCGGCAGGACACACAAATAAACCGTAAAGGAGCTCATCCGTGGTTAAAGAAGAGATAAGAGAATTGGAAGAAAAGGCAAGGAAAAACAGACTTTTGTCGCTTGAAGGAATTTACAATGCCAGATCCGGACACCCCGGTGGCTCGCTTTCAATTGCCGAAATGGTGACGTATCTCTACTTCTGCGAGATGAGAGTGGATCCTGAGCATCCGGATATGCCGGGCAGGGACAGGCTGGTGCTCTCAAAGGGTCATGGCGCTCCCGCCCTTTATGCCGCACTTGCCATGCGCGGCTTTTTCCCGGAAAGCGAGCTGAAAAATCTGAGAAAGCTCGGCGGGATACTCCAAGGGCATCCGGATATGAAAAAGACTCCCGGAATAGACATGTCGACAGGCTCTCTTGGTCAGGGCCTTTCCGCTGCGTGCGGAATGGCGCTTGCCGCGCACGGGGCTTATAATGTGTTTTGCATAGTCGGCGACGGCGAGCTTCAGGAAGGACAGATCTGGGAAGCTGTAATGCTTGCCAACCATTACAGGCTCTCCAACCTGTATGTGCTTGTGGACTATAACAAGGTCCAGCTTTCGGGAAAGGTGGACGACATAAGTCTGCCCGGTGATATAGAAGAAAAATTCCGCGTGTTCGGGTGGTATGCCGACACCATAGACGGGCATGATTTTGCCAGCATAGAGTCGGCTGTAAATGCCGCAAAAGGGCAGGATAAGCCGGCGGCGATAATCTGCAATACCGTAAAGGGCAAGGGCGTTTCGTATATGGAAGGCAATTACAAGTGGCACGGCAATGCCCCCGGCGACGAGCTCTATGAGAAAGCAGTCCTTGAGATAAATCAGGGCGTGTGAATTTCATATAAATGAGCGCGTGTTTTTTCTTAAAATCGTGTCTTGGGCATGATTGGTAAACAACGCAAAATTGTACCACTGAAAGGCGGAGCAAAAATGGCTGACATTGCAACAAGAGAAGCGTACGGAAGGGCTTTGGTCGACCTCGGACGCGAATATGATTTTTATGTTCTCTCCGCGGACCTTGCGGATTCGGTAAAGGTGGATTATTTCAGGAACGCTTATCCGGAAAGATATGTCGAGTGTGGCATAGCGGAGGAAAATATGATAGGCGTCGCTGCGGGAATAGCGTCAACCGGGACGCCGGCGTTTGCTTCTTCATACGCTATGTTCACAGCGGGCAGGGCATACGAGCAGATACGGAATTCTGTTGCATACCCGAATCTTCCCGTAATAATAGGCGCGTCGCATGCAGGCGTCTCTGTGGGTGAGGACGGGGCTACGCATCAGTGCTGTGAGGATATAGCCCTCATGCGGGTCATACCTGGAATGACGGTCTTTTCTCCTTGCGATGCCATAGAGGCAACGCAGGTCACAAAGGCGGCTCTTCTGGCAGGCTCACCTGTATATATCAGACTCAGCCGTCCCGCTTCGCCTGCGGTAAATACCGATAGCTACGTATTTGAGCCCGGAAAGGGCGTCGTGCTCTGCGACGGGGATGATGTCGCAATATTTGCAACGGGGCTCATGGTGTGGCAGGCTCTTGAAGCAAGAAGGCTGCTTGCCGAAAGAGGGATAAGCGCGGCAGTTATCAACATACACACCATAAAGCCGATAGATTCCGCATTGATAGAGCGTTACGCAGCAAGAGTAAAGCAGCTGTTCACTGTTGAGGAACATTCTGTTATAGGCGGTCTTGGGAGCGCTGTATGCGAGGTGCTGTGTGCTACGCACCCTGCAAGACTAACAATGATAGGTATAAACGACAGATTCGGACTTTCCGGAACGTCAAGCGGTCTTCTTTCATATTTCGGGCTGACCGCATCCTCAATAGCCGACAAGATCTCCGCTTCCTTGGAGTCGTGATGATCTTATAGTCTGCGCTCTTGTCGGGGCAGTCTGCGGGTAAGCTGTATTATCAGAAGTGTAAAATACAGACTTGTCAGGAGGACAGGCTGAGCCGCAGACAGGATAGTTTGGATCGTTCTGTAATTCCCGGTGTGCGTCAGAGCGCATCAAGAATACCGAAAAATGGAAGAAGCATGCAAAAAAATATGGGCATCGATATAATTTGAAAAGACCGCTTTTGCGGTCTTTTTTCGTCCATAAATAATTTTTAGCATACAAAAGGGCGTCGGTACTGCGAGCACGGCGCCCTTTATGTTAACAAAAGAAGCTGTATAAAGTATGTATGAGACTCTGTATTATTTCACTATGTATCCGACTGTTCCGGCAAAGGCGCAGGCGGCATTGGCTTCATCGGTGTCAATATGCATAGCAAGCGAAAATTTATCGCTCACCCTGACAACCGTATCGTCAAATATGGTCTTTCTGTCTTTTGTGTCGAGGGCAACGGAAACAACATCCTTGTCTTTCACACCGAGTCTCTGGGCATCTGCCGGCGTCATATGTATGTGTCTTTTTGCAATTATCACGCCCTCGTCTATTGTGACCTGCGCTCCGTTAAGAGGATTTACCAGAGTTATGCCGGGGCTTCCGGCGATATCTCCGCTCTCTCTCACAGGCGCGCTGACACCTAAGGTCCTCGCATCTGTAAATGATATTTCAACCTGGGCTGCTTTGCGAGCAGGTCCGAGAATACTGACTCCTGCAATGGTTTTCTTGGGCCCCACGACGTCGAGACGCTCATAGCAGGCAAACTGCCCCGGCTGGCTGAGGTCCTTTTTGTTTGTAAGCCCTACGCCTTTGCCGAAAAGTATCTCTATCTGTTCCTCTGTAAGGTGTATGTGGCGCGCGGATGTCTCTACAATAAAAGTTTCCATTTTATACCTACCTTCTTCGCACAGGCACGCTTTTAAGTATACCGGGACTCAGTCAAAATGCATCCCCGGCGTCACGTTTACTGATACAGAACGCCATCCGGCGGTTTTTCAAAAAGATCCGGCGCTTTTCTGCATGGATAATTGAGGAGAGACGCGACGATAATAAAACGTGTCTTTGTGAAAATAATATTATTGCAACGTTCATTGCGTCAGTTGTGCCAGCTGCGGATTTTCCAGCCGCGACCCTGCTATCCGGCATGCGGATTTACACGGGCACTTTCGTGCTCCGGCACCTTCGTGCTTATCGGACAGATTATGCCGTATATCTCCGGTATTACCGCCCGAATCGTATTTTAACACAAATTTCGCCAGATGTAAACACAAAACGGAGATTTTTATGAAAAAAAGAATGACAGAAACATTTTTCCGTGGGACAGGCATCCTTCAGAATTCTGATATGCTTTCGGAATCTGATGTGCTTTCAAAAGAAGAAAAAAAGGAAAGCTCAGAGCGTCGCGAAAGCGACATCCTTAATGAAAGGTCAGATGAAGACAGCGGACTCAGGTGTATAACCATAATAGGGCAGGTCGAAGGACACACACTTCTCCCTGAAAATCAGAAAACCACAAAATACGAGCATATAATACCGGCTTTGGTGTCTTTCGAGCAGGACAAAAGAGCTACCGGTCTTCTGGTACTGCTCAATACAGTCGGCGGAGATGTGGAAGCCGGTCTGGCAATAGCTGAAATGATAGCTTCGCTGAGCAAGCCGACCGCCTCTTTGGTTCTCGGAGGAGGACATTCTATAGGCGTGCCGCTCGCTGTCAGCGCAAGACGCTCATTTATAGTGCCCACTGCTACCATGACAATACATCCGGCAAGAATAAACGGGACGGTCATCGGCGCGCCGCAGACTTATCTGTTTCTCGAAAGGGTCCAGAAACGCATAGTCAGCTTTATAAGATCACATTCGTCTGTAAGCGAAAAAAGGCTCCTTGAGCTAATGATGGTCCCTGACGAGATGGCAACCGATATAGGCACCGTCCTTGACGGCAGACAAGCGGTCGAAGAGGGAATAATAGACTGCATAGGCGGGGTGAAGGAAGCAATGTCTTTTCTTGAGGAAGAGGTAAAAAGGCAGGAAAAGGGCATATAATGTCATCGGGAGATGCAGACATAGGCGCTGTCTTTCGTTATGTGAAGGACAGAGAAAAGATCATTTGCGTAAAAAGCCAAGTGAAGGCGGGAAAAGACTCTCAAAAGCGCTTATTTTAACGGCGTTTCTTGTTGACACAGCGTTGGATTTATTATATAATGTTTAAATAAAATGACAGACACAGTGTATCGGAAACAGAGACGATGTAAAATTGGAATGCATCTGTTCGGTAAAAGCAGGAACCAGCGGCAAACGCGAGGGACAAAAACGCGCGGGCAGAATCAGCGGCAAACGCGCGGGCGGTTGTGCCTGAAGTATAGCGTGAAAGGCTCTTTTGGAAATATATCGCAGACATACTGCCCTCACGGCTTTCAGCAGTTTCTCATTCGGTCGTATGCAGGCTTGTCTTTGTTTTGCGTCGGCTTCTGGCATGCATTTCCACAAAAAGGAAAAGGCAGTAAGCGCAGGGCTTTGCAGGTTTGCAGAAAACTGTCACCGGCTCTTTTCCGACTACTGCAAAACTGAAAATAAACGCAGGAAACGTGTGCATGCGACGTGAGAAATTATTATCATGACGCAGTGGGGGATGCCACGACAACGCCGCACGGGAAAGGAGCGCGTAAAATGACAACTGATACCATAAAATTACTTGAAGCGCTGCGAAAAAAAATAATTGCCCTTTCAGCTTTTTCCTTTGCTCTTTTTTGCGCGGCTATTGTCGTGCTGATATTTGTGTCGGATGTCAGCCTTACAGCGACGGCGGTGATATGCGCTGTGCTTCTCGCCGTCTTCATCGTTGCGATGGCATTCATTTCAAGGGTGCGCCGCGTTTTCAGAACCGTCTACAGGGTCAGGCTCATGCGCGAGCTTTACCGTGAGGTATTCGACGAATTTTCTTCAGAACCGGGAGACGGTATAGGCCGGGAGACGGTTGAAAACACCGGAATGATAATGATGGGGAATACATACTCATCTGTCAGAAGGTTCAGAGCTGAATACAAGGACGTTTCCCTCTCGCTTTCCGAGGTGTCGATAAAGCAGATTTCCGGGGACGGAAAAAGAAATTCCTTCATGACCATGTTTTCCGGATATTGGATAGAGGCAAGATTCGGACGGCGTTTTGCCTGCCCAATGCAGATACGCGAAAGGAGCTTCAATTCAAACCCGCGCACAGGAGAGCTTTTTTCAAAAGACAGGATTGCTGTCAGGATTTTTGCCGACAACGAGGAGTTCGACCACATTTTCAAGGCGTACGCCTCTCCGGAGGATGATGCCCAGAGGTTGCTTGACTCCGGTCTGTGCAGTGCGGTAATCAAATTCAACCGCGAGGTTAAGGGCGATTTCATGTTCGGCTTTTCCGACGACACCCTTCATATAGCGTGTCACGGGAAGCGTGACGTGTTTGAGCCTAAACTGTTTGAGGCTCCCGACAAGGAGCTGATAAAGAGCACAGCTCTCCACGATGCGTGCGCGCTGGTTGAGTTTATAGATTCTCTTGAAAATATCGACGGCTTGTTTGCCTCGCCGCAATGAGCCCCGGAAGAACAGAACATCAAAAGAGCATTCAGGGAATCCGCAGATAAAATTGCGGGGTACGATTGAAGAAGTAAAACACTGATGACGGAGTTACGGAAATGAATTTTTTCAGGAATCTTCTCAATTCCTTTATGGAAATGGATATACTCGATGTACTCGATATATGCCTTGTATGGATACTCCTATATCTCGCGTGTACCTTCATAAGAGAGAGAAGAGCAGGTAAGCTTGCTGTGGGAGTCATGGTCATGCTCGCGCTTCAGCTTGTCAGCGACGCACTTGAGCTGCGCGCCATGCAGTCCATATTGCAGAACGTGTTTCAGGTCGGACTCATAGCACTTATAGTCGTTTTCCAGCCGGAGCTCCGTTCGGCTCTTGAAAAGGTGGGCGCCGAGCCGCTCAAAAGCATAAAGAGCTTTACTGACGACAGGGATATAACCGCGTATAATGAAATAATAGACAATATATGCGAGGCGGTATGCGACATGTCTTTAGACAAGACGGGAGCGCTTATAGTAATAGAACGCGGCACCAAGCTTGAGGATTTTATAAGAAGCGGCACAATCATCAATTCTGATGTCAGCTCTTTTTTGCTGAAAAACATTTTTTTCAACAAAGCACCTCTGCATGACGGCGCAGTCATAATAAGAGATACCAAGATAAGGGCGGCGGGGTGCTTTCTGCCCCTGTCCACCAACGCCGATATAGTTAAAGACCTTGGTACAAGACACAGGGCGGCTATAGGCATGAGCGAAAATTCTGACGCGGCAGTCATAGTCGTCAGTGAGGAAAACGGGATAATATCGATAGCTTTCGACGGCAAGCTCACGAGAAATTACGACTACACGGGGCTGCGCAAGGCGCTTTGCTCCTTTATGCTCCCAAAGGCAGAAAAGACACAGTTAAAAAAGCGTATTTTCAAGAAGGAGAGCGAGGACGGCGAGTATGACTACAGCACTGTTTTCCACGCCGGTTCAAAAGGCCAAGATACGCAAAAGCGCGACCATACAGATAAGACGGAAAGGCATGAAGGTGTAGATCCGGAGGAAAGCTCCCAAAGCTCTGACGACTTAAAAAGGTATGACGGAATGACAGAGCAAAACAGCGATTATTCGGGCGTGTCGACGAAAAACAGCGCTTCTCCGGATGTGGAGATTGCTGAATCCGGGGAAGAAACCGGGTATTTCGGCAAGACGGTTGCCGGGGAACACAAACCGGATGTCAATGAAAACGGAAATGACAGCGGCAGAAGGGCAGACACGGTGATGTCGGCTGCCGGAAAGGAGAATTCGGGCGATGAAAAATAGAGAAGAAGAACAGTATCAGAAGCACGTGGAGACTTCTTCCGGTGATTATACCGTAAAGAAAAGCCGCGTTGCCAATACTGTAATAAAGATCGTCACCTTTCTCGCCGCAATTCTCATATGGTTGTATTTTGTACAGAACAATGACGCGACACAGGAAAAGGTATACGACCTTATACCGATAGAGCTTCAGGGAACACAGAGCATGTCAAACAACGGACTGGCAGTCTATTCTATGAGCTTTGATACAATAAACGTCACGCTTACCGGCTCCGGAAACGCGCTGAAATCGGTTGACAGGAGTGATATATCTGCATATATAGACCTGTCCGATGTCATGGAGCCCGGTAAATACGACCTGACCGTTAAGGTAAAGGTCCCTTCGGGCTTCGCACCTCCCACATATTCCGATACAGTGACCGTGCACGTGGATAAGCTTGCAGTGAAGACTTTTACCGTAGACAGCAGCAATATAAATGTTTCAAGCTGGAGTCTTGAAGAATTCTGCGTTATGGACCTTGAAAATTCAAGTGTGAATATAAATTATGTTACCGTAAGAGCTCCTACAAGCGTGCTTTCTTTGATAAACGACGTCCGGATCTCTTCCAATACGACTATAACCTCCGGAGGAAACCATGATTCCTCAGCTACTGTGGTTTTTGTCGATGAAAACGGAGAAGAGATAGTTGATAATGAAATAAAATATACCCTTTACAGCGGCGGCAGCGTGGATATCTCCGGAGTGGTGACCGGAGGACAGAAGGTTGCCACTCCGAGCGTTTCTGTCGTACTTGTCAAAGAAAAAACGGTGCCCCTTACCGTGACAGACAGCGAGGGCTTTATCTCTTCTGACAGGATAATAATGACTCCGTCTGTAGTTACAATAAAGGGAAGCCCTGAGGCGGTAAATGCAATAAGCGAAATGTCTCTCGGCACTTTCAGTTCGAAAAATCTTGTAGACCCCAACAAAAATTATACGGATCTGGTCTTTGAATATCTCACACTGCCGGATGGAATAACCGGAGTTTACGACAGTTCGGGAAGGGAATACCAGGACGGCAAGATAAACGCCAAGGTCCGTGTCAATACCGGAAAGGGATATGCTCTCAACGTACCTGCCGAGTATGTCACATTTGTAGGAGGAAACGCAAGACTTGCCTCGGGATTTGTCACTGTGTATATCCGCTCTGTTACAGACGACGATACGTATTTCCTCCTGCTTGAGCAGATGATCATGAACGGACAGCCGGGGATAAATCTTGTTGTAAACCTCACCGGGATCAATGTGACCGGAAGAACCGAAGCACCGGTGACGGTGATATTCTCTTCGGAATTTTCCGGAAAGCTCTATGAAATCTATACTGAAGAGGATACGCCTTATACGGCGACGGTCATGCCTGTTGGATAACAAAAGCAAAGAGCTCGCAAGCAGGGAGCTCATACTGAGAAATATTTCAGCGCCTATTGATTCATATGCCGAATATGCCTGCGCCAAGGCTGAAGAAAAAATGAGGAAAGCCGGGCTTAGCATCATCGGCGCTCCTGCGCTCTTCAGATATTCAATAGACGCGCGCAGGAAAGGCGATACTGTTGTAAGATATGCGTGCTCAGTGCTTGTGCACACAGAGCATATACCGCCTCCGGGCGTGCTGGCGTCGCTTGACGCGGTGGTGAAGGAGGAGAGCCGCTATCAGCCCGTTCCGGGAGATGAGCGGATGGAGCACCCTCCAGTCGTTGTCGGTTTCGGCCCTTGCGGTATGTTCGCCGCCCTGGCGCTTGCCGAGGCGGGGTATCGACCCGTTGTTTTTGAAAGAGGCGGAGACATACAGAGCAGGGACCGAAGTGTGCGCGCATTTTATAAAACCGGGGTGCTGGACGAGCAGACAAATATTCAATTTGGCGCCGGCGGCGCCGGTACATATTCTGACGGCAAGCTGATGACGCGAAAAAATGACGCAAGGTGTGAGTATGTACTGAATGTACTCAATTCATTCGGAGCGCCTGATGACATACTTGTGAATGCAAGGCCGCACATAGGCACGGACAATCTGAAAACCGTCGTGAAGGGAATTGCCGCGCGTATAGAAAAGCTGGGCGGAAGGATCTTTTACCGCACCCGCGTGACGGGCTTCGGGGCTGAAGGCTCATCAGAGGTAACAGTGCTGACGGACAGGGGAAATTTTTCCTCTCCCGCCGTTCTCCTTGCAGTCGGGCACTCAGCTCGCGATACATATTCGGCGCTGCTCGAAGGCGGTTTCGATATCGTGCCGAAGGCGTTTTCCGTAGGTGTCAGGATAGAGCATCTCAGGGAGGATATAAACCGCGCGCTTTATGGCAGTTTTGCTGACAGGCTTCCGCCTGCAGAATACAATCTTTCGTTCAGAAAAGGCGAAAGAGGAGTTTATTCCTTCTGCATGTGCCCGGGGGGACATGTCGTGGCTGCCGCTTCCGAAGAGGGCGGCGTTGTGACGAACGGCATGAGCTACTGTGCAAGAGATGCCGTCAACTCCAACTCTGCTCTTGCTGTTTCGGTGTTTCCGGAGGACCTCTCTTCCGGTCCTCTCGCCGGCGTTGAATTTCAGCGCAAGCTTGAGAGACTTGCCTTCAGCGCGGCGCTGGAAGCAGGAGCCTCTCCGTATTCCGCTCCTGTTTCGACTGTGGGCGATTTTATGAATCCGGGGCGCTTGTCACATCCGGACCGGGTGCAGCCGTCATATATGGGCGGCGAGCGCTTTGCTCTGTGCGACCTTTCAAGAATACTTCCGGGGTTTGTTACAGATATGCTCAGGGCGGGGATATGCGAATTCGGCAAAAAGATAAGGGGCTTTGATTCCCCGTCTGCCCTTCTCACCGGTGTGGAAACGCGCACCTCCGCGCCTCTCAGAATAAAAAGAGAGGATTCGGGGACAGCACCCGGATTTCCGCACGTATACCCGTGCGGCGAGGGCGCCGGTTATGCCGGGGGAATAACGTCTGCGGCGATAGACGGTCTGAATGCCGCCGAGAAGGTCATCAACAGATATCGTCCGTTTTCTGATTGAAAAAAGGCTTCGGCTTTTTACTCTTTGCTCAGTAAAAGCGCCGATTAAGAAGTGATATAATCATACATTTATAAAATGATATGTCGAGCGTCGGGTAAATGCGCCGACTCATAAAATTTGTCGCCGCACACCGGATCAGCGACCGGCGGAAATAAATTTTCAAGTGAAGATGCCGCTTTCAGAAATCCTGTGCGCAAAAAACCGCAGATGGAAGATCGCCGCTTTCAGGAAGCCTGTGCGCAAAAAAGCGCAGATGGAAGATCGCTGTGCGGCGCGCGCCGCATATTGACAGGGTGCAAAGACATTGTCAGTCCGGTACGTACCGGTATCCGGGCTTTATGTGTGAGGGTCAAATGAAGCAGATAGCTACCGTTAAGGAAATACAGGAGGACGGAAAAGCACTTGTCGTCGTAAAAAGGCAGACGATGTGCGAGGCATGTCACAAGGATGCTTCGGGATGCGCAGCGTGCTCAAGACAGATATCTGTGAGCGCGGTGAATGCAGCCGGAGCAGGGGTCGGAGACACGGTTGAAGTAGATACGTCGTCAAAGCAGATTTTTGCCGCTGCCGCGGTAGTCTTTCTGCTCCCCATTGCAGCCGCCGTGGCTGGATATTTTGTCGCTGTCCGCGGATTCTCCGCCGGCAGCTCATCCGGATGTCTCGTTGCTTTTCTGAGTGCGGTTTTTTTCCTTCTTCTTACGGCGGTTGTCATAAAAATATCTGGAATCGCGCCCTCCATCACTGTCACAAGAATTGTTGAGAGCGCCGGAGCCTCGTTGCATGAAGGCGAGGACATGCCCTCCGGGTGATGAGAATTTCGGCATTTTACAAGGTGCGGCATGCTTTTAATAACCGACAAGTGTTGACTGCCGGTGCTAAAGATAACAGAAAATCAGAAAGGCTATCAGTAAATGAACAGCAGCAGATGGAAGCTGATAAGTGACTATACAACAAAAGACGAGATAATAAAAGACATTTCACGCCGTACCGGGATCCCCCCGGTGGCGGTGATACTGCTTATGAACCGTGGAATGAAAAAGGAGAGCGAAATGCTTGATTTTATCCGCATGTCGGATGAAGAATTTCACGACCCCTTTCTCATACCTGACATGGATAAGGCGGTAGACCGGATAGAGAAGGCAATAGAAGCAAGGGAAAAAGTTGTTATATACGGAGATTATGATGTTGACGGCGTCACCTCCGTGAGCGCGCTTTATCTCTATCTGAAAAATCGTGGGATACTTCCCGGATATTACATACCTGACCGCACCGAAGAGGGATACGGGATAAATAATTCGGCAATAGAGCGATTTGCACTCGAAAAGGTCAGTCTTATGATAACTGTTGACACAGGAGTTACCGCGGTGGAAGAGGTGGAGCATGCCCGCTCTCTCGGCATAGATACGGTAATAACCGACCACCACGAATGCCGGCCTGAGCTTCCCGGCGCCTGCGCTGTCGTGAATCCGAGACGGCAGGATTCCATGTATCCTTTTAAGGAGCTGGCGGGTGTGGGCGTTGTTTTCAAGCTGCTTATGGCGATGGAATTCAAACGCGGCGGCAAAGAGCACGGATATGAATATATGTCGAAGCTGTGCAACGAATATATAGACATAGCGGCAATGGGCACTATTGCCGATGTAATGCCCCTTGTGAACGAAAACCGGCTTATAGTGAAAAAAGGACTTTCAATAATGAACAACCGTCCGCGCAGCGGACTCACCTCGCTTCTGAACGCCGCCGGGAAGAAGGATGCAGGCAAGCGCGCCACCGTCTATTCGTCCACGATAAGCTTTACAGTGGCGCCGCGTATAAATGCCGCCGGAAGAATAGACAGCGCTCGCCGTGCAGTCGGATTGTTTCTGTCTGATGACCCTGACGTCACCGACAGGATTGCCGAAGAGCTGTGTGAAATAAACAGGGAACGTCAGGCGGAGGAAAACAGGATAATAGAAGAGGCGTCGGAAAAAATAAAGAATGAGGTAGACCTTCAGAATGACAGGATAATAGTGCTGTCTGACGATGGATGGCATCACGGCGTCATCGGCATAGTTGCCTCACGCATAACAGAAAAATACGGTCTTCCCTCAATCCTCATATCATTTGACAAGGATATCGGAAAGGGAAGCGGCAGGTCGGTCAAAGGGCTCAATCTTGTAGAGGCGCTTACCGATTCCTCGGAGCTGCTTCTTAAATTCGGCGGGCACGAGCTTGCCGCGGGGCTTTCAATAGAGCGTTCTGCACTGCCTGCTTTCAAAAAGCGCATCAACGAATACGTGAAAAACAATCTGAGCGAGGAGGGCACAGTAAGCTGTCTTGAGGCGGACTGCCGTCTTTCCCCGTCAGATATCAACGTCTCCACTGCAGAGGATGCATCGCTCCTTGAGCCGTTCGGAATAGCAAATCCGAGTCCCCTTTTCGTCATGGAGGGCTGTGAAATACAGAAGGTACAGTCGTTGGGCGAGAAGCATACCAAGCTCATCCTGACAAAGGACGGCGCAGAGCTCACCGCACTCCTCTTCGGTACGCCGAGACAGGCCTTGGAAATGTACAGGCAGGATACAACAGACGTTATCTTTAATCTCGGAATCAACGAATTCAGAGGGGAACGCACGGCACAGCTCATATTGCGGGGAATCAGGCTTTCAGACGGTGTCTGCGAACCTTTCGAGGCTTTGCGGTCAAGATACCGCGAGATAATGTCCGGAGCCGATTTTGACAAGAGCGAGGATATACTCCCTTCAAGAGACGACCTTGCTGCAGTGTATCTGTATCTGAAAAGACGGCACGGAAATACCAGGGATGAAATAATAGGGATAAGGGAGATGCTCTCATACTTCAAGACAAATCCCAGAATAAATTATATAAAGCTGAGGATCTCCCTTTTCGTGCTTGCTGAAAGCGGTCTTATCGATGCCGCTTTTTACGGCGAACACGGTGAAAACATGAAATATCTGATAAAATACGTTACAGCAAAAGCCAACACAGAGCAGGCTCCCACATATGTGAAGCTGAAGTACCGCGGTCAGAAGTAACGCCGGGCGGTTTGCCCGGCTTCTTATGAAAGGCGCCGGTGTTGGCAACTGGACCGTAAGAGCGGGGTAAGGACATATGTATGCCGAGATTGCAAAGCTGGTAATGACTCTTGATGACAACTATCAGCACTATGACATGAACAAAATAAAGCGCGCTTACAAGTGCGCAGAGGAGCTTCACCGCGGTCAGTTCCGCGTGAGCGGCGAGCCGTATATTATGCATCCTGTTGCGGTGGCGGAGATAGTCGCCTCTCTCGGACTTGACACCGATTCTGTCTGCGCCGCTCTATTGCACGACACGGTCGAGGATTGCGGAATGACAGTTGAGGAAATACGCAAGCGCTTCGGAAATACCGTGGCAGAGCTTGTCGACGGCCTGACAAAGCTCGTGCAGATTCCGTTTGCCGATAAAGAAGAAGAGCACATGGAAAACCTGCGCAAAATGTTTCTCGCTATGTCAAAGGACGTCAGGGTCATCTTCATAAAGCTTTGCGACCGCCTTCACAATATGCGCACCCTCATGGCAAAGCCTGAAATGAAGAGAAGAATAACCGCCCTCGAAACCATGCAGGTATACGCCCCGCTTGCTCACCGTCTCGGTATACAGAAAATAAAGCAGGAGCTTGAAAACCTGTCGCTTCAGTATCTTGACCCTATAGGCTATGACGAGGTAAGCAGGGATATAGAGAGCAAGTACGGGCAGAACAAGGATTTTATAGAGCGTACAAAGGAGCTCCTCTGTGAAAAACTTGCCGAAAACGGCCTTTCCTTTACCATAGACGGAAGAGTGAAGAGCGTATACAGCATATACAGGAAGATGTTCACGCAGAACAAATCTTTCGACGAGATATACGATTTTTACGCCTTCAGGATAATAACTGATACAGAACTTGAGTGCTATACCGTGCTTGGTATAATACACGATGCTCTGAAATCGATGCCGGGACGCTTCAAGGACTACATCTCAACGCCTAAGCCGAATATGTACCAGTCGATACACACAACGGTCATAGGCAGGGACGGCATACCCTTTGAAGTGCAGATACGAACCAAGCAGATGCACCGTATCGCAGAATACGGTGTCGCCGCTCATTGGAAATACAAGACCGGAGTACAGTCGAATGACGAAAATTTCGACAGCAAGCTGCAGTGGATATCCACGCTTGTAGAGGGCGAGGAGAGCACGCGCGATCCAGACGAGTTTATACGCGCCCTCAAGGTCGATATGGTTCAGGATGAAATATTCGTTTTTACGCCTAACGGAGATCTTGTAACACTTCCGCAGAATGCCACTCTTATAGATTTCGCATACGCCATACATTCGGCTGTAGGAAACAAGATGGTGGGCGCTAAAATAAACAATGTCATAGCGCCTATCGACAAGGTTCCGCAGAACGGCGATATAATACAGATTATTACCTCAGCTTCGTCAAAGGGACCGTCGAGAGACTGGCTCAAGGTGGTCAAAACCGCCGAGGCACGCAATAAAATACGCCAGTGGTTCAAAAAAGAGAAAAAGGCTGAAAATATCGTCGTCGGCAAGGCTGAGATAGAAAAAGAATTCAAGAAGTATAACAGAAGCTATACCGCCGCGCAAAGAGACGAAATACTCAATAATGTTATACATCGCCTCGGCTTTTCGTCTATAGACGATTTCTACAATATGATTGGCTACGGCGGGCTTGCCGTGAGCAAAATATCGATTAAGCTGAAGGACGAATTTGACCGGGTCGTAAAAGCTACCGAGCAGGAGGATGCGCAGGCGGTTCCTGACATCGAAAAGATAAGCCTCAAGCCGAGAAAGAAGAAGAGCAGCGGCGTCGTTATAGACGGTCTTGACGGCTGCGAAGTCAAATTTGCAAAATGCTGCAATCCGCTTCCGGGTGATCTGATCGTCGGCTTTATAACAAAAGGATACGGCATTTCGATACACAAAAACGACTGCCCGAATGTGCTGTCCGCTGAGAAAAATCCCGAAAATGACGGCAGGTTCGTGAGCGCGTACTGGAAGACAGAGGCTGTCAGGGATTCTTCAGATAACCTTTTTGAATCTATCATACAGGTTTTTGCAGAACAGGATATGATGCTGATAGCAAATCTGTCTATGGCGCTCGCAGATATGAAGGTGTCACTCCATCATATAAACACACAAAACAAAAACGGCGGGATAATCGTAAACATGGTCGTAGGCTGCCGCAATACCGAGCATTTCAGATCGATAATTTCACGTCTGAGATCGATAGACAACGTCGTCGAGGTGAGAAGAGGACATATTTGACAGTGCCGCAACATGTTTGAGTTGGTCTTCGTCTTAAACCGGATAAGGGAGATGCGGATGATGTAGTTCCGCAGAGCATTATGATAGCAGTTATACAAAGAGTGAAAAGAGCAGCAGTGAGAGTAGGAGGAGCCGTTACCGGAGAGTGCGGGCAGGGACTCGCCATTCTTCTCGGAGTCAGTCGCGGTGACGATGAAAAAGACGCGCTGTTGCTTGCAAAAAAAATAGCTAAGCTGAGAATTTTTTCAGACCAGGACGGGAAAATGAATCTTTCTGTCACAGATGTAAAAGGCGGCGCAGTGATAGTGTCGCAGTTTACTCTCCTTGCCAACTACGTCCACGGCAATCGTCCGGACTACCTCGCTGCCGCCGAGCCCGGCGAAGCAAAGCGCCTTTATGAGCGCTTTGCCGAGCTTTTTGAGGAAGCGTCTTCAATAAAGGCGGGCATGGGGGTTTTCGGCGCTCATATGGAATACGAAATACTGAATGACGGTCCCGTCACCATAGTGATGGACAGCAGACTCTTAAAAAAGTGACTGCACCTTCAACATAAACCATTTTTTCAAAAAGGCTTCGCCGTCATACAGCTTGCGTTTTTTCAAAAGGGCTTCGCCGTCATACAGCTTGCGTTTTTTTAAAAAGGCTTCGCCGTCATACAGATAACGCTTTTTTAAAAAGGCTTCGCCGTCATACAGCTTGCGTTTTTTCAAAAGGGCTTCGCCGTCATACAGCTTGCGTTTTTTCAAAAAGGCTTCGCCGTCGCGCAAATAACGCTTTTTTAAAAAGGCTTCGCCGTCATACAGCTTGCGTTTTTTCAAAAGGGCTTCGCCGTCAAACAGCTTGCGTTTTTTCAAAAAGGCTTCGCCGTCATACAGCTTGCGTTTTTTTAAAAAGGCTTCGCCGTCATACAGATAACGCTTTTTTAAAAAGGCTTCGCCGTCGCGCAAATAACGTTTTTTAAAAGGCTTCGCCGTCGTGCAGATAGCGTTTTTTAAAAAGGCTTCGCAGTCGTGCAGAAAAATACAGTGCGCTGCAGTACAACCGCATTGATCAGCGCGCAGATGCGCGCAGGAACGAAAACATCAGTACAGAGAAGAGACGTTGAAATGAAACTTATACTTGACACATCTGTAAACGAATATTATATACAGACGTTATGCATGATTTTCTTTCCGGGGGCAAAATTCGCCCACGATGAAGTGGTAACCGAGGAAACTCCGATAGTGACTGTCACCAGCAGGACCGAGAACGCCTGTGTTAACGCATATGCAAAAATACAGATAGGCGAGCAGTGGTCCTCTTCAGAATTTTCACAGCCGATAAAAGAGGATGCCGACAAGAGCGCTAAAATCGCCGTCGGAAAGGCGGTCTTCAAAGCCGGAGAACAATTTTTCGGTCATACTCCGTCGTGGGGCATACTGACAGGGATAAGGCCTGCAAAAATATCGGCTGTTCTTTATGAGAGAACCGGTGGCAGCGAGTTTCACGTAAAAAAAATACTGCGCAACGAGTATTTTCTCAATCCGAAAAAAGCCTCGCTTCTCACCGACGTCACGGTCAATGAAAAGAAGATTGTCGATTCATTGAAGCCTGATACGTGCAGTCTGTACATATCGATCCCGTTCTGTCCGACGAGATGCGCGTACTGCTCGTTTGTTTCATTTGCCACAAAGCGCCTGCTTTCCATGATACCGGAATATGTTGACAGGCTGATAGCCGATCTCGATATAGTGTTCTCGGTAATAAAAGAGCGCGGGCTGACCTTGTCAACTGTTTATATAGGCGGGGGAACGCCGACAACCCTTAGCGCAGGACAGCTTAAGCGCATATTCGGGAAGATATCAGAAAATGTTGATATAGACTCTCTCGACGAGTATACGTGTGAGGCGGGAAGACCCGATACTATAACCGAGGAAAAGGTGATGTGCGCCATAGACAGCGGCGTCACACGCATGAGCATAAATCCGCAGACCCTCAACGACAGCGTGCTCTCCGGCATAGGCCGCAATCATACAAGCGAAGATTTTTTCAAAGCGTATGATATTGCAAGGCGATGCGGAATAAAATATATAAACACAGACCTTATAGCCGGTCTTCCGGGAGACAGCTACAGGAGCTTTTCAAAAAGCGTTGACACAATACTGAAGCTGCGCCCGGAGAATCTCACAATACACACCTTCTGTATTAAGAAATCCGCCGAGATGGCGGCAAAGGGAGCTGAAAATTACGCTATAAACGGCGGTGAAGCGCAGAAAAGCGTCGATTATTCGCAGGTTCAGGCAAAACTTGCAGGCTATCGCCCGTATTATATATACAGGCAGAAAAACACCGTCGGAAATCTTGAAAACGTAGGGTTCTCACTTCCCGGAGCCGAGGGACTTTACAATGTGTATATCATGGAGGAACTGCATCACATATTTGCGGTCGGGGCAGGTTCGGTGACAAAGCTCGTATCGGCTGACCGCAGGCATATCGAGCGCTTCTTCATGCCGAAATATCCCTACGAGTACTTAAAGATGACCGACGAGGATGTGAAGAGGCTTTATAAAGAAAAGGTCGTGAATTTTTTCGGGAACGACGGCTCAGTAAAATGACCGGTTACCAGCAGGTTGTTTTACGCCGCTCACATAACCGAACGACTTTTACCGGGAGATATTTTCATGGACAGGATCGTTGACGTAAGCTATGATTTTGCCGACGACAGAGCGGTGAAGGAATTTGTTGATTCGTGCGAAAGCTCATTTTTGTCACAGGTGGACCGATGTGCCGATAAAATAGTAGCCTCCGGAGGACTTCGCTTTGTCGCTCTCAGCGGACCGAGCTGCTCCGGCAAGACCACCGCCACCGCGCGTATCAACGCCGAATTTGCAAGAAGAAAAATAAAAGCCAAGACCATATCGATAGATGATTTTTATCTTGACAGAAAGACGCTTGAAAAACGCGCGCTCGCAACCGGCGGCAGTATCGATTTTGATTCGCCTTCCACGATTTATTTTGAGTATCTGGCAAAGTGTATAGACGGAATAAAGTGCGGAAGGAAGGTAATGCTTCCTCATTATAATTTTACAAAGGGCAGCTGCGACGGATTTGAGGAGTACGATCCCTCAAGTGACAGATTTTTTATATTTGAGGGCATACAGGCGGTATATCCTGAGTTCACCGGTCTGTTTTCTGACGAAAAGCTCTTTTCTGTCTATATAAGACCTTCAAGCTCAATCAGAGCCGGCGGAGAGCTTTTTGAAAGTCATGAGATCCGTTTTGCGCGAAGGCTCGTGCGGGATTATAAATATCGCAATGCGTCGCCGGGCTACACGTTCAAGCTCTGGTCGGGTGTGCGCGAGAACGAAAAAAAATATATAATACCGTACGAAGGCGATGTGGACGTGAGTATTGACTCTACCATGCTTTACGAGCCGGCGATAATAAAGAAGCAGTATATAAGCTGTCTTAAGGAGATATCTTTTGAAGAGGAATACTACAAAGACGCTCAAAGGCTGATTGAGGAATACAGGCATATACCATCGATATCGGAGGATTTTGTACCTTCTGATTCGATTTTCAGGGAATTTATAGGCTACAGAAAAAGCAAGGACGAATGACATGGGTATACTCTTCAAGAATTGCAGACTGATAGAGGCGGACGCGCAAAATAGCAGTCCGGGAGATATTGAGGCAGGCGGAATGTTTGTCGCCACCGATGGCAAAAAGATATCATACGTCGGAGCCTTCAGACCCGACGGAAATTTTGAACGCGAGATCGATTGCCGCGGCAACCTCCTCACAAGCGGTTTTTACAACCTGCATTGCCATGCCGCCATGACGATGTTCAGAGGATACGGCGAGAATCTTCCTCTTGACGAATGGCTTAATACGAGAATATTTCCGGCAGAGGAAAGGCTTGACGCCGAAAAAGTAAAATATGCCTCATACATGGCAATAGCCGAAATGATACAGAACGGAATAGTTTCATTTTCAGACAGCTATTTTTTCTGTGAGAGCACGGCTGAGGCGGTCATATCCTCCGGCATCAAGGCAAATCTCTCGCGCGGGATGTCGTCGTTTGACGAAGGGGCGCGCGCAAATGCCGGCGACCGCAGATTTTCCGAGTTTCTGAATCTCTACAACGAGTATGACGGCGAGGCGGACGGGCGCCTGAAGGTCGATATGTGTATTCATTCTGAATACACAAATGTCGAAAGCTATATAAGGGATCTTGCAGACTTTTCCGCACGCAACGGGCTTATAATACAGGTGCATATGTCCGAGACAAAGAAAGAGCATACAGAATGCATGAAGCGGCGTAACGGGCGCACTCCCGCTGCATTTCTCAGGGACTGCGGCGTGTTTGAAAGCATGGCACTCTGCGCACACTGCGTGTGGGTCACCGATGACGACATGGAAATAATGGCTCAAAATGGTGCTTTTGCCATTCACAATCCGTGCAGTAATCTCAAGCTCGGCTCGGGCATAATGCCCCTTCATAAATTTGTTGAACGGAAAATACCTGTGGCAATAGGAACTGACGGAGCCTCGTCAAACAATTCACTTGACATCCTTCGGGAGATGTACACAGCGTCGCTTCTTTCAAAGGGAATTACCGGAAATGCAATGGCTGCCCCGCCGGGATTTTGTATAGAGATGGCGACTGTAAACGGCGCCGCGGCTCAGAGGCGTGAAAAGCACGGCAGAATAAAAGAGGGCTATGCAGCCGATATCATATTGGTAGATCTTGACACGCCCGGAAATATTCCCTGCTACGATCCGGAATATGCGCTTTTATACAGCGCGCACGCGTCAGATGTCATGCTGACCATGGCAGACGGAGTTGTGCTTTATGAAAACAAAGAGTTTAAAACCATAGATATAGAAAAGGTAAAGGACGGCTTCAGACGGGTCTGCGATTATTGATGCCGCCGCCGACCGGGGCGCCTTTGCCCCTTCGTGCCTTCCGCGACGGCAGGTTCGGAAAGGGGTCATTCGATGCGTTCCGGTTGCGCTTTAAAAAGCCGTGCTCTGACGGCAGGTGATGAAAAGATCACCTCCTCACGCTCTGTGGGAAAGACACAAAGCCGCCTGTTTTTCACAGGCGCCGCTCTGCTTGCCCTTTCGGGAGTGATAGTAAAGCTCATAGGCATGCTTTACAAGATACCGCTCACCAATCTTATGGGCGACAGCGGAATGGGATATTTCAATTCTGCATACACGATATACACTTTTTTTCTCGTCCTGTCAAGCTCAGGACTTCCGTCCGCCGTCTCGCTTGCCGTATCTGAGGCAAGGGCGAAGGGACTCTACAAAAAAGTGTCGCTCTCGTACAAATATTCTCTTATTATTTTTACCGCAGTGGGAGGAGCAGGAACGCTTGCCATGCTGCTTTTTCCGCACCAGCTTGCGGCGGCCATAGGAAATGAGGACGCGGCTGTCGCTATTGCGGCGGCAGCACCTACGGTGGTCTGCATGTGCGTGATATCTGCGCTCAGAGGGTATTTTCAGGGCCATCAGTATATGGCTCCGACAGCTCTTTCACAGATTTCAGAATCGGCGGGAAAGCTCGTTTTCGGAATGGTTCTTGCGCTCTATTCGAGCGGAAGGGGCAATCCTGTCCATGTCACGGCGGCGTACGCCGTGGCGGGTCTTTCACTTGGTACCTTTGTGACAATGGTCGGGCTCCTCGCGGTGAAAAAACGGGACGATGTTATAAGATCAAGAAAATGTCGCGGTGAGTGCCTCTCAAGGCGGGGCGCAAAGGGCATAAACAGGTGCAAAAGCCCAGTAAGCAGCGAGGCTTTGGCAGGATATTCTCAGGAAGACGGCGTATTCTCACCGGCAGACATAGTGTGGGATATACTCAAAACATCTCTTCCTATTATGATAGGCAGCCTCACCCTTACGCTTGCTTCTTCCTCAGATCTGTTTCTTGTCATGCGGATACTTCAGAAGCTGGGCTTCAGTGCCCAGGAGGCGAACGCCGCATGGGGCAATTATTCAGCCATGGCGGTTCCGCTGTTCAGCATGCCGTCGGTGCTCACGCTTCCTATTGCAATGTCTGTCTGCCCTGTAATAAGAGCGTGCGTGTCGTCGGGGCAGGGAGAAAGGGCGCTTTCGTACGTCAAGGGCTCGTTCATGCTCACGGCATACGTAGCTCTGCCCTGCACGTTTGGTCTTGCCGCACTGTCTCAGCCTATTTTGTCCCTTATTTTCAAAAACAGCGAAAGCGCGTGCACAGCAGCGCCGCTTCTCACACTGTTGTCGGCGTCTGTTTTTCCGCTGGCGCTTCTGGCACTTACGAACACCGTCCTGCAGGCATACGGCAGGGTGCTTTTCCCGGTTTTTTCAATGTGCACCGGTATAATATTAAAAATATCTCTTTCGCAAATGCTTATCGGAACGTTTGGAATGAAAGGGGTGCCGATCGGCACATTCATCTGCTATACGGTTATCTGCTCGCTCAATCTGGCATATCTTTCGAGATTTACCGGGAAAACAGGCATGATATCTATGACGGCAAAGCCTTTTTGCGCCGCTTTTATATGTGCGGCGGGCTCATACATATGCTATGTGCTTTGTCTTGACAGACTCGGAGGCACCGCCGCCTGCCTTACGGCGATTGCCGTCGCCGTCATAATATATTTTCTTGCAATAATACTGACAGGCGGGATAAAATTAGACAGTCAGATAAGAAGCATGATTCCGAACCATGCAGCAGAGGCTCTTGAAAGAGCACGCATCATACGTCCGCAGTAGCGGCACCACACAACTCAAATACGCCGGAGGGAAGTATAACTATGAGCATAGAAGAACTTAAAAGCAAGGAAAAATATGATGTCGGGGATCTTGTGGAGATAATGCGCATATTGCGCTCTGAAAACGGATGCCCGTGGGACAAAGAGCAGACGCATGAGAGCATAAGGAAAAACCTCATTGAGGAGACATACGAGGCTGTGGAAGCAATAGACAGCCACGACATGCCGCTGCTCAGAGAGGAGCTCGGCGATGTTCTGCTTCAGGTCGTTTTTCACGCGCGCATATCGGAGGAAGAGGGAAGCTTTGATTTTTCGGATGTCGCGGATGAGGTGTGCAGAAAGCTGATAATACGTCATCCTCATATTTTTTCAGATGTCAAAGCCGATACGGCAGAGCAGGTACTGAAAAACTGGGACAGCATAAAGGCGGCTACAAAAAAGCAGAGCGTAGTATCGCAGAAGCTTGATTCAGTCTCAAGAGCGCTTCCGTCGCTAATGCGCGCGCAGAAAATAGCCGGAAAGATCTATTCGGCGGGCATGTCGCGTTCGGAGGAACAGGCTATAGGAGATATGCTGTTCGACATTTCGGCGTATTGCGCACGGAACGGCATAGACGCCGAAAAGGCGCTTTATGACGCATGTGAAAGAAGAATATCAGACGTCGTAGCAGCAGAGAAAAAACAGGCTGAAGAATAAATTTCCGGCAGCTAAGACCGGGCTTTGCTGATATCATACACGCCTTATGCGTGCCGTGCATTCGCTTTCCTGCACTATATGCCATTAAAAAAGCGCAGGACTGGTCGTCGCACTTTTGATTGCCGCAGGGAAGCGGACAGCAAAAGAACGGACAGCAAAGGAACGGAAGCAGTATAACCGATTGAAAAGGGTTTTTACTCCGAAATTGCCGGTCACCGGCGGGAAGGATCGATTGCAAAATGCGTATAGACAAATTTCTGAAGGTCTCGCGGCTGATAAAAAGGCGCACGGTAGCCAACGAAGCGTGCGATTCCTCATTCATAAGTGTGAACGGAAGAAATGTAAAGGCTTCATACGACGTAAAACCCGGGGATGTCGTGGACATAAAATTCGGACAGCGCACACTCTCGGTAAGGGTCGTTTCTGTTGAAGAACGAGTTGGAAAAGCCAACGCAGATTCAATGTATGAGGTAATATCACAAAAGTAATACAATATCCACTCGCGGCATATAATTTAACGATATGAATTTCATTCGCGGGGTGGATTATGGAAAACAAGAGTGTTCAGCCGCATAACGTAAGCATCTCGGACAGAAAGAGCATTGCTCTCAGCGGGGTATCTGATGTCATGAATTTTGACGAGGGGCAGGTGACACTGTCTACATCGTTGGGAGTGCTCATGATCGAGGGAGCCGGAATGCACATACAGAAGATGAACATATCAAGCGGCGAAATGGTAATAGACGGAGAAATAAACGGCGTCATGTACATAGACAAGAACGCGCGCAAGCCGGGTCTGTTCTCAAGGCGAAGATGACCCTGTATCTTTCACAGACCGGGCTGTTGCTCCTCATCACGGTATTTTTTATACTTGGATTTGTACTGGGCGCGGCGTATGATATTCTCAGGCTGATAAAGGGAGCGATCGGTTCAAAAAGCCGCGCCCGACGCATTGTCGCCGCTGTATTTATAAATCTGTCAGATATTTTGTTCTTTGTTTTCACGGCGGCTGTATTCGCGATTTCATTTTACGCCTGCAATGACGGAAAGGTTCGTCCGTCGGCATTTATTGCCGGGGCTCTGGGGCTGGCGCTTTACCGGCATACGCTGTCCCGCCCCTTTCAAAAGCTTGTAAGGTGTATTTTCAATTTAGTTGTGCTTTTGCTGCGTATTATACTGCGGCCTCCGGCTCTTCTGCTCAAAGCCCTATTATCGGCAATTTCGGCGCACATCAGGAAAAAATCAAGGTGCGCAAGGAGCAAACGCGCCGTGAAGAGACTTCTGAGCGAAGCGGCGACAGGGTTTGAGCACTCTCCGTATTTTGAAAGTCGCATATTTAAAACAGCTCAGAGTGGCGATTGCCGGAAGAGTAAAATATAAAAAATAAGACCTGTTCCGTGCCGCGTGACGGTCAGAAGAAAAAACAGCATATCAAAGAAAGAAGCGGAAAGATATGATCAAAAGGATACCTTTGAAAAAAACAGTGATACTTGCGGTAGTGCTGCTTCTTGCCGTGTTTGCCGTCGCAACCATTGTGAGCATTCAATTTGAAATAAACGACATGAAAGAACAAAAAGAGGCTCTGGAGGCTCAAAAAGCTGCTCTTCTCGCCGAAAATGAGAAAATGGAGCACGATATAAGCATGCCGGTCGGAGACGAATATATAATAGCCATAATGAGAAAGCTCGGATATCGCTTTCCGGGTGAGGAAAAAATCACTTTTGACTCTGAGCAGACCGGCGAAGGCGAGCAGTAAAAAATGCCGAAGAGCGACGCGCGTGTTATGCGTCGCAAGCACTGATTTTGACGGGATCATTACCCTGAGAAGCCTTTTGCGCACGCCGGAGCACTGCAGCGACAGACGCTGAGGCGGGCTGCCGTTTGGCAGGGCGCGTTTGACGATAAAGTGGCATATATTAATAAAAGCACACCGCAGGGACAGACCTGCGGTGTGCTTTGCTTTTGTCGCAGCAGTATTGATTCTTCCGGACGAAAACGGTGCAGTAAAGACAACGTTCCGTATTTTATTTTATCTCAGCCACCGGCATCTCTGTCATTCTCAGACAGGTAGCCCCGTATGGTATCAGCTCCGCCTCTTCAGCGTCTGAGACCGGAATGTTGCTCTCAGGAAGCAGTGCGCATCTTCCGTCCGGCATCTTCCAATCTACGTGTACAAGACGCGTTTTTATTCTGAGAGGCGCAGTTTGCGGGCTGAACGGAGTTATTCCTCCTATAACCTCTGAATGTTCTACGGTGAAATAGTCGTCTGTAAACGCCATGTTCCAGTCTGATTCGGGATATACGTAGTAGTCGCAGTAAGGGAATTTTCTTTCCACGCCGTTTGATTCATACTCGCGTTTCTTCCAGTTCTCCTTTATGGGAAGCGAGAAGAGGAGCGGTCCTCTGTTGAGGCAGTAGAGTCCTGACGGCCTCTTGGTGAGCTTTACGTCAAAGCAAAGGTCGAGGATGATTTCTCTTCTTCCGTTCCAGAGCTCATTTATAGACACGATCTTGCCGCCTGCGACCTGTTTTCCGTCAAGTGTAGCGCTGTCGCATGAAGGTATCCTTATATCAAAAGTGAATTCGACAGGCTCCTGTGTCTCTACTGTGTACACAATGCGGTCTGTAAACGGATACTGGCCGCCGGTTGTAAAGCTGACGGTCTTTCCGTCTATAACGGTAGTCAGGGCTGAAGGAACAGGCAGAGCTGCAAGCACGCCTCCCCCGCTCTTTTTCATGTAGGCGGTCAGCGCGAACTTCGGATATCCCTGTACCATATTAGCGGTACAGCAGCCGTAGTTTGGCTCAAGACCGAATATATGAGCCTCCTCGTCGTTGGTCCTGAAGACCCTCTTGGGAAGGCGGGAGCATTCAACCTGATTTGTAAGCTGAACATATTGATGGGTCCACATATCGGGACTGAATGTTGCCGGCAGGGCGTTGAAAGCTTCTCTTTCAAGCATATCCAGCCAGCGGGTGTTTCCTGACACCGAGAAAAGCTGTTCAAATGAGTACATTGCCTCTACAACGCTGCAAAGCTCGCTGCCCTGTATCGGCGATGTGCCGGACAGGTTTTCATCCCCGGTAAAATGCCCTGTAGCCATGCCGTGCTTCTCGTGCAGATATGCAAGGGCTTCCGCCGCAAACTTATCCGGGTCCTCTCCGGTTATTCTCGACATGAGCGAGCGAGACTTGAGCATCATGCCGAGATTCACAACGTGAGATATGTAATCCCAGCTTTTTGTTAGCTCGTCGAGCATGTTCTTTCCGTCGGCATCCTTTTCAAACACCTTCTGCCAGTCAAAGCCCTGTACGTCGAGCTTTTTGGCAAGCAGCAGAAGCCAGTCCTCTCCGGTCTTTTCGTACATGTAAAATACCGGAATAAGTCCTTCAAACCATCGTGCCGCGCCCCAGTTATGCAGTGTCTGACCGTCAAGATGCTGGTTAAACTGACGCAAAGCCCTGTAAAGAGCCTTTTCAGCCTTTTCGTCGCCTGATTCAGCACAATATACAGAGAGAACCTTGAAAAGAAGCAAAGCCGCCCAAGGATCATATGCGCGTCTTTCGGAAGGAGCGCAGGGACAAAGCCATCCGTCCGGACTGCTGCGGTCTATTATTGCATAAATGTATTTTTCAGCGCGTTCTTTCATGTCTTCATTGTCGAGAAGGTATGCAAGAGGAATGAATCCGTCAAGCCAGTACGGTACTCTTTCCCACCCGTCGCGCTCCCCTCCTATCCACATGCTGTCGCGTATGTCGGGCCAGACCTTGTCGAGATTGCCTGCAAGTCCCTCAGCCTCACATGTGAGCTGATCGCGCAGCCAGCCTGACGGTTTCAGTTCTCCGGCGGTGAAAAACGAATATTGCAAATTTCGCATTTTCATTCCCCTTTCTTGTTCTTTTTCATGATCCAAATCAAAATAAAAATATTTATTATTTCATATTTATTTGCCGAGATTGACAACCGCGTCCCGAAAATGATATAATTACTATGTAAAGATGATAGCATAAACAAAACTTCACTTCAATTACAATAACCGGGATTTCTATTGCAAAAATCGAACAATATACGATGTTTTCCAATTTGTCAGCATTTTGTCCGGAATACCGGGTACTGAGAAGATACTTGGCTCGGACAATGCCGTGAAAGGTATGATAATAAATGTTCTACATGTGCAAAAGACCAATGCCAGAATTTTCAATATGCTCTATGCGGCGTTTTGAAAAAGGGGAGCACCATATATCGAGAGTGTTTGAAAAAAGCGTCCTGCTGCTTGTTTTTGACGGCGTCCTCAGATTTGAAGAAAACGGGAAACAAGTTGAAATTCTGCCCGGAGAATATTACATACAGCGCGCCGGATTTTTTCAGAGCGGCCGCCGTGAGAGCGACGAGCCGGTGTATTTTTACATACATTTCAGCGCGGAATTTTCAGAAAATCCTGACGACGGAATACCGATACGGGGGAGATTTCCTGTAAACAGCGTAAGAAGAATTGCAGATGAGTATGAGCGCATTATAAAAATGCACGAAAATTCGTATTTTCTTCTGAGCTCCCTTATGTACAGGATATTTGCGGAGATAGAGATGGGCGGCGTTACCCCCGACAGCAAGCGGACGGCGATTGCAAAGGATATAAGAAGATACATAAATACCGAGTTTTCATCCAATATTACAATATCAAAGATAGCTGAGCGCTACGGATATTCGGATGACTACACCATAAAGCTCTTCAGACAGGAGTACGGGATAACTCCCTATCAGTATATCATAAAACAGCGGCTGTCCTGCGCTCAGGGTCTTCTCTACAATACCGACATGTCCGCCGAGGAAATCTCACGTGAGGTCGGGTATAATGACTTCTCAACATTTTACCGTGATTTCAGAAAACATTTCGGTATTTCTCCGAGAAGTGCCAGAAATATGGATAAAACAGACGCCGACACCGTTGCAGAAGACGAAAGGGACCCGTTGCCCGATGACGTGGACAAGACCTCGGACGATCCTGATTTAAGACATAAAGCACTTGATTAACAGCCATGATTGTACTGCGCTGTTATCATAAGCCAGCGGCATGAATTTGAGGTCATTAAAAGTAAAATCCGCGTGCCACTTTTGTGTTCTGCTTTTGTGTTCCGTTTTTGCGCTCCATTTTCGGGCGGCTGCAGAAGCTATGAATAACATCTGCCTGCCATGTCCTTGACCTGCATTATTTTCCCAGATCTGTTTTTAGTGTATTTTTATCGTGATTTGAACTCTTATGCGGTATCTCGTCCTGACGTACTTTACGGTTGTATATATGGTCTTACATAGCTATACAAGCGGGTTATGTAAAAAGTCGCGGTGCTCCGGGGTCACCTCCCACAGCTCATAAAAGAAAAAGCTTCCACAGCTTATAAAAGAAAAAGCTTCCACAGCTCATAAAAAAAATAAAGCAGCCTGACCCTCACGGTCAGGCTGCTTTTGTTGTATGTCAACTCAGATTGTGTCAAAGAAAGGGGTGTTGGCAAAAGCATCGTTGGAGTTTGCAAGGGTGCTTCCTGCCGGGCTGTTGATAGTCACCGTCTTGAGAGCGGGGTTATCGGCAAAGGCTCTTACTCCGAGGTAGGTGGCGTTGTTGATTATTACCGTGTTGAGTATTGTGCAACCGGAGAAGGCTTCTTCGCCTATGGTAAGTGCGCTCACAGATACGCTTGTCACGTTCGTGCAGCCTTTGAAGGCGTAGTCACCGATTTCTGTTACTGAGCTTCCGAGGACCAGTCTCTGAAGCTTTGTAAAGTTCTCAAAGGCATGGTCGCCGACATAGTTGATATTTTCAAATGTTATCGAGGTTACATAGCCGGCATATCCGCTCCACGGGACATTTTCAAAGCTGGTGTAATCGGATATCGCTGAGCCGCCAGCGCTTCCCGTTATCGTGAGAGAACCGTTGTATTTGAATGTCAGCGTCGTCTTTCCGTCGTCTGTTTCAAAAACAGCCATGTCGTTTGCCGTGTTACACGTTGCGTGATATCCGTTCCACAGACCGTTTTCAAGCTTATAGTTGTCAATGTAGTCGTTGTAATAGAAGAAGTGCGCGTAGGCAGGGGCTCCGTCGAAAACTCCGGTTCCGACAGCAGGAACATCACCCTGCAATGTAATTCTGTTGGCGTACTTGCAGTCGGCAAATACTCCGTTGCCAATCGATTTGAGCGTCTTGGGAATAGTCACATCGACCACAGCCGTGCCGCGGAATGCGTAATCACCGAGGATTTCGAGATTAGCCGCGATATTTGCGGAGGAGAGAAGCTCGCATCCGTCAAATGCTTCGGCTCCGATTTCGACTGCGTTTGACGTAATAGCAGTGAGCAGCTTGCAGTTCTTGAATGCACCTGCCCCTATTTTGGTCAGTGACTCAGGCAGCGAGATAAGCGCTATGGAAGTGTTTTCAAAAGCGTAATCGCCTATTTCCGTGATTGCATTGTGCACAGTCAGCGTGGCAAGTTCGGAACAGCCTGCAAATGCTCCTGCGGGAATTGCGAGAAGCTTTTCGGGAATGGTTATCGTCTTCACTGCCGTGCCGCGGAATGCATATTCGCCCATGCTTGAAAGGGTTGTCGGCAAAGTGAATGCGGCAAGTGAAGTGCATCCGTCAAATGCATAGCTTCCTATTGAGGTGAGCGGAGATACAAGCGAAATAGTCTGTATCTTTTCAAGTCCTGAGAAAGTATAATTTCCTATCCTGGATATTCTCTGCATTGTGACCGCGCTTATATAGGGCTTGAACTCTGCCCACGGCACTGCATCGGCGGACTCAAAGTCGGGTATTTCTTCGCCGGACGCCGTTGCTCCGGTTATTGAGAGCGAGCCGTTATATCTGAGAGCCGCTATTACCGTGTGTCCTTCAACATCTGAGAGGGTGTACTGCATGAAATTGTCGGTCATCGAATCAGATGTGGCTTTATAACCGTTCCAGAGACCGTCAACAACCTGATAAGTGTCGTTTGACTTCGGATAGTGGAAGAATGTCATAGGAGTAGTGTTGTCAAGTACGCCTGTGCCTATCTCCGGAGCGTCTCCGATAAGCGTTATGCCTATGAGGTTAGGGCAGTCGGCAAAAGCGTCGTTGCCTATAGAGCCTACCTTCTGAGGAAGCGCTATAGTGCGTATAGCTGTGCCTCTGAAGGCATTGTCGCCGAGGGTAAATACCTCTTTTGAAGAGCTGGAAATCGAAACTGTTGCAAGAGCTGAGCATCCGAAGAACGCGTTGTCTCCTATCGACGTCACTGTAGAGGGTATCGATACGGAGGTTATCGCAGTGTTTGCAAATGCACCGTCTGAAATTGAGGTAAGCGTCTTAGGAATGTTGACCGTTGCAAGCTGAGTGCATCCTGAGAATGCCTCTGCGCCGATTGAGGTTACCGTTTCAGGAATCGTAACGGCTGTGACATCGGTGTTGTCCTTGAGGAATCCTGCGTCTATGCCAACAACCGTTCCTTCAAGGTAGGTCTCACTTATATTTATCGTGGTGAGGTCGCCTTTGTATCCTTTGAGGATATACTGATCAGTCGTTCCGGAAACAAGCACGGCTACGAGGTCAGCGAAAGGAACGCATCCGGAAACACCTATGCTTGTGAAGGGAATGCTGTTCTGACCGAGGTAGAGGGCAACTGTGCCGCCGGAGAAGCAGAATATGTCGGTCGTCTCGTTTACTGAGTAAACATTGTCAACCATGTTCATGCCGACGGAGTTTCTTCCTATCTCAGCTACTGTGTCGGGAATCGTGAGCTCCTCAAGCGACGAGCAGTTCAGGAAGGAGTTCATGGCAAGCCTCGTCGTGTAGGGGCTGAGCGTCGCGGTCTTAAGAGCAGAGCATCCGGAGAAGCATCCTGTTCCTATGGAAACCAGCGAATCGGGAAGAGAAATCGATTTGAGCGAAATATTGGAGACGAACGTCGAAGCCTCAAGTGTGGTGAGGACTGAATCATCGGCAAAGGTCACATTCTCCAGATCCGAGCAGTAAGCAAATGCCTGAATTCCTATCGTCTGAACGGTGGCGGGAATGCTGAAAGAGGTAATAGCGGTGTAGGAAAGCGAAGCCGTTCCTATAGATGTTATGTCGTCCGCAAAATTGAGGGTCTCAAGCGCTGAACAACGATAGAGCACTCTGTCGCTGAGGACCTTGACTGAAGAGGGCAAAGTAAGCTCTGTTATGCCTGTGCAGTACGCAAACGCACCGGAACTTATCGTTGATACAGAGGCAGGAAGGTTTATCTCCTTGAGTGCGGAGCAGTTGTAGAAGGCAAACGAGCCTATAGAAGCGACGCTGCTTCCGAATTCAACAGATTTCAGCGAATCGCAGTAGTAGAAAGCATAGCGCGGGATAGATTTGAGACTGTCGGGAAGGTCAATGCTTTCAAGCGACGTGCAGTTGTAGAAAACGCTGTTTCCGAGCGCATTAACATTCGCGGGAAATTCAAATGATTTCAGTGAGGTGCAGTAGTAAAAAGCCTCTTCACCGATTATAGTCACGCTGTCGGGAAGGTCAATGCTTTCAAGCGACGTACAGTTGTAGAATGTTTGCGTGGGAATTATCTGCGTTCCGGAGGGAAGAGTCACATCTTTCAGAGACGTGCAGTCAAAGAAAATATCCGAACCCATAGAAACGACACTGTCCGGAATCGTTATTTCCTCAAGTGACGAGCAGTATCTGAAAATGCCGTCTCCGAGCTTTGTCACCGTGGACGGAATGCTCACGTCGGTAAGATCAAAGCACTGGTAGAACACGTCGTTGCCAAGGGTCTGTATTCCGCTTGAAATGACGACGGAAGCCAGTTTGTCCAAATCCTTGAAGGCGCGCGAGCCTATGGCAATAACCTTTACGCTTCCGGATTTTATCGTGGCAGGAACGGTCAGCTCTGTGGCATCACCGCTATAAGAGAGCAGCTTTGCGCCGCTTTTGAATATGTCATATGTAAAACCGTTTTCGGTGTATCCCGGTTCGACAAGGTCGGCACTTGAGAATCCGAGCTCGTCTGTAGTCACGGCGGGAGCAGGTGCCGTTGTGACAGCTGTGCTCACTTCATTCGTTACGGATGTGTCATCAGCCGAGGAAACGTCAGGAGAGCCGGTCGTTACATCCGTTCCGCTTGTGACTTTGGGGTCCGTACAGGACGCAAAGATGACGGTCAAAGCTGTCAGGACCATGAGCAAGAAAATTAATTTCTTCATATCTTAGTTCCATTTCTCCGCCGGGATATTCTGGGGTGTCGGGCACGCGTCCGGCGGGAACGCATGTCCCCGGCTGCATATGGCTCAGCGCGGCAAGGCACGTCGCAAGCCTATCCCGCACGCTATATGAAGCCGCCATGCACAAGTGCATGAAAAACAGTTGAGCGCCGCCGCCTCTCAAGAAAACCGGCGGAAACTCACCGTATGGCATGAGTATTCATCATGGGGATATTATACTATACTTCGTATGATTTTGTCAAGGTCAAAAGAGCTTTTTTTATTCAAAATCACCACTGTAATAACACAGGCTGAAATGCCGCCCCGGCAGCCCTCAAACAGCGCTTATACATGCAGTCCGAGTACTGAAAACAGAGCGCCCGGCAAAAAAGCCCCGGTGAAAAACATCTCGGTGAAAAAGCCCCCTGCGAAAAGCCTCGTTAAAAATCATCTCGGCGAAAAACTCCATGCGAAAATCCTCGTTAAAAATCATCTCGGTGAAAAAGCTCCCTGCGAAAAAAGCCCCGATGAAAACAAAGGACCGTATAAATATCGCCATAAGGAGGGCAGATGTCTGCTCGTCGGGTATTTTGCCCGATGAACAGCCCTTGACAAAGAAGGATATCTCTTGTCGCGACAGCTCGCTCCCGTCTCTTTTCTTAGCTATTATGTCGTACATTCTCATGTAGGTTCCTCCGCAAAAAGCTTCTCACAAAATCAAACAAGCCTTAAAGAATCGTTCTTCTTTAATAAATTTTGCGCTCATCCGCCTGACCTTTCACATCCGGTCTAAAAAGAGAGCGCGCTCGGCGCCGGGGCCTTCTTCAGCCTACGACGCGTAAAACGACCGGCTACCTGTTTTTCATTCTATCATATCGGAGAAAACGAGCAAAGAACCCGCGTGATTAAATGTTTTTCAAAAAATTGTTTTTTCTATTGAAAAAAACAAAAATATATGATATAATATAGGCACAGTGTGGCAATTGAAAGGAATTAAAAAATCGTAAATGCAATAATATGTATAAAAATGATAGGAGATATGATATGAAGATGCTAAAAAACACATGTAACCTCTGAATAGCCATTCTATCCCTGATATCGGTCTTCAGTTGTCTTACAATCGTGGGATATGCTAGTGAAAAGAATGACAAAATATCAGTTACTACAGAGACAGCGTCCCTCATCACAAATTCACAAGATCAAATCGAAAGATCTCTTGAAAAAAGTAACATGTTTGCTACTAATGAATACGAATCGTATCCAAGTGGATTTAGCAGAGCTACTATATTGAATGGAATTTATTACATAAAAAACATTGGTACCGGAAAATATATAGATATACATGGGCCAAGCACAGATATGATTCATCAATGGACGTATCATGTTGATTTGCAGGAAAATTGGGAAATTACAAAACTAGATGACGGTTATTATACAATAAGGTCACTTTATAAAGACAAGTACATAGGCGTTGCAAACACAAGCCTGGGCGTAGATAATATTAATTTATATTCTTCAGTAAGTAATCAAACGAAATGGGTAATATTAAAAAATTCAACCGGACAATACACATTTGTACCATATAACAATATAGCTTATATGTTATGTGCTCCTAATAACTTAACTGGAGAAGAACTTCAATTAACAAACAATAATTTGTCAAACAACTATAACAAATGGATATTGATAGAACAAGTTCAAAACTCTAACACAAATTTGATTCAAAATATCGAAACTCGTAGGTTTGCATCGCCATATGGACCATATTTGGATGACGGTACACGAATTCATCAGTGGGATTTTTCGACTAGCTCGGCAAGAAGATGGATTTTTCAAAAACAATTCGATTACTTCTTTACAATTAAAGACAAATATACACAGAAGTACATGGGATTTGCGGAAGATGAGGATGGATCAATTTATATTGAGCAGTTCTCATCTATAAGCGACTGTGCAAAATGGAAAATGTATAAGTCTTCTTCGGAAAATTTGGTTTTTACACCAAAAGGATATGAACCATACTCGTACGCAATATCAGTCAACCCCTCATATGATAATGTTGGTTCAATTTTAAAATTGATTCCGTACACTGATGATACTAATTATAAGGACGAGTGGCAACTCATTACAGATAGAACCTATTTGGGGTCTTTATCAACTACATGGCACAGCGATTCAAGAAGTGTTGGATATTGGGATTTGGACGGAACTTTAGAAAGTATCGATATATACTCAAAAAAATTAAACGCCGGTGAACTTTCATTCTATTTCACAGCTGGAACAAATGAAGCTATTCGGCAATGGGAAGATTTATTGAATATTAATATTGACAAAGTCTACAATGAAGATTCTGCAGATATAAGAATATATGGAGGAACGAGAGAGCAAATTGAAGACATTGGAGGATTTTCAGGTACGACTTGGGCTGGATTGTCCAAATATTGGTTTAGTTACCAGGGAATAATGAATATAAATGGAGGCAACGAAATTGTAAACATCTGTAGAATATCATCATCACTAATACACATAATTAGTAGAACAGACACAGATTCTGTACGCATGTGTATCGCTCACGAGCTTGGACATTCACTAGGGTATTTTGGTCATGCTCCTTACTCTACTGATGTAATGTATGCTTATTTGCACGGATCGTATACGTTGAAGACATTGGAGAGTAATCACATTAAAGCAATTTATTTACTTTACAACAAATAAGCACATACGAATATTATTTAGGAGGCTTTTATGAAGAGATTTTTTGCATTTATCTTATGTCTTGCAGCGGTGATATCTCTGTCGGGATGCTCTGCACAAAGTCAGCGCGATACAGACGACAGCGAAGAAAATCCAGCTATTATCGAGCCCTCCGACACCGTCTTAAGCGATGAACACAGCGCAGGGACGGATTCCTCGCCGTTCTATGAGACGAACGAGAGCGATGGGGGCTACACGACAACCGCCTATATGGTATATCTGGACTTCGAGGACGCCTGTGCACTTGCAACCGACGTTGTAGTCGCCTCGTTTGACGGCAGCAGGCCGTACGGCTCTTCCTTCACGGAATATAGCTTCACCGTAAAAGACAGACTTCTGGGAAATGCACCAGAACAAATCAACGTGTATGCCATGGATGTCGACATCTCTGTGGAAAATGAGTCGGTAGGAAGCTACAACGAACAGGAATTGTTTTTAGAGCATGATACCGACTATCTGCTCGTATTGGATCACAGGGTGTCTGTTTACAACGAAGTGGACATATATCAATTTGTCTGCAACATTGTCATCGACGTCTCTGAGCTTTCTGACAGCACCATGTATAATCAACCGATTTTTTCTCACTCGGAAGCCTTTGACTTCACAACGTCGGACGCCTCTGACGCCGTCGAGTACGTCAGAGATTTGGTAAAGGACAATACCCCATCGGCTCAACCGACAAAGACGCCGGATATTGACGAGGTCATAGCTGCGTCTACCGATATACTCGTCGTAAACGTAAACGAGTGCGTTAAAAGCGTCATCAATGATTTCAGAAACACAGGCTTCTATTCCTGCAGTGTCACGGAATCGTTAAAGGGGTCGATTTCTGCCGGAGAAACAATCCAGATACTTTTCAGAAACGAAGATGTGACCGAAGGAGATAGCATTATCGTCGCGCTGAATAATCATGACGGCGCGTATTACTACAGGCTGACCACTCTGAACAGCATCATTTCGCTTGACCAAAAGGATGCGCTTGCTTCTTTGATCGACGACGCTTCCTGACCTATCGCGCGTATATAATATAGCGCCTTTTGTAAAGCGATAGTGCAGCGGGGCCCTCTCAGACGCCTGGATTTCAGGCGCTATGAGCGGCCCCGTTTTTTATATTTGCCCCGCATCTTGAAAAAAGGACTCGGATGCTTTATAATGTCGTTGTACGACTCTGTGTGACCGCACTGCCTGGTACTGTCAATAATTTACACTTCCGCGGTCCTTTATTTTGATTGCTCTGCATCCGGATCTGTCCTTTACTCGCATCATGGTGATTCGGGCTCGTCGGTATCTTCCGCGCCGGAGCTGCATGGGTGTGTTGCTGCGACTCTGATCATTGTCTCATACACGACAATCAATCCGTGTAAAGGCAGGCTCAGTTGTCTGAAAAGCTGTCGATAAACGGGCTTATGGCATCAAGATAGTATGACGCCATGAGCTGCGCTCCGGCTTTGGTTGGGTGCACTCCGTCCTCAGCCCAGAACGTGGGCTCCTTGTCCACGCTTGCTTTGGCGAAGAGACCGTCCATGGGTATGTATGCATCCGCATATTCGCGCGCGAGTTTTCTTGTTATTTCGATCTTAGGAGCGAGATCTGTGCGGAAGTAGGCTTTGTCATCGGTATACAGGAGGAATTGCTCTATCATTATTATTTTGGCGTTAGTGTTCTTCTTCACATCCTCCAGAATTGTGCGGTAGCAGTATTCAAAATACTCGTGCTTCATCCAGTTGGTCTGAGGAGCGCTGTTATGCCAGGTGTCATTTACTCCTATGAGTATTGAAATAACGTCGGGCTGTATGTTTATGGCATCCTCCTGCCACCTTGCAAGGAGCAATTCGGCTCTGTCTCCGGACACTCCTTTGTTTATAAATTCAAACTTTCTGTCGGGGTATTTTTCCTTTATCAGCGCGGCTGCGTAAAACGGGTATCCTTCTCCCAGGTCGTACTTGTCCGCGCGGTTCCTGCCTGCGTCGGTTATGCTGTCTCCCTGAAATAATATCCTCATAAAAATCACCTCTGTTTTTAAGATGTTCCCGCCTGTGGAGGACGTCAAGCCTTCTATTGTATACAGTATAGCATTATCGATCTGCTTTTTCAATTCCTTTGCGCCCTTATGTGCAAATTTTTTTGAGGTAATTAAAAGCCTTTTCCACTTTTGCGGACGGGGCATGCAGGCGGGCATGTAGTCGGGTGCACGGATGGGGTATGTAGGCGGGCGTGCGGACGGGGTATGCAGTGGGGCATGCGGATGGGTATGCAGACGGGCGCACGGATGGAAAAACGGACGGGTATGCAGACGGAGTATATTTGAAACAAGCCTCTATAAAAAATGTGAAATTTCCGGTTATTGCGCATGAAAACCTGAAGTTTTTTAATTGATCTTTCGAACAAATTTGCTTGACAAAAACGCTGAAATATATTATAATTAACGATGATTGTTGTTTTATCAACAAAAAAAAGAAGGGGATATTCTGAGATTCCCGGACGATTTACAGGTTTTTCCACGATGTGCCCGGTAAAATCAGCGGGATATTAGCCTCGATATAAGGAAAGAAGGTTGATCACCATTAAAAAGCCCGAATATAAAGGTAAGATCGCGACCGACCTGAGAGATGTGATAGTAAAGAGCGCGCAGATGTACAAGGATAAGCCGCGCTACATTTACAAACAGAAGCGCCGCGAGTGTGTGTTCACATACAACGACTTTCTGAATGAAATGAATGCAATCGGAACCGCATTCATAAAATTGGGAATAGGAGGCGCGACGATTGCCGTTATAGGCGACACTCACCCGTCATATGTGACGACATATTACGCTACTGTAAACGGAAACGGCATTATAGTTCCGCTTGACAAGGAGCTTAAGGATGAAGAGATAGTAGGGTTCATCAACAAAAGTCATGCCTCAGCCGTTGTCTACACAGAGTGCTACAACAACCGCATGGCTCTTCTTGCCGACAGCCTGCCCGACGTCAGGTATTTCATACCTATAGAGGCTTCCACAGAGAGGACTCAGTGCGAAAGAATACTTCCGTTCAGCAAACTGGTTGAAACAGGAATGGCGGCTCTTGAGTCAGGCGACAGAACATATCTTGATATTGAAATAGACATGGACAAGACCTGCGCCCTGCTTTTCACCTCCGGAACCACCGGCACAAGCAAGGGAGTCATGCTGTCACAGAGAAATCTGACTGCCGCTACAAATTCCTCGTGCATGTCGATGTATCATGTAAACGAAAAATCGAGGCTTGTCTCGGTGCTACCTATACACCATACCTACGAAATGACCTGCGGACATCTTGCCGCCGCCAATATCGGGGCGACTACATTCATAAACGACAGTATAAAATATGTCATAAAGAACATAGAGAGCTTCAAGCCAACTGCCATGCTTTTCGTTCCTCTTTTTGTTGAAACACTCCACAAGAAGATATGGGATACAATAGAAGCAAAGGGCATGACAAAGAAGGTGCGCGCGGCAATGAAGCTGTCAAACGCCCTGCGCAAGGTAGGAATAGACCTGCGGAAAAAAATTTTTGCCGACATACACAAGACTTTCGGGGGATGTCTTGAGAGCATAGTTTGCGGAGGCGCACCGCTGTCACAGTCCCTCATAGATGACTTTGATGCCTTCGGTATACCGATACTCAACGGGTACGGGATAACGGAGTGCGCTCCCCTTGTTTCGGTAAATCGCCTTGGTATGGCACGTTCGGGCTCAATTGGCACCCCGGTTGAAAACTGCGAGGCAAAGGTCGTTCTTGACGAGGGTCAGGATACAGGCGAGATACTTGTAAAAGGCGAAAATGTCATGCAGGGGTACTATGAGGATCCGGCGGCAACGGCAGAAGTCTTCACAGATGACGGCTGGTTCAGGACGGGCGACGTGGGATATATAGATGACGACGGATATCTGTATATAACCGGACGCAAGAAAAATGTCATAATACTCAGCAACGGAAAGAACATATATCCTGAGGAAATAGAGGAATATATATCCGTAATACCGGAAATAAAAGAATGCGTTGTGGTCGGAAGAAAGAACAACAGCGGTGAGACTGTCATAACCGCTCTTGTTTATGCAGATGAGGATCGCACACAGGGAATGGCAAGAGATGATATATATAATCTTATCAAGACTCAGCTCAACGAAGTGAACAAGAATCTGCCCCTATTCAAACAGATACATGAGCTGGAATTGCGCGATACCGAATTTGAAAAGACAACGACAAAGAAAATAAAGAGGTTTAAGGTCAGATGACCTTACAATACAGTCATATACTTTAAGGAGAAATGAAATGTTTGATCGCGTTAAAGAAATACTTGTCAATGACCTTCATGTCAAAGAGTCTGATGTGACGCCTGAGGCAGAGCTGATCAATGACCTCGGTATCAACTCTCTTGAACTTGCCGATCTCATCTGCGTATGCGAAGAGGAGTTTGACATAGAGATTGCCGATGACGATCTGAAGGGCTTCATTACAGTCTCCGACGTCGTTAAATATCTTGAAAAAGCGACATCGGACAAATAAAAAAATGGAGGTCGGCAGGAATGCCGCAAGGCGCATAGGCAGGCATTATCCAGTCAAGGGGCTTAATTCTCGCATTAAGGGCTTAATTCTCGCATTAATAAAGTCAAAGACCGTGATCGATCCGTATGGTCGGTCACGGTCTTTATTTGCTTTTTTCAGACTGCTTCGATATGTCAGTTGAACGATTCAGACAATAACTCACAATGGATGAGTCCTCCGCTGATGCACAGCGAATATCCGGAAAAGTCAAACGTCAGCGAGGCACATGGACATCAGCAGATACATGGAAAATCGGCTCACACCGGTGGCGGGCTACGCTGGTTTCGGTCGGTGTAGCGGTTGATTCACGCAGGCGTCAGACCCATGCTTCAACTGTCTTCCTGAATTCTGCGAGAAGGGCGGCGCAGCTATTCTGGTCTGCTCCGTTGATAAGGAGATACAGCTTTATTTTAGGTTCGGTGCCGGAGGGGCGTACTACGACTACGTTTCCTCCTTCGGTTTCAAAATAAAGGACATTTGACACCGGAAGACCTGTGGGAGTTTTTTCTCCTGTCACAAAATCTGTTATAGTTTCGGTCTGATAGTCGCGCATTGACATCACTTTCAGGCCGCCTATTGTCTTCGGAGGCTCCTTCCTGAGTGAATCCATCAGTGCCTTCATTTTTTCTGCTCCGTCAAGACCCTTCATAGCCACATTTACAGTGGTCTCGGTGTAGTATCCGTATTTTTCATACATTCTGAGCAGCGCGTCGTACAGCGTCATGCCCTTTGCCTTATAATATGCCGCCATTTCGACTATGAGCATCGAAGCAACAACGCTGTCCTTGTCGCGCGCGTACGTGCCTTTGAGATAGCCGTACGACTCTTCAAAGCCGAACAGATAGTGTCCGTCTCCCACGTCGTCGTGATTTTTTATGACCTCTCCGATGAATTTGAAGCCGGTTAGCACATTGTATATGTCAACATTGTGCTCGCGGCATATTTTTGTGGCAAGCTCGGTTGAGACAATCGTCTTTACTGCGTAAGGCTTGTCGGGCATTGTGCCTGTATTTTCGTATGCCGTGAGGATATAGTCAAGAAGAAGCGCTCCCACCTGATTGCCCGTTATGGACATGAACTGACCGTCCGCACGGCGTATCATTATTCCGACGCGGTCGGCGTCGGGGTCGGTCGCAAGTACGAGGTCGCTTCCCACCTTTTCAGCAAGTGCACAGCCGAGAGAAAGTGCCTCCGGATATTCGGGGTTAGGACTCTTGACAGTAGGAAAGTTGCCGTCTATCACCATCTGCTCTCCGACTGTGTACAGGTGCTTGAGCCCGCAAAGGCGAAGTACCTCAGGAACAAGCCTGTGTCCGCAGCCGTGGAGAGGCGTATAAACGACCTTCAGATGGTCTGCCATAGAGGGAATTACCGATTTGTCAACCAGCTGGGCGGTGACGTTCTGTATATAAGCGTCGTCTATTATCGTTCCCACTATTTCAATGAGCCCCGATTTTACTGCTTCGTTGAAATCCATTCTTTTCACGCCGCTGAATATGTCGGTTGCTGAAATGTAAGAGCTTACGAGCTCGGCCTGCTCTGGCGACAGCTGGGCGCCGTCCTCCCAGTACGCCTTATATCCGTTGTATTCCTTCGGGTTATGAGACGCCGTAACATTTACGCCCGCGATGCATCTGAGGTAGCGTATGGAAAAAGAAAGCACCGGAGTCGGACGAAGCGAATCAAAATAGTAGACCTTTATGCCGTTGGCTGCGAACACCTCGGCGGTCACCTTTGAAAAAAGGTCGGAATTGTTGCGGCTGTCATGTGAAATGACTACCCCTCTTTCCTGCTTTCCTTCCTTTATTATGAGATTTGCAAAGCCCTGCGTCGCATGTGCGACGGTGTAAACGTTCATGGCGTTCATCCCTGCGACCATGGTTCCGCGCAAACCTCCGGTCCCGAAAGCAAGGTATGAAATAAACCTGAATTTGATCTCCTCTTCATTGTCGGCAAGAGCCTTCAGCTCCGCTTTTGTTGCAGCGTCCACCTTGTCGGAGGACATCCATCTGAGATATTCCTGCTTGTAATCCATTCGCTGTACTCCTTTTTGTTTTTATGGTCTGTGTTGTTTAAATGTTTTCAGAAGCTTCCGCGACTTTTCTGAACGTGTCATGCGTTAAGCGGCGGAAGAACGCGGGAAAGTCCGGTTATAAGACTGTGTGAAAACTCGCACCTGATGAATGTAAGAGCAGCGTCGACAGATGCCTTTCTCTCAGTGCCTGCCGCCGCACTAAGACAGAAAGAGAGTCTGAATGCGGCAACGCCGTCTGCCTGAGATGATACGCGGCAGCAATCGGCAAGCTCAAATCCGAGTATCTCAAGGGTACGCATGAGGTGGGAAAGGCGGTGCTCTTCGTCGGTAAAGGCAATAAGCTCAAGTGAATCCGCATTTTCCGAAAAATAGCCTGATGACGAAAAAAGTCCGAATTCCATGATACCTCCCGGACCCTCAGCCCGGCAGGTGAGGAGCAAGAAAAGCCCGTATCCTTCGGTGAGGCGATCTATGCCAGACAGCCGTCCCTGCGAAGGGTCGCCGAGCGGCAATATGCAAAAGTCGCATCTGTCGTTGTAAAGCTCTTCACATACAGACTGCATGTCGTCAAAATATACCGCACGGCAGTCGCCAAACGCACCGGAAAACACCCGGTACGCCATATCAGAGTATGAGTTCCTGAAATAAGCTATCAGCGGTGACTCCGGCGGCGAAAAGGAGGGAAGGACGCATCTTCCGGTCATCCCGGAAAGCGTCGCTGCGGCAAAGGCGCTTACTGCCGGCTGGCATGAGCTTGATATGTCGAGGATAAAACGCCGGGTCCTGTCCGAAATGCCGTCATCAAACGGCACATGCATTTTCTCTGAAAGCCTGCGCTTCATATTTTCATATGAATACGTCAGAAGCTCTGCAGATTCGGCAGGGTCGGCAGAGTCGCCGCTCAGCTCAAGGATTGTGCGGCACGCCTCGTCTATCTGACACGGAAGTCTGTCGTAAAGGCAAAACAGCTCCTTGACGGCACACCTTATGTTTTCGCCGATCACATCTTCTTTTGCTGGCATGGATATCCTCCCGCGCGGGCTCACGCATACGCCTGCACTTCTTGTCTTTTACGTGGGTTTTTGTGCCTGCGGCTAACATTTCCATTTGTCCCGCATATATCAAATCTCCGGTATGCCGGGTATCCCTTTGCTGCGGTTTTCATACATTATACCGTTATACCGCGGCTTATATTTTTTATGACGTCTTCTCTGTCGCCCTGTCTTGCCGCTTTTCATGTCCGTGTGTTTTCAGCTCCGGAAGGCAGAGCGGTCCGATTTCTTCTGCACACGCTTTTCGCATGCAGAGTGCACACCCTTTTTCGCATGCAGATCAAACATATCTTTTGCGGATGCCTTTTGCCGATGCCCGTTTACATACTGCCGACGGCTGTGTTCAGAGACTGTTTTCTATAGACGAAAAGCTGTCGTTGATGAAGCAGTACAGTTCGTCTGCGGTGAGTCTGCGCTGCGCAAGCAGCGAAAGATACCAGATCTGTTTTACCGCGGACACGAGCTTTTCGTTTTCAGCATCCTTTGACGCTGCATCGCACAGTTTGGTTATAAGCGGGCTTGAAGAATTCAAAATGAGCGAGTAAGACGGGTCATCCGTCGTTTCATTCCGGGAAGTAGAGTAAAATTTCATCATGTCGTCGAATCTTCTGTCAGATTCAGAAAGATTCAGAACGGCAGCCGGCGCTTTCTCTCCGAGCTTTTCGAAGCGGACGGACATGTCCTCTTTGCCGCTCCTGTCGCGGAAGAGCTTTGTTATTGCCTCTTTTCCTGCAATGTCGTCGCTTTGCCCGCCTTCCTCGCGCAGAGCTGCTGTATCAGAGTCCACGCGGCTGAAGGTTATTTTCATGTCGGATTCAAGAAATGAGATATACTGCATGTCGAGAGGACCGGAAAGACAAACGACCTTTATGCCCTTGTCGGTGAACATTTTAACATACTGGGCCTGAAGAACTTTGTCGGAAGTGTAGTACACCTTGTCCTTATGCGTTTCCTTCGCCTGCTCAAGATATTCGTCGAGGTTCACGAAGCTGTCGTCGGTAAGCTTCAAAAGCAGAGCGCTCTTTACCTTTTCGTAAAATTTGCGGTCTTTTATCGCCCCGTATCTTGCAAACACCTTTATGTCTTCCCAGAAGCCCTCGTAGCTCTTCCTCTCATTCGTAAAAAGCGATACGAGCTTGTCAGCCACTTTTTTGGTTATGTGCTGGGATATTTTAGATACGTAGCCGCTGTTCTGAAGGTATGAACGCGAGACGTTGAGAGGAAGCTCAGGGCAGTCGAGAACTCCGCGCAAAAGGAGAAGATAGTCCGGTATGACTTCCTTGATGTTGTCCGCCACAAAAACCTGATTGTAGTACAGCTTTACCTGCCCCTCAAGGGTGTCGTATTCACTGCGTATCGGAGGGAAATAGAGTATTCCCTTAAAGTTGAGCGGATAGTCTGCATTTATGTGTATTCTGAACAGGGGCTGTCTGAAATCGTGGAATACCTTGCGGTAGAAATCGTTGTATTCCTCATCAGTACAGTCTGAAGGATTCTTCAGCCACAGAGGATGGGTGTCATTCACAGGCACCGGAGGCTTTTTATCGGCGTCTTCCTTTTTGTCGTCGGTCTCGTCCTGAGCTTTTTCAAAGAATATTTCGACAGGCATGAAGGAACAGTACTTTGAAAGTACTTCGCGGCATTTGAATTCGTCGAGGTACTCCTCCCCTTCTTCGTTTATATGGAGGATGACGTCTGTCCCGCGTCCTCTTTCGCAAGCGTCATCAAGGATTTCGTATTCTCCCGAATCGTCGATACGCCAGTGTGTGCCGGGGGCTCCGGTGTAAGACTTTGTCACTATCTCCACAGAGTCCGCGACCATGAAGGCTGAATAAAAGCCCAGTCCGAAATGACCTATTATACCGCTTGCCGAATCCTTGCCTTCGTATTTTTCAATAAAATCGGCGGCTCCCGAAAGAGCGATATTACAGATATATTTCTCTACTTCTTCTGAGGTCATTCCGACGCCATTGTCAGATACAGTGAGGGTCTTTTCGTCTTTGTCGGCCTTTACAGTTATGCGGTAATTCTCTTCCTCCTGAGGTGAATATTCACCGAGGGAGGACAACCTTTTAAGCTTGCTCACGGCATCGCATGCGTTTGACACAAGCTCCCTTAAAAATATTTCTTTTTCGGAATACAGCCATTTCTTTATTACCGGGAATATATTCTCGGTGCTGACCGATATCCCGCCTTTTCTTGATTCTTTTTCAGTCAAAAAATATCAGTCCTTTCTTTGCGCTACAGCGTGACGGGCGTTTTCCGGCTTCCGCCATTGAATTCCTGCACCCGCCTGCAGCCGTACCCTGCGCTGGGTCCTGCCGTGCAGGACGGCTCTGCTATACGCTTACATTATATACCAATGCTCAGACTATGTCAATTATCAAATCAATTATTTCTGACCGGAGAGCGTGTCGGAAAAAGCGTGAAAGAAAGAGAAAGGAAAATATTTGTAAATTTTTTGTTTCATACAGTTCACTAAATATTTCCAATATTTTAATAGTTGGCCCGCTGTTTCCGTATTGACTAAAAGAAAAACAGGGTATATAATATAGCCGAAGAATAGTTTATCTTCTCGCGGGGTTACATACTTGACGCGTCTTGTTTCAGCGCGCCGTCTTTAGCTTCCGCGCAACATGGAAAATGACTGTTTTTTCATAAATTTCTCTCTTTTCAAAGAAAAAGGCGCTTTTGCGGAATGCCGACCGCACAAGCGTCCTTTTTCATTAATGGCAGCTGTTTCGGAGGCAACTGCTTCGGTGACGACCGCTTCAGAGGCAACCGCTTCGGTGACGACCGTTTCGGTGACGACCGCATTGTGACGCATTGTGCGCATGTACTTTGCCGCACACACCGGGCTTCAAAAAAAATAAGCAGCACTCTTCAGAATTGATTTAACACAAGTCCCTCAAAATACTGCGCAGCTGCTTACACGCTCGTTGTATCGTAAAAATTCATTATAATCAAGAGAGAAATTCATTCGGGGGAAAATTCTGCTTTGCCCCAGTCCTTTGAATGATATGAGCCCTTTGCAGTGTCTTCACTCAGCAGATGGCGCACATGAAGTTTTGCCGAATAACCTGAAAGCGGGCAAAACTGCTGAGAGAAGTACTATGACGAGCGAAACCGTCTTGCCTGGAGGTCAGTTAAGATGTCTAAAATTTCTTTCGGTCCCGGAGCCATGCTTGCTCCTGTACCTGCTGTTCTTGTTTCGAGCGGTAGTGTCGAAAAGCCCAACGTGTGCACCGTCGCCTGGACGGGAATAATAAACACAAAGCCGTCGCAAACCTATATTTCACTCAGAAAGTCGAGATATTCTCATTCCATAATCAGCAAAACAGGTGAATTTGTAATCAATCTCACACCGTCCTCAATGGTCAGGATCTGCGACCGCTGCGGAGTATATTCGGGAAGAGACCGCGACAAATTCGCCGATTGTTCCCTCACAGCAGAGCCCTCGCAGACAGTAGAGGCGCCGTCTATAGCAGAGTCTCCGGTATCTATTGAATGCAGAGTGCGCAGTTGTATAGAGCTTGGCAGCCACGACATGTTCATAGCGGATGTGACCGCCGTGCGTATAGACGAAAAAATCGTCGATCCCAGCGGCAGGATATGTCTTGAAAAGGCAGGTCTTTGCGCATATGTTCACGGAGAGTATTATTCTCTCGGCAAAAAAATCGGCTCATTCGGATTTTCCGTTAAGAAAAAGCAAAAAAAATATTCACCGTCCGAGACAGGAAGAAAAGCAAAAGTCAAAAAACCGCAAAACGAGCGACGAAATAAATCATAAATAACAGATAGGATAAATCAAAGTGCATATAAACAGCATGTAAATCGCTGATAAACAGGCGATAGATAAAACGAACAGGTTTTCCGCCTCATGGTTGACAGGCTGAGAGCAATGTGGTAGAATCTGGACATGCGGTATCTCAAAAGGACGCTTGATCACTGAACGGAGGTACGGACCTTGACTGCTGTACTATTGATAATTTCTGCTGCAATGTCGGGAATAGTGTTTTTTTTCACAGGGCTTTACACCGACTGGTATTGGTACTTTATCCCGGTCTTGCTTATCATCCCATTCTATTTTATTGCATTTTTGATTCATGTCATACTCGCAGGGATTTTGGGACTGTTTTTCAGCAAGAAAAAGCCTGTTGAAAAGCCGTCGAAGTATTTTTACACGATAACTGTCGAGAGTCTTAAGCAGCTCTTGTTCTTTCTCAGGGTCAGGACACGCCTGACGGGAATTGAAAAGCTGCCGGAAGGGCGCTTCCTCGCCGTATATAATCATGTATCCAATTTTGACCCGCTGGTACTGGTGACGCAGATACCGGACAGAGGCATAATACTCGTTTCAAAGCCGGAAAACGAGAAGATACCCATTGTGGGCAAATACATGCACATGAGCGGATTTCTCGTTATTGACAGGGTAAGTCCTATAAAAGCCAAAAAGACTGTCGATAAATGCGCCGACTGGATAAAGAGAGACATCGCCTCCGCCGCCATAGCGCCTGAGGGGACCAGGAGCAAAGACGGCAGACTGCTTCCTTTCAGAGCTGCTCCTTTTTCGGCGGCGAAAAAATCTGGTGCTCCGATCGTAATAATAACTTTCAGAAATACCCAGGATATAAAGAAAAATTTCCCGCTCAGGACAACAAAGGTTGAGATGGATATAGCGGACGTGATTTATCCCGAACAATACGCCGAGCTCAACACGATGGCTATAAGCGCTCTTGTCAGAGAAAAAATGCTGTCAGCCCTCGGACAGGTTGATAGTGTAAGACCTGACGATTCTGACAAAGATTTGAAGAGCGACGCGCATACAGAAGGCAGCGGCACTGAGAACTGAGACCTCTTCCCGGTTCTTCGTCATGATACATCGAGGGCAGGGAATTGGTTTTTCCGGTAAGCTCACCGGAAAGGCAGAAAAATAACCTGCCGGTTTGATACACAAGCGGCTCCGCCATTTGCGACAGCCGTTTTTTTGTCTGCGATAATTATGCCTGCGGCAAATATGCCGTGCCTGTCGGCGTCATGATTGTCAGCGCCAGAAAAGCCCTTTTTTTACGTAAGGCTCTTTTTTCACCGACGCTACGGTGTATCCGGCGGAGGATATCGCCTCCTTTACATCCTGCTCTGCAAGGTCTGCTTCCGATATTATGACGGTGATTCCGTCTGTATGTGACGACGTTACTTTTCTTACTTTAAGGCGCTTTTTTACGGCTTCATTGACGTGCTCCTCGCATCTGGGACACTTCATTCCTTCTACCGCTGCAGTTATTTTATACACAGGTAGGTCACTCCCTTTCAGGTTGTTGTTTGTTTGATATAGGCTGTATTTTATTTGAATTATCCGGAGCGCATCTGCTGAGCACACGGTATGCCGGTTAAGAGAAGAATGTCGTGCGTCGCATATGCAAATAGGTGGGTGCATTCATACTGAAGCTATTAAAATACGAGCCGGGATTTATACATTCACTCCCGGATACTCCATGAACCGGCTTCGCCGGACGCAAAGCTTTTTCACAGCTTTCTTATGACGCGGCAGGGATTTCCCGCCGCAAGGCAGCCCGACGGCACATCCTTTGTCACCACGCTTCCCGCGCCGATTACGCTCCCGTCGCCTATTGTGACGCCGGGAAGTATCATTGCGCCGGTGCAAATCCAAACGTTGTTTCCTATTGTCACAGGGTGGGTGTATTCAAGCCCTTTGTTTCTCTGCTCTACGTCCATAGCGTGCTCCTCGGTTATTATGCATACGTTGGGAGCTATGAATACGTTATCGCCTATCGTGATCCTGCCGCTGTCCATCAGCTTCCCGTTGACATTGAGAAAAAAGTTTTCTCCCACGGTTGTGTTATAGCCGTATGTACAGAAAAACGGCTGTTCGACAATACAGCTTTCTTTTGTTTTCCCCAGTATCTCTTTTATTGCCGACTTTCTTTTTTCATGATCAAGCGGGTATATTCTGTTGTAGTCGTACAGCTTTCTGACGGTATTTTCCCTGTCAGATACAAGCTCTGGGTCGGCTGGCTGATACAGCATACCGGCGTGAGATTTTTCCTTTTCCGTCACCTGTTTTTCATTCCTTTCTTTCAAGTCTTTTACGTCTTTTATGCGTATTCCGCTCATGCTCGTCAATCACGGAAAGCCCCCGATTTAAGGCGACTGATCTGCAAAAAGCGATTGCAGTGGTCTTTATAAGAGCGACCGGCTCTTGATTTCCGGGCTTATCTGTGCGCGGGCTGATTTATGCGTGCGGGCTGATTTATGCGTGCGGGCTGATTTGTGCGCGCGGGCTTGATTTATGCGTGCGGGCTGGCTTCTCACGGCTTTTATGTTGTCCCTGTCATGATAAGGCGCAGCCTGATCAACTGTATATCACGGAAACATGCCGCCGGTTTTTTTGTATTTTGCGGGGCTCATGCCGTATTTGCCCTTGAACGCCTTTTCAAAATTCTTGATATCAGAAAATCCGGTGCATGCCGCCGCCTGAGCTACCGTTTCAGTACGCCTGAGCATGACTGCCGCTTCCTGCAAATGAAGATGCAGCATATATTGATGCGGCGTCATACCAACCTCTTTCCTGAATTTCCTGATAAAGTACTGAGGGTGATAGCCGCAGAATGCGCTCAATTCTTCAATACTCTGCATCCGGTTTCTGCACCGGGAAATTTCCTTCATAACCTTGCCGATCTCTCCGCTTACCTCTGTAAAACAGCCATGTTCTTTGAGATAGATCTGCAGGCTGTCAGAAAGCGATTCCAGAACTGTCCGCCCCTCTTTGTCAACCGCCTCACGGAAGGCAAGAAGAAGCAGCCTTAAAAGAGTGTTGTGTGTCAGGTCTATTTCCACAACGTCCGGTATAAGTGACGGCGAGATGATCAGGTGAAGAAATGTGCAGTCCAGGGTGTCGTCCGGGTTTTGCACAAGGCGATACGAAGCGGCTGTCGGAAAAAGATATAAATATCCGTGCTTCAATTTTAATGTTCTCCCCGCACAAAAGCAGGTGACATCTCCCGAACAGACATAATAAACGCGCGTAAACAGCGGAGGAGCAAGCTCGTTTACGATCCATTCAGGTCCTACTTTCACATTGCCGTATTCTGTAAGCACAGTCCATCACCCCATCCTGTTTCTTCCTGTGATAGAGTATATCCGTTTTAAGCGAAAAAGTCAATATTTGCGTATAATTTCTTTTTTTTTGCCATGTAAACAGAATAAGTAAACTGGTATAATGAAAAAAACGTTTGCGGACCATTCAGGGGGGATAGTGCCATGGCTTTTTCAACACGCGATAAAGAAGTTTTAAGACGGCTTGCCGCCGAATATATGGAGTTTGCCCTTTTGCCTGTTCAAAAAGAAAAGATTGAATTATGGAAGGCGCTTAACAGAGGTAAAATGGTGCGTCCGATGGTCCTTATAGACCAGCTGCCGTGGAATGAATTGAATATCAACGACGAGCTTACTTTGCAGGTCGAAGATCCTTTTTGGCGGGGATTTGAAGACGGGCTGAGAAAACAGATCTATCAGTGGAGGCATTTTCCTGTGGATATGGTGCTTGACCCGTATCTGACTGTTCCGCTTGCGGCGGGTTTTTCCGGCTACGGCTTATCGCCGCATGTTGATATTCTGAATTATGACAGAACAAGCGGTGTCAATGCCCAGCATTTTGAGAACCTTATCAGGGACATGGATGACATATGCAAGATAAAGGATATTGTGATAACTCATGACAAGGCCGAGAGTGCCCGTATCATGCAGGAGGCAGAGTGTATTTTTGACGGAGTTGCCCCCGTTGTGGCAAGTCACGGGTTTCAGTTTCACATCGGAGTGTGGGATTATCTCACTCAGGTTATGGGAGTGGAGAATATCTATATAGACCTTATCGACCGCCCGGAATTTCTTCATGCGGCGATGAGGCGGGTTACAGATGCCACCATCGCGGGAATCAAATGCGCTAACGAATTGAAATTACACGACGACATAATCAATACCTGTCACTGCTCACACATTTTTACCGACGAGCTGCTCCCGGACTGCGGTGCCGGAAAGGGGAGCTCCGCCTACTCGATTACCCCAAGCGTCATAGTCATACCAGACAACCTGTGTTCCGGATTCATTGAACAATTAATATTGTAGTTGGGGTCGAGGGCACCGCAAATGAGCGGTGCCCTCTTGAATTATGCGGAAAACGAATACACGGATTAGAATGGCAAAGTAATAAAATTGCCATCGTATAGAGTTATCAGGCAATTTCCATTTTGAATAGAAATCTCTTTTACTGCGTCTGATAAGTATAATGAATCGAACAGTGTGTTGTCTTTCACAGAATATTTTATAATGTCTGCTTCACACACGATATATGCAATATCATTTATACAAACAATATCTATACACGGAGTGTTTAATTCCTGTTGTAAGAGTATAGCTTTATTTTTGTAATCAATCACTACAAAAGAATTGGTAAGACAAAACAATGTTTGATTTTTATCCAAAAACGAAATAAATGGAACAGTATGAAGACCTATAGAAGATTGTTCTATTAATATTTCAAAATTGCTATGTTGTTCGGATAACCAAAAGTATTGCTTGGGATAATTAAAGGCAACTCCAATTGAAAATGTATTTTTGTTCAAAACATTGAATTTTTCAAAATCAATTTCATGTATAACCCAATTATCTTTACTTACATTCATCGCATTCTCCCATAAATATATATTGTGATAAGTTTTCCATTTTCCCATATGGTGTCCATTTGTCTTACGCCACTAGGTCCACAAAGGAGAGAACTATATCTATTCCTTATAGGCGATTCGCTAACCGCATCAGGAATTTCCATTAGCTGCTCTAACATGTATTGTCTGCCCTTTGGCGTGTCGTTGATTCCTATATTTTGGACTTGCTCTAAAAGTCCTTGTGAACGATCAATATTGTGTTTATCACCAGTCGCGTTACCAAAAACATATTCGAGTTTTTGAGATATTTGAACTTTGCATTTGTTATGCACAAGAACATTATTCGTTCCTACATAATAAGTATGAAAATCAGCGACCTCAAAATTATATGTTGTAACAGGTGTTTCTAAAATTTCATGCTGAACAAGCTCAAGAACAACTTTTTCGCCATTGAGCATGACTAAGATGTCGCCCGCCTGAAGGCTACCTGCAAGTGTCCAACCTCTGCCAACAACATAATATGGATGCGTCTGTGTTGAAGTGATTACCTCACCATTAATGGTTACGTGTGTAACTGCTGTTGTTTCATTAATGAAGGTATTGACAACCTGTTTCAAAGAGGTTTCCCCGGTTTTCTCGTCAGTGGCCCAAACATAATCTCCAACCTCGATTGTTTCAATCGGTTTGTGACCGTCTTCTGTAGCCACCATTGTTCCTGCAACAAAGCAGTCCGGAATATCAACCTTGCTCATGGCTTTAACGCCATCATATACATTATCTGCTGTATCTGCCACTCGATCTGCGGTCTTGGCTAAATCAACCACATCATCTACTTTGGATACTGCTTTAACAACAGCACCACCACCGGTTGCAAAAGGAACAGCCAGGGATACCACATCAGCCGCAAGTCCAGCCCATGCCCAAGGATCATCTGGATTCTTGACAACATCAACAACACTGACACAAAGAGAGATAACATCAAATACAGTATCCCAAAACTCACCACCGTTGTCTACACGCATTACAGGATTGTTATCACAGTAAGCATACAGATTTTTATCGGTGTAAGCCATAGGAGTATTCATCAATGTATTGGTACTGTCCGCATTGATGAAACGGCCAATTTTAGGATCGTAATATCTGCTACCGCAATAATAGAAGCCTGTTTCACTGTCCTGATAATACCCACGATAACGGAAAGGATTGGCGTAAAACAGATTCTTATAGATGTCTTGATTATGAACTACCCATGCTCCGCCTACTCGATTGCCCCAAGCGTCATAATCATACCAAACAACCTGTGTTCCAGCTTCATTAAAAATACCGGTGATGTCACCTTGGAAGTTTTTCTCAAAGTAATAGCAATCGAAGACCCCTTTATCGTAACTATCCTCACGGTAGTGTATACCGATAGGAGCTCCGTTCTCATCATACATGTAGAGGAAGAGCTTGCCGTCATATTCTTCAGAAAGAATAACGGATCCGTCCAACAAGTATGTATGAAGAACACCACCGACCGTTTTGCTTGTTCTCAAATAGTTGTACTAAGACACTATGTGCATAAAAAAACAAATAATGATATTAGATGTGACTTTAAGATTAACACCAAAAGGATTTATATTTTAATCCGAACTCTGCTGGGGGCAACGAAAGCAAATCATTAATAATTTCATCATTAGAAAACCACCATGTGTCGGCAATGTAAATATCTATGTTATCATAAGTAAAAACAATATGTGAATCCAGTGTTATTTTTAAGGAGTCATTTATAACAAAGCTATTGTTGGTTTTCTTAATGTTTGGCTTATTATACGCACAATCCGGGCATCCCAAGCAATACTTAATATAGTATGAGAGAATATTCAACTTGAAAAAATCGCTTATTATTTCCTCATCACTAAAGCTAAACCGTTCACCGAAGCAAGTTATGTTTTGCGGATAGTCCCATGGAAATATTTTTATGCTCTCTAAATCTACCCTATCGTCATAATAAAAGATTTGAATTTGCTCTGATATTTTTATATTAAAATTATTGTTTACTTTGTATGATACCACAAAACAATCGTTATCTTTCATTGAGCTACAAGCTTCATTAAATTTTGCTATTAATACTTTGTACGAACACTCTCTGTTGAAGAGTGTTTTAATGATTTCATCATGAGAATGTATTTTTATAAAATCATCAATACTATCATATGTGTTATATGAAAAATTTATCAATAGCTGTGATCTTATACTTCTTAATGCCCATGTAGGTACAATTTCTTTCTGTATGATCATTATATCCGCCCCCCTCAATAGTAGCACCTATATGCCATAAAGGCATATAGGAACTACTAGTTTTTACTTAATCAGCTTTCCACAGAATATGTGCTCTAAACCCATCTGTTTTGCTATATATATTAATGTGCTTGCGCATTTCTCCATTGATAGGATGTTCATCAAAATGCCATCCCTTGGCACTTCTACCTCCGGCTATTTCCTTCGGGAAATCAGTATAGTTATCCAAAACAAACTGTTCGGCATCCGACTTTGTCAAGAACGTAACATCGTGGCTATTCTTGATTTCGTTTTTTAATATATTTTTATCCTGGTTAGTCATATACTTATATGGCTTACATTTGTTATGGACAAATATTCCGCTATCACCAACGAAATAAGTATGAAATCCTTCCACTTCAAAATTGTAAGTGATGACTGGTGTTTCCAAAATCTCATGTTGGACAAGTTCAAGGATCACTCGTTCACCATTGAGCATAACGAGAATGTCTCCAACATGAAGATTTTGAGCAAGAACCCATCCCTTTCCTTCAACATAATATGGATGAGTTTGAGTGGATGTAATTATTTCGCCATTAATTGTCACATGAGTTACTGCAGTTGTTTCATTAACAAATGTCTCAACAACTTGTTTGAGTGCTACTGTTCCTGTTTCAGAATCCATAGACCATACATAATCTCCGACAGAGATATCTTCAATTGAGACCGCACCTTCAGCTGTTGATATTAATGTTCCTGCTATAAAACAATCAGGTATGTCTGCTTTGGTGTATGCTTTAACACCATCGTAGATAGTGTCGGCAGTGTCGGAAACATTATCCAAATTTTTCGCCAAATCAACAACATCATCTGCTTTAGTTGCCACATCAACGATTAAACCGCCACCAGTGGCGAATGGAACAACAAGAGATACCACATCAGCCGCAAGTCCAGCCCATGCCCAAGGATCATCTGGATTCTTGACAACATCAACAACACTGACACA